>JAZKDP010000012.1:0-25578 GCA_040387515.1 Pseudomonadota bacterium
TTCGGATGCTGGGATCAAAACCCAGTGCCTTAACCAACTTGGCGACTCCCCAATAAAACTTTTAATCGTTTTTTTTAAAACTAATGTTAGGTTAATTCAAATTTTTTAAGCCAAGTGCTTTGAAACGAAATCCTTTAAACAAAATCAAAGTGTGGATGCTTAACTAAACCCTTTGCAACAAAGCCGCTTGTATTGGCAGGTTTGTTGGCTAAAATTTCATCCGCAACTTGTTTTGAATTAACCGCTACAAACACAGAGGCACCCGACCCACTCATTCTCGCTTCACCATAAGGTTTGAGCCAGTTAAGTGTAGTTGCAACTGCAGGGAAATCTTCACATACAATCTTTTCAAGGTCATTTCTAAAACCGCTAGAATTACCACCGCTTGAAAAGTCCGCTATTTTCAATGGTTTCGTGTCTCTTGTCAATCGCGGATTAGCAAAAACTTGTGCAGTTGATACATGTTCTTCTGGAGTTAAGACAACGTAATATGAATTACGCAGTGATTCGGGCAAGTTGACGGCTGACAAAATCTCTCCAATTCCTTCAGCCCATGCGGTTTGGCCAAAAATAAACACAGGTACGTCGGCACCTAAGGTTAAGCCAATTTGCATCAGTTGAGAGCGGCTTAAATGAAGTTGCCACAAGTGATTAAGTGCCAGTAGAACCGTTGCAGCATCTGAGCTACCACCTCCCAAGCCGCCGCCCATTGGAATGCGCTTTTCAATGCGGATTTCTGCGCCTTGCTTGCATCCTGTGACAAGCTGCAATGCTTGCGCTGCGCGTACACATAAATCTTGTGGCTCTGGCACGTTATCTAATGTGTTTAAGCGTGTGATTTGCCCACTATTGATTGCTTTAAGATGAATAGTGTCATAAAAATCCAGCAGTTGGAACACGCTTTGCAGTGTATGATAACCATCCGCACGACGGCCTGTGATGTGCAAAAATAAATTAATTTTTGCAGGTGCTAGAAAGGTTTGAAAGTCTTGCATTGTTATATTTTTTGCGGCGTGTGTATGAAAATTAGAAGTAGTTAATTTAAAGCCGATTAATTAAATCTTACTGCTTGGAAACATCAGTCCATTTTTCTACTAATAATTTCAGGTTAACTTTTTCACTTTTTAACACAATTTTATTAGGTAGAAATACACCCTCATTATCAGCATAATTCTCATAACTAATATCCCATCCATCTTGCTTTAACGTGAGCAATCGGCCGTTTTCATCCCAAGTGCTGCTATTAATGTTGTTAGTTGTTGGTTTGCCAAGAGCCCAATCACTTAAGCCTGATAGTGGTAATTTAAAACCTAAGGCGGTTTCGGTTAAGCTTTCTGCATCTTGGGCGGTGACGCTGCGCCCATCTTGCTTGGTAAGTATTACTGCCGTTGCATTTTTACTGATATTCGCCACTTTTCCGCCTACCGGTGAATATACATCAACATTGTCGGTGTTCACCGCATGTTGCCAATCAATCCCGCCTGAAAAGCCTTGCTTTTGCGTGACTACACCTAAACGTCCTTTTAACGCAAAACTTTTAATTTGGGCTAACTTAGCGAGATGTTGCTGATGAGCGGCCTGAGACATCGGCGATTGTGCCATAGGCGGCTTGGATGTCGTCGCGCAGGAACTTAACAATAATAAACCTGCGGCAACGATTAAATGACGATTGAAAGGCAAGCTTAATTCTTTAAGTTGTAATTTTGCAATTAAGGCTTAATTAAGAGTTAAATTTTTTGGCAGTAGCCACTAATAAATCATTGGCTGGATGTTCTTTTAGCGCTAATCCCCAAACTTTCTTTGCTTCCTCTTGCTGGCCTTGTTTCCATAACACTTCACCCAAGTGCGCAGCGATTTCTGGGTCGGCTTGTATGCTGTAAGCCCTGCGCAAGCTCTCCACCGCAAGTGTTAAATTGCCCAAACGATAATGCACCCAGCCTAAGCTATCCAACATATAGTGGTCATTCGGTTGTAATTTAAGCGCGGTTTCTACTAGTGATTTTGCTTCATCTAGCTTGATATTTCGGTCTGCGTAAGAGTAACCAAGCGCATTGTAAGCGGCTGCATAATCTGGTTTGATAAGAATCACTTTGCGTAATTCCGTTTCCATTAGATCTAATTTGCCAAGACGCTCTGCTGCCATGGCGTAATCGTAAATAAGCTCTGGCGAATTCGGCATATTTTTAACGGCTTTATCCATTAAATCAAACGATTCTTGGTTACGTTTAACCTGACCCAGCATATTGGCTTGGGTTTGAATCACGATAATTTGCTGTTCTGGCGTTAGCTCATTCACTTCATCTAACATCGCAATCGCGGCATCTACATTTTTTGTGCGTGCTATCACATTGGCAGCAGAAAGTCTGCCTTCTAAATAACGCTCACTAGTTGCCGGTATTTTGTCGTACCAAATCAATGCTTGAGCATCGTTTTTTTGACGCTCGCTACTGCGGCCTAAATAGATATATAGTTGTTCTGGTTCCTTAAAGCCATTGTCGATTGACTGTTGGAAGTACTTATCTGCGCCTGTAAAGTCATTGGATTCGAGCGATAACAGACCAACCACGGCGCTAATTTCTGGGCTGCCTTGAGCCGCATCGATTAATTTAACAAACTCTGGTTTTGCTTCGGCAAAGCGTTTTTGATTCACTAATAATTTGGCATAAGACATGCGCACATCATTGGCTTTAGGGTATTTCTCTAAAAAATCCTGATAAAAAGTGACGGCTTTTTCAGGAGAGTCTCTAAATATTAATTGACCCTGGACTAACGCGGCCGCTTCCCAGCCTGGGCGCAGTTTTTCTGCAGTTGTAAGTGCCGTTTTAGCAATTGCTGGCTTGTCTGCGATTAACGCGGCTTGTGCAATAGCAAACTGCGCTTCTGGCAGTGTGGGGTAGGGCGCCGCAAGTTCTTCAACCGCCTTTAAGACTTCATTTTTATCTTTTTGATTGACTAGCAAAGTATTCAAATATAAAAAACCATTCGCCCGTGTTTCTGGTTTGGTTAACAGTTTTTCAATATGTGGTTTGGCTTGTTTGAAATTGCCGCTAGCAACTAATAATTGGCTAGACGCTTGTTGTGCTTCTAGTGAATCAGGATCCAATTCCACCCATAAAGTAGATGCTTGCAATGCAATTGCTGGCTGATTAGCATAAGCTGCAGCGCGCGCTGCGCGTTCTGCCAAGCGCACGTCACGGGTTTTTTTGGCTAAATCTAAAAACAATTGGCTGGCTAATGTTACATCGCCACGTTGGCCTGCAATCTCGCCTAACAGATAGGTATAGACAAATTCGGGTGTTGCACTGGTGATGCTAGGCTGAGCGGCTGTTGGGCTCACAGACGCAGCGTAGGCAGTTGATATGCCAAGTGATGCGGTTGATATCAGTATTGCAGCAGCTATTTTTTTAATTTTGGGCATTATTTTTTAAGTTTCCAGATACTTTCAATTTGACTTTGGTTAATCGTCTTCGGTTAATCACATTGGGTTAATCACTAAGTGACATTCATTTTCTTATTTATGTTTAGTCCGTGACAGTTAATGCAAGTTCATCCATAATTAAAGGTTAAGCAATATTTCGTTTGTATTTAATTAAGACTATAACTTTTTGCCTGAAACTAATCTAGCGATTTTGTTTCATAAGGCCATTCGTTTTAAGCAATGACAAGACAAATCATAATGACTAATTTAACAGTAGAAGCGATAGAGCTTACTCGATTATACGGTGGTCGTGAGGCCGTAAGTAACGTGAGTTTTAATCTTACTCAAGGCCAGGTGCTCGGTTTTTTGGGCCCAAATGGTGCGGGTAAATCGACCACAATGAAGATGTTGACAGGCAATCTGGCGCCCAGTGCTGGCTCTGTCAAAATCTGCGGTATTGATATGATTGAGAATCCCAAAGAAGCCAAAGCATTAATTGGTTATCTGCCTGAAATGCGTCCGCTATATAAAGAATTCACAGTAGACGAATACTTAACTATCGCTGCTAGGTTGCATAGAGTGGCGAGTCGTAACATTAAAAAAGCCGTTGAAAGTGCAAAAGAACGTTGCGGCTTAACGCATATGAGCAAGCGTTTAATCGAAAATCTATCTAATGGTTACCAGCAACGTGTAGGTATTGCGCAAGCGATTATTCATAACCCGATGGTGGTGATTCTGGATGAGCCGACAGTGGGGCTAGATCCAATCCAAATCCGCGATATTCGTACCTTAATCCGTGAGATTGGCACTGACCACAGCGTGATTTTATCAACACATATCTTGCCAGAAGTTGAAATGGTCTGCGATCACGTACAGATTATCGATAAAGGTAAACTGGTATTTAATGGCGGCATTGATGTGTTAAAACGCCAACGCGTGGGCAACAAGTTGCTGATTGGGTTTAACAATGCACCAGCACCAGCAGATTTATTACAAATCGCAGGCGTTACCGAAGCAGAAACGCTGGAAAACAATATGATGCGTGTGCGTTTTGCAGAGAATGAAACACCCCACGAATCAATTGTGCAAGCAGCGGTTAAAAATGGTTGGGGCTTGTATCAAATTGCGCCAGATCAAACCAGTTTAGAAGATGTGTTTATGCAATTGACTTACCAAGACGCAGCAACATTAGAAACTCCGGTCGCTTAAAGGAAATTCCATGATTTTAAATGTGGCAAGAAAAGAACTTAAAAGTGTGTTTGCTTCACCCATGGGCTGGATTATTCTGGCCCTATTGATGTTTGCATTTGGTACTTATTTTTTGAATGGCGTTAACGATTATTTTGAGGTGATGTCAGGCGCGATTCGCCCTGCAGAGCGTTATGGCGTAACCCAGTTTGTTGGCCAAACGGTATATGGCTTGGCTTCATTCATCATGTTGTTTGCCGTGCCACTCCTTTCAATGCGTTTAATTAGTGAAGAGCGCCGCAGTCAAACCCTACCGTTTTTGTTCAGCGCGCCTTTGTCCTTAACGGAAATCGTATTAGGTAAATTTTTAGGTTTAGTGGCTTTTTTAAGTATCTTAATTGTTTATATCGCGCTGATGTTGTCCACGCTTAATATCTGGTCTGAGATAGATTTTGGTTATATCTTGGCCAACTCATTAGGTCTATTTTTGTTGGTGGCCGGTTTTTCTGCGTTGGGATTGTACTTTTCTAGCTTAACTTCGCAGCCTGTTGTGGCCGCTATTTTGAGCTTTATTGCGCTATTTGCATTAATGATTTTAGATCGTTTTTTCGCGGGTGATCCAAGCAATACCTTGGCGCATTTATCTTTAATGAATCATTTCCAATCATTTGCTGGTGGATTGATTGATACCGCAGATGTCGCGTACTTTGTTTTATTTACTACGACCTTTTTAATATTAACGATTCGCCGTTTGGATGCAGACCGGTTAAGAGGCTAATTGGACTTTTTGTATGAAAATTAATCGCAATTTACGTTTTCAAATGCTGGCACAAAGCTGGTTGTTTGTAGTGTTGTTTATCTTATTAATAGTATTGATTGGCTATTTAACTAGCCAATATCGCTACGCAAAAGATGTCACGCAAGCCAATCGCAATATCCTCACCAAAGGTAGTGCGAACATATTAATGCAGATGAAAGAGCCTGTGAATATTACGGTTTACGCGACACTTGATGATGCGAATCGCGGCGATACCTTTAGAAAAGGCGTTAAAGATTTTGTGGCGCGCTATCAACGTGAAAAAAAGAACATTACCCTGACTTTTATTAACCCTTCAGAAGAGCCGAAATTGGCGCAAGAAGCGGGTATTAAACAAGATGGCGAGATGGTGGTGGAATACAACAAGCGCACGGAACATATCACTCCGCCGATTGCGGAACAAGAAATGACCAATTTATTGGTGCGTTTATCACGTACCAACACGCAGCCGATTATGTTCTTAGATGGACATGGCGAGCGTCACCTGCAAGGCATTAAAAATCACGATATCGGCGAGTTTGGTAAACAGCTTGAATCTAAAGGTTTTAAATTTGCCAATCCAGATTTAACCATTGCGCAAGCCGTGCCAGCTAATGGCGCGATGTTGGTGATTGCTAGCCCACAAGTAGATGTGAGTGAAATTGAAGCGAAAAAAATCAAAGCGTATTTGGAATCGGGGGGTAATTTATTGTGGTTGCTAGATGACAATAATCTGCGCGGCATGAAAGAAGTGGCCGATTACTTAGGCTTTACCGTTTCGCCTGGTATTGCGGTGGATATGACGGCTGCACAATATGGCGCAGATGCGAAAGTGGCATTTGCATCTTTATATGCCGATCATGCCATTACGCGTAATTTTCAGTTAAGGACACTTTTCCCAGAGGCGCATCAAATTGATGCAGTTGCCTCGGATGAGTTCGGCTGGAAAGTATCGCGCTTGGTAGAAGTGGCGCCGAATGGCTGGTTAGAATCAGATATATCAAAAGCCGGCGTTAAAAACCAGAAAGTGGTGTTTGATGAGAAAGTAGATAAACGTGGCCCGATTAATATCGGCGTAGCGTTAGAGCGCGAGTATGGCAAAAAAGGCCAACGTGTGGTGGTGATAGGCAATGCAAACTTCTTATCGAATACTTTTATTACCAATGGCGGCAATTTGGATTTTGGTATCAATATGGTGAATTGGTTAGCCGGCGATGACAAGCTAATTACCATACAGCCGATGCCATTAAAAGATATTAACGTGACGATTCCTAACGATGACAAAGGTCGCGCGGTTGCATGGACAGTATTTCATGCCTTCCAATATTTTATTCCGCTAGGCTTTTTTGTAGCAGGTTTTTGGTTGTGGTGGAAGCGTAGAAAAGCTTAAAAAGCTGATTAAGTCATCGCTTAAATTGATACAAAGCATCAAAAAATCAGGCAAAAAATATAGGCAAGGAATACAGGTACGTTAAATGAAAAATAGATGGTTGCTTAATTTTGTTATGTTGGCAGTAATAGGCGGCTTGGTTGCTTTTTTATATCTTCGCCCAGAAGTCAGCACCAATGAGCCTGCCCAGTATGCGATTTCCCAATTAAAATTAGCAGATTTTAGCGCGATAAAAGTGGAGTTTCCTGCGCGTAAGGCGGTTGGCTTTGAAAAAGCTGATGGGTTTTGGCGTATGACCGCACCATATAAAGCACGTGCAGATCAATTGTCGGTACAACGTATTTTGTCTATTATCGCTGCAACCAGCGAAGAGAAATTTCCTGCCAATGATTTAGCCAAGTACGGCTTGAACAATCCAGAACTAAAAATACAGTTAACCAGCAGCACTGGCGTGGAAGAGTTTATATTCGGCACGCATAATCCAGTAACAGACGAACAGTATTTGGCTTATAAAGATGCGGTTTATCTGATTCAAGCAGGATATTCAGAAGCAGCCAGCGTACAACCAATTGAGTTGGTTGATAAACTACCGCTTGGTTCAGCGGAATTAAAACAAATCAGTGGGTTTAATTTTTCGCATTTAGAACAATGGGAAGAAATTGGTTTAAACGTAGATTTAGAGGCTGGTAATTGGAAGGTCAATACCCCCAAAGCCAAACCTACACAAAATGAATTGAATGAATGGCTAGATTTTAGTTGGAAACAAAATCCGGCTAAGTCAGTAGAGCTTTACGTTCCAGATCGTAAAACGGTGTATCCATCTTTTGAAGTTAAACTTAAAGATGGCAAAAAAATACGATTTGATAAAATTCAAGAGTCACCTGAATTGTTATTAGCTCGCCCTGACGAAGGTCTTTTGTACCACTTTAGTAATGACGTCGGATTTACCATGCTGAATCCACCCATTAATCTAAAATAGCAGCTGTATTTAAACCATGCCTGAATTACCAGAAGTAGAGATTACGCGGCGTGGTTTAATTCCCTTGATTAATCAAACGGTTAAGCATGTTGTCATTCGCAATGGTAGTATGCGCTGGCCAATTCCGACGCATTTGCCGCAAACCTTACATCAACAAAAATTACTTAATTTAACCCGTCGCGCTAAGTACATTTTAGCCGAGTTTGAATGTGGCACTTTGTTGCTGCATTTAGGCATGTCTGGCCGTATTCGCTTGTTAGAGCGTGATTATCCACCTGAAAAGCATGACCATTTTGATATCGCTTTTAATGATGGAAGCGTATTGAGATTGTGTGACCCGCGTCGCTTTGGTGCTGTGTTATGGGCCGGTGAAAATCCGCAAACGCATGCCTTAATCAGCACGCTTGGCCCAGAGCCACTGGAGCCGAGTTTTAATGCGCAATATTTGTTTGATCAAACACGCACGCGAAATGCTGCCATTAAAGTCACCATTATGGATAGTCATTTGGTTGTGGGCGTAGGCAATATCTATGCGTCAGAATCGTTATTCCGTGCCCGTATTCACCCAGAAATGCCAGTGAAAAAACTCACGATTCAGCAATGTGAAAAACTGGTTTTAGAGATTAAAGCCACGCTAAATGATGCACTAAAAGCAGGCGGAAGTAGCTTGCGTGATTTCTTTGGTACAGATGGTAATCCAGGATATTTTCAGCAAGAGTACTTTGTTTATGGACGCACAAACGAGCCATGCAAAATGTGCACAAAACCGATTAAGAATATTCGATTAGGCCAACGCTCGACATTTTATTGTGAGCAATGCCAAGCTGGAAACTAGCTCATTAGCTCTTACAACAAGTTATCTAAAAATATACAACTGCTCTAAAATTACGTTTAAGCAATCAGATTTTTAAGTTAACTTTTAAAAAGTAATGAAGATGAATCAACCTAAGCTAACAGCCCCTTACTTGCTGGTACTATTTTCTGTGCCGTATATACGAAATGCTGAAAACCAGCTTTGCGTTTCGCTGGCATGGGCAAAAGATTTGATTGAGCATGCTAATTACATTGAAAATCTAACTTTAGTTTCGTATCTTTCGGATGAAATTCCACCGCCAGATGCGGTGGTAATAGAAAATAACCCAGCACTTAAAAATGTACGTTTTGTATTGCTGCCAAGGCCTAAAAACACATTACACGCATTACTGCTACTCCCCACGACCATAAAAACTTTATTTAAAGAAATCGACAATACCGTTATCGTACATAGTGCAGTTGCTGGCTGGCCGATTCCAGAAGCATGGATTATTTGCCCAATCTTGGTATTTAAAAAGCGCTTTCATTTTATTAATGTCGAATCCGCCTTTTGGCGCACGCCAAAAGGTCAAGTAATTGGTTTTAAAAGAAAAATTAAATCTATTATTTGGGAGTATCTGAATCGATTATGTATAGAAAATGCAGATTTAAGCACTTTTACACAAGACGATTATAAAAAAACACTGCTAACACATCATCAAAATAAAGGTTTTGTTATTCCTGCCACTTGGATAGATGCAGAAAACATTCTGGATGAAGCTGATTTAAATAAACTCAATCAGCATAAAAAAAACCAGATTGCGGATCCAATAAAATTAGTCTTTGCAGGACGTTTAGTAGTTGAAAAGGGCATCTTGTTACTAATCAACGCAGTAAGCGAGTTGATAGATGCCGGGCATCGATTAAGCTTGGATATTTATGGTGACGGTAGCTTGTTGTCAGAATGCCAGAATCTCATTGAACGCAAGCAGAAACAAGAATTCATACATATGCGCGGCACAGTGAAATATGGACCAGATTTTTTTAAACTGTTACATGATTATGATTTGATGGTGATTCCCAGTTTATCGGACGAGCAACCTAGAAATGTATTTGATGCATTTTCTCAGGCTTTACCTGTTCTTTGTGCGGACACTGCAGGTTTAATTCAGTGTGTAGAGAATCAAAAAACCGGTTATTTTTTCAAAACGGGTGACATTACACATTTAAAAAACCAGCTGATTGCCATCATAAATGATAAACCGACTTTGCTAAATATGAGTACGCAATGTGTAGATTACGTTAACAATATGACACATAAGCAAATGCATATGAACCGTCTGAAATTAATTCAGCAAGCATTCGATACCTACTTATACTCAAACAAAGTTAAGTGAGTTTTTGGTTAGTGCTGGTGTGGCCTTGCCGCGTGTTCATGCAGATAACCAGATGGCTTGCCAGGCGTTTTTCCAAATTTTTGCGGTATTAATGAGCCAATCACCATGGCTATCGCGCTGATTGCAAGGCCGATTAATTGCGGTGGAACTAGACTTTCTTCACCGACCAATACCTCAATAAGCACCCAGCTACTAATGCCACCTATGATCGCAGCCAATGCACCTTGGCTGGTAGCGCGTTTCCAAAACGCACCACAAATGAGTGGAATGAATGCGCCTGCAAGTGTGATTTTGTAAGCAGATTCCACCATGCCAAAAATCGAATTTTCTGAGTTAAGCGCATAAAGTAGTACACAAACTGCAAAGCAGACTAAGCAAATACGCATCACGCGCAAAAAGCCTTTGTCTGTAAGGTTTGGCATATAACCGCGCACGACGTTTTCAGCAAAAGTCACTGAAGGGGCAAGTAAGGTGGCGGATGAGCAGCTCATAATGGCAGATAGAACAGCGCCAAAAAAGATGGCTTGTGCAAGGATTGGTGTATGTTGCAGCACTAAAGTAGGCAGTACGCGCTGTGAGTCTTCTACGACCAGTTTGCCAAACACGGCAGGGTCAATCAGGGTGGCAGAGTAGGCGATAAACATGGGCACAAAAGTAAAGCAAAAATAAACAACGGCCCCTAAAATAGAGCCCCATAATGCGATTTTGGCACTTTTGGCAGAAGTAATCCGTTGAAACACATCTTGCTGCGGAATGCTGCCCAGCATCATGGTCATCCAGCCACCTAGGAAGGTAATCCATATCCAAACATCTGCACCCTTCGGAAAGAAATCCAGCTTGCCAGCGGCTCTTGCGTGCTCAATCACAGGCGCCACGCCACCCGTCATACCTGAAACAATATTGCCGATATAAAGCAAGCCGCCAATGACAACGATCATTTGCACAAAGTCTAATATGGCGACTGACAGCATGCCGCCCAGTGTGGTGTAAGTTAACACAATGGCGGTGCCTAAAATCATGCCGGCTTCTTCGCTCACTGCGCCGTTGGTAATCATATTGAAAATCAAGCCGAGTGCTTTTATTTGTGCGGATACCCAGCCTAAATAGGAAATAACAATGGCAATAGTTGTAAGGATCTCCACTGAGCGGTTGTAGCGCATCCGGTAAAAATCACCGAGCGTGAGGATATTCAGTTTATAGAGTTGGGTAGAGAAGAAAATGCCGGCAATAACCAAACACATGCTTGCGCCAAATGGATCTGCCGCCACGCCATTTAAGCCTTCTTTTACAAAGGTAGCTGAAACGCCAAATACCGCTTCTGCACCAAACCAGGTAGCAAAAACCGTTGCCATCACCACTGGCAAGGGCAAGTGGCGGCCTGCAATTGCATAGTCTTTTGTGTTTTTAACGCGGGTAGCGGCAGCTAAGCCAATGCCAATTGAGACACACAAATAGGCAGCAACAAACCAAGTTAACACGGATATTCCCTTTAATAATTATTCAATGCGATATTAAATCTGAGAGCGAAAGAATTACTAAGCGACAAAAAGAGCGCACTTTCGACTTACTGACAATTCGTTATAACTGCATTTTATATTGATATATTTTGCCATTTAAAACTTTTCATCTTGTTGAAGCCAAAGATTATTTAAATGAAATAATGACTAAACTCACGGATTGCAGTAAAACCAATACCACGATTGCGATAACCATCCATTTTTGCCAACGTGCTTGGTTTTTTTGTATTTTGATTAGCGTATCAATTGTTTGATGCGTTGGAACATTTTGTTCAGCAAGCGTTTGTTGCGTTAAAAACTGATGTACCAGTCGCGGCATTTGCGGTGTGTTTTTTAAGATAAAAGGCAGCTCTTTTTTGAATGTATTAGCAATACTGCGCCAGCCGACTTGCTCACTCATCCAGCGGTTTAAGAATGGTTTTGCAGTTTGCCATAAATCAATATTAGGGTCTAAATCGCGACCTAGTCCTTCAATATTCAACAGTGTTTTTTGCAGCATCACTAATTGCGGTTGAATCACCACACCAAAGCGACGTGACATTTGGAAGAGACTTAATAGCGTGCGACCAAAGGAAATGTCTTTAAGCGGTTTGTCAAAAATTGGCTCGCAAATCGCTCTAACCGCGGTTTCCAACTCTTCAATATTCGTGTTTTGTGGGACCCAGCCGGATTCAATATGTGCGACTGCTACATCGCGATAATCACGATTAAAAAAAGCCAGAAAGTTGCGCGCCAGATAATATTTGTCTATATCACTTAGGCTGCCCATGATGCCAAAATCGAGCGCAATGTATTTACCTTTATCGAGCCCATCGTTGGCGACTTGAATATTGCCTGGATGCATGTCGGCATGAAAAAAACCATCCCGAAATACCTGTGTGAAAAATATTTCAACACCGTCATGCGCGAGTTTTGTAATATCAATGCCGTTGGCGCGTAATGCGTCAATTTGACTGATCGGTGTGCCGTGCATGCGTTGCATGGTCATCACTTCTTTACGGCAATAATCCCAATACACTTCAGGGATTAACAGTCGCGCACGCACATCGTCTTTTGGTGCGAAATTACGTGCCAATTGACTGCAGTTGGCAGCTTCTAGCGTTAAATTGAGTTCGTGCTTGGTATGGCGCGCAAACTCATCGACCACTTCTAGTGGCTTTAATCGTTTAACTTCACTTGAGACTGTTTGCAGCAGCCATGCCAATGACTTCAGTAGGGATAGGTCTTGGCTAATGACTTTAGCGATACCTGGACGTAATACTTTAACGGCAACTTCTTGGCCATCGATTAAATGCGCAAAATGTACTTGCGCCACAGACGCGCTGGCAATTGCAACTGGCTCAAATTGGCTGTAGATTTGGTTTAATGGTAAACCAAATGCAGTTTCGATACTTTTTTGTACCTCTGCAAACTCAAAAGGAGGCACTTGGTCTTGTAATTTGGCTAGCTCGTCTGCCACGTCTTGCGGCAACAAATCGCGACGGGTTGAAAGCATTTGTCCAAACTTAACAAAAAGTGGGCCTAATTTTTCCAGCGCCAAACGTAATCTCACGCCTCTCGGCAGTGAGGTGCTGCGCCAAAAAAATACACATTTAATCAGTGTGTGAAGCGGTTTAAATGTGACATGCTCACTGATAAACTCGTCTAGCCCAAACTTTAATAGTGTGAAAATGATGACAAATAGCCGAAAGTAATGCATTTAATCGGGTTAACTTTCTAATGAGTTGGATGCTTGTTGAGTCAGTTTTTGTAGTTTTTTTTCAAAGCGCGCGATGTCACTTTTTAGGCTGTCCACGTCATGGTTAAACTGTTCAATATGGCGTTTTTTTGCCAGTATAGGTTTTTCTTCTTGCCAATATTCTGTCAACATCTCCGCTAAATTCACGGTTTGCTTTTTAGTTTCATGCAACACTTTTTGCGTTGTCTCACCCATTTTACTGGCGGTAATATCACCCACTAAATGGCTTAAATCTTCTTCAATATCCCAGCGCATTTGCTGCAAAATTTTACTGAATTCTGTCGCCAAATGCGCATCGCCATCAATTTTAATCTGCATTTTGGCCGCTTCGTCTTTAGCTAATAAGCGCAATGCCAAACTTGGCGGAATATGGATAAATGAATCTGGTTCGGCCGCTTCGCCTGCAAGGCTTAAGCTGCCATCTTCCAAAATAGCGAGGTTTGCTTTAATTAAAACAAAATCAAATTGTACGATTTTTCCTGCAAAGCCCACCAAATAAGCGCGTGACCAATTGTTTTGATTGGTGATATGTTGCAAAAAACGCGTGACCAGAGGTTTTAACATGGGATTGTATTTACAGGGTTTAAATTTAAAGGTTTAAGTTCATTAGAGTTTGAATTTACGTTTTATAACCTTTATGCAGTGCTACAACGCCTGCATTTAAATTGTAATAATCCACTTTGCCGAAACCTGCATCCAGCATCATTTGTTTCAGAGTTTCTTGGTCCGGATGCATGCGAATGCTTTCGGCCAAGTATTGATAACTTTCTGCATCTTTAGCGATTAACTTGCCCATAAACGGCAATAATTTAAATGAATAAACATCATATAGTTTTTGTAGTGGCTGCCAAACGGTAGAAAACTCCAACACTAAAAGTCTGCCACCGACTTTTAATACGCGCTGCATTTCTTTCAGCGCAACGTCTTTATGCGTCATGTTGCGCAAACCGAATGCCACAATCACACAATCAAAAGTATTGTCCGGAAATGGTAACTGTTCCGCATTGCACTGCATGGCCGGCACATTGAGGCCTGCGTCAATCATGCGATCGCGCCCAACAGTCAGCATGGAAGCGTTAATGTCGGTTAAAGTGACAGAGCCTTCTAGCCCCACTTTTTTTGCAAATAACTTAGATAGATCACCACTGCCACCAGCAATATCCAATACTTTATCACCAGCTTTTACACCACTTACATCCACCGCAAAGCGTTTCCAAACGCGATGCAAACCGGCGGACATGACATCATTCATGACATCATACTTGCTGGCAACAGAATGAAATACTTCGCCAACTTTCTGCTGTTTTTCTGGCTCGTTAATCGTTTTAAAGCCGAAGTGTGTGGTTTTGTCTGTCATGTTTATCCTTGCGTGCACATATTCAAAATACTGGCGATTAAACAATTTTTCTTGGATGACCAGCCATTTCAAGCTTGGTGACATAATCTTGCCACATCGCTTGATAATTTTTGGCTAACTCGTACAAATAATCCCAAGAAAATAGGCCGGTATCATGGCCATCGCTAAATACCAGCTTGACTGCATAATTGCCTACAGGTTCGATAGCCGTTATATTCACATCCTCTTTGCCAATTTGCAGTGTTTCTTGGCCAGCGCCGTGGCCACGTACTTCGGCTGATGGTGAATAGACCCGCAAAAATTCACAAGACAGCATACATTCCATGTTGTTATCGAATTTAATCTCAAGCAAACGTGATACCTGATGTAAGCGTATATCGATAGGGCGTGGAGAATGTGGGTTTAAGCCGTTCATTGGTGAAAGTGTAAAAGTATCAAACTAGAATGATAACAGAACATGCATCACCCCCAATAGATTAGCGGTTTTAACCACAAATAATCCAACCAATTAACCGCTTGTCGTTAAATATTAACCTTTCATCAGAAACCAAATCAATTAAATACGATAATGGCGGTGATTTATTTAAATGTAATCAACGATGTGATACAGTACTTTCGGGCAATAAAGTAGCTGGATTTAGGTATAACAGAACAATAAATCCTAAAAACATTTTGTTAGGAACAATAATGGCAGAAAATAAATTAGCGCATCAGTTTGCAGCATATTCAGAATGGCGAAAAGCGCTAGTTGATAGCATTTGTGATTATCGCAGCTGGTTGAATGAGCAAGAGCTAAACGATGCGCAAATTGATCAACGTATTACTAATTTATTAGAGCGCTTACGTGAAGATAAACTAAATGTTGCATTTGTTGCAGAATTTTCTCGCGGTAAATCTGAGTTAATTAACGCTATTTTCTTTGCAGATTACGGTCAACGTTTATTGCCATCTAGCGCTGGTCGCACCACGATGTGTCCTACAGAATTGTTGTATGACGCGGCTAAGCCGACATCTATTGCCATGCTTCCGATTGAAACACGTTCGTCTGATGCAACTACTACGGAATATAAACGCTATCCAGACGAATGGAAAGTGGTTGAGTTTAATGTCGATAATAACGACAGCATGATTGCTGCATTTAAAGAAGTTAGCAGCACTAAGCGCGTGACTGCTGAAGAAGCCGAAAAATTTGGATTGTACGATCCGAACAGCAGTGATGATGCCATGAGTTTAAACAAGGATGGAAGCATTGATATTCCTTGTTGGCGCTATGCCATGATTAATTTCCCGCATCCTTTGCTTGAGCAAGGATTGGTGATTCTAGATACGCCAGGTTTGAACGCGATTGGTACTGAGCCCGAGTTAACACTTAATATGTTGCCAAATGCACATGCTGTGCTATTTATTTTAGCTGCTGATACGGGTGTCACTAAATCAGAAATTGACGTATGGCGCCAATATATTAGCGGCACACGTTGGAAGCAAAAAGGTCGCTTAGCCGTATTGAATAAAATCGATGGCTTGTGGGATGAGCTTAAGAACGAAAAAGAAATTGAAAAAGAGATTAACAAACAAATCAAAACCAGTGCTGAGTTATTGGGTTTAGAAAATAATCAAATTTTCCCGACATCGGCACAAAAAGGTTTGCTGGCTAAAATTAATGGCGATGAAGCATTGCTAATACAAAGCCGTTTACCAGAGCTTGAAAAGGCGTTGTCAGATGAGTTGATTCCATCTAAAAAAGAAATCGTTCGTGATAACACCAAAAATGAGATTGAAGATTTAATCGCCAACTCAAACATGATTTTAGAATCGCGTGTTGCGGGCGTGGTTGAGCAGCTAGATGAGTTGCGTGGTTTGCGTGGCAAAAATGAAGACGTTGTTGAACACATGATGAACAAAGTCAAAGTGGACAAGGAAAACTTTGAAAAAGGCTTGCAACGCTTTCAGGCATTGCGCAGCGTGTTTTCTCAACAAACCAATAAATTATTTACTTTATTGGGCATGGAAGCACTGAAACTACAGGTTCACACCACACGCGAAACAATGATTAAAGCCAGTTTTACCAAAACAATCCGTGAAGCGATGGACAACTTTTTTCTGGATCTTAAAGGACGCTTAGTTTCATCTGATGCACAAATTGATGAGATTAAGAAAATGATGGACGTGATGTACGATAAATTTTCTAAAGAGCATGGCTTACGTAAATCTGAGCCACCAGCATTCTCAACTTTGCGCTATCAAAAAGAATTAGCCAAGTTAGAGCGTGCATACAAAGAGCAATTTAATACCGCTTTTAATATGATTGCCAATGAGAAAATGACTTTAACCACTAAATTTTTTGAAACGCTGGCAAGCCGCGTGATTCATGTGTATGAAGTGGCGAATCGTGATGTGGAAAATTGGTTAAAAGCGGTAATCGCGCCAATGGAATCGCAAGTGCGTGAGCACCAATTGCAATTGCGCCGTCGTTTAGAAAGTATTAAGCGTATTTATAAAGCGACTGATACGCTTGAAGACCGTATTTTAGAATTAGAAAATATTGAGAAAAGTATTCGTGCACAAATGACTGATTTGAAAGTTTTGCGTCAGCATATGGGTAATGCGCTGGCTTTTGAAAATGAGCCAGTTGCAAAAGTAGCTTAATCGTTTGTATTAAGCATAAAATAAAAAAGCCGACATTTAGTCGGCTTTTTTATTGCAGGCATTTAAAAAGGTCTAGCTCAAATTAAGTAGCTAACATCGCGCCTTTAATCTTTTGCATGGCTTTTTGTTCAATCTGGCGAATACGCTCCGCAGAAACACCAAACTCAGCAGCTAAATCATGCAATGTAAGCGTTGCACTTTCCGTTAACCAGCGTGCCTCTAATACGCGGCGACTACGGTCATCCAAGCTCATTAACGCTTTACTTAAACTAGCGGATTGCAACTGGTCAGCTTGTTTGTCCGCCAAGAACTCTGATGGCTCAGGGCCTTCATCTTGTAAATATGCAATTGGGCTAAAGCTTTCGTCGCCATCATCATCCATGTGCGCATCTAATGAAATTTCTTGACCATTCAAGCGATACTCCATCTCCATCACTTCTTCTGGCTTCACGTTTAATTCTAGTGCAATACGATTCACTTCATCTGTATGCAGGCTGCCAAAGCCTTTTTTCATACTGCGCAAATTAAAGAACAATTTACGTTGTGCTTTAGTAGTTGCTGTTTTAACCAAACGCCAGTTACGCACAATGTACTCATTCATTTCGGCTTTAATCCAATGCATCGCAAAGGAGACCAAGCGCACGCCACGGTCTGGATCAAAGCGTTTAACCGCTTTCATCAGGCCAATATTGCCTTCTTGGATAAGGTCTGATTGTGGTAAACCATAACCTAAATAACCACGCGCAATACTAGCGACCAAACGCAGATGCGAAACAATTAATGTTTGCGCTGCGTCTAGATCGTTATTATTTTTGAGCTTCGTGGCCAAATCATATTCTTCCTCTGCACTCAATAGCGGGAAGGCCTTAATCGCACGCATGTACTGATCAAAGCTATCAAGAGATGAAATTGACGGTATTGTTAAAGCGTTTATGATAAAACTCCTTTAATCATTAAGTAATTACTGAAATAACATTTTAGCACTCTGGTTATGAGAGTGCTAGTAACGAAAAGTTTCAAAGTGTTAAGATTTTTTATTCTTGGAGCCTTCAATCATCCAGTTAAAAGATAATAACTTTTATATAAGTTGCATTATAAATACCACTTATATACACTCTCGAATGATGCAACTCACTCAGTTTTCAGATATTGGTTTACGTCTCTTGATGTATCTTGCTCGCGAGCGCAGAGAAACGCCAGCTATTACGTTAGCAGAGGTGTCTAGTCAGTTTGCTATTCCAAGAAATCACTTGGCCAAAGTTGCAGGTAAGCTAATCAAAAATGGCTGGGTTTCCGCTATTAGAGGGCGTTCAGGTGGGCTGTGTTTGGCCGTGGAGCCTGTTTATATTAATATTGGCCAAGTATTAAGAGTGCTTGAAGGCCATCAAGAAGTCATTGATTGTGAGAAGCTGAATTGCAGGCTTAAAAATGGGTGCGAATTAAGGCTGTTACTTGCTAAAGCTTACGAAGCTTTTTTTAATGTGCTTGATCAACACACGCTGGCAGATGTGACGCATGGATTAGCAGCAAAACAGATTACCAACATGCAGAAGAGTTTCATGGAAATATATTTGGATAAATCTACAATCCATTAAATAGAGCAGTCGAATGTACTGCTCTTTATTTTGATTTAAAAGTGGTATTTAAAATACATATTATAGGAGTGCTAAATGTTATCAGTAGCGTCAAAACCTTATATCGATGCCAGCGTGCCAGTATTGCAGCAACATGGTATTGCCATCACAACGGCATTTTATCGAAATCTTTTTATTGAATATCCTGATTTAAAAAATCTATTCAATATGGGAAATCAAGCGCAAGGGATACAGCAGCAATCTCTAGCGGCAGCCGTTTTTGCTTATGCGGCGAATATCAGCAATCCAGAGGTATTAGCGCCCGTTATCAGTAGAATTGTGAATAAGCATGTCTCTTTGGGTGTTTTGCCAGAGCATTATCCTATAGTAGGCAGGCATTTACTTGGCGCGATTAAAGAGGTTTTGGGTGAAGCTGCCACGAAACCTTTATTAGATGCATGGGCAGAAGCTTATGGCTTATTGGCTAATGCACTTATCTCTTACGAAAAAGCCTTATATGAAAGATCTTCTGTGGCACCAGGTTACTTAACTAAACTCAAAGTAAAAAATATCAAGCAAGAAAGTAAATTAGTCAGGTCATTTGAACTAGTTAGTATTGATGGCATGCCACTTGCGCCATTTAAGCCGGGACAATATGTCAGTGTCGCTGTGGATTTTGCTGATGGTGCGCGTCAATTAAGGCAATATAGCCTGTCAGATGCGCCTTCAAATCACCATTATAGAATTTCCGTAAAGCGAGAATCGTATCAAACAGAAAGTCCAGCAGGGCGAGTGTCTAATTGGTTGAATGATCATCTGAAAATTGGAGACACGTTATTTGTGGGTCAACCCGCAGGCGATTTCACGCCTGAAGTACAGGCAAATGAAACGCTGGTTCTTATTTCTGGTGGAGTAGGAATTACCCCAATGATTGCAACTTTAAAACATTTTTCTGAAGTGAATCCCTCCCAAAAAGTCATTTTTGCACATGCGGCACAAAGTAAAGATCACCAATCACATCAAGATGATATTGAGCAAGTATTGCAAGTGATGCCAAATTTGGAAGTCCGGACATTTTTTAGCGATGCGGTGTACGATGGTGTCGCTGTCCCTAATGAATTTTATGGCTTTATGCACGTTAAGCATTTTCCAGAGTGGGAAAGTGATCATACAAAGTTCTATCTTTGTGGCCCAACCGAGTTTATGAAATGTGTGAAAGAGCAACTAACAGAGGCTGGTGTAGGGAAACACAATATTCATAAAGAGGTATTCGGGCCAGACTTGCTCAGCGAGTTATTTTAACTCGCCTTTAAGTTTGAAATAAAGACCCAGTTTCGATTTTGATAGTTTGCATATAGTCTGTCGTACTGTTCGTGTTTCAAGCCTTCAGGAATAAGATCAGCTGAGATTCATATGTCTCTGCTTTAACTGCAGACATGATTAGGTATACTGAATTGAATATCTATAACTTAAAATAGGCATGCTTAAAACTGACAACAAAATTATATTCATGAATCAATACCCCAATCGTCGAAGATTTTTGGCAGCTATTGCTGCGTCAATTATTTCAGCAGGATGCACCGCTTCGCCCGCTAGAGAAAATGCTAATTCATTGGCAAAGATGCGATTGGAAACACTGGAAAAAAATTTAGATGGGCGATTGGGTGTATTTGCTCTTAATGCCGCTAATGGTCACCAATTAAATTATCGTGCTGATGAACGATTTCCAGTGTGTAGTACGTTTAAGGTCCTAGTCGCAGCTGCTATTCTCACTAAAAGTGTGCAAGAAACAGCATTGCTAGAGCAGCTCGTCAAGTATGAACGGCATGAACTGGTTAACTACTCACCAATCACCGAGCAATATATTGGAGTAGGCATGACGGTCGCTGATCTGTGTGCGGCGGCTCTGCAATACAGTGATAATACGGCGGCAAATTTATTGATGAATATTTTAGGAAGCCCTAAAGCGGTCACCGCTTTTTCCCGATCAATTGGCGATAAAACGTTTAGGCTTGACCGTTGGGAAACAGCACTTAATTCTGCGATTCCAGACGACCCTCGCGACACAAGCACGCCGATGGCAATGGGACTTAGCCTTTACCAGTTGTTACTGAGTGATGGCTTGCCGTCCAAGCATCGTGAGAAACTGAAGGCTTGGATGCTTGGCAACACAACTGGCGCAACACGTATTAAGGCGGGTATTCCAACGGATTGGAAAATTGCAGATAAAACCGGTAGCGGAGATTATGGCACCGCTAATGATATTGCAGTGGTTTGGCCTGCACAAGGCAAGCCACTGGTGATTTCAATTTACACCACGCAGCATAAGCAAGACGCAAAAGCCAAAAGTGAAGTAATTGCAGTGGCCGCTCGAATCGTGACTGACTGGCTTAGTTAACAGCTTGGAAAGACTTACTTGCGAAAGCTAAGTCTTTTTAGCTGAGCTGGACAGTGAAAAATAGGCAGATAACCAGCCAAGCGCGCTTGAAATAATTAAAATAACTAAAATTTCAGAAAACGATAAAAAGTGTAAGTTGAAATCGGATTGATAGCTATTTGCGATAGCTTTTATCGTTTGATTAAAAAATATAATCATCACCCACGTAATAATCAACGCTAATACGCCGCCACCTAATCCATATAAACCACCAACATACAAAAATGGTCTGCGAATAAAGCTTTTAGTTGCGCCGATAAGTTGGCTTAATTCTATCTCTGCGCTTTGCGTTAAAATTTGCATGCGAATGGTATTGCCAATAACGGCAATCAACGCGAAGCCGAGTAGCCCAGCCAAAATAATTAAGATTTTTTTACCTAAAAGTAGCAGCGAGTTCAAGCGTTTAATCCATACGCCATCCACTAAAACAGTTTCTACGCCGTCTATTTTGCTTAATTCATTTTTAAGCGTATCAATAGAAGCAGCATCCAATATTTTAGGCTCAACAAAAAACGCATCGGGCAGAGGGTTGCCTTGCAAAGAATCTAGCAGCGATTTATTCGCATCAATTGCCGTCAACTGCTCAAGCGCGTCTTGTTTTGAGATAAATGTGACGTTTTGAATGGCTGGGTTTTGTTTCAGTGTTTTTTCGATGCTTGAGACAAGTACTTTGTCATGCTTTTCTGTTAAAAATACACTGATCTGTGATTCACTTTTAACACTGTTTACCAAGCCATTTAAATTATCTAAAATAATATAAGCCACACTTGGTAATGCAAGGGTGACGCCTATACTTAAGCAAATTAATAAAGTGCCAAGTCTGTTTTTTTGAAAGCGTGATAATACTAGCTGTAAAGCCTGTGCATGATGTATTAGCCAAGTTTTCATGCAATCACCTCTGAATTAATCGGGTTTACTAGCTTGCCATGATTCAGATGCAATACTTTATGTTCAGAGTGTGTTGTATCTTGATTAGGCGCTTGATGCTCACCATCCGCACGCCCTAGCGCATCATGCGTAGCGATGATAACGGTGACACCTACTTGTTGAAATGCTTTAAAAAGCGTCAAAATGTCCGCCGCATAATTTTTATCCAAATTACCAGTCGGTTCGTCTGCAATCAAAATAGCCGGTTTGCTCACAACCGCGCGTGCAATTGCCAAACGTTGTTGTTCGCCACCAGATAATGTAATCGGCATGGATTTTTCGCGGCCTAAAAGACCTACTTTATCTAAAGCCGCACGAATGCGTTTAGCGGCTTCTTGCCCTGTAATGCCGTTAATAGCCAGTGGCAAGGCGACGTTCTGAAAGCAATTGCGGTCATAAAGTAATTTATGGTCTTGGAATATCAGCCCGAATTTGCGGCGAATAAAAGGCAGTGTAGCTTCTTTTATTTTACTGACGTTTTGATTGTTAATCAGCACCGTGCCATTAGAAGGGCGCTCAATCGCCGCCATTAATTTAAGTAAGGTGCTTTTGCCTGCACCAGAATGGCCAGTGACGTAAACAAGCTCGCCTTGTTCAATTGTAAAACTCACGTTGCTAATGGCATCGATACTGCCTGGATAGCGTTTGGTGACGTTGTCAAAAACAATCATAAGGTCACTTGGTTAAAGGCTGAGTTGAAATGGTTCATCTAAATATTATATCGCTTAGTGAATGAAAATTTTTAATCAAATGAGCTTAATCAAATAGCGCATCCACAAATGCTTGCGCATTAAATGGTCGTAGATCGTCAATTGCTTCGCCTATGCCAATAAAACGTATCGGTATCGGTCTGGCTTCTGCAATCGCTGCAATCACGCCACCTTTGGCAGAACCGTCTAATTTACTGAGCACCAAACCAGTGATACCTAAAGCATCATCAAATGCTTTCACTTGGCTGACGGCATTTTGGCCAGTATTGGCATCTATCACCAATAATGTTTCGTGCGGCGCGCCAGGGTAGGCTTTATTTATCACGCGCTGCACTTTTTTAATCTCATCCATTAAATGCATTTGCGTGGGCAAACGTCCTGCTGTATCAGCAATCACAATATCAATTTTTTTTGCCATGGCAGAATTCACCGCATCAAAAATAACCGCTGCTGCATCACCGCCTTCACTGGCAATCACATGCACATTGTTACGCTCGCCCCACACTTGTAATTGCTCACGCGCGGCGGCTCTAAATGTATCACCAGCGGCAATTAAAACGCTTTTGCCTTGCGATTGGAATTGCTTGGCTAATTTGCCAATAGTGGTGGTTTTTCCAGCACCATTAACACCAGCCAGCATAATCACAAAAGGCTTATGGGTATTGGTTTGCAAAGGTATTTCTAATGGCGTTAATACGGCCAATAATTCCGCTTTTAATGCTTGTTTAAGCGCAGTCGTATCTTGTAAGTTTTCGCGTTTAACACGCTTTTTTAAATTGTCGAGTAATCGCTGTGTTGCTGGCACGCCAATGTCGGATGTTAAAAGAATCGTTTCTAATTCTTCATAAGTATCGGCATCGATTTTTCCGCCGCCAAACAGACTGTTTAACTGGCCGCCAAGTTGTTGGCGAGTTTTAGATAGGCCTTGTTTTAGACGTTCAGTGAAACTTAACGTTGCTTTTTTAGGTTCTATTTCCTGTGTTTCTGGATTGATGTGTTCTGCATTGACGGATTCAGTTATGACTGGTGTTGTGTTTACGAGTGTTGCTTCTGTTTGAGACTCTGTTTCGTTAACAGTGGGCTCTTTGTCAATACTGCTATCAGGCTGAGGTTTTTTCTTGAAAATATTAAACATGGCTAACTTTAAATAACAATTAATAAGCATTTTAGTCGTAAAATCGTGAGCGTGCCATTAGTGGCAGGCAGGAACTAAATTAATTTAAGCATAGTCATTCAAGTGCTTATCAATTATTGAATTTAAGAAAGATTTTTGTGCAAACCCAGATAAAAAAAGCAAATTTGAAATTAGCCTTACTGTTATTGGTGCTCAGTCCATTATTTGCACAAGCCGAGATACAAGAATTTAAATTGCCGAACGGCATGAAGGTGATTGTGCAAGAAGACCATCGCGCACCAGTAGTGGTGTCACAAGTATGGTATCGCGCAGGCAGCTTGGACGAAGTAAATGGCAAGACTGGTGTGGCGCACGTGCTGGAACACATGATGTTCAAAGGTACAAAAAAGATACCCGCAGGCCAGTTTTCGCGCATTGTTGCAGCCGCAGGCGGTAAGGAAAACGCTTTCACTGGCACGGATTACACTTGTTACTATCAGCAATTAGAAAAATCGCATTTACCACTTTCTTTTAAATTGGAATCGGATCGCATGGCGAATCTAGTGATTACCGATGCCGAATTCGCTAAAGAAATTAAAGTGGTGATGGAAGAGCGTCGCTGGCGCACAGAAGATAAGCCGCAATCAAAAGTAAATGAGCAATTCCAATCGACTACTTTTAAAGCACATCCATACGCTAGGCCAATTGTAGGCTGGATGAATGATTTGGAAAACATGACTACCGCAGACGCACGGGAGTGGTACAACACTTGGTATGCGCCAAATAACGCGACCTTAGTGGTGGTGGGCGATGTGAAAACGCAAGAGGTATTAAAATTGGCCAAACAATATTTTGGTGGGCTAAAACCTAAAGTATTGCCAGCCAGAAAACCGCAAACAGAGCCTGCACAAATTGGCGAACGTCGCGTTGTAGTGAAAGCACCCGGTAAGTTGCCGTATTTAATGATGGGTTTCCATGTGCCTACTTTGCAAGATAAAGCAACGTTGCAAGCAAAATCATCAACGCCAGAACAAGCGTGGGAACCCTATGCGCTGGATGTATTGGCCGGCGTGTTAAGCGGTAATGATTCTGCTCGATTAAATCAAAAACTAGTGCGCGAAAACTCAGTTGCTGTTGATGTTGGCGCTGGATATGACAGCACGTCGCGTGGTCGTGAAGCATTATTTGAGCTGGTTGGCACGCCAGCAGAAGGCAAAACTGTGGCCGAGTTAGAGGCCGCTTTAATCGCACAAATTGAGTTAATTAAAACCAGTGGCGTGACACAACAAGAGCTTGATCGTGTAAAAGCCGCCGTGATTGCAACGGATGTTTATCAACGTGATTCGATGTTTTACCAAGCAATGCAAATTGGGCAACTTGAAACCATGGGTTACAGCTGGCGCTTGCTGAAAGAATATCCTGAACAGCTTAAGGCGATTACCTCTGAACAAATACAAGCGGTGGCAAAGAAATATTTGGTTAAAGATAACATGACCATTGCGACGCTAGATCCGCAACCGATTGATCCGAATGCCAAGCCAGTCGGCAAGCCACACATCCATTAAGCAAAAATGCAAACCTTGTCGTCATACGTCGTT
>JAZKDP010000012.1:25588-89569 GCA_040387515.1 Pseudomonadota bacterium
CGCCTAGTCTGACTTAAAGCTTTGCATTTTTTGATAATAGTTTATAAATTAAAAATCTATTTTTAAGGTTTTAGAATGAAAACAATGCAATATTTAATCGCTTTATTTATTACGCTTTTGGCGTTTAATGCCAACGCTGCCGTTAAAATTAATCACTGGCAAACGACTTCTGGCAGCGATGTGTATTTTGTTGAAAATCATGATTTGCCGATTATTGATATGAGTGTGAATTTTCCTGCAGGTAGTTCGCACGATAGCAAAGCGACTTCTGGCGTTGCGGGTGTCACCAAATATATGATGACGCTCGGCGCAGATGGCTTGAGTGAAGAGGCGATTACCAACCAGTTTGCGGATATTGGCGCTATTTTAGGCGGCGAGTTGGATTTAGATAGAGCGGCATTTAAGTTGCGCACATTAACCAGTGAGCAAGCCAAGGCGTTGACTGTGTTCAATAAGATTTTGCATAAACCCGATTTTCCGCAAGCGATTTTAGAGCGTGAAAAAACACGCATCATTGCGGGTTTGCAAGAGGCCGCAACTCAGCCAGAAAGCATTTCAAACAAGGCGTTTATGCAGGCTTTATACGGCGCGCATCCTTACAGTTTGGATGAAAGTGGTGAAGTTGACACGATTACAGCGATGAAGCGCGATGACTTAATCGCGTTTTATCAGCAATATTACAGCGCAAAAAGTGCCACAATCGCCTTGATAGGCGATATGACTGTAACGCAAGCACGTGAAATTGCAGAAAACGTATCGAAAGGTTTGCCACAAGGTGCGGCGGTTGCAAAAATCGCACAAGTGACACTACCAAGCGCCGCAAGCACACAAAACATTAATCACCCAGCCAGCCAATCGCATATTTTGTTGGGCTACCCAGGCGTGAAACGCGGTGATGCAGATTACTTTCCTTTATATGTGGGCAACTACATTTTAGGTGGCGGGGGTTTTGTGTCACGCTTAACCGAAGAGGTGCGCGAAAAACGTGGTTTGGTTTACAGCGTTTACAGCTATTTTATGCCAATGGGCGAATTAGGCCCATTTCAAATTGGGTTGCAAACTAAAAGAGAGCAAGCAAATGATGCGCTTAAAGTGGTGAACGAAACCTTAGCCAAATTCATACAAAATGGTGTGACTGAAAAAGAGTTGAAAGCGGCTAAATCCAATATTATCGGCGGATTTCCGATGCGCATTGACAGTAACAATAAAATTTTAGATTACTTGAGTGTGATTGGATTTTACAAATTACCATTAACTTATTTAGACGATTTTAATAAAGAAGTGAATAAAGTGACGGCCGCGCAGATTAAGGATGCTTTTAACCGCCGTATCAAACCAGATCATTTTGTATCAGTTATTGTTGGCGGCCAGTAAAACAAACCTAATGCATCAAAATTAAGCCATAAAGCGGTAAAATAAGGTTTTGCACTCGACGATTAACTTGTCTATACAAAACCTTGTCTAAATCTAAACTTAACACCAAATCCGGCACTAAAACTGCCACCAATCAAATTCGCATTAATGCCGGTGTTTGGCGTAGTCGTTTACTGAAGTTTCCTGATGCTGAAGGGTTGCGGCCTACGCCAGAGCGCGTTCGGCAAACCGTGTTTAATTGGCTGGGGCAAGATTTAACCGGTAAAAACTGTTTGGATTTATTTGCAGGAACGGGCGCATTTGGATTTGAAGCATTATCACGGAATGCCAAAAGTGTGGTGATGGTAGAAAATGCGACCACAGCGTTTAAATCACTTTTGCAAAATAAAACACTATTAAATGCGCAGAATTGCCAAATGCATCATTTGGATGCGTTGCAGTTTTTAAGTCAGAATACGCAAAAATTTGACATTATCTTTTGCGATCCACCTTACAACAAAGATTGGATAAACAAGATTTTACCGCTGTTAAATCCGCACCTTGCTGAGGATTGTATTGTGTATGTTGAGGCTGAATTTGAAGTGCTATCCAACGGTACTTGGCAAGTCATCAAGCAAAATAAAGCAGGCAACGTCTACTATCATTTGTTAAAATCGGTTTAAGTTTCTTCATATTGAATGTTGCACTGATTAAAGGTCAATTTAATGAGCAAAACCCGTATTGCTGTTTATCCAGGAACATTTGACCCCATTACTTTAGGTCATGAAGATATTGTGCATCGCGCGGCTAATTTGTTTGATGAGTTAATCGTGGCCGTTGCGGCTAGTACCAATAAAAGTACCTTGTTTAGTCTAGAAGAGCGTGTCGCACTTGCGCAAAGTGGTTTTAAAAAGGCCAGCAATATTAAAGTAGTTGGATTCAGTGGTTTGTTAATGCAGTTTGTGCAAGATCAAGGCGCGCAAATGGTGATTCGCGGCTTGCGCGCTGCTAGCGATTTTGAATACGAATTTCAATTGGCGGGAATGAATCGCAAGCTTTATCCAAAATTAGAAACCCTGTTTTTAACGCCGTCTGAGCAATATATGTTTGTTTCAAGCAGCCTTGTGCGTGAAGTCGCCAAATTGGGTGGTGATGTGCATCAGTTTGTTTCATCCACGGTTGAAGATGCCATTATTCAAAAGCTGAATAAAGCTTAATAAACATGGCGCTTTTTATAACAGATGAATGTATTAATTGCGATGTTTGTGAGCCAGAATGTCCGAATGAGGCGATTTATCAAGGTCAGGAAATTTACGAAATTAATCCAAATTTGTGCACAGAATGTGTAGGGCATTTTGATGCGCCGCAATGTGTGGCAGTGTGTCCGGTGAGTTGCATCCCGCTTAATCCAGATGTAGTGGAGACGCAAGAGCAGTTGTTGGATAAGTATTATCGACTCACACTGTTAAAAACAGCCTAAAAATAATGAATCTACAAAGTTTAAGGAGAGTTTGAAATGAGAATTTTGCACACCATGCTGCGCGTCGGCAACTTAGAGCAGTCTATTAATTTCTACACCAAAGTATTAGGCATGAAGCTGATTCGCCAACAAGATTATCCTGATGGTGAATTTACGCTGGCATTTGTGGGTTATGGTAATGAGTACGATAACAGCGTACTTGAGCTTACCTACAATTATGGCAAAACCAGCTACGAAATGGGCGGCGCATATGGCCACATGGCCTTAGAGGTGGATGATGCTTATAAAGCCTGTGAGCAAGTAAAATCGGCGGGCGGAAAAGTGATTCGTGAAGCAGGGCCGATGAAACACGGCACGATTGTGATTGCTTTTATTGAGGATCCTGATGGCTATAAAATTGAGTTTATTCAAAAAGGCAGTATCGAATATCCAAGATAGCGAATGAGTTAGGTCAATATTGATACAAATATGACTGACAATAAGCAACAACTGAGAATCGCAGTGCAAGCCGCTTTAGATGGCGATTGGGAAACTTCGCACAATATCGCGCAAGATTATTCTGACGCCACCGCCAATTGGTTACATGCGGTACTTCATAAAATAGAAGGTGACGTAGGGAATAGTCACTATTGGTATGCACGTGCTTTTAATGACGGTGCAGAAGCTAGAAAATATGCGGACTTTAAAGATGTACGAGATGAGCTAACTGCAATCTTGAATAATTTAAGCTAGGTTTTTAATTAAGCGTTTTAAATTGAATGCCCAGCAAGCTTGATACTCATTGTTTTGCTGGGCATGGTTCAAATAGACGAGGTTTTAAACGTTGATTGCGCTAGTTCGATTTAATGGAAAAACATTGTGTTTTTGCGCATCGATTTTGCTCACAAAAAATACCTGTGCCAAACGCGAGTCTTTTAAGGTTTTGCCAAAAAACTGGTTCGCTGCATGATAATGGCGACCTTCATATAAAATCAGCGTGTTATATACATTATTCACGCGCACGATTTCGTCAAACATATCGTGATAAGCCGTATCCATTGCGATTTTTCCCGCTTCAAAACGTTTATCGTTATCTTTTAATGCTTGTTCATATTTTGCAGCATCAAAGTTTTTATTGGGCTTGTATAACGAGGTGCCAGCATCTAGCGGCGCATTTGGCGATAAATATAATACCGCCGCAAAAATGGTGTTGCTATCCGTATGAATCACGCCACGATCATATTCTGCCGAAACGCTTTGAAAGCTCGTTGTAATCGCCCAGCGCATGTGATCGTGTTCAGTATTATGAAATACCGACACAATTTTGCTGCAGACTTTTTCAAATAAAGGTTTGTTGATAATCGACAAATCTTTAGTGCGGCAACCAGGAAACACGTACTTTGCATCTTTTAATTCACGCCGAAACTGATATTTTTGACTGAGCGCGAATTGACGCACCGCATCAGGATTTTCGTAAAAATTTTCAATGATGGTGACAGGATATAAATTCATGAGAATGCTTAAATAACAAATTAAGATACGCGCTTGCCTATATAAACGCAGTTGCAGTATATCTTGCGATTTGTTTTTTATCTAGTTGATATATGTAGGTGCGAGAAGAGATGGTTATGGGTCAATAATATTAGCGATTAGCCACTAACTCTCTATGCACAGTACTTTATTGATGTCTCATACACAAAAAAATGCCCGCAATTGCGGGCAAAATCTATTCACAAAATGGTGTCAGACTAAATTAAGCTGCATCCGATAACGTCACGTATCTCATTTGGCCATTAATCAACACAAAGCTTGCATCCATCATGCCACGCGCCTTCAAAACAGCATCGCGGTAAACCCAAATAACACCTGCAACATCACCTGCTGCATTTTTCATCATCACAATTTCGTCTGGCTTACCAAAATTGCTTGCTAGTTGATTCGGTGATGTATTTTCCAACACATCCTGAAATTTAATTGATGACATGACTTTGCCATCATGTGCAGCGTTTTGGTTAAAGCCTGAAGCATTGGCTTTAAAAGAGCCAAATGCCAAAGTTGTTAATACCAAGGCGCCAAGAAAAATACTCTTTGTTAATGCTCTTTTCATTTTTATTATCTCCATTTAATTAAGTTAAATGAATAATATCAAAGAGATATGTCAGTTAGATGACGCGCGTGTAACCTAAATGTAAGTGGTCAATATTTAAAGTTAATGAATTGTTAATGAGTGGAAATAAAACATATAAATTTAAAATCTGCAATTATTAAGTTTTAAAAATCGGTTAAAGGATGCTTAAAGCAAACGCATGGACAAATCATGATTGAAATCTGGCTTATTACGTATGGTTAAGTAATATGGCGTAACGCGTTATTTAATCTACGACTCAACATGTTTAGAAAAATGTGCAGCCACCAAAGCGTGCTGTTGGCTAGGGTTAAGAAAAGTCCAGGCAACGATGCGGCTTTGCTTTTGGCCTTGCGCCATTTCTATCGTATTTACTTTTAATGCATTCGCTTTTTTAAGCGTACGGTAAATACTGGGCAAACTAGCCGCTTTTGAGACAAGCGTAGTAAACCACAGGCACTGCGTTGCAAATTGCTTACTTTCGTTAATCATCGTGGTCACAAAAGCTTCTTCGCCGCCTTCACAATATAGTTCTGCGCTTTGGCCACCAAAATTCAATATCGTCGATTTTTTATCTGCCGCATGTTTGGCTGATTGTTTGCCAAGACCTTGCCATTTACGCTTAGTGCCTGCTTGCGCTTCTTCTAACGAGCCATGAAAAGGTGGGTTACACATTGTTAAGGCAAAAGCCTCATCTTGACGAATAATGCCTTTAAAAATAGAGGGTGGTGAAGTTTGCAGTCGAAGTTCGATTGCATTTGAAAGCGTGTTCGCATCAATGATATGTTGCGCATTTTGTAAGGCTTTCGCCTCAATATCTGCTCCTACAAAATACCAACCATATTCGCGATTGCCAATTAAAGGGTAAATCATATTGGCACCCACACCAATATCTAACACACGTACACATTCACCAATTGATGTTTGACCGCCATTAAGTTCGTTAAGCAAATCGGCAAGATAATGCAAATAATCTGCGCGGCCAGGAATCGGCGGGCAAAGATACTGATTGGGAATATCCCAATCAGACACCCCATAAAACTGCTTTAACAATGCTTGATTTAATGCTCTAACCGCTTGCGGATTGGAAAAGTCGATAGAAGCATCACCATATTCGTTCAGCCGCACATACTGCGCCAATGTTGCGCTTGCTTGCGTAAGCTGGTCAAAATCATATCGCTCACGATGTTTATTGCGCGGATGTAGCTTAAGTTTGCTGTTATCGGGTTTCACTAATTTGGTTAAAACATGTTTAAAACGAGCCACAGAATAACACTTAACTTAGATTATTCAGCTACTTAAGCCAATTAAAATCTGAAATATATACGTTTGTATGTGCTTGTATTGACCGTGTTTACATTAATATTATTGATTAAGTATGAACCTAATTGAGATTAGTTAATCTGTAAAAGAAATCGTCTTATCAGATATTGATAGACACATTTTTGCGCAATACGGATGAAACTAAACAAACGGTGAATAATAAAATAGAGTCGTTGTGAAAATAATTTTTTTCAAATAGAATGCATTCGGGTTTTTGTAATCAACAATACGCTTGTTTAAATAAAAACCTGTTCCAATTCTTACTACGCAATATGTAAAATCAAACCATGAGATACAATTTAAATTCAGTTAGTCTACAAATAAGGCTGTTATTTTTAACAGTCTTATTGGCTGTGGCTGGGTTTTCCTTGGTTTCACACTATTCTGATACTTCTTCTTATACAGAAGATACTAATAGGATTCGTTTTGTTTCCGGGCAAGAGTTCAATGGTGATTCAGAACCACCAATAGAAAATCAGCATTCTACTGATGCCTTGATTTTAAGTTTACTGTTGATCTTGGCAAATGTTTTTGCCGTTACGTTTGTTTGTTCTAAGAGCATTACGCCTCGCCTTACTTTTTTATACCACATCCGTCCTCGTTCTCCCCCGTTCCTTTAGTCCCAAAACAGATTCTCACATTGGGTGCACGCTACTAACCTGATTTTTAATCAGTGCTGTGCGCGGTTTAGTGTGTCATTTTTTCTTGAGTAGTACCAAATAATCCGTACAGTTTTATGCTGCTTACTGGTTTCGATTACTCAAAAATCAATACTCACTAATTCTTAAAGCCTAATTGCCATCTGTTTGTATCCAATTTCAAGCGAAATTGCGCCTCATCACGCCTGTTATATAGATTTTTATAGCCTGAGTGTTGATGGTTTGCGGTAGTAATTTACTTGGCTAGAGACGATTAAAGTGGAATATCCAGCTTCCTCTTTGTTTATATTTTTTTAAATAGAAATGAATATGATTAATAAATTATTTGTAGGTTTAGGCCTGTCAGTGTTGCTTCTTAGCGCTTGCCATCATTCAGAAGAGCCGAAAGAAGAATTACTTAAATTAGAGGTCACGCAGCCACTGCGTAAAGATACCTCAATCACCAAAGAGTACGTCAGCCAGATTCATGCATTCAAGCATATTGAATTAAGAGCGCTAGAGCGGGGTTATGTACAAAAAATTTACGTGGATGAAGGGCAGACGGTCAACCAAGGTCAACGTATGTTCAAAATTATGCCGAATTTGTATGAAGTCGAATTGCAAAAAGCAAAGGCTGAAGCTGAAATGGTGCGTATCGAATATCAAAATACAAAAGCGCTCAACGACAAAAACATTGTGTCGCCCAATGAACTGTCTTTAGCAAAAGCCAAGCTGGATAAAGCCAGTGCAGAAGTGAATCTTGCACAAACTCATCTGAATTTTACCAATATCAACGCGCCTTTTAGCGGCATTATGGATCGTTTTAGTGTGAGAAACGGTAGCTTGGTAGCTGAAGGTGATTTATTAAGCACACTGTCTGATATCAGCAAAATGTGGGTTTATTTTAATGTGCCTGAGTCTGAATATTTGGATTACAAAACCAACAGAGTTGACCAGAACCCAGTAAAAGTGCACTTGAAAATGGCAAATGGCCAAATATTCGATCAGGAAGGAAAAGTCGAAACCATCGAGGCCGATTTTGACAACAAAACTGGCAATATCGAATTCAGGGCGGTTTTCCCAAACCCCAAGCAAATTCTTAGGCATGGTGAAACAGGCAACATTCTCATTGATCTTCCTTACAAAAATGCGTTGATCATTCCGCAGAAAGCCACGTTTGAGATTCTGGATAAGCTCTATGTTTACGTGGTGAACAAAGAAAATAAATTAGAGCAAAGGCTAATCACGGTCGCAGCAGAACTGCCGAATGTATTCATTGTAAAAAGCGGTTTAAAAGCAGACGACATGGTGCTTCTGGAGGGACTGCGCAAGGTACACAACGGAGAAAAAATTGAGTTGAATGTTCAGTCGGCCGAAAAAGTTATTTCACAATTAAATCTGCATGCTGAATAGTGAAAGAAGAAACTAACCATGTTTAATATCTTTATCAAACGACCAGTGATGGCCATCGTGCTATCTCTGATTATTGTGTTTCTAGGGTTTCTGTCGATTAGGACACTGCCCACTTCTCAATTCCCGGATATCGCGCCACCACGCGTGATTGTCTCTTTAGCCTATCCAGGTGCAAGTGCCGATGTATTGGTGCAGTCATCGCTCATCACAATCGAGCGTGCTATTAACGGTGTGCCCGGTATGAAATATATCGTTTCAGATGCGACCAGTGCCGGCGAAGCAACCATTCAAGTAATTTTTGGTTTGGGTACTGATCCCAATCAGGCCATGATTAACGTAAAAACACGCCTGGACCAAGTGATGAGTCGACTACCTACGTTAGTACAGTTAGAGGGCGTGGTGGTAGAACGTGTACAGCCCAGCATGCTGATGTACATCAATTTGTTCAGTAAAGACAAAAATGCGGATGAGAAATTTTTGTTCAACTATGCCAACGTCAATGTCATTCCGGAAATACAACGGGTTAACGGCATTGCCAGCGCAAAAATTCTAGGTAGTCGCCAATATGCGATGCGCATCTGGCTGAATCCAGACAGGATGCGTGCGTATAAAGTCTCGATTGAAGACGTGATGAAAGCGATTGGCGAGCAAAGTATTATTGGCCGTCCGGGTCGATTGGGTCAGAGTTCTGGTATCGCAGCACAATCGAAAGAGTATGTGCTGGTCTACAAAGGCCGTTATAACAAGCCAGAAGAATATGCCGATATTATTATCCGCGCTGATTCAGAAGGTGAAGTGCTGAAACTGAAAGATATTGCCAAAGTAGAGTTAGGCAGTGAGTTTTTTGATATTTACTCCAATAAAGATGGCTATCCTTCTTCTGCGATTATCCTAAAGCAAAACTACGGCAGTAATGCCAGTGAAGTGATTGATCAAGTAAAAGAGAAAATGAAAGAGCTTGAAAAGTCGTTCCCAACTGGTATGGAATATGAAGTTGACTACGACGTTTCAAAGTTCCTGGATGCGTCTATCGAAAAAGTGTTGCACACACTGGTTGAGGCTTTTGTGTTGGTTGCATTGGTTGTGTTTATATTCCTTGGCGATTGGCGCTCAACGCTGATTCCCATTTTAGCGGTGCCTGTTTCACTTATCGGTACTTTTGCCTTTATGCAGGTATTTGGCATCACCATCAATCTAATTACGCTTTTCGCACTGGTGCTGGCAATCGGGATCGTGGTCGATAATGCGATTGTGGTGGTGGAAGCCGTACATGCGAAAATGGAAGAAAATGCGCAGTTAACGCCATACAAAGCCACACAACAAGTATTAGGCGAAATCGGTGGTGCAATCGTTGCTATTACTTTAGTAATGACGGCGGTGTTTATTCCGGTGGCTTTTATGACAGGGCCAGTGGGTGTTTTCTATCGTCAGTTCTCAATCACCATGGCATCATCCATCGTGATTTCTGGCGTGGTAGCCCTTTCATTAACGCCGGTGCTATGCGCCATGCTGCTTAAAAATAACCACGGGCAAGTTAAACGTAAAACGCCAATCAGTTATTTTCTGGATATTTTTAACCGCTGGTTTGAAAGACTGACTGGCAGATACACCAATGTACTGAGCAAAATTGTCACTTTACGTCTGATGACGATTGTGGTGCTAGGTGCTTTTGTTTTTGGTACTTTTTTCATTAACAAAACCCTACCAGCTGGCTTTATTCCAGGTGAAGACCAAGGCCAAATCTACGCCATTATCCAAACGCCACCGGGTAGCACGCTGGAAGCCACTAACAAGGTCGCACGTGCACTGCAAAAAGAGGCACAAAGTATCGAAGGCATTGCCTCTGTTTCTTCACTCGCTGGTTATGAAATTCTGACTGAGGGTAGGGGTTCTAACGCAGGTACGTGTTTGATTAACCTAAAAGATTGGTCACAGCGTAAAAAATCCGTGCATCAAATCATCGAAGAACTGGAAGAAAAAACCAAGAATTTTGGTGCGGTTGTGGAGTTCTTTGAGCCGCCGGCAGTGCCTGGTTATGGTGCTGCATCGGGTTTAGCGCTACGTCTTCTGGATAAAACCGATAACACTGATTATCACGCTTTCGACAAGATCAATCAGGACTTTATGGCTGCCTTGGGCAAGCGCAAAGAATTAAGTGGTTTGTTCACTTTCTATGCGGCTAATTATCCACAGTACGAGTTAGAAATAGATAATAAAGCAGCCATGCAAAAAGGCGTGTCTATTGGTAAAGCCATGGATAACCTGAATATCCTGATTGGTAGTACCTATGAGCAAGGCTTTATCCGCTTTAACAACTTTTTCAAAGTCTATGTGCAGGGCAGCCCTGAGTTCCGACGCTATCCAAGCGATGTTCTTAATTACTTCGTTAAAAATGAGGATGGCGAAATGGTGCCTTATTCCTCTTTTATGAAAATGAAGAAAAAACAAGGGCCTAATGAAATAACGCGTTACAACTTGTATAACTCAGCCACGATTCGTGCGGCAGCAGCCAATGGATACACCACCGATGATGCGATTAAAGCCGTACAGGAAGTAGCCGCTAAAACATTACCACGCGGTTATGACATCGGCTGGGAAGGCTTGTCGTATGACGAGGCAAAACGTGGCAACGAAGCCGTGATTATTTTTGCAGTTGTATTGGTGTTCGTTTACATGGTGCTGGCTGCGCAATATGAGAGCTTCCTATTACCGTTAGCGGTGATTCTCTCATTGCCGGCAGGGGTGTTTGGCACGTTCTTGTTGCTTAAAATGTTAGGGCTTGCCAATGACATTTATGCACAGCTAGGGCTGGTCATGCTGATTGGCTTGCTGGGTAAAAACGCGGTATTGATTGTGGAATTCGCTGTACAAAAACACGAGCAAGGTATGTCGATTGCAGAAGCTGCGATTGAAGGTGCCAAAGCCCGTTTCCGCCCGATATTAATGACATCGTTTGCGTTTATTGCTGGTTTGATACCGCTAGTGGTTGCCACAGGTGCAGGTGCCGTAGGTAACCGTACTATCGGTACATCGGCCTTAGGCGGTATGTTGTTCGGTACTATTTTCGGCGTGATTCTGATCCCTGGCCTGTACTACATTTTTGCCAAAATGGAAGAAGGTAAGTCATTGATTGCAAATGAAGACTTCGAGCCTTTAACCGAGCTATATCACTACAATAGAAATGAAGATAAAGATGCGTAAACATAACTATATTCGACTGATTTCGGTGGGCGGTTTTGCATTGATGCTGCAAGCCTGCTCCATCCCTTTATTAACCACTAAAAAGGCTGATACAAATTTACCTGTAAGCTACACAAACAGTACCTCAGAGCAGGATGCAACCAATACAGCCAATATAAACTGGAAGGAGTTCTTTGAGGATACATATTTATCTAGCCTGATTGATGTTGCGATTGTGAACAACAAAGAAGTGAATATCTTGGCGCAGCGCATCAATATTGCAAAAAATGAGATACAGGCACGCAAAGGTGAATATCTTCCTTTTGTTAATTTTGGTGCGGGTGCCGATGTGGAAAAAGTCGGTCGCTACACGCGTAATGGCGCAGTAGAGGAAAACTTGGACATTAAAGAAGGTAAGGCCTTTCCTGATCCTTTGACTAATTATCAGTTTGGGCTTTATTCATCATGGGAGCTGGATGTTTGGAAAAAACTCAGGAACGCGACCAAAGTGGCGACCATGGAATACATGGCCTCCATTGAGGGCAAAAACTTTTTAATTACCAATTTGGTCGCCGAAATTGCAAACGCCTATTATGAGTTGATCGCACTGGACAACCAAGCGTTGAATCTGGAACAGAATATCCAGATTCAGCGAAATGCCTTGGATGTGACAAGCCAACTTCAGAAGTATGGTAGGGCGACTTCGTTGGGCGTTAAGCGCTTTGAAGCCGAAGTGAAGAAAAATGAGAGTAAGCAATATGTGATCAAACAGCAGATTGTTGAAGTGGAAAATCGCATTAACTTCTTGCTTGGTCGAGTGCCGCAACCGATTCAACGGTCATCTGCAGAATTTATGGCGATGAAACTTAAAATGGTACAAGCGGGTATTCCATCGCAATTATTGCAAAATAGGCCTGATATCAGAAAAGCCGAGCTGGAATTAGCGGCTGCCGACCTGAACATTTCAGTGGCAAAAGCTAATTTTTATCCTTCCTTCACCATTCGCGCAGGCTTAGGTTTTCAGGCATTTAACCCCAAATATTTGCTGAGCACGCCTGAATCTCTGATGTACTCGTTGGCTGGAGATATCATGGCGCCACTGGTAAATCGTAATGCAATCACGGCGGTGTATAAAAATGCCAATGCAACGCAAATACAAGCTGCTTACGATTATGAGCAAACCATTATCAGCGCTTATGGGGAGGTTTCAAACCAGGTTTCCAATATCGATAATTTAGAAAAAAACTATCAATTGAAAACTGCACAGGTTCAGGCATTAACGGATTCTGTAGAAGTGGCGAATCAATTATTCAAGTCTGCCAGAGCGGAGTATTTAGAGATATTGCTTACGCAACGAGAGGCATTAGAAGCAAAAGCTGAACTCATTGAAACCAAACAGAAGCAAATTAATGCAATGGTTGGTTTGTATCGGGCGTTAGGCGGTGGTTGGAAATAGCATTTGAACTTGCTTAAAGCTAATTGGGCAGTTACCGAATTTTAAGGTAACTGCCCAATTATGTTGAAGCTGATTAATTATTCAAAAATCGATTAATCAAAAAAACCTTTTACTTTATCCATCCAGCTTTTATTGCGTGGGCTGTGCTTGCCTGAATCTGCTTGAGTGCTGATCTCAAACTCACGTAATAAGTCTTTTTGTTTTTCGGTTAATTTAACCGGTGTTTCAACCACTACATGCACCATTAAATCACCAGATTCAGATTGGCGAAGCGGTTTAATACCTTTGCCTTTTAACCTGAATACACCACCCGTTTGCGTTTCTGCAGGGATTTTCATTTTGGCAGATCCACCTAAAGTAGGCACTTCAATCTCGCCGCCAATTGCAGCGGTACTAAAGCTGATTGGCATTTCGCAATGCAGATTACCGCCATCACGTTGGAATATCTCATGTTGTTTTAAATGCACAACTACGTACAAATCACCAGTTGGGCCGCCATTTACGCCAGCCTCACCTTCACCAGTCAAACGAATACGGTCGCCTTCATCCACGCCGGCGGGAATTTTAACCGATAAAGTTTTGTTGATTTTTTGACGACCAGCACCGTGGCAAGTGCCGCATTTGTCATCTTCTTTAATGACTTTGCCGCTGCCATGACATTTTGGGCAAGTTTGCTGCACAGAGAAAAAGCCTTGTTGCATGCGCACTTGGCCGTGTCCATTACAAGTCGTACAAGTAACGGGTGATTTGCCTGCTTTAGCGCCTGTGCCTTTACAGGTTTCACATGCCGCTTGTACAGGAATACGAATCTTGGTTTCAGTGCCTTTTGCGGCATCTTCCAAGCTAATTTCCATGTTGTAACGCAAATCCGCACCGCGGTACACATTGTTACGCTGACCACCTTGGCGACCACCACCGAAAATATCACCAAAGATATCACCGAATGCATCACCAAAACCAGCGCCACCAAAGCCGCCTGCACCTGCGCCTTGCTCTACACCCGCATGACCATATTGATCATAAGCCGCGCGCTTTTGGTCATCAGACAACATTTCGTAGGCTTCTTTTGCCTCTTTAAATTGTTCTTCTGCCTTAGGGTTGTCAGGGTTGCGGTCAGGATGATACTTCATCGCTAATTTGCGATAGGATTTTTTAATTTCCTCTTCAGAAGCATCTTTGTTAACGCCTAAAACTTCGTAGTAATCTTTTTTAGTTGCCATGTCTGATATCTAATCTATTTGAACAGTGATTAATGATTAATTAATAACGAAAAATCGTTAGCATCATTTCAGGACGCTAACGATTATCGATAACAAAATTAAAACTTAGTCTTTCTTCACATCTTCAAACTCAGCGTCTACCACTTCGGCATCTACTGTTTTTTCACCTTCTGGGCTAGGTTGCGCATTGGCCGCGTTAGCCTTTGCTTGCTCTTCAGCATATACTTTTTCGCCCAGTTTTTGTGATGCTTCCATTAAGGCATTGGTTTTAGCTTCAATCACATCTTTGTCATCTGATTGCAACACTTCTTCAACCTCTTTTAAGGCTGTTTCAATGGCTGTTTTTTCAGCTTCATCTAACTTATCGCCATGCTCGCTCAATGATTTTTTCACTGAGTGAACCATGCCATCGGCTGCGTTACGTGCATCAACCAATTCGCGGTATTTCTTATCTTCATCCGCATATTTAATCGCATCTTCTTCCATTTGCTGAATTTCAGCTTCAGACAAACCAGAGTTTGCTTTAATGGTAATTTTATTTTCTTTACCAGTCGCTTTGTCTTTAGCAGAAACATGCAAGATACCGTTGGCATCAATGTCAAAAGTCACTTCAATTTGCGGCATGCCACGTGGTGCTGGTGGAATGTCTGACAAGTTGAATTGGCCTAGCGATTTATTGGCAGAAGCCATTTCACGCTCACCTTGCAACACTTGAATCGTCACTGCATTCTGGTTGTCATCAGCCGTTGAAAACGTTTGCGATGCCTTTGTAGGAATCGTCGTATTTTTCTTGATAACTTTCGTCATCACGCCGCCAAGTGTTTCAATACCTAAGCTTAATGGCGTTACGTCTAACAACAACACGTCTTTAACATCGCCTTTTAATACGCCACCTTGAATCGCCGCACCAACTGCCACTGCTTCATCAGGGTTTACGTCTTTACGTGGCTCTTTGCCAAAAATTTCTTTCACTTTTTCTTGCACTTTAGGCATACGGCTTTGACCACCAACTAAAATCACGTCGGTAATATCGTCAATTGAAACGCCAGCATCTTTAATCGCTGTGCGGCAAGGTGCCATTGTGCGTTCAATTAAATCTTCAACTAAAGATTCTAATTTTGCACGTGTGATTTTCACCACTAAGTGTTTAGGGCCAGTAGCATCGGCTGTAATGTACGGCAAGTTCACTTCTGTTTGTTGCGCGCCTGATAATTCGATTTTTGCTTTTTCAGCCGCTTCTTTTAAGCGTTGTTTTGCCAAAAGGTCATTACGTAAATCTAAGCCGCCATTTTCTTTTTTGAACTCATCAGCCAAAAAGTCGATTAAACGGTTATCAAAGTCTTCACCACCAAGGAATGTATCGCCGTTGGTTGAAAGTACTTCAAATTGATGTTCGCCATCAATGCTAGAAATCTCAATGATTGAAACGTCGAATGTACCGCCGCCCAAATCATATACCGCAATCTTGCGATCGCCTTCTTGTTTATCTAAACCAAAAGCTAGCGCAGCAGCTGTTGGCTCATTGATGATGCGTTTAACATCTAAACCCGCGATACGGCCAGCATCTTTAGTGGCTTGGCGTTGGCTATCGTTAAAGTAAGCAGGTACTGTAATTACCGCTTCAGTTACTTCTTCGCCCAAATAATCTTCAGCCGTTTTTTTCATTTTGCGTAGTACTTCAGCTGAAATTTGTGGTGGCGCCATTTTAACGCCGCGCACTTCCACCCATGCATCGCCATTTTCATTTTTGGCAATGGTATATGGCATCAACTTAATGTCTTTTTGCACTTCTTTTTCGTCAAAACGGCGACCGATTAAACGCTTAACCGCGTATAGCGTATTTTTTGGGTTAGTTACCGCTTGGCGCTTAGCTGGTGCGCCCGTTAAAATTTCGCCATCTTCTTGATACGCAATAATAGACGGCGTTGTGCGTGCGCCTTCGGCGTTTTCAATCACGCGTGGTTTGCCGCCTTCCATTACAGCGACGCAAGAGTTTGTTGTACCTAAATCAATACCAATAATTTTGCCCATGTTGCTAATTCCTTATCTTTCTAAATAACTTTAATTTGAGTTATGTGTTCGAACCGATTGTAAAAAACATATTTTTTAAACTCGGTACTGAACAACTTAACAGTAATATTGGGTGAATTTTTCGCTTTTCAATAGCCTTAAAAGCTTTGTGGCTATTTACTTTGCAACCATTACCAATGCAGGGCGCAATACGCGCTCATTCAAGGTATAACCTTTTTGCAGCACACTAGTCACCGTATTGGGTTCGCCGCTGTTTTCCAGCATTGAAATGGCTTGATGTTTGTTTGGGTCAAACTTCTCACCCACTGGGTTTACTTCGGCGATATTGAATTTTTCGAACACAGAAGCCAGTTGTTTGATGGTAATTTGAATGCCATCTTTATAGCTTTGTACATCAGTCGCTTCAATCAGCACTGCCGCATCTAAACTATCTTTTACAGCAAGCAATTCGCCACTAAATTTTTCTAACGCAAATTTGCGTGCTTTATCAATATCATCATTAGCGCGGCGGCGAATGTTTTCGCCTTCTGCTTTGGTGTATAAAACGCTGGCTTTGGCTTCTTCTAATGCCGCTTCTAATTCGGCAATGCGCTCTTCAGCTGTTTGCACACCGTTTTCTTCGATTGGTGTTTCAGATTGTTGTGGATTGTCTAAATCTTCTTGCATGTGTTTCCCCATTCATTAATAACACTGTTTTGAACGTGGGGATAAGCGATTTTATTTCAAGTGTGCCAGCGCAAAATTAGCACAATATTTTGGATAAATTAGATTAATTAACTGATTGAATACGACTATTGAATATTATTTAAGCAGGTTAAAACATCATCCACACTCGGAGTTTCGCCAATACTACCCAAGTTTATCGCCTGTGCTTGGCTACCCATTACACCAGTAAGCGCAGGGTTGGTGTCGGTGTAAATGGCGATAGTAGGAATATTCAGCGCTGCCGCTAAATGCGATAAGCCTGTATCAACGCCAATGGCGGTTTTTGCTTGGCTAATCACAGATGCCAGCTCAGCGATGCTAAGTTTGGGTAATACAACAGCGTTATTCAATGTCTTTGCAATCTGCTCTGCACGCGCCAATTCAGCTGGGTTAGACCAAGGCAACACCATGCCGACTTGCGCTTGATTTAATGCGCGACCTAGCGTAATCCAATGCTCTGTTGGCCACAGTTTGCTATCGCGGCTAGTGCCATGCAACGCAATAATGTAAGGTTTGATTGAGCTATTGTCCGCATTGGATTTTGCTTCTAAACCATAGTCAGGCACGTCCACAGGCGGTGCATAACCTATGCTCAATGCAGCTAAAGTACGATTTCGTGTGACAGCATGCTGCTGATAAGAAATCGCGTAGGTTTTATCGTAAAACCAGCTGGCGATAGGTTCGCGAATCGACTGTTTATTGTAACCATGTTTGACACCATGTGTGAAACGCGTAATCAGTGCGCTTTTTAATAAGCCTTGCGTATCAATCACTGCATCATAATTATTTTGCGCGATTAAGTGCTTGAACTGTTTGATTTCATCCCAAGTTTTTGCATTCAATAATTGCTTACGCCAACGCCTTAATGCGACAGTGTAAACTTGATTGATTGCTGGATGTAGCCGTGGAATATCTGCAAAATTCTCTTCAACTATCCAATCAATCTGCGCGTTTGGATAAGTGGCGTGAATGTCGTTGATGACAGGTAAGCAATGGATAACATCGCCTAGCGATGAAGTTTTAACGATGAGAATTTTCATGGGTTTAGGCATTATTTTAAGCATTTTCGCATACAATTGATTTTTTGCCATTTTGAAACCGTTAAGTCGCTCAAAACCACCTCAATTGCGTTTTGCTTTTATCATTTTTAAATACTTTCCGTTTGGCGGCATGCAGCGCGATATGTTGCGCACCGCTAATGAGCTGGTTAAGCGCGGGCATGCGGTAGAGATTTTTACCATGAATTGGCAAGGAGATGAGCCTGCAAATATCACCGTGCATGAGTTGCCACAAAAAGCCTTGTTTAATTATCAGCGCTATCAACAATTTATACAGGCCACTTTTGCGCAAATAAAAGACCGCCATTTTGATTATGTATTTGGCTACAACCGCATGGCTGGTTTGGATGCACATTTTGCCGCAGACCCTTGTTTTATAGAGCGTGCGCACAAGCAGCGTAATTTTTTATATCGGCTATTGCCACGTTTTAAATGGTTTGCTGCGTGTGAAAAAGCGGTGTTTTCGGCAGAACTTAATACGCAAATATTAGCTGTATCACTTACCGAAAAACCGCATTTCCAACATTGGTACGGCACGCAAAGTGAGCGTTTTCACTATATCCCACCATTTTTGTCGCCAGAGCGATTCATATTGCAAGATAAAGCTGCAATGTGCGCGCATTTACGCGAAGCTTTTGGCTTTGGTCCCAATGACTTTGTGTTTTTATTAACTGGTTCTGGTTTCGCGATGAAAGGCTTGGATCGTGCGATTTTAGCACTTGCCGCTTTGCCTGATGATGTGCGCGCCCATACAAAATTAGTTGCGGTGGGACAGGATAATCCCAAGCAATTTCAAAAAATGGCGAAAAAACTGGGCATTGCAAATCATGTTGTGGTTTCAAAAGGGCGGCCTGATACGCCACAATTGATGCAAGGGGCAAATGTATGTATTCATCCAGCCTACCGTGAAAATACTGGGTTAGTCATATTGGAAGGCATGGCTTGTGGCGCGCCAATGTTGGTTACGGCAAGTTGTGGTTATGCGCAGCATGTGGCGGATGCCGATGCGGGAATTGTCTCTGTATCGCCTTTTAATCAAACGATTTTTAATCAACAGTTTTTGCAGATGATACAAGCCGATAAAAAGGCGCAATGGGCACAAAATGGCTTGGCATATGTGCAACAGATTATGCAAGCCAATGATGGCAGCGCAGAGGCTGAAATTTTGATTGCGCTTGCAGAGGCAAAACTGGCCAATCAAAATCCAGTATTGAACAATAAAATATCGTCATTATGAACAATCATTTAGTTGTGCCTAACGAAATCAAACAGCATTTAGGCGATGATGCGTTTAGCGCATTGATGCAAATGCCTGGCAAAGCTTATCGTGACGTGCGTGGGCGTAAAACCATACAAGTGGCGTTGGGTGAAAAAAGCTATTTTATCAAGCAGCATTTCGGCGTGGGCTGGGCTGAGATTTTTAAGAATTTAATTGCCTTTAAAAAGCCCATTCTTGGTGCGATGACAGAAGTAAACGCCATTCAAAAACTCAATGCAATTGGCATACCAACTACTCCACTAGTGGCTTATGGTCAGCATGGTTGTAATCCCGCGACTATGCAATCTTTTGTGATGACGGAAGATTTGGGCGATATTGTGACGATAGAAGATATCTGTGCCGATTGGTCTAGCTATTCTGATGGTTTCAAACAGGCGCTAATGCAAGCGATAGCAGAGTTAGCCAATAAACTTCATGGCGCAGGACTTTGCCATCGTGATTTTTACTTATGCCATTTTGTCTTAAAAAAACAGGATGTAAATTTTAAAAGTTCAAGTGTTAAAAATCTGCACTTAATTGATTTGCATCGCATGCTTCATGGCCAGCCCAGCAATGGTAACGCGGTGATGAAAGACATCGCCGGATTATACTTTTCTGCGTTGCAATGTGGATTAAGCACAAAAGATTTGGATGTATTTAAACAATATTATTTACCGCAAAGTGCTGCTTTTTGGGCGAAAGTCGAACGACGTGCGCAGGGTTTGTTAACTAAATTTAATAGCCAAAAATTTCAGCAGCGTTTGCAAAAAGAAAAATCAGCTATTCGCTAGGATTTTTGGTGGATTTTGATTTCAATTCGACAATAGTTGCGGGCGCTTCTCGTTTTTCCATCGCATGCCGTCTTTGTTTATAACGGTCATAGCGCCATAAATATTGTGCTGGGTTTAGCGCAATTTGTTGCTCAATCGCAGTGTTTAATAAGCTTGTAGTGGCGATTGATGCCAGCGGTGTGATGTGAATGGCATAACCAGCACCATTTGCTAGCCGCTCGCCAAATGCCATTATCACCGTCGCGCCTGTTTTTTCTGCTAATTTGCTAGCAAGCGTCATGGTATAGGCGGGTTTGCCGAAAAAATCTGCCCATTCACCTTCGCCTGCAGCAGGTATCTGGTCGGGCAAAATACCAATCGCTTCATTACGTTTCAAGGCTTGCATCAGTTTCCGTACGCCGCTGGCATTCGCTTCTGCCAATGTGACGCCTTTGCGGGTGCGGCCTTGTAATATAAAGTTGTGCAGTAGTTGCAATTTCGGTGGACGATATAGCACGGTGATAGGATGTTTTGAACCATAATAAATGGAAGTGATTTCAAAACAACCCAAATGTGGCGTTAAAAAGATAATCCCTTTACCCAGTTGCAAGGCATCTTTAACCGTCTCCCAGCCATACACTTGTTTTACCAAAGACAGAATTTCCGCTTCTTTTTTTTGCCAAACACCAATGGTTTCAAGTGCTGCTTTACCGGATTCTGCAATATTTTCACTTAAAATCTGCTTAAATTGCTGCGCATCTTTAGCTAACCCACTGGTTTTAATATTGTTTTTAATGGTGATTGTCGATTTTGGCGTGCACCAATAGATTAACCAACCAAGCACGACGCCCAAGCGGTGTAAACTCGGTAGTGATAAAATACCGAAAAATTTAAAAACAGTATTAAAGATAAAGTTAAGCATGCTCAAGGTTTTAAGTTAAAAGCTTTTCCATTCAAAACGCTGCAAGTCAATTTGAAAGCAGTGTTCGATGGTTTAAAGATGACAGTTTAAAGGATATTTTTTGCAAAGTACTATTTCTCCCCAATATCAGCCATTGTTGCAGCAGCATCAATTGGCTAGCTTTGAGCAGTTGTGGGATTACCAAGGCGATTGGTTTGAGCCGCCAAACCGCGAGCGCGGCGGCTGGAGCGGTGTGAATTATATCGAATTGGCCGATGCGACTGGTAGACTGCATGGGTTTTACCTTAAACGACAACAAGCACACATGCGCCGCACGTGGCGACATCCGTTTGCGGGCGAACCGACTTTTGTGCGCGAATTTGAGATTCTAGAATATTTAAGCAAGCGCAATGTGGCAACGCCAAAACTGGTTTTTTTTGGCAATCAGCAAGACAAGGCGATATTGCTGACCGAAGCGTTAACAGGATTTATGGCGGCAGATGATTGGCTAAAAAATCACGCAAATATCAGCATTAATCAACAAAGAATGCTAATGCGCGCATTGGCAAATGCGGTGCGAAAATTGCACCAAGCAGGCGTTCAGCATCGCTCGCTTTACCTTAAACATCTGTTTGTAAAAGATAATGATGGTATTTTCGATGTTGCGACCATTGATTTTGAAAAATCACGCATCACTGCTTTTATTGCGTGGTTTCGATTTGCTGATTTAATCACGTTACATTATCGAGCAGTCAATTTAAGAGCGAGTAATAAAGTAGCATTTTTTAAGCAGTATTTTAGAATTAACTCTTTAACAGGTAATACTTTAAACATAAGGCATAAATTTTTATGTCGCTATTTAAATAAAAAGTCATTACAAAAAAGCACATAAAACCATGCATTTAAATAATACAGACAAGATTTTAATATTGGCTTCGGCAAGTACGGGTAACAATGTTTTCTGTACGCCAGCAATCCAGTTCTTACGCAAACATCTGCCGCAAGCGACAATTGATGTGGTCGCGTTGAACAAATTAAGTGCAGAAGTTTTTGAAAATAGCCCAGACATTAATCGCTTAATCGTTTTAAATCGCTTATTTGGCAATACGCGTGCTTTTGACCGATTGGCGAAAAATTATAATCAGCATATTTGCTTAAATATCAATGCATTAAAAAAAATTAAAGGCAGAAAAACGCCGCTAAAGGTGATTCCAGAATATGTAAATGGAGTTGCGCGCGGCGAGCAGCAATTGCAGTTTGTGGCATCTTTAATTAATCAGCCAATTACAGATGCTGATAGGCAATATGTGATTGGAAGTGGTGTTGCGAGCAAATTTGCAGGTTTGGGTAATGTCAGTGCAACTGATGTGTTAGTAAATATTCACTTGGGCTGTGGCACTACCTCACTGCATGGCTGGAAATTTTTCTATAAAGATCGTGCCAATAACGATCGGCTTTGGTCGGTCGATCAATATATTGCGCTTGGACAAGCATTAATCAAGGCGAATCCTGCGATTAGAATTGTAGTGACAGGCACTAAAAATGAGGCGTTTTTGGCTAAGCAATTTCAACAAAATGTGCCGAATACCATTAACTTGGTTGGTAAAACCAGCGCTAAGGATGTGTTTGATTTAATGCAGGATGTGTCTTTATTCATTGCGCATGATTGTGGTGTTTTTCATTTGGCATCTGCTTCAACAGTGCCGATTGTTGGCCTGTATGGCCCGACTGATCCTATATTGGCGGGGCCGTACCCTGTGCGTCCGCAGCATCATATTATCAAAGCGGAGTCGATGGCTGCAATTCAAACGGCAGAAGTGCTGGAAGCCGCTTTAAACTTGTTAGTAAAGTTTCCACGCCTTGCAACAGCCTGATTTAAAGTCGATAACCGCGCCGTGTGTGATGGCGATCGATTTGCAGTTGACTGACGGATCAACGCTGGCAATTAGTGAAATCGTACGCGTAGTGCCGAATAAACGTCTGGTTTGCAAAGCCGTTTGGAATCATACCCATGTCTATGCCAAGCTATTTATTGGTGCTAATGCCAAGCGCTATGCGCAGCGCGATAAGCGGGGCGTGCAAGCTTTGGTTGAGGTGAATATTGCAACGCCAGATTTGTTGTACGCCGGTAATGCTGGCTTGAATGAAGTGTTGATATTCAAAGCAATAGAGCCGTCGAAGAATGCAGAGGCGCTTTATCAGCAATTAAACACAACGCAGGAAAAAGAGGCGCGTTTAAATTTAATGTTAAAGCTCACTGCAATTGTTGCGCAATTGCATCGCGCAGATTTACAGCAAACCGATTTATATTTTAAAAACTTTCTAATTAAAGCTGAAACGGTTTATGCCATTGATGGCGACGGCATTCAGCCATTCTCGCCACTTTTTAAACAGCGCCAAAAGCATCGAAATCTAGCGATTTTCTTCTCTAAAATAGATGTGCTGGATAGCGCTTGGATTGATGATTGTTATGCGCATTATTGCAAGTTAATTGGCGCGAAATACTCTGTATCGGATTATGCAAATGTCTACAATTTAACCCAAAAGTTACGCCAAAAAGCAGCCAGTGCTTATGCAGATAAAAAAGTGTTTAGAACCTGCACCGATGTAAAAGTCACGCAAACTTTTGAGCAGTACACGGCGTTTGCTAGTGATTTTGATGCTGTAGATTTGACAGTGCGGCAGCTGGATGTTGCTTTAAATGACGCTGAAAATAGACTTAAAAGCGGCAACACTTGCACGGTTGGGAAATCAATTGTCGCCAAGCAGAATGTGGTGATTAAGCGTTACAACATTAAAAATATTTGGCATGGGTTGAAGTTGAGTGTGTCTCAAAGTCGCGCGGCGAAATCTTGGGCGAATGCGCACCGATTAACCATTCTAAATATTGCGACCGCAAAACCTTTGGCTTTAATTGAAACGCGGTTTGGTTGGCTAAGGTGGCGAGCTTATTTTTTAAGTGAATATATCCATGTGCCTGATATTGCGGAATTTTTCGCGCAGGCTGATGATGTTTTAATAAAAGAAAAAGTCGCGCATGAAACGGCTGTGCTGTTTTATAAGCTGAATTTACTGCAGATTTCGCATGGCGATTGCAAGGCCAGCAATATTAAAATCGTGGATGGCAAGCCCGTTTTAATCGATTTAGATAGCATGCAAGCGCATCAATGCAATTGGTGGTTTGAGAAAAAACACATCAAAGATTTAAAAAGATTCATGCAAAACTGGGCGAGTGATCCCGAAATAAGCGCAATTTTTAAGCAGGCGTTCGTGCAAGTCTATGATGAAATTGAAGATTACCAGTTCGCTACTATTTTAGAGCGGGCAAAAATTGCTTAAACAGCCAAGTTTAAAGTTAAACAACTAGGCTTAAAATTAAACAACTAGGCCTAAACCAAGTAAAATGGGCGCTAAATTAATATTGACTAATTGAAATTGAGAAGCACAGTATGATTGTATTGGGATTATCAGGCGCGTTGGGTCACGACGCTTCGGCCGCTATTTTAGTGGATGGCAAAATCATCGCAGCGGCGGAAGAGGAGCGTTTTATTCGCGATAAACACGCGAAAAATAAGTTTCCGTATGAAGCAGCAAAATTTTGCTTGAAACAAGCGGGTATCAAAGCCGAAGATGTGGATGTTGTGGCTTTTCCGTACGCTGAGATTCCGCTAACGAGTAAGGCGCGCTGGCATTATGCGAAACGACATTGGTATGCGCCAGATCGTGCTTTAGATGCGCTGTTTAACGGTAATAGAAGATTCCGTCGTAACCGCGATAAGTCGCTAAAATTGATGGCGGATTTGGGCTTAACTAATGCTAAGTTTGTAACTGTAGAACATCATTTAGCGCACGCTTCTAGCGCATATCATTTAAGTGGTTTTAAAGAGAAAACTGCCATTATCGGTATTGATGGCAAGGGCGAGTACGCCACGACTTTTTTTGGTTATGGCGAAAATGGCAAAATTCATAAAATTAAAGAATTTTATGATCCCGATTCACTCGGCGGCATGTATGGCGCGATTACCGAGTATTTGGGTTTTGAAATGCTGGATGGTGAATTTAAAGTCATGGGCATGGCGCCATATGGCGATGCCAGCAAATATGATTTGTCGCGTTTAGTCACCTTTGAAGATGGCGAGTTACAAGTTAATACTAAACTCGTTAACGTGGTCGGGTTACGTCGCTATAAAGAAAATAGTAAAGGTTATTATTTTACGCCAGAGTTGATTGACTGGCTTGGCCCAAAGCGTAGCGGCGATGAAATTGATAATCCGTATATTCACTATGCAGCATCGGTGCAGGCTTTATTGGAAGATGTCGCGCTGAAGATGATTGATTATTATCTAGGCGATATTATTAAAGAAACTGGCAAAATCGTGATGGCTGGCGGTGTTGCACTTAACGTTAAATTGAATCAGCGCATTATCAGCATGCCGCATGTAAAAGAGCTGTTCGTGCAGCCTGCATCTGGCGATGCGGGCACATCTCTTGGGGCAGCAACTTACGTGGCAAATGACGCTGGTGATACGGTTGAGCCTATGCAACACGCGTATTTAGGCCCAGCATTTAGCAGTGCAGAATGTGTTGCCGCTTGCGAAGCACACCCAAATAAACCGATATTCACAAAAGTTGATAACTTTCCACAAAAAGCTGCTGAATTATTAGCGGCGGGTAATCCATTGGCATGGCTGCAAGGGCGTATGGAATTTGGCCCACGTTCATTAGGCTGTCGTAGTATTTTGGGAGATCCGAGTTTTCCTGGGGTGGCGGATAGAATCAATGCGCAGATTAAATACCGTGAACGCTGGCGTCCTTTTTGCCCAAGTATGTTAGATAAAGTCGCGCCAGAAATATTGCAAACCAATCATCCTGCGCCGTACATGACATTTACGTTTGATGTTGCCGATTCGTGGAAGTCGCGCATTCCAGAAGTGGTGCATGAGGATGGTACAGCGCGCGCGCAAGTGGTGACGTATGCAACTAATCCGCGTTATTACGAATTGATTGAGCATCTTGAGAAATTGCGCGGCAACCCTGTTGTGCTGAATACGTCATTGAATCGTCGCGGCGAACCGATGATCTGCTCACCAACCGATGCGTTGAATATGTTTTACGGCTGTGATTTAGAGTATTTGATGATGGAAGATATTCTGGTCACTAAAAAATAGCTGGAATTGATCATCATTATTTCAATCTATCATTTAGCCTAATTCATTTAAACTTAATGCGATTTTTAACTTTATTTTGCGATTAATATCACGTTTTTTTAAGCAGTTAATTTGACGGATAAGGCTCAATTAGCGATAATCGGACAGTTAAGTTTTTTATTTAAATAGCAGTTAACCATTATAAAAAAGCATTTATGAAACAATCTCTAGTAGAAGTGACCGAACGTATTATTGAACGCAGTCGTCCAACTCGCACGGCTTACCTGCATCGTGTCGATGAGATTCTTAAGCGTGAGAAAGGTGCCGACAGACTGGGCTGTGCTAACGTAGCACATGCGGTTGCTGCTTTGCCAGCTAATGATAAATTCAAAATCGTGGTCGAAAAAGCACCGCATATTGGCATTGTCACGGCCTACAACGAGATGCTTTCAGCGCATCAGCCATATGTTAACTATCCAGATATTTTACGCGATGAAGCGCATAGATGTGGTGCGACAGTTCAAGTGGCAGGTGGTGTGCCAGCTATGTGTGATGGCATTACGCAAGGCGAGCCAGGCATGGAGTTGTCGTTATTCAGTCGCGATAACATTGCGATGGGCACCGCGATCGCGCTTTCGCATGATGTGTTCGATGCCGCTTTATTGCTGGGCGTTTGCGATAAAATCGTGCCAGGTTTACTGATTGGAGCACTACATTTTGGTCATCTGCCTTGTGTGTTTGTGCCTGCGGGACCAATGAGCACGGGTTTGGATAACACAACAAAATCTAAAGTGCGTGAAAAGTATGCGCAGGGCATTGTCGGACGAGAAGAGCTGTTTGCCTCGGAATCTGCCGCTTATCATGGAGCAGGTACTTGCACGTTTTACGGTACGGCTAACAGCAACCAAATGTTGTTAGAGGCGATGGGTTTACACGTACCAGGCGCGGCGTTTATTCACCCGCATGATGGTATGCGCGAAGATTTAACCCGTGAAGCAGTTAGATTAGTATTGAATAACACACGTAAAGATAACTTTATCCCAATTGGTAAATTGGTGAATGAACATGTCATCGTGAATGCGATGGTGGCTTTACTGGCAACCGGTGGCTCAACTAATCATCTGATTCATTGGGTAGCTGTAGCGCGTTCTGCAGGCATTATTATCGATTGGACAGACTTCCATTATCTTGCAAAAGGTACACCGTTATTGGCGAGTGTTTACCCTAATGGCAAAGCGGATGTTAATGAGTTTCAAATTGCTGGTGGTCCAGGTTTTGTGATACGCGAGTTGATTGACGGCGGCTACATGTACCCGGATGTATATACGGTAGCCAAAGGTGGTTTGCGCGAATTTGGCAAAAAACCTGTTAAAGAAGATGGTAAGTTAGTGTGGAAAGATTATCCCGCCGAAAGTGGCGATGAAACAGTTGTCAGAACTGCTGCGCATCCGTTTAATGAATCGGGTGGATTACGTTTGTTAAAAGGTAATTTAGGCCGTAGCGTCATTAAAATTTCTGCCGTGCCAGAAGATCGTCACATTATTGAAGCGCCAGCGATTGTATTTGATGCACAAGAAGAATTATTAGCTGCATTTGATCGCGGAGAGCTCGAGCGTGATTTTGTAGCAGTAGTGCGTTTCCAAGGTCCGAAGGCAAATGGTATGCCCGAGTTACACAAATTAACGCCGCCATTAGCTGTGTTACAGAATAAAGGCTTTATGGTCGCAATTGTGACGGATGGCCGCATGAGTGGTGCATCCGGCAAGATTCCTGCTGCGATTCATTTAAGCCCAGAAGCAAGTGCAGGCGGTGCGATCGCCAAAATCCGCACTGGCGATATTGTGCGTTTAAATGCCAGCGTAGGCACATTGAATGTGCTGGTAGACGAAGACACTTGGGCTGATCGCGAAGTGGAAGAATTATCTGATGCGAAGCGCAACATTAACTCACACGGTATTGGGCGTGAGTTGTTTGGTGGGATGCGGAAGAATGTACTTTCAGCCGAAGAAGGCGCAATTACTTGGCTCTAGCTGTTTGAAAATATAATTTGGGCGGCGTTACTTTCGCTTGCCGTACTAATCGTACTGTCTACGCTCAAGTGCCTTGCCTAAATTAATTTTGAAACAGCTAGCTGAATACCAAAATCTGTCTAATTTCGTTATTCCCAAGCCAACGGGAATCCATTTAAAAGTTTAAATATTCAATTTTTTAACTAGGTAAAAGTATGATTAACACATTAGATTTAGCAAAAGAAGGTCCAGTAATCCCGGTTATTGTGATTAACAAAGTAGAAGATGCTGTGCCAATGGCTGAGGCTTTGTTGGCTGGCGGTATTAGGGTTCTAGAAGTGACTTTGCGTTCATCTTGCGCATTGCAAGCGATGGAGCAAATTGCGAAACACGTACCAGATGCGATTTTAGGCTCAGGCACTGTGCGTAATTTAAAAGATGCACAAGCATCATTAGATGCAGGCTGTCAATTTGCGGTTAGCCCAGGTTACACAACAGAATTAGGGCAATTCGCACGTAAAATTGGTTTGCCATTGTTGCCGGGCGTTTCAACTGGCTCCGAAATCATGATAGCCAATGCGGATGATTATTTCTTCTTAAAACTCTTCCCAGCTGTCGCAGTTGGTGGAATTAATTTACTTAAAGGTTTTGCTGGTCCTTTTGGTGATGTGAAATTTTGCCCTACTGGTGGCGTTACAGTTGATTCTGCACCGCAGTTTTTAAGCTTACCCAATGTGGTGGTTTGTGGTGGTACATGGTTAACACCAGCAGATGCGGTTGCACGAAAAGACTGGGCGCATATCACTAAATTAGCTAAAGAGGCTAGTGCAATTAAAGCAGCATAAGTTAATTGTTGCGTTAAAATTAGGGTTTGTGTTTAACACAAACCCTTTTTTATTGAGCGTGGATTTTATCAAGTCTGAATTGATCGATTTTGAAATTGAAGTTAGGAACTCTGTTTGCAGCCGTTAACTAAAACCTTGGATTTAAAAAATTATAAAACAATCGTGTTCGATTGCGATGGCGTGATTCTGGACTCGAATGTTGTGAAAACCGAAGCTTATTTTCGTACTGCAAAAAACTTAGGTGCAACTGACCAGCAAGCGCAGGCGCTTGTTGATTATCACGTTAAATTAGGCGGTATTTCGCGGTATCATAAGTTTGATTGGTATGTGCGTGAAGTTTTGCACGAGACTGTGACAGAGAAAGCAATTCAAACACTATTAGATGAGTTTAGCCGCGAGTTAGAAGATGGATTGATGCATTGCACCGTTGCTGATGGTCTGCAAGAGTTGCGTGATGACACAGCAGATGCTAAATGGATGATACTTTCTGGCGGCGATCAACAAGAGATTCGTGATTTATTTGCCAAACGTAAACTTGCCGATTTATTCGATGGCGGTTTGTTTGGCAGTCCAGATAATAAAGATACAGTTCTAGCGCGCGAAAAAGCCAATGGTAATTTGCAGCTACCCGCATTATTTGTCGGTGATAGCAAATATGACCATGAGGCATCGACTACAGCAGGGTTGGATTTTATTTTTGTCAGCGATTGGACGGAAGTGCCTGATTGGCAAGAGTTTTGTAAGGAAAAACAGATTAAAGTATTAGCAAATTTAAGTAAATTGCTTTGATAAAACAATATGTGAACCAAATTAAAGTTTGGCAACTTGCACAAAGTCAGCAGTTTAATGATGCGCTAAATATTTTAAGATTTGATTTGTTGAGAGCAAATTGAGAATAAGAAATTAAGTAATAAAACAGAAGGACATTTTGCTGAGTATAAAAAATAAAATGCTAGAAAGTGTAAATAAGAAAAATCTGAGTTTATTCGTGATTTTGGCTTGTTTGCTGATGCAAATGCTGAATTGGGGTTTGGCATATCGGATTTTTGCGTATTTAAATTTATGTGTCGTTTTAATTTATGGTTTGACCCAATTCAAACAACATCCATCATTTAACAGTCACCGTACTTTATATGGTTTGTTTTTTATTCCACTGACTTTCATTACTATGCATTTTCTTGCAGTAGAAAACTTAGTCATTATCAGAGAGATTCGACATATATTCGTCGCATTATTTTTAACGCTGGGCATCTGGATTCTGGCAAAGAAAAATCCAGACTATATTAAAAATAATATGCTCGTACTGCTGCTGACGTTAATATTCAGTTATGTTGTTATTCAAGCGATTGCATTGTGGTATTTTAAGCAACCGCATGGAACCACCAAAAATCCACATTATTTGGCTGCGTACAGCGCTTTATCATTGATTGCCGCAGTTTTCTGTTTTTTTAAAGTATCTGGTGTATTAAGATATTTAATTGGACTCTCAATCTTATGTTTAGGCGCTTTTTTATTACAGAGCTCCTCTCGCCCAACATGGATTGGATTGATTTTTTCTGGCTTTCTTTTACTTATGTTTATGAATAAACGTGCCAGAATTTATTCAGCATTCTCTATTGTTAGCGTTTTAATCGGGCTAACTCTAGCCAATATTGGAAACTTTGCGACTAGATTCGGAGATTTGCTCGGTCATCTTGACACTGAAGAGCGAGTTGTTATTTGGCAAGATACATGGCGGATGCAATCAGAAAGTTCACCTATGCAATGGCTGTTAGGCCATGGTTTAAATGCATTTAAAGCAGACTTTAAGCCTTACTCATATTATCATTTGCAAAACATTGACTATAACAGCCCGCATAATTTTTTATTAGAGCTGTTATATATATCAGGCGCTGTCGGTTTAGCTTTGGCTATATTGATGTTGTGGATAATATATAAGTATTTGTTTGCATTCATCAGAAGCCAAACAGAGAGCAAAAACATCTATTTGTTATTACTTGCAATTTTGACGACTAATCTAATTCTGGTCAGCATTACACTTCCATTCTTCACGAGTTATAACCTAAATATTATTGGATTAGTCATTGGCGTGATGCTTTATCTTAAAGAGACACAATTGAAACAAGCATGATGAAACCTATTACAGTCATTATTCCCAATTACAATGGCGCGCATTTACTGCGTAAAAATCTGCCTACAGTAAAGGCGGCAATAGTGCTTTATGATGCGCAATCTTCAATCATCGTAGTAGATGATGGTTCCTCTGACGATAGTTTGGCTGTATTGAGTCAAGAGTTTCCAGAGGTGAAAATTGTTGTGCATGTCCAAAATCAAGGCTTCGCAGAGGCTGTACATTCAGGTGTTAATGCAGCAGAGACTGAGCTACTTTTCTTATTAAACTCGGATGTTACATTGCAGCCAGACATTTTTATGCCATTGGTTGCTTACTTTGATGACGTCAATACGTTCTCAGTGAACCCGCTGATATATGACGAACAGGGTGCCGCGAAAAGACATTCGTGGAATTTACGTCAATTTAAATCGGGTGGTTTAATGCTACTAGATTGGACATTAGAAAATGCATTGGCAAGGCGTAAACAAGGTGAACGACTTGCTGCTGCTTATGCGCATGGTGGCTCTTTTATGGTGAGAAAATCGATGTTTCAGGCTTTAGGCGGCTTTCATCCCATTTATAAACCTTTTTATAGTGAGGATTATGATTTAGGGCTGCGTGCATGGCGTAGAGGTTGGGGCAGTTATTTTGAGCCGACAGTTTCAATTGTGCATCAGAGTGTTGGTGCCATACGTGAAAATATAAAAATTCAACAAGTTAAATGCACGCGCCGCAGGAATAGATACTTGTTAGAGTGGATTCATTTAACACCAACTCAGCTAATATTAAGCGCTATTCCAATGTCCTTATTACAATTGTTTGGTGAGTTACTGATGTTGGATAAAACCAATTTAAAAGGTTTTTTTCAGGCAATGGCTAAAATTGCAGCAGTAATTGACGCGAGAAAAGAAATCAGTCAAACACAAAAGCTTTCACTAAATGCAGTGCTGAAAGAGATTAATAAATAGCCAGCTTAACGATTTAAGATAAATTTGAAATGACGCTATCAGGTTGAATCTGCTTTAAGCAGTTTAGATGTTGTAACGGACATTTTCTCTGGAAACAAGGGCTGCAATCAAGGTTTAAATATTTAACGACCGCCTTATCAGACATTGGTGGTGTGTGATAAGGGTTGGATGAGCCAAAAATGGCAACCAGTTTTTTATCTAATGCCGCCGCTACATGCATCAAGCCAGAATCATTGCTAACAACCGTGTCGCATAACGACATTAAATCAATCGCTTCACCTAGTTTTGTTTTACCACCAAAATCTACGCAGCGATTTTGTGTCAGCTGATTAATCTGGTTGGTGACAGGAGTGTCAGCAATTGAACCAAATAGCCATACTTGCCAGCCTTTGCTTAATGCATCCAATGCGACTTCCGCATAATACTCAGCTGGCCAGCGCTTGGCTTCACCATATTCTGCACCTGGGCATAAGCCGAGTATTTTATGCTGGAATGATTGAATACCTAGTTTTGAAAGTGTTTCCAAAGCATTTTCTGCGTGTGTGACTAATTGCGGATTTGGAATGGTTTTTGGCAGGGATTCATTTGCGTTTAAGCCTAAAAATACAAATCTATCGACTGTTTTCTTTAGGGCTGTTTTATCCAGCGGACGAATATCATTAATCAAACCATAACGCATTTCACCTAAAAAACTGGTACGTTTTTTAATACCAGCAGCCCAAGGCAGCAGCGCAGATTTGAATGAGTTGGTGAGGATAATGGCTTGCGTATAACCTGATTGTTTTAAGCTTTTTCCAAATGCAATTCGCTGCCAAAAGGCTAATTCACCATGCTTAAATGGCAAAGCTATTTTACCCGTAACTTCTGGCATGCGTTCTAATAAGGGTAGCGTCCATGCTGGCGCGGCAACGTCAATGATGCAATTTGGCCGGTTAGCTTTAAGGGTTTTAAACAGGCTTTGTGCTAAGACCATATCGCCTACCCAGGCTGGGCCTAGCACTAATATTTTTTCAGGTTTTTTTGCGGTAGACATGGGTGAGCGAATGGCTAGTTTAGCTATTCATTTTTTTGATGATGTTGCTGGTGCTTCTGCCTTCTACCAAATCAATTAGTGCAATTTCACCACCCCAAGCAAGCACCTCTTTGCCACCTACGACTTGGTCTGCGCTGTAGTCGCTACCTTTGGCAATAACGTTCGGCTGAATGGCATTAATTAGATTAAGCGGCGTGTCTTCATCAAATAAGATTACCGCGTCTACGCTTTCCAGCGCGGCTAATACGCGGGCACGGTCATTTTCTGTCACAACAGGGCGTGTTGGCCCTTTGATGGCGCTCACAGAGCGGTCGGTGTTTAAACCTAAGATTAATTTATCGCCACGCTTTTTTGCGGCTTCTAAATAGGTTACATGGCCAGCATGCAGTAAGTCGAAGCAGCCATTCGTAAATACGATGCTTTGCTTGTCTTTTTTCCAAGCGCTTACTTTGGTTTTTAGCTGGTTTAAATCGCAGACTTTATGTGCTTGTTCACTTTTTTGCTGACTGGTCAGTGCTTCCAATAAATCTGCTTGCGAAATAGGCACTGTGCCAACTTTTCCCACAACCACAGCCGCTGCAATATTCGCCAGTTGCAAGCTTTGCAGTACAGAAAGATTGTGTATTAAACCCGCAGCTAATGTGGCAATCACTGTGTCGCCCGCACCAGAAACATCAAATACTTGTTTGGCGATAGCGGGTAAATGATGCGTTGTCTCATCAATTAGCGTAATGCCTTCTTCGCCGCGCGTGACAGCCAAGAAATCTAAATTTAATTGTTTTTTAAGTGTAGTGGCTTTGCTGATTAAATCGGCATCATCCATCGTGCTATTACACGCTTCTGCTGTTTCTTTTTTGTTAGGCGTGAGTGCGGTGGCGCCAATATATTTGCTGTAATCACGACCCTTCGGGTCAACTAACACAGGAATACTGGACGTTTTACATTGCGTAATAATCGCTTGGCAGGTTTGCTCGCTTAGTAAACCTTTTGCATAATCCGACAAAATAACCACGCTAGGCTTTAAAGCTAATTGCTGTTGAATCACCGCCATCAAATCTGTGTTTTCAGCAGCATTGAAACTGGCATTGCTTTCTTGATCTAACCGTAACATCTGTTGATGGCCGCTTAATACACGGGTTTTGGCAATAGTAGGGCGGTTAGCCGAGGTGTATATGCCATTCACATCCACATTCATTTGCTTTAATAGGCGCGTCAACGTTGCACCTTCGCTATCGTTGCCGACGCAACCGATAATGTGCGTTTTAATGCCTAATAATGACAGGTTTGCGGCTACGTTAGCCGCGCCGCCGGCGCGCTCATTCTGCTGATTTAATAGCACGATAGGCACGGGTGCTTCTGGTGAAATTCGGCCAACAGAGCCGATTAAATAGCGATCTAGCATGACATCGCCGATAATTAGCGCATGTTGTTTATTGGAGTCGGGATTCGCGCTACCGAATTGCTTAACGGCGGATAGCAGTGGATCAGTTAAATGTTGCGACATAAAAACTCAATATAAAACATTTAAGATTCTAGAATTTCACATAGGGAATGGCCAACAAAAATATGCGCTTCTTGAATGCGTGCGGTGACTGAGGATGGCATCACCAAATTAAAGTCGCAGATGGCATTGAGTTTGCCACCGCTACCGCCGGTTAAGCCGACTGTTGTAGCGCCAATTTCTTTGGCCGCTTCCATTGCGCGCACGACGTTGGCGCTATTGCCGCTGGTGGTAATGCCAATGACCAAATCTTCTGGGCGGCAAAGTGCTTCAACTTGGCGTGCAAAAATATAATCGTAACCATAATCGTTCCCCACAGAAGTGAGAATGGATGTGTCGGTCGTGAGTGCGATTGCTGGCATGCCTTTACGTTCTTTTTTAAAGCGGCCGACAATTTCTGCTGCAATATGTTGGCTATCAGCCGCGCTACCGCCGTTACCCATAATCAAGATTTTTCCGCCAGATTTAATGCAATCTTGCATCTTAATGCCAACCGCGCTAATCATTGGAAAAAGTGGTTCAAGCGCGTTAAACATCGCCATGTGTGCAGCGTGTTCGCCTTTTAGATAATTTATGTAGTCCATTAGCAGTATTTGTCCTCACTTAATAGATAGTTCTGAACATAATCTTTCACGCCATCTTCAAGGCTGGTGAATGGCACAGAGTAGCCTGCAGCGCGCAATTTAGTCATATTGGCTTCAGTGAAATATTGGTATTTACCTTGCAAGTCTTCTGGCATGGCAATGTAATCTATTTGCGGCGTTTTGCCCATGCTTTGCATCACGGCAGTGGCAAGATCATTAAAGCTACGTGCTTTGCCTGTACCAATGTTATATATGCCATTGGGGGCAGGTTTGTTTGCAATCACTGCTTCGTTTAAAAAGTGCGCGATAATATTGGCGCAGTCTTTTACATAGACAAAATCGCGCATCTGCATGCCGTCATTTATATTAGCTTTGTTGCTTTTAAATAACTGCATACGGCCAGTGGCTTGTACTTGGTTAAATGTGTGAAAAGCCACGCTTGCCATGCGTTCTTTATGGTATTCGTTAGGGCCATACACATTAAAAAATTTAAAGCCTGCCCATGCAGGCGGCTGTGGAAGGTTGTTAGCTACTTGGCGTAATGCCCATTGATCGAAAAAATGTTTTGAATAACCGTAGCCATTCAATGGACGCAGGTTTTCAATATTCGCATCGTTATAACCAGCAGTGCCATCACCATAAGTGGCGGCAGAACTAGCGTAAAAGAAGGGCACTTTTTTTGCTGCACACCAAGACCATAAATTTTGGCTATAGTGAATATTGTCTGCAACCAGCTTGTTAAAATCGCGCTCAATAGTCGCACTGATGGCACCCATATGAATGACCGCATCAATATCATTTCTATCTTGTAACCACTCAAGTAATTGATCTTTTGGCAGATATTGCGCGTATTGGCGTTTAACCAAGTTCTGCCATTGTGATTCGTGCGCCAGATTGTCAACAATGACTAAGTCATCACGGTTAAGTTTGGTATTAAGGTGCCATGCGATGATTGAGCCAATCATCCCTGCGCCGCCTGTAATTACTATCATAGATGCGATTTACTCACTAAAAATGAGAGTATAACGCTTATTGTTTAGCGCCCAAAGCTTGGGCTCTCAATTTAGACATTTCTGCATCTTTTTTCGCCTGTGCACTATCCCAATCGCCAAAGGAATCAGTAGTCACCCAGCCTTGCAGATTTTCCAGCGCAATCTCTGTCATCGCGTGTATCCAAGCGTCATTTTCGTTAAGCGCAGGAATATAGTGATATTCGCCGCCGCCAGCGTGAGTAAATATATCTTTGCCTTCTATGGCGATTTCTTCTAAGGTTTCCAGACAGTCGCTACTAAAACCTGGGCAAACGACATCAACACGCTTGGTTTTTACTTTACCTAAATCTTCTAAGATTGCCGCCAAATAAGGTTTTAGCCATTCTTGTTTACCAAAGCGTGATTGAAACGCGATGACATAGTCATCTTTTCCTAAACCCAGCGCTTCAGCCAGTAATCGCCCGGTTTTGTGGCAGGCACAGTGATAGGGGTCGCCTTTGGTTAAATGCACTTTCGGTACGCCATGAAAGCTTATGACCAACTTTGCTGGCTTGCCGTTAATTTGCCAATAAGCTTGCACGCTGTTTGCTAGCGCTGCAATATAGGCAGGATGATCGTGGTAACTGCGAATGGTACGTACTGCAGGTACGTTGCGCATCTTGAGCAGCACTTTCCATACAGCATCCAATGACGCAGAGGTGCTGCTGGCAGCATATTGCGGATAAAGTGGAAAAACTAAAATCTTGTCGCAGTGTTGCGCTTTAAGTTTTTCAATCGCAGATTGCATGCTGGGATTGCCGTAACTCATACCTAATTCAACGGCGAAGGGCGATTTGATTTTTTGTGCTATAAATCCACGTAATAGTTGGGCTTGTTTTTGCGCATGTACTAATAGTGGTGAACCTTCGCTAGTCCACACCTGCGCATATTTTGCGGCGGATTTTTTTGGGCGGATCACTAAAATAATGCCATTTAAAATCAACCACCAAACGGCGCGCGGAATCTCGACCACACGCGTATCGCTCAAAAACTGTCGTAGGTAAGGTCGTAAAGCTTTGGCGGTGGGCGCATCTGGAGTGCCAAGATTGGCGATTAAGATACCGACTTTAAGTTGATCGCCGTGGGAAAAAGGGGGTTCAGGGTTGTAATAGGCCATAACGATAATTTTAGTGTAAAGGCCTGCCAATAGCTATTAACAAAGCACGTGGCAGAGAAAAGTTATGCCGAATGAGGCTTAGAAGTTTTAAGCATTGGATAGTGCGTTGGATAATAATTTCGCTGTCACATCCACAATCGGAATCACGCGTTCATAAGCCATTCTGGTAGGGCCAATGACGCCAAGCGTCCCGACCACTTGACCATCCGCTTCATAAGGCGCGGTGATCATACTGCATTCGTCTAATGGCAGATATCCGCTTTCGCCGCCAATAAAAATTTGGATACCTTCTGCACGCTGGCTGTTATCTAGCAATTGCATCAATGACGTGCGGCGCTCAAATATTTCAAACAATTTACGTAAGCTATTCACGTTAGTCGATAACTCATCTACTTGTAACAAATTGCGCTCCCCCGCAATTACTACACCATCATTGTCGACAGCTTTGCTGCTGGCTTCTAGCGCCGCCGCCATCAATGTGCTGATATCGGTTTGCATTTGCTTGAGTTCAAGGTGCAGCTTCTGTTGCACTTCTGTAAATGTTTGCCCTGAGAAATTGGTATTAAAATAGTTGGTGGCTTGGGTTAATTCGCTGGCAGAGTAAGGTTTTTCAGCCAAAATAATGCGATTTTGCACATTGCCATCACTGGTCACAATAATCACTAAAATGCGTTTATCACTCAGTGGCAAAAATTCCAAATGTTTAAAAGCAAGGCGTTGACGTTTGGGAATCATCACCACACCTGCAAATTGTGTGAGTTGTGACAGCATATCTGCTGCGCTGCTAATCAGCTCATTTTGATTAGGCGAATTTAAGCCCATTTTCATCAATTGAATAGCCTGATTTTCAAGCGGCTGAACCGTTAATAATGAATCGACAAATAGCCGATAACCTTTTTGCGTGGGAATCCGTCCAGCAGAAGTGTGCGGGCTGGCGATAAAGCCCAGCTGTTCTAAATCGGACATCACATTACGAATCGTCGCTGCGCTCACGTCCAGCCCGCTGTGTTGCAACAGCGTGCGCGAGCCGATTGGCTGACCATCACTAATGTAATGTTCTACCAAGGTTTTTAGCAAGATTTGTGCGCGTTTGTCCAAATGGAATGACTTTATTAATAGTCCATGATTAACAGTTAATTTAAGTTGAAGTTTTACTTAACTAATATTCTGCCTCACTTTACCTATTTCAAGTACGCAAGACTTACAAATGCTGTGCATTAAAGCCAACATTTTTGAAAATTGTTACTTTATGGATATTTCATTAGCCCGTTCGGACTAATCCGACCAAAAACTGCCATTGATTTGAATCTGTTTTAACGACCCATTCGTAACTAAAAATGGATTGTTAAATCCATTTCGAAATGGTTTTTGTTTTAAAAAGTATTTTTTAAATTTTTTAAGGAGTTTTATGATGAAACATTCATGGTTAAAAATTACATTATCGCTGGGCTTTATTGCCAGCACATCAGCATTTAATGCGGCACAAGCGGAAAGTTTAGTTGGTATTACAAGTGACAATCAAATTGGCGTATTTGATTCGGCAAATGTGGCTACTGCTGCATTTGTCAATATTTCAGGTTTAAGCGTTGGTGAGTCGTTAATTGGCATTGATTTACGCCCATCTAACAACACTTTATACGGTATTAGTAGTGCCAGTAATTTATACACGGTAGATGCTTATACCGGCGCTGCATCATTTGTTGCCGCATTGAGTGGTTATACGGTTAATTCAAATTTAGGTTATGGTTTGGACTTTAACCCAGTGGCTGATCGCACTGCCGCAGCATCATTGCGTGTAGTCAGTTCTGCAGGGGATAACTTGGCGGTAAATGTTGCAACAGGTGTCGTTGGTAATCAAGCAAATACAATCGCAGCAGGCTATTCAGCGGTTGCTTATGCAAACTCTGACCCAAGTGTAACGGCTACAGCTACGCAACTTTATTATCTAAACAGCGCTACCGATACGTTATCAGTGGCACCAGGTGCTTTTAATACGCCAAGTATTTCACTGATTGGCGCAATCGGCTTGGATATTCTAAATGCGAATGGTTTTGAATTGTTTAGTAATGGCAATGCATTTGCAATAGTTAATACCGATAATGGCACGTTAGACAGCCAATTGTTGGGCATTAATCTATCTACAGGCGCAGGTACGTTATTGGGGTCATTCAACGGTACACTTAACGGCTTAGCGGCAGCGCCATCAGCAGTACCAGTGCCAGCAGCGGCGTGGTTGTTCGGTTCTGCATTAATGGGTTTTGCCGGCTTTAGACGTAAATCAGTTTAATCATGTTCTTAGTGAAAATGAGTGCTTCATTTACCCCCTAAATTTAAGCACTCATTTTAAAGCTGGGCTATATTTAGGCTAGTCCTAAATATAGCCCAGCTTTTTTATCAGTTTTTATAAGCGTACTTTTTCAAATATCCTAATCTATGATTTAATACTGGGATGACTCAGCCGTTCAAATCTATCGCCATTATTGGCAAATACATGAATCAACATGCCTTGCAGCAAATGCAGGCGGATTTGGCAGATTTAGCACGACATTTAAGAGCCAAAAAAATTGAAGTTTGGATAGAAGAAAATACGGCACAACACGCTGAATTATCTGGTTTTAAAACCGCATCGCTGACAAGTATTGGCAGCAAAGTAGATTTAGCCATTGTGATGGGCGGTGATGGCACCATGCTAAGCGTGGCAAGAAGCCTCATTGATAACAATATTCCGCTAGTGGGCATTAACCGCGGCCGCTTTGGTTTTTTAACTGATTTACGCGCAGAAGATATGTTGCGATCAGTTGACAGGGTTTTATCCAATCGCTACCAAATTGAATCGCGCATGCTGATTAATGCCAAAATATTGCGTGGCGGCAAAACCATACATCAAGGTTTGGCGTTCAATGATGTGGTGATTAAAGGCGGTTTGCGTTTAATTGAGATGGCCGTTGAAATTAATGGCAAATTTGTACACAAACAACGCGCAGACGGTTTGATTTTAAGTACGCCAACTGGCACCACAGCTTATGCTTTAAGTGCAGGCGGCCCTATTTTACACCCCAGTTTAGAAGCCATTGCCATTGTGCCTGTGAGCCCGCATACGCTTAGCAACCGGCCAATTGCAGTCAATAGTTCCAGCTTGATTCAGATCACATTAATACAAAGTGATGATGGCCAAGTGAGTTATGACGGGCAGTTTCAAATGCTGTTAGAAAGCGGTGACAGGATTTTAATTCAACGTGCGGAAAAAGAAGTGAAGTTGCTACATCCAAGCGAATACTGTTATTTTGATATGTTGCGCAATAAACTCAACTGGGGCTAGTTATTCAATGCAACAATTTGCAATCACTGCGTTAACTGCGGCTTGCCGTACTATGTGTACTGTCTGCACCTTGTCGCCTTGTGCTTGCAAATTCTTCCAATGAATATACGATTTATAAAGTTTTAATGAGTTATTAAACCTATGCTACAAGCACTTTCCATTCGCGATTTCATTATTGTTGACTCACTCGATTTAGAGTTTGAAAACGGCTTTACCACGCTCACTGGCGAAACTGGCGCGGGTAAATCCATTTTAATTGACGCGTTATCGCTAGCTTTGGGTGCGCGAAATGATGGTTTGATTGCACGCGCAGGCAGCGATAAAGCTGACATTAGCGCGACTTTTTCAATTAACCAAAATATAGCTGCCAAAAACTGGTTAAGTGAAAATGAAATCGAAGTGGATGATTCGTTAATGTTGCGGCGCGTGATTTATGCTGATGGCCGTAGTCGCGGCTTTATTAATGGCGCCTCAGCAACCGTTAATCAGATGAAAGAGTTAGGTGAGTTTTTGGTGGATATTTATAGCCAAAATGCCCACCACTCTTTACTTAAGCCGACTACCCAACGGCAAATTTTGGATGACTTTGCTGGCAGTTCAGCATTGGCCAGCCAAGTAGCGAAACAATATAAAACTTGGGCGCAATTGAACTGCCAACGTATTGATGCCGAAAAAAATGCGGCCACTTATGCTGATGAGTTAGCAGAATTGCGCGACCAAACGCGTGAGTTACAGCAACTTAATTTTTCGCTGGATGATTGGCAGGAAACGCAATTGGAACATCATCGTTTGGCTAACGGCGCTAGTTTGTTGGCAGGCTTAGAAGCTTGCATTGCGCTGCTGGATGAAAATGATGTAAATGCAAGTGCAATGCTGGTCCAAGTGCAGCAGAAATTAGTCACATTGGTGGAATTTGATGGGCAATTAAAAGAGGCAGCAGACGGTGTTGATTCTGCGCTGATACAACTGGAAGAGGCCAGTCGCGCCCTAAATCGCTATTTGCAAAAAGCAGAATTAGACCCAGCAAGGCTTATTGAAGTTGAAAACCACATCCATGCGGTGCACAACATTTCGCGCAAATATCGCAGTAAGCCAGAAGAGCTGCCTGATTTGCTAGTGCTATGCCAAGTGCGCATGACGGAGTTAGAAAGCTTTGCCAATGATGGCGCATTAGCGAAACAAGAGGCTGAAGCGCTAAAAACTTTCCAAGATTTGGCCAAGCAATTAAGTCAAAGTCGCCAACAAGCAGCCAAAATATTAAGCCAAAAAATCAGCGCGGAAATGCAACGCCTATCATTAAGTGGCGGCAAATTTGAAGTTTCATTAATTGCATGCGAGCCGTCAGTTAACGGTTTAGAGACGGTAGAATTTTTAGTGGCAGGACACGCAGGCGTTGAGCCGCGACCTCTTAACAAAGTCGCATCTGGCGGTGAATTGTCACGCATCAGCTTGGCATTACATGTGACGACTGCATCTCAAGGCAGCGTGCCATGTATGATTTTTGATGAAGTCGATGTAGGCATTGGCGGCGGCGTAGCAGAAGTAGTAGGGCAACTGCTAAAACAATTAGGTGCAGAGCGTCAAGTGTTAGTCATTACGCATCTACCGCAAGTCGCATCTCAAGCCACGCAACATTTGCAAGTGAGCAAAACCCAAACAAATGGGGCAACGTTAAGCCATATTCAAGCATTAAGTGCAGATGAACGAGTAGAAGAAGTTGCGCGGATGTTAGGCGGTTTGAATATAACAGAGACCACGCGTAGTCATGCAAAAGAGATGCTGGGAGCTTAACGTCTGAGTTAAGTGGTTTTGTTAGGCGTCCCGCTTGAATGACGGATTATGCATTAGTGCATATTTAAAATTGATTTCTTTTTCTCTTGGTACTCTTTTTCGGTAATTATTCCGTCATCCTTGAGTTCTTTTAGTTTTTTTTAGTTCAGTGTACATATCTTTATCACCAGTAACTTTTATAGATTCGTCTTTTTCAATCTTTATGGTCGGATTTTTAGTGCTATCGAAATCACCCGTTCTGCCGTAAGAATCAACTTTTCCATTAATTAGCCTTACGTAGTATGGCGATGTCCAGCCGCGAAACGCATCATCGTCAGTTTCCGATAGCTTATAATTTAAATATTCTGTTCCATCTTTTGCGCTTACGCTAACAGGCTCACCCATAGGTTATTACTTGCTCTTTGGTCATGCCGATTTGCAGCCCGTTAACTTTTCCTGCTGTAGCGCAACCAACAATTAATATGGTCAATACAAGTAACATCCAGCTTTTCACAGTAATTCCCCTTTAACTTATTCTTAAGGCATAACGTAAGGTAGACTCCAAACAAGCACTTAATTTTTTAAATCAATGGGTTAATTGTTTTATTTCGCTAACTCTGCCGCTTCAACCACTACCTTATAAAGCTGTACTTCCTGTGCTGTTTGAATACGTTCACCTACTGCAATTTGATTACGTTTGCCTGCTGCAATACCATTGATAATCATTGGTCTGCTTTGCCCAATCGCGCGGCCTGTTTGTGCATCATATTTTACTACGCGTACTTGTACGCGGCCGATTGGCACGCTGCTGCCATTTTGCACAATCGCATATAAATTACCTGCGTTATCCGCTTGCACGCCCGATTGAATGTATTTGGCTGGGTTGCGCGGTAAGTCAATGCGCATGGCGCGTTCAGCGGCTTCTTTACCAATATCAGAGTTTGAGCTGGCGGCCATTTGATAGTTTTGTAAGGCTAAATCTGTTTGCCCACGGCTTTCGGCAATTTGCCCCATTAACGCATATCCAGGTGCTGTGGGTAATAATTCATTGGCGCGTTTTAAATAGGGTTCAGCTTCAGTTTTTTTGCCCAAGTTAAATAAGGCAATGCCCGTTTGAATGTGGGGTTTAAAATAATCAGGCTGCATTTTGATGGCTTTCTCATAATAACCAATCGCTTCTTGTGATTTTTTATCGGTTAAAGCGATATCGCCTAATAGTTCTTGAAAACGTGCTTCGCGCGGTTCTCCTGCAATGGCTTGTTTGGCCAACTTGGTTGCGGTAACGGTATCTTTCTTGGCTAGCGCTTTTACACCATCGTCATAAGCTTTGTAGGCGGCTTCGGTTGATTTTAATTTACTTACTTTTTGTGCGTACAACTCCTTGCCCCAGTTGCCACCTGCACCGATTTTGGCAAGCGTTACTTTGTTGGCGGCCACACGCTCAGGTGAGGGCGGGTGGCTGGCAAATAGCCCAGTAATAAAATCACTTTTTTTGTCTGCGCTCAAGCGCACAAACGTTTCTTGCAAAGTGACTGCGGCAGATGGGTCGTAACCCGCTTTTTTCATATACAACATACCGTAGTAATCAGATTCTGATTCCGCATCGCGACCGTATTTACTAGTAGTTAATTGCGCGCCGAGTTGTGATGCACCCACAATCAAATTTCCGTAATTACTGTTTTGCGCACCAATGCCCACTGCAATCATAGCGCCTTGCAGCAGAATGCCGCGTTCCATGCCTTTTGCGCCGTGGCGCGCGGCCGCATGCACAATTTCATGGCCCATCACAGCGGCTAACTCAGCCTCGCTATTTAATTCATACAATAAGCCCCGATTAAACGCAATTTTCCCGCCTGGCATTGCCCAAGCATTTGGCACCGAGTCGTTCAACACCACAAATTCATAAGGTAAATCTGGTCGATCAGAAACTGCACCTAGACGTTTGCCAATATCTTGCACATATGCGGTTAGCTCTGGATCGATAACGTAATCACCACCTTGCGATTGGCGGGCAGGGGAGTAATTTTCTTTACCAATCGCGATTTCTTTATCTTGCGAAACAAACTGAAATTCTGTTTTTTTGGTGACGGGATTTGTGCCGCAGGCAGAAATGCTTAAGCTGATAGCGACTGTAATCAGTAGCGAAGAATAGTGTTTAAACATGATTGACTCCCCAATGCGAAGTTATTCAAAAGCAAGCAAGTTAAATATCAACGTTTTGCTATTAAATAAGGCAGACGAAATGGTTATTTAATTCGTCTGCACTTAATTTTCATTGTTGCTTATTTATTTTTTTTGCCGCAAGGTTGGTCAGTGCAAATGCCATAAATCATCAGAGAGTGTTCTTGCATTTTAAAGCCGCGAGATTCAGCGGCTTCTTGCTGACGTTTTTCAATTTCCGCGTCATAGAACTCTTCTACACGGCCACATTTTACACAGACGATATGGTCGTGATGCGTGCCTTCGTTTAGCTCAAATACCGCTTTGCCGCTTTCAAAGTGATGGCGGGATAGTAAGCCCGCCTCTTCAAATTGCGTTAGCACGCGATAAACTGTTGCTAAGCCAACATCTTCACCCGTGGTGATTAAGATTTTATATACATCTTCTGCCGATAGGTGGCGCTCTTTGCTGTTTTCAAACAACTCCAAAATTTTTAAACGTGGCAGAGTGGCTTTTAATCCAGCGTTTTTTAAATTTTTTTGATCATGCATGATAAGTACTCAATAATAATAGGATGTTAATTTGTAGTTTTAGGCTGTTAGCCATCGTGGTATATTAACGCCAATTCAGTAATAAGTCTTTACCCATGCATAAAACCGCGCGCAGTTTATTGTTCCCTTTATTAATTGTATCTAGCACATTCATTATTGGCTGCGGATCAAGCGTGCCTGTTATTAAGCCATTTAAGATGGATATTCAACAAGGTAATGTGGTCACCTCTAAAATGTTATTGCAATTGCGGCCAGGCATGACCAAGTCGCAAGTGAAATTTATTATGGGTACGCCGCTAGTCATTGATAGTTTTCATACCAATCGCTGGGATTATTTTTACCAATTGCGTCAAGCAGGCAAAGTGGTTGAACAGCGTCGGGTTATTCTAGACTTTGAGAAAGATTTGTTGGCGCGTGTGCGTGGCGATGTTGTGCCGCAGGGAACGCCTGGCGCTGAAACAGGTGCGGTTACTTTATCTAAAGAACCAGCGCCAGCAGCAGCGAAGCCAGCAGAAAAAGAAGGAATTCTTGAAAATCTGAAGTTTTGGAAAAATAGCGAAACCCCAGAGGTGAAGCCAACTGCTGTGCCAATAACGCCAGAATCAAAACCAATGCCGAAAGAAACGGCACCAAGTGAAGCTGTTAAACATGAGCCAGCATCAGAAGTGGTTGCACCTGTTAACGAGTCACCTGAAGCGTCGACTGCTGTTGAAGCGCCATCTATGTTAGCTGTGCCGATTCCAATTGCGCCAGTTGAAGAGGCGCCGACGGTTGAATCTAAACCAATAGAAACCAAGTCAGTAGTTGCACCTGCTGAAGCAACGCCAGCTGCACCAGCTCCTGATTTGCCGGTTAAATCTGATTCATCAGCGAAGCAGGATGAAGAGCTTATTTTTAGATTAGACCGAAATTTAGATACCAAAAATATTGATTCGAATAATGCAGCGCCAGAGTCTATTAAAAATGTAGCCAAACCGACTGAAAAACTAAATAGTGCGGAAGATAAGCCGCTACCGGTTGAAGAAGAGCCAGGTTATTTTGAGAGAATGTTAGAAAAAATCGGTTTTTAAACTTTATGGTGGGCATTAATTTACTAAGAATAGTGATGCTGTTATTAAAAGTTGCGCTTTAAAAAAGTTTTCAAACATAATTCAAAGCTGAAAAAATAAACTTAAGAATTAAATACTTAAAAATGATTAAAACAAAAATTGTGATTGCTGGCGTAACTGGGCGTATGGGGCATGCGTTACTAGAAGGTGTTTTTGCTGACCATGAGTTGCAATTACACGGCGCATTAGATCGCGTTGGTAGTCCGCAAATTGGCCGTGACGCAGGTGAGCAGTTTGGTCGGAATACGGGTGTAAAAATTACCAGTGATATTGATGTGGCACTGAAAAATGCAGATGTATTGATTGATTTTACAAGACCAGAAGCCACTTTGCAGTATCTTGAAGCCTGTAAAAAAGCACATGTAAAACATGTGATTGGTACCACTGGTTTTACAGCAGAGCAAAAAACATTGATTGAAATGAGCGCAAAGGAAATAGGTATTGTATTTGCGCCAAACATGAGTGTTGGCGTGACTTTGCTGATTAACTTAGTTGAGCAAGCAGCAAAAGTGCTCAATGAAGGTTATGACATTGAAGTGGTTGAAATGCATCACCGGCATAAAGTGGATGCGCCATCGGGCACGGCATTAAGGTTGGGCGAGGCCGCTGCGCAAGGCTTGGGCAAGGAGCTTAAAGATTGCGCGACTTATGTGCGCGAAGGCGTTACTGGTGAGCGCGAAGCTGGCACAATTGGTTTTGCGACTTTACGTGGTGGAGATGTGGTAGGCGATCATACTGTGGTGCTTGCTGGTATTGGTGAGCGTGTTGAGCTTACACATAAAGCCAGTAGCCGTGCTACGTTTGCACAAGGTGCTTTGCGTGCTGCCAAATACTTAAATGCTAAATCTACTGGTTTGTATGACATGAGAGATGTACTGAATTTACGCTAGTACGTTTGGCGCTGATGGACTGCTTAAAATTGAGTAAGCTTAAATAAATAAAGCCGCATAAAATGCGGCTTTATTATTGGTTAATAACGATGTGTTATTAAACTGATTTACGTCTAAAGCCAGCAAAACCCATTAATGCAGAGCCAAATAACCAAGCTGCAGCTGGTACTGGAACTGCTGATGGTGCAGTAAAGCTAGCAGTACCGTCGCGTGAAGAAATAATTACTTCAGCCCAGCCTTCAGTGCCATTAGTAACAGATGCGTTATAGCCACTTAAAGCTTCTGAGAAAGTGAAGTTAAAATTTGATAAGGCTACTACATAGCTACCAATAGCAAGGTCGATATCATCAATTCTTGCGTTGTCACCAGAGCCGCCGTCGTCGTCGCTCGCAATGAAGTTGCCTGAGTTAACAGGGCTAGAGAATAGATATATATAAGGATCTGAAAGGCCATTGAAAAATGTGCTATTTGCAGAAATGTCAAATTCACCTGCATTTGTTACATAAAAATTCACGTACTGCACAGTATCACTGCTTGGATTGTTGTCCACTAACACAGTAGTAGAAATTGTGTTTGCTTGTGCACTAACTGCTACAAAAGCTAATGATGCTAATAACAACTTAAATAATTTCATTTTATTTCCCCTTTAATTATTCCCTGATGAATCGATAAGATTTCACTACGGCCTCATCATATTGAACTAATTTAAATAAGAAAATAGCCCGTTTGGGTCACGGGCTATTGAGATTGAACTGCACTGAGTTTTAATTACATCAGTTTTACGTGCGCCAAGGGTGCTTAGGCACATTGCAGACACCTGCTACATCCACGCCAGCTTGCGCCACGATGTGGTCATTCTCAACTGTATCGCCACTTACACCAATGGCGCCAACTAAAATACCTTCGTTATCGACGATGGGTAAGCCGCCAGGAAACGTAATTAACCCGTCATTCGAGTGCTCTATGCCATACAGCGGTGAGCCAGGCACTGAAAGCTTACCAATTTCACCCGACGGCATAGCAAAATAACAGGCGGTTTTTGCTTTTTTAATAGCAATGTCAATACTGCCAACCCAAGCATCATCCATACGACTAAAAGCCTTTAAATTGCCACCAGAATCCAGCACGGCGATACACATCTTGACGCCAATTGCTTTCGATTTTTCTACTGCTTTATCAATGATTTGTTGTGCCTGCTCAAAGCTTACATGCATGTAAATGTCCTTTAATTATTTAGAAGCTATTAAATTCGTTATTATTAAGTTTGAATTTTACCTTATATTTTCTTAGCGCCAGGGCCTGCAAAAAACCAAACAATCAAACCTAGCACTGGAAATATTAACACACCAAGAATCCACAATATTTTTTCGATGCCAGAAGCAGTGCTTTGAATTATTTTAATAATGGCGAATATGTCCAATATAAAAATGAGTAAACCAATAATGGAATACATGCTATTTCCCCTTTTTAATCATGCTGTTAAATTAAGTTGTATTTAAATATTTTTGGTATTAATTGCTTTTCAACGTATATAGCGTCTAAAAAAACGGCACAAATAGATTTTTGTGCCGTAAAAACAATACTATCTATTGTCTTTTTGTTTATCTTGCCAATCGGCAATCTGTTTTTCAGCTTCCTCTTTGTTTATGCCGTAGGTTTCTTGAATTTTCCCAGCCAATTGATCGCGTTTACCTGCAATTATATCCAGATGGTCATCGGTGAGTTTGCCCCACTTTTCTTTAACGCTACCTTTAAATTGTTTCCAATTGCCTTCTACTTGATCCCAATTCATGATGTTATCCTTTAACTTAAATGTTAATTAAATAGTGAATAGCCGTTTAAGTAGGTCTAAATGACTTAACGCTATTTAAAACTTAAATCGCGCAGCGACACATCAGCTTAAGGCTTAACTTTATGTCAGAATCGTCTGATAGGTTTGTATTTTAGGCTTGCTAAATGACAATGTTCTGGTGGAAATTGTTAAGCCTTAACTTGAGGTGGAAGCGAATTGCGGCTATAATGTCTTAATTCTGAAAACGGGAAGAGTTTATAAAGCTTTTCCCGTTTTGCACATCTACTCAAAGGTGTGTCTAGTCAAGTTGTGGCGTATCGAAATAAAGGAGCTTTAAGGTGTCGAAAACAATTCCAGCGGTTTTAGTGTTAGCAGATGGGACTGTTTTTAAAGGCATTTCAATTGGTGCTTTGGGGCATACAGTCGGCGAAGTGGTGTTTAATACTGCGATGACTGGCTATCAGGAAATTCTGACCGACCCCTCTTATACTGAACAAATCGTCACACTAACGTATCCGCACATTGGCAACACTGGCACAAATCCTGAAGATGTGGAATCAAACAAAGTGTATGCGGCTGGTTTAATCATTCGCGATTTGCCACTGTTAGAATCTAATTTCCGCAGCACACAAACCTTATCTGAATACTTAGTCGCTAATAATGTGGTAGCGATTGCCGATATTGATACGCGCAAATTAACACGTCTTTTGCGTGAAAAAGGTGCGCAAGCAGGTTGCATTATGGCGGCTGACAGTGTTGATGCCGTAAAAGCATTAGAGTTAGCCAAAAGCTTCCCCGGTTTAGCGGGTATGGATTTGGCTAAAGTAGTGAGCTGTAAAACGGCCTATGAATTTACAGATGGCGAATGGGCGCTGGGCAAAGGTTATGTTAAGCCTGCCAAAACGCCGCTGCATGTGGTTGCTTTTGATTATGGCGTTAAACAAAACATTTTACGCATGCTGGTTTCGCGCGGCTGTAAAGTCACTGTTTTGCCAGCGCAAGCGACAGCAGATGAAGCGTTAAGTTATAAGCCAGATGGTATCTTTTTATCCAACGGCCCTGGTGATCCTGAGCCTTGCGATTACGCGATTAAAGCGATTAAGGCCTTAGTCGATTCAGGCATTCCTACCTTTGGTATTTGTCTAGGCCACCAATTATTGGCTTTAGCCAGCGGCGCTAAAACCATGAAAATGAAATTTGGCCATCACGGTGCCAATCACCCTGTGCAAGATGTTGAAACCAAACGTGTTTATATCACCAGCCAAAATCACGGCTTTGCGGCTGATCCAGACACGTTGCCAGCTAATATTAAAATAACGCATGTGTCATTGTTTGATGGTAGCTTGCAGGGTATTGCGCGCACAGATAAGCCTGCATTTAGCTTCCAAGGACATCCAGAAGCCAGCCCAGGACCAACCGAAATGAGTGAATTGTTTGATCAATTTATATCGCTTATGCAGAAAAAGGAAGCAGCGTAATGGCTAAGCGTACCGACATTAAATCTATTCTAATCATCGGCGCAGGGCCGATTGTGATTGGGCAAGCTTGCGAGTTTGATTATTCTGGCGCGCAGGCTTGTAAAGCGTTGCGTGAAGAAGGTTACCGCGTTATTTTGGTTAACTCTAATCCCGCCACGATTATGACTGACCCAGAAATGGCAGATGCGACTTACATTGAGCCGATTACTTGGCGTGTGGTTGAAAAGATTATTGCCAAAGAAAGGCCTGATGCCTTATTGCCAACAATGGGCGGACAAACTGCGCTTAACTGTGCATTGGATTTAGATAAGCACGGCGTATTGGCTAAATACAATGTAGAGCTGATTGGTGCTTCAAAAGAGGCGATTGATAAGGCCGAAGATCGTCAGAAATTTAAAGAAGCCATGACCAAAATTGGTCTGGGTTCCGCGCGTTCCAGCATTGCACATTCCATGGAGGAAGCTTTGCAAGTGCAAGCTAGTATTGGCTACCCAGCGATTATTCGTCCATCATTTACCATGGGCGGCAGCGGCGGCGGTATTGCCTATAATCGCGAAGAATTCATCACCATTTGTGAGCGTGGCTTAGATGCGTCGCCAACCAAAGAACTATTGATTGAAGAATCAATGCTTGGTTGGAAAGAGTATGAGATGGAAGTGGTGCGCGATAAAGCGGATAACTGCATCATCATCTGTTCGATTGAAAACTTAGACCCGATGGGCGTGCATACCGGCGACAGTATTACGGTTGCGCCAGCACAAACATTGACCGACAAAGAATATCAAATCATGCGTAATGCCAGTTTGGCTGTGTTGCGCGAAATCGGTGTGGATACTGGCGGCTCGAATGTGCAGTTTGCCATTAACCCAGATGACGGTCGCATGATTGTGATTGAGATGAATCCGCGTGTGTCGCGATCATCTGCATTAGCGTCAAAAGCCACCGGTTTCCCGATTGCAAAAGTAGCGGCTAAATTGGCCGTTGGTTTTACACTGGACGAGCTTAAAAATGACATTACTGGCGGCCAAACACCAGCTTCATTTGAGCCGAGTATCGATTACGTCGTCACTAAAATACCAAGATTCGCCTTTGAAAAATTCCCGCAGGCGGATTCGCGTTTAACCACGCAAATGAAGTCTGTCGGCGAAGTGATGGCGATTGGACGTACATTCCAAGAGTCATTCCAAAAAGCACTACGCGGCTTGGAAGTCGGCGTAGATGGTTTGGATTCGATTACAAATGACATCGACCGTATTACCAAGGAATTGGGTGAGCCGGGGCCAGAGCGTATTTGGTATTTAGGTGATGCATTTCGCCAAGGCATGACGATTGCACAGATTTTTGACATATCAAAAATTGACCACTGGTTTTTAGCGCAAATTAAAGACATTATTGACCGCGAAACAGCGTTAACTGGTCAAAAAATTGCAGATTTAGACCGTGATGCATTGTTCCAATTAAAGCGTCGCGGTTTTTCTGATAGGCGGTTGGCAACATTGCTGGCAACGGACCAACACACTATTCGCGCCTATCGTCAGAATCTGAATATTCGCCCTGTTTATAAACGTGTCGACACTTGCGCGGCAGAGTTTGCGACCGATACAGCGTATATGTATTCCAGTTATGAAGAGGAATGCGAAGCGCAACCGACCAATAAGAAAAAAATCATGGTGTTAGGCGGCGGACCAAACCGTATTGGGCAAGGTATTGAGTTCGATTACTGTTGCGTACATGCAGCGTTTGCCATGCGCGAAGATGGTTATGAAACCATTATGGTTAACTGTAATCCTGAAACGGTTTCTACCGATTACGATACATCAGACCGTTTATATTTCGAGCCAGTGACGCTAGAAGACGTGCTTGAAATCGTGCATATTGAAAAACCAGTTGGCGTGATCGTGCAATATGGCGGCCAAACGCCGTTGAAGTTAGCGCGAGATTTAGAAAAAGCTGGCGTGCCAATTATTGGTACTACGCCAGATGCGATTGACAGAGCTGAAGACCGGGAGCGTTTTCAACAAATGTTGCATGAGCTTGGTTTAAAACAGCCACCAAATCGTACTGCGCGCACGCCAGAAGCTGCATTGATTGCTGCGGTTGAGATTGGTTATCCGTTAGTCGTACGCCCAAGTTATGTGTTGGGTGGTCGCGCCATGGAAATCGTGCATGAGCAAAGTCAGCTAGAACGTTATATGCGTGAAGCGGTTAAAGTTTCTAACGAATCTCCAGTATTGTTAGATCGCTTTTTAAACGACGCGCTAGAAATTGATGTGGACGCGATTTGTGATGGTGAAGATGTGCTGATTGGCGGCATCATGCAGCACGTTGAGCAAGCTGGTGTGCATTCTGGTGATTCAGCCTGCTCATTACCACCTTATAATTTAAGCGAAGAGTTGCAAGATGAGTTGCGTGTGCAAACCGTGCAAATGGCTAAAGCTTTAGGTGTAAAAGGCTTAATGAATGTGCAGTTTGCGATTCAGACGGTGAATCAAGTGAGCACGGTTTATGTATTGGAAGTAAATCCACGCGCATCGCGTACTGTACCATTTGTGTCAAAAGCTTGCGGATTACAACTGGCTAAAATCGCCGCACGTTGTATGGCTGGCCAAAGTTTGAAATCACAAGGTGTAACAAAAGAAGTGATTCCACCTTATTTCTCAGTAAAAGAAGCAGTATTCCCATTTATTAAGTTTCCAGGCGTTGATACGATTTTAGGCCCAGAAATGAAGTCGACAGGAGAAGTGATGGGTGTTGGTGCGACTTTTGCGGAAGCATTCGTTAAGTCGCAACTAGGTGCCTCGGCCAAATTACCTAAAGGTGGTCGCGCGTTCATTAGTGTGCGTAACGAAGATCACCAAAAAGTAGTGGATATTGCGCAAGATTTAGCCAAGCTGGGCTTTACTTTAGTGGCGACCAAAGGCACGGCTAAAGCGTTAGTTGCACATGGCTTAACAGTTATACCTGTGAACAAGGTGGCCGAAGGTCGCCCGCATATCGTCGATATGATTAAAAACAATGAAGTTAACTTTATTGTGAATGTGACCGAAGATAAAAAGGCGGTTGCTGACTCTTATGAAATTCGTCGCAGTGCGTTACAAAACAAAGTCACGTATTACACGACACTTGCCGGTGCTAAAGCTGCATGTATGGGCATGGCACATATGGAAGAGCTTAATGTAGAGTCACTACAAGAACTCCACAAAAAACTGGCATAAAATATTGCACTTAAATCTTGAAAGCTTAGACTTGCATAAAAAGCTTATCTAAAATACACTTTAGTTTAACGATTACCTAAAACCACGCTCATCTTGGGTGTGGTTTATTTTTTTACCTACATTTAGAACGGTCTTACAGCATGGCATTAAATCAAATCCCAGTTACTATTAAAGGCGCAGGGTTACTCAAAGAAGAATTGTTGCGTTTACGTAGCATTGATCGTCCTTCAGTGATTCAGGCGATTGCAGAAGCGCGCGCACAAGGCGACTTGTCTGAAAATGCAGAATATGAAGCGGCTAAAGAAAAACAGAGCTTTATTGAAGGACGTATTGCCGAGGTGGAATCAAAATTATCCAATTTATTGGTGATTGACCCTACCACTTTACATGCGGAAGGTCGTGTAGTGTTTGGCGCAACAGTCAATATTGAAGATTTAGATTCAGGCGATAATAAAACTTATCAAATTGTTGGTGAAGATGAAGCTGACATTAAAGGTGGTAAGATTTCAGTCGGCTCACCGATTGCGCGCGCACTAATTGGCAAGTCAGCAGGTGATGTCGCTGAAGTTTCAGCACCAGGCGGCATTAAAGAGTATGAAGTGCTTGATGTGCTTTATATCTAAATCTCGATAGCATATCTTGGATATTTAAAACTAATGTTATCTCGATTAAACCTGATTGTTGTGACGCTGTGGGTAGGCGCGTTGTGGATGACTGGCCTGGCGGCCTATGTGTTATTTGATGCCCTGCAAGATAAGCGATTAGCGGGCAGTCTAGCCGGACGCTTATTCACCATTGTTAGTTATATTGGCATGGTAAGTGCAATTTACTTGCTGATTCAACGCCTGCTAGATTATGGTACTGCCGCATTAAAACAAAGTTTTTTCTGGGCAGTATTCGCGATGTTGCTTTTAGTATTGGCGGGACATTTCGGCATTCAACCTTTGCTAGCTCAACTGAGAAGTGCTGCGCTACCAAATGATGTGATGCACAGCGTTTTTTCCAGCAGGTTTAAAAACTGGCATGGAGTAGCCAGTGTGGCTTACTTGCTAGAGTGTTTACTAGGCTTTGTGCTGGTATTAAAAATCCGATAGCATTAAGTGAGTAACGCCTTAGACTAAAATCTAAAGCTTTAAATTTAAAGTTTTGGAATGATAACTTTGGCTTTTTCTTTTACGGTACTGCTCGCACGATAAAATATTAATTGTTTGCCAATATGATGTACTGCAACCGCGTTGGTTTTCGTGCAAACTTCTAAATATAAAGCCTTTCGCGCATCACGGTCATCACCTGCCACTTGCACTTTAATCAACTCGTGAGCATTTAAGTTAAGCTCAATTTCTTTTAAAACACTTTCGGTCAGGCCGTTATTGCCTATCATGACAACAGGGTTTAAGCTGTGTGCTAAGCCACGTAAATGAGCGATTTGTTTGGTGCTAAGTTTCATTTGATAACCTTTTAGATAATGCGTTATTTTATCATGAACAGCTGTTGTTGATTTGAAAGCCATTTACTTTGAAGTTTTCCCATATTAAAAGCCGTTCTATTTTGAAAGCTGTTATCACTTGAAACACATTACATTTTGAAACCCACTAGAACCAGTAAAGCTTGGATGCAAGAGCATCTGAATGATGAATTTGTTAAGCGCGCCCAAAAAGAAGGCTATCGTGCGCGCGCCGCTTATAAATTAATCGAAATTGATGATAAAGATAAGTTAATCAAGCCGGGTATGACAGTGGTTGATTTAGGTTCTACGCCAGGTAGTTGGTCACAAGTGGTGGTGCAACGCTTAAAAGGCCAAGGCAATGTGATTGCATTGGATATTTTAGAGATGCAAGCGATACCCGGTGTGACTTTTATTCAAGGAGATTTCCGGGAAGATGCGGTTTTAAAAGAACTTGAAAATACGCTAAATGGCAAAAAAGTAGACCTTGTAATTGCGGATATGGCACCCAATATAAGTGGTATTAAAGATGTTGACTTGGCGGGCTCAGCTTATCTAACCGAATTAGCCTTGGCGTTTAGTTCGGTATGGCTGAAACCAGATGGACATTTTTTAGTCAAAGTTTTTATAGGCTCAGGTTTTGAAGAGATTGTAAAAATGATGCGATCACAATTTGGTAAAGTAGTTACCCGCAAGCCAAAAGCGTCGCGTGATCGCAGTAGTGAAGTGTATTTACTAGGCTTAAATAAAAAGGCCTAAGAATAAAAAAAGCTTAAGTAGTGTCTGAGTAATATAGATTTGCGTAATGTTAGTAATTTAACAATGCGTGTAATTGAATTAGTTTAAAATAAGTCATCTATTTAATGACTTGAATTCCCCAATTTTTAAGGAATGGGCACGTGAATAATATCGCAAAAAGTATCGCAATTTGGCTAGCCGTAGCGCTTGTGCTAATGATGGTGTTCAACCAGTTTGGCGCATCTAGCAAAGCTGATAGCCAAATGGTCTACTCACAATTCATGCAAGAAGTAAAAAACGGCCGTATTGCCAAAGTGCAGATTGACGGCCGTGTTGTGCATGGTAAAACGCAAGATGGCAAAGAATTTAGCACTTATGCGCCGAATGATTTATGGATGGTGAACGACTTATTAAAATACAACGTAGTCGTTGAAGCCAAACCAGAGCAACAACGCTCTGTATTGTTAGAGCTTTTCATGTCATGGTTCCCAATGATTTTATTGATTGGCGTATGGATTTTCTTTATGCGTCAAATGCAAGGCGGCGGTAAAGGCGGCGGACCATTTTCCTTTGGTAAAAGTAAAGCACGTCAATTAGATGAAAGTTCAAATCAAACGACATTTGCCGATGTGGCTGGTTGTGATGAGGCTAAAGAAGAAGTGACTGAATTAGTAGACTTTTTAAAAGAGCCGACTAAATTTCAAAAACTAGGTGGTCGTATTCCCCGTGGCGTATTGCTTGTTGGGCCTCCTGGTACTGGTAAAACTTTACTTGCGCGTGCGATTGCGGGCGAAGCAAAAGTGCCATTCTTCTCAATTTCTGGTTCAGATTTTGTGGAAATGTTCGTAGGTGTGGGTGCGGCGCGTGTGCGCGATATGTTTGAAACCGCTAAGAAAAACTCCCCTTGCATTATCTTTATTGATGAGATTGATGCTGTTGGACGTAGCCGTGGCGCCGGTACTGGCGGTGGTAACGATGAGCGCGAACAAACACTGAATCAATTGTTGGTGGAAATGGATGGCTTTGAAGCCAGCTCAGGCGTGATTATTATTGCCGCGACAAATAGAGCCGATGTGTTGGATAAAGCCTTGTTACGTCCTGGTCGTTTTGACCGTCAAGTAATGGTGGGTTTACCTGATATTAAAGGTCGCGAACAAATCTTATTGGTGCACATGCGTAAAGTGCCAATTGATCCTGATGTAAAAGCCGATATTATCGCGCGTGGTACGCCTGGTTTTAGTGGCGCAGATTTAGCTAACTTAGTGAATGAAGCTGCTTTATTTGCAGCACGTCGCAGTAAACGTACGGTGGATATGGAAGATTTTGAAGATGCAAAAGACAAAATCTACATGGGTCCTGAGCGTAAATCGATGGTGATGCGTGAAGAAGAGCGCCGCAATACGGCGTATCACGAAAGTGGTCATGCAGTTGTAGCGAAGCTATTGCCGAAGGCAGATCCCGTGCATAAAGTGACGATTATGCCGCGCGGTTGGGCGCTTGGATTAACATGGCAGTTGCCAGAGTTTGATCGCATCAGTAACTATAAAGACAAGATGCTTGAAGAGATTTCGATTTTATTTGGCGGTCGTATTGCTGAAGAAATCTTTATGCATCAAATGAGTACTGGTGCCAGCAATGACTTTGAGCGCGCGACTAAATTAGCACGTGATATGGTGACTAAATACGGTATGAGTGATGCGATGGGCATTATGGTGTATTCTGGCAGTGAGCAAGATTCGTTTTTTGGTAGCATGAGTTCTAAAACTGTTTCTGAGGCAACGCAGCAAAAAGTGGACACCGAAATCAAGCGTATATTGGATGAACAATATGGTGTGGCGCGCAAATTGTTAGAAGATAACCGCGATAAAGTGGAAGCGATGACGGCTGCGTTGATGGAATTTGAAACCATTGATGCGGATCAAATCAACGATATTATGGCCAGTCTGCCAGTGCGAGCACCTAAGCCGCGTCAGCCAAAAGTAAAGCCAACGGATAGTGGCGGATCTTCTGGCACTACCGCAACACCAGCGCCGCAACCTGCGGCCAAAAATGAGTAAGATTAACGTGTTAAGTCTGCGTTAATACTCAAACATAAGTGATGTTAAAATAAGGGTTGATTCCAATATTGATTGGCTCAACCCTTTTTTATTATCTAGCATTTTTATTACCTGACGATTATCGATATGATTTTTAATTGCGGAAAATTTCAGCTCAATTTAAATCGCCCTCACGTGATGGGCATTGTGAATGTCACGCCGGATTCATTTTCGGATGGTGGGAAATTTGCGCAAACGAATTTGGCGATTGAGCACGCATTAAAGCTGGGGAAAGAGGGTGCGGATATTCTGGATATTGGTGGTGAATCTACCCGACCAAATGCTGTGCCAGTGAGTTTGCAAGAAGAGTTAGACCGTGTAATTCCTGTGATTGAGGGCTTGGTTAAGCAAGTTAATATTCCATTATCGATAGATACTTATAAGTCGCAAGTGATGCAAGCAGCAATTGTTGCTGGTGCGAGTATTGTGAATGATATACGTGCATTACAAGAAAATGATGCTTTGAGTATCGTTGCAGAATCTGATGCGGGTGTGTGTTTGATGCATATGCAAGGCACGCCGCAGACAATGCAATTGAATCCGCAATATAACGATGTTGTGAGTGAAGTAAAAGACTTTTTGCAGCAGCGGCTACAAGTGTGTGAAGCGGCAGGCATTGCAAAAGACCGTATTTTGCTCGACCCTGGTTTTGGATTTGGTAAAACACGAGCGCACAATATTACTTTAATTCAACATCTTGCTAGTTTTTCATCGCTGGGTCAGCCTTTGTTGGTGGGACTGTCACGTAAATCTGTATTAGGCCAAGTAACAGGACATGATGTGGATGCAAGGCTGTATGCCAGCGTGGCGGCATCGGTAATCTCGGCCATGGTTGGTGCTAAAATATTACGCGTGCATGATGTAAAGGCAACAGTGGAAGCATTAAAAGTAGTAGCGGCAATTCAGCAATAATCACAGATTATTAATCAGCATAAACGGCAATTACGATAAGAGTAGAACAATATGAGTAAACAATATTTCGGCACTGACGGTATTCGTGGAAAAGTTGGTGAACACCCGATTACGCCTGACTTCGTCATGCGCTTGGGTTATGCCGCTGGTCGCGTATTGGCAAGTGGTGCAGGTAGTTTAGCAAAAGGCGCACGTCCTACAGTGCTGATAGGAAAAGACACCCGTATTTCTGGCTACATGCTAGAAGCTGCATTGGAAGCTGGTTTGTCGGCTGCTGGTGTTGATGTCTTGTTAACAGGACCAATGCCTACGCCTGCTGTTGCTTATCTTACACGCGCTTTGCGTGCGCAGGCAGGCATTGTCATTTCTGCCTCACATAATCCTTATTACGATAATGGTATTAAGTTCTTTTCAAGTTTAGGTGCTAAATTACCAGACGATATTGAGCATGCAATTGAGGCGGAATTAGATAAGCCAATGCAGGTAATGGAATCTGCCAAATTAGGTAAAGCACGTCGGATTGATGATGCCGCAGGTCGGTATATTGAGTTTTGTAAAAGCACTTTTCCCAATCATTTAGATTTACGCGGTTTAAAAATCGTGTTGGATTGCGCGCACGGCGCAACTTACCACGTGGCACCACCTGTTTTTCATGAGCTGGGGGCTGAAGTCATTGCAATCGGCAACAAACCAGATGGTTTGAATATTAATGAGCAAGTCGGCTCAACGCATCCGCAGGCGTTGCAAAAAGCAGTATTAGAACATCAAGCCGATTTGGGCATCGCTTTTGATGGCGATGGTGATCGAGTCATGATGGTGGATAGCCTTGGTAACTTGCTGGATGGTGACCAGCTTTTGTACATTATTGCGCTGGGTTTGTACGCCAAAGGTAAACTGAAAGGCGGCGTAGCTGGCACGTTAATGACCAATTTAGCGCTGGAACATGCGTTGAAAAAACACCAGATACCATTCGCGCGCGCCAATGTAGGTGACCGTTATGTGCTGGAACTGCTGAATCAGAAAAATTGGAAATTGGGCGGCGAAAACTCTGGCCATATTTTAACGCTGGATAAACATAGTAGTGGCGATGCGATTATTGCTGCCTTACAAGTATTGCAAGCATTGGCAGACAGCGGCAAAACATTGCTAGAAATGGGTGCGAGTTTAACTTTATATCCGCAAGTATTGATCAATGTCACGACTAAAATAAAGTTGGATTTACAGCATGCTGATATTCAACAAGCGGTTAATGTTGCTGAGAAAAAACTGAATGGGTCGGGCCGCGTTCTGTTGCGCGCATCGGGTACTGAACCAAAAATCCGCGTGATGGTAGAAGGTCAAGATGCTGCATTAGTGCAAAAACTTGCTGAAGATATTGCAGCAGTTGTTAAAAAAGCCGCGGAGTAAAAATGAATTTAAACGCAGTTGAGATTAAAGCTTTTGTACCTGCAAAAGACTTTGCATTATCCAAACAATTTTATCAAGATATTGGCTTTGTATTGGCATCAGAGGGCGGCGGCGTGGCCTATCTTCATCATCAAAAAGTCAGTTTTTTATTGCAAGATTTTTATGTAAAAGAGTTTGCCGACAACTTGATGATGCATTTGTTGGTGGAAGATGTTGAGGCATGGTGGAACAAAATACAAAACGCTAATATTGCCCAAAAATATGGCGTCAATATTGGCGCTATAGAGCAACAGCCGTGGTGCATGCGTGACTTTGTGATGACTGATCCCAGCGGTGTACTTTGGCGAATCGGGCAAAATACAGATTAAGCTTAATATTCAAATACAGTATATTAGAAACAATATTATTATTTATCAATAAGTTACGTCAAAAAAACTTCATTTAACTGACATTAATCATTCACATTATCCTGACACACTGCCAGCATCAACAAGTGTAAAGGGAGATAATAATGTCAAATAAAATGCGAATTTACCTTAGCCGCATGCATGCGTTAGATAGCGCAGTGTGCGTGACAGTGAGTCATACCAATCAATATCGTTTGATTCGTGATTGGTTTAGATTAATCAGCCGTTTGGGTGATGGCGTATTTTGGTATGGCCTGATGCTGGCGATTATATTGACGCAACAAGCGGATGGCATTAAGCCCGTTTTGCATATGCTGGCCGCTGGTTTAACGGGTACGTTGATTTATAAATGGTTGAAACAGGCAACGCATCGGCCACGTCCTTTTCAGGTGAGACAAGATGTTTGGGTGGTGGGTAAGCCGCTAGATCATTTTAGTTTCCCGTCAGGTCATACTTTGCATGCGGTCGCCTTTAGTGTGGTGGCAATGCATTATTATCCGCAACTGGCCATTATATTAGTGCCGTTTATGCTCATGGTTGCAATGTCTCGTGTGATTTTGGGCTTGCATTACCCAAGTGATGTACTGGCTGGTGCAAGTATTGGCTACGTGATTGCGCAGCTATATTTAATGTTGATTTAATACGGCAGATTTAAAATTTAGCTTAGGTTTTTAGTCTAGGCTTTTAAATGAGTTTTAAAAGAAGTGTTAAGTAGAGTGTTTTAATTAGCAGCTTTATAATTTAATCACTTGCAGCATTATAAAAATGAATCGGCGTTGCTAAACGCTTGGTTAAGTCTCTTAAGCATTTCTCTCTCCAAACAATCATCTCAGCTGCATTAAGATGGTTTAACTCTGGCTCCCACAGTGGTCTGTTGCCTTGAACGGATTGGTCAAAATGTACCAAAGCGTTTTTAGTTTTAGCCAAGTAATATTCCAGACTTTTCACAAGCCTTTTGTCTTTTAACTGAATTAACCTTAATACAGCAGAAGATAACCGACTTTTTCTTAATACATAATCAGCCCATGCCAATCGGTTTAAATGCACAGACGCCTGTGTGGAAAAGTGTGCTGGTGAGCTTTTGAAATCATCATTACCATTAAAGAAACAAGGCACTACAAACGCAGTTAATTCGCTAATATGCATGCGTATTAACTGATGCGGCGTGTATTCGATATGCTGGGCAATATGCGCATCCATCGCCCATTCAGAGGCGATATGCGTAATCAGCGCGTTGTTTAGCCATGGTATACGTTTCCATTTGGCTTCAAATGCTGGCACAAAATGATTGTGCGCCACCACATCGACAAATAAATGGCTGGTGTAACCGACTGCAATCGCTATCTCTTGGTCAGAATTAGCATTTTCCATCATCCACTCTGCTTTTTGCCATTGATGTGTGGTGCGAAAATGCTTTGAGATGATCGCTAAATCTGGCAAACAGGCGCCAGCCAAAACTAATGTGGGAAATTTTTTTATCGCTCTTTGGATTTTTGGGTCTAACAAAGGGCTTGCCATTAGCAGCCACTGCGCAAAGTAAATATGAGTATACAAACCCCAGGCGTTGGCATCAATTGAAAAAATACCTAAGGGAAAACACCATAAAAAACTACTAAGCAGACGCTTTTTCATGTTCGCAACTTTGGCATTTGGGTATGAATTTCAAATGACAAAACCATGATAATTCTGTGACAAGTACGCCATAAGCGCGCGTTTTATTCATCAATTTGTCATAAACAATAGATAGTATGAATAAAAATTTTATGGTTAAGTGAATGAATATATTACTGATTTCAGATGTTTATTTTCCGCGCGTCAATGGCGTTTCTACTTCAATCCGAACGTTTACCCAGCAATTACAAACTCTTGGGCACAGCGTACATCTGATTGCGCCAGACTATGGCGTGGTCACCGAAGATGAGGCTTGGATCACTCGAGTGCCTGCACGCTCTATTTATTTTGATCCTGAAGATAAGTTGATGAAATATAACGAAGTGCTACGTTTAGCGGATAAGTTGCAGGCAAAGCATTTTGACGTGATTCATATTCACACGCCATTTATTGCGCATTATGCGGGCTTAAAACTATCTAAACTGCTGCAGATTCCTGTTTTAGAAACCTACCATACTTTTTTTGAAGATTACTTGCATCATTATTTGCCATGGATTCCACAGTTTGCCGCACGTGGTTTGGCGCGATTAATCTCTAAAAACCAGTGCAATCAGGTAGATGCGATTGTTGCACCGTCGCAACCCATGTTGGACGTGCTGCGTACTTATGGCGTGAATACTTTGGCCGAAGTGATTGCCACCGGCTTGCAAACTAGCAGTTTTAATCCTGCTGACGGTAATGTTTTTAAACAGAAGCATGGCATAGCGTTAGAGCGCCCAATGATATTGTATGTAGGACGGGTTGCGCACGAAAAAAATATTGGATTTTTATTAGTGGTGGCTAAACTATTAAGCGATGTGATGCCAAATGTGTTGTTGGTAATTGCTGGCGAAGGGCCAGCATTGCCAAGTTTGCGTGCCTTGGTTCAATCGCATGGCATTGAAAAAAACGTACAATTTATTGGCTATTTAGATCGCAATACAGAGTTGAATGGTTGTTATAAAGCGGCCGATGTATTTGTGTTTGCTTCAAAAAGTGAGACACAGGGTTTAGTGATATTAGAAGCGATGGCACAAGGTACACCAGTCGTTGCGATTGCTGAATTAGGCACAGCCTCTATTTTAGTAGAAGGACAAGGCGCGCTGATTTCGATCGAAAATGAATCAGAGTTTGTGCAAAAAGTGCATGGCTTGCTGATTAATCCGCAACGCCGCAAGCAATTGGGTGAGGCTGCGCGTGAATATGCACAGAAAAAATGGACCGCCGCTAAGCAAGCAGATCGTATGGTTAAGTTTTATGGCAATGTATTGGATGGTCAAAATAAGCAGGTTAAAAAAGCAGCGATGCTGAATGTTCAGCAGATAGAAAGCTTATAGATTTAATATGTGACTAAAATTAAGTCAGTAGTTTTAGCCAATAAAAAAGCCAGCATTGCTGGCTTTTTTATTGATCTAATTTGATTATTAAAACCTTAATTAAATAGTAGAGGCCTACTTAATGTAGCCGACTAAACATTAACCAAATTTACCTGTAATGTAATCTTCAGTTTCTTTACGGGTTGGGCGTGTAAAGATCATGTCTGTATCACCATACTCAATCAACTCGCCCAAGTACATATAAGCGGTGTAGTCCGATACGCGTGCGGCTTGTTGCATATTATGCGTCACCACCAAAATAGTCAGCTTTTCTTTTAGCTCACTCATTAATTCCTCAATATTGGCGGTAGCGATCGGGTCAAGCGCAGAGGTCGGCTCATCAAACAACATGATCTCAGGGTCTGTCGCCAATGCGCGCGCAATACATAAACGTTGTTGCTGGCCGCCAGATAAGTTAAAGGCCAAATC
>JAZKDP010000013.1:0-1973 GCA_040387515.1 Pseudomonadota bacterium
GTCCAGGATTGTGATTCCTGTTGTCGTGGGTTCGAGCCCCATCAGCCACCCCATCCAGTTTTTCTAAAAGTTACGACTCTTAAAAATTCAAACTAAATAGTGCTTAATTATTGGCTTGCATAAAACAACAGCGATTTGTTTTTTTGTATTTTCCAATGCATGATGAGCGGTAATTTTTCCTTATTGTTGTGTAAAAGCTTTTTTCAGTCTTAGTATCCCAGTTTCCAGTTCGGTAATATTTAAACTACCAAATCCAAGTCTAATCGCTTGAATATCCTCAGCAGATTCTGAAAATGTGGCGCCCGGTAAAATTCGCACCTGTTCAAGTAAGGTGGCTTTTACCAAGTGATTAATATCAATATTGGCATTTAAGCGTAACCAAATGGCCAAACCGCCATTGGGCGCATCAAAATTCACAAACTCACCTAAATGCTCATTAATCATCTCAATTAGAATATTTCGGCGCTCGTTGTAGATTTTAAATGTTCGGCGAATATGTCGTTTAATTTCGCCAGAGGCCATTAGTTCGGCAACGGCTAGTTCGGTGATGGAGTTGCCTTGCCTGTCAATAATCATTACTTCGTTAGCGCATTGGTTGATAAATTCTTTTGATGCGACTAAATAGCCAACACGTAAGCCTGGGGCAAGCACTTTAGAAAGCGAGCCTACATAAATCACATGATTATGATGATTGGTGCTTGCAAGAGGAAATACGGGATGGTGTGAAAAATGGAACTCATGGTCATAATCATCTTCAACAATGAAAAAATTATACTGCTCTGCTAGCATCAATAGCTTTAATCTGCGTTCAGCCGTCATCATCACGGTTGTTGGAAACTGATGGTGCGGCGTCACGTAAATCGCGCGGATAATATATTTTTTACACAGCTTTTCAAGCGCTGTGACATCAATACCCTGTTTGTCTAAACCTACGGTAAGAATTTTTGCGCCGCATGTTCTAAATGCCTCACGCGCGGGTGGATAGCTCAGATTTTCAACAACGACATAATCGTTTGGCTTAATTAAAGCTCTGGCCGCCAAGAAAATACCCATTTGGCTACCGCGTGCGATGCAAATTTGATCAATATTGACGTTAAGCCCTCTTTCCAGATTTAGCATCGTGACGATTGCTTGCCGTAAAACAAGCATGCCTTTAGGGTCCCCGTAACCTAATTTATTATTTTTAGTGGGTGACAATAATGCGTGACGAAACGCTCGGGAAAGAATCTCAAACGGAATGAGGCGTGTATCGGGAATGCCATCATTAAAATCAATCAGATGCTGGGATGGCGGATGATAGTCGGTAAGTTGCAGAGTTGCGTTACTGGTTGATGTGTGCGACTCGGCTATTAACTGCTTATTTGTGGGGGCAATTGCAAAGCGAGGAAGGTTAGCAGAAACAAATGTGCCTCGGCGACTTTCTGTTGTCAGCCAGCCCTGAGCAATCAGCTCATCGTAAGCCAGCACAATGGTTTTTCTATTGACTTTGAGTTGTTCCGCTAACTCTCTGGTGCCCGGCATGGTGGTAGAGGGTGTTAAACGTCCCCTTTGAATCTCATCCATGATCTGCTGTGCAATCTGCAAATATACAGATAATCCAGAAGTTTGGGTGATGCTTAAATTTAAGTTCCATGAACGCAGCATGATGTTCTCGAGTGACTAAGATACAAATCTGGACTATCTAAATATAAGTATATTGTAAATTTTGCTGGACCACTAAGGTTATTCAATCTGGAGGATTGTAGGCAAGTTACATTCTGTTACATTCCCATAACGGTTTGTTACAAGCAGTGACAATTATTTGTACAACTGCGATTACTTAATTTTATGTAATGAACTTGATTGAGTCCTCTAGTAGCCCAATTAACCTGAGCAATTCAAGTAACTGAAGGAATTTTATGTCACCACCATTAGATCATCAACTCACTGACTGGCGCAGTCACGCGTTAAAGTTAGAGACTGAAGTCAAGAAA
>JAZKDP010000014.1:0-2398 GCA_040387515.1 Pseudomonadota bacterium
GTTAATTAACCGCCTTCTTATCAGGGAAAATCAGATTAGGTATACTGCGCATATCAGTTAATAAGTCGGAGTTTATATTATAAGGCAGGAGTTGTTCGAGCAATTCGATGGAGTGTGCTTGATGAATATTGGTAAGCGCATATTTAAGCCATGAAAAGACATCAACGCTGTGGTGCTTGCAGGTTTCAATAAGAGAAAAGAGCACGCTTCCAGCACGAGCACCGAGTTCATTGCCATGGAAGAGCCAGTTTTTTCGTCCAATGACGAAGGGTTTAATGGCGCGTTCGGAGCGATTATTATCAATTTCCAAACGCCCATCATAAAGGTAAGCGTTAAGCGAATCCCAGTGAGTCAGAGAATAAAAGACAGCTACACCTAATGGGGTTTTGGGCATAACTTTAAGCTGTGCCTCATCAAGTATTTTTTTGATTTTATCCAAAATAGGCTTGGCTTTTTTAATCCTTGTCATGAAGATTTTTGCAGGTGATGCCTTTTTATCTTTTAACTCACGTTCAATGTGGTAGAGCTTGGCCATCAGTGCGACTATTTGATGGGCTAGACCTTCCTTTTTATTGGCTTTGACTACATCAACAAAATAGCGTCTGGCGTGAGCAAGACAAGCTACATGTACCATCGAGTCGCGCTGACCTAAATTTACATAAGCTTTATAGCAGTCGGCATGCAGATATCCTTTGAAATCTGTAAAGAACTCGATAGGTATTTGGTGTGCCCGGGTGGGATGATATTGATATACGAAGGAGCGTTGTTCTGGTGGTCCTCCAATAAATAACCACATATAAGATTTTTGTGTGGCCAGGCGGTCTTTTTCATTTAAAACTTGCAAAGAAGTTTCATCAGCATAGGCAATATCATACTCCTGAATGCTGGCTTCCATGAGTTTTACTAACGGCGTAAGCAAATTGGCAGCACTTATCACCCAATTACTTAATGAACCTCGGGTTATTGAGAGATTTGCTTCTTTAAACATCGCTTCCTGTCGATAAAGAGGCATATGGCGATTAAACTTAGCATCAATTACTGCGGCTAGCAGGCCTGCTGTTGCAATCGACTTGCTAATCGGCTGCTTTGGAAGGGCAGCTATGCGCATGGTTTCTTCGCATTTTTTGCACGCATATTGTTTGCGAATGTGCACCACGCGAAAAGTCATTTGGGGCACTACATCTAACTGCTCAGTCACTTCATCGCGAATGTGGGTTAATGCACAACCACAGGCGCATTGTTTTTCAGCATCGCTTAAGTCATGGATTTGCTCAATGTAGGGTAAGGATTTAGGCAAAGCTTTTCTGCCGGTTGCTTTTTTATTGCGCGTGTAAGTAATCGTTTCTGTTGTATCTGCCTGGATTTCTTCATGGACAGACTCTTCAATAGCAACGGCTTCATCAAATTGTAAAGCCAACTGCTCAGACACCACACTTTGTTCACTGCTGCGACCAAAACGAGCCGTGCGAAATAAGTGCAGTTGGTGTTGTAACGTTTGAATCGTCTGTTCTTTCTGCCCAAGCAATGCAAGCAGACGTGCGTTTTCTTGCTGTAATTGCGTTAGTGATAAGGGCAGAGTACTGTTCATTTTATGAGGTTATTATCTGTTTTTAAGTGGCTTTATTATACCAAAAAATAAAGCATATTTTAATTAAAATATGCACTTTGTGTTAAAAATAATGAGTGAAATCAAGCTCTGGAAATTCAGACATTAATTTAAAATCAAGTCCTGCAAGCAGCCAATCTAATTGCTGATGAGTAATGGTATACGAACCATCGGATACTTTGCCTAACTTAAAACGACCACGCTCAAGGCGCTTTTGATACAGAACAAATCCGTTTTTATCCCAAAATAAACACTTCACTTTATCCGCATTACCATTATAAAAAACATATACCGACCCATCATTCGGACACAGTTCAAATTGTTCTACAACCAAAGCGGCTAAACCATTAATCGCTTTGCGACAATCAACGGCGCTGGCGCAAACATAAACACGAGTATGTTCTGTTAGTCGCAACATTTTATGCCACTCGCAATACCAAACACTGTTTGCATTAATGCAGCATTAACTACGCCACCGATACCAATGCGAATTCCGTTAGGCAGCATAACTTGTAATCCTGATGAGCCACTGCATTGCTCTGTTGATTTAATTTTGGCTTCAATGAAGTTTACAGACGTTTTCTTTAATTTAATGTTTGCTCGATTATGTTGGTAAACAAAACTTTGATAACTTATTCCTTCACGCAAACAATACGCTTGTTGCGTCATATCACTGGTTTTCCAGGCTTCAGAATGCTCTTTCCAAAAACCTTGTCCAGTAGCTCTATTTGATTCACTCATCAAAAATCTCCTCATTAAATAATGAAAGGAGTATCTGGGATTAGTTTGCTT
>JAZKDP010000015.1:0-7946 GCA_040387515.1 Pseudomonadota bacterium
AAGATTAAGGTCCACTTGGTCTGTACTGCCTGGTACAGCAGGCGTTTCGATATCAACGCTCTCAAAATATTGTAAGCGCTCTAAACGTACTTTAGAACGGTCAATTTTATCACCAGCATACCAAGCTGATTCCAACTGGCGCATTTCACGACGTAACACGGAGTCGCGCGTGCGCGTATTGCCGGTTAAGTTAATACGGCGCACATAAACACGTTTGCCAGGGTCAACAAAAAAGGTAAATGCAGCAGTATGATTTTCTTTGTTAATCTCAGGAATGGCATTCACATTTGAAAACGCATAACCTTCATTACCTAACCGATCGCTTATGGCTTTACTTGACTCAGTAATCAACTGGCGATTAAATGTATCATTTTTTGCTACTTTAATTAGCGGCTGAAGGTCTGTTTCAGGCACTTGCAACTCACCTGCAAGTTTTACATCACTAATCGTATATTTCTCACCCTCAGTGATGTTAACCGTGATGTAAATATCCTGTTTATCAGGTGAAATCGATACTTGAGTAGAGTCAATTGAGAACTCTAAATAACCTTGATTCATGTAAAACGATTTCAAAGTTTCTAAATCAGCCGTCAACTTTTGTTTAGAATACTGATCGTCTTTATTCCACCAACTCATCCAATTAGGGGTTGTCAGCAGAAATTCGGCGCGTAAATCTTCAGTGGTGTAGACATTGTTGCCAACGATATTAATATCGCGAATTTTCGCAACAACGCCCTCTTCGATTTCAAACTTAACTGCTACACGATTACGCTCGAGTGGGCTGACAACCGCTTTAACCGTTGCACTATATTTACCCTGCGATAAATATTGGCGTTTAATCTCTTGCTCAGCACGGTCTAGTTGTGATTTATCAAAAATCAAACCTTCTGAAATACCGATTTGCTTAAGCCCTTCAGTCATCTTGTCAGATGGAAATGACTTATTGCCTGTAAATTCAATTTTAGAAATGGCAGAACGCTCTTGCACGGTGACAACCAGCACTTCACCTTCTGCTTCGATGCGCACGTCTTTAAAAAAGCCTGTGTTATAGAGTGATTTAATGGCCTGTGTGGCCTTTTCATCACTCATCACATCACCCACTTGCACGGGCAGGTAGTTAAAGATAGTGCCAGCTTCAGTGCGTTGCAAACCTTCGACGCGAATATCTTTTACGACGAAAGGTTCAAGCGCCAAAACATGCTGGCTGAAGAGTGCGAAGACGATAGCGGGGATATGGCGGATTTTAAACAAATGATTAACCCGAATTAAATTGTAGTGAATAGTCGACTAAAGTCATTAAAAATGGCAATGGTCATAAGCAAACCTAGTAACACAAATCCTATTTTTTGCCCAACCAGCATTGTTTGATCTGACACTGGCGAACCCTTTAATATTTCAACGATATAATACATCAAATGCCCGCCATCTAACACAGGTATTGGCAAAAGGTTAAGCACGCCGATACTAATGCTGACCAATGCAAGAAAACTAAGAAAGGTATTCAGCCCTAAATTTGCACTCTCGCCTGCAAATGTTGCAATGGTGACAGGACCGCTAATGCCTTTAATAGAAACTTGTCCGGTAATCATTTTACCTAACATTTTCAAACTGAATATTGCGGTATCCCATGTTTTTAAAATGGCTTTTTGTAAACTTTGTAATGGTGAATACTGCGTTTCAATTAAAAATTCGTCTAATGTTTTTTGATCCAACTTAACACTGGCGCCTAATCGACCAAAAGACTGATTATTTTCTGTCACCTGTTCTGGGACAACAGCTATTGTGTGCAGTTCTTGTGCGCGTTCAATCTTAACTTGTAAGGACTTATTAGGGCTGGCTTTAACCTTAGCCACCACACTTTCCCAATCTCGCATATCAATACCATTAATACTTAAAATTTTGTCGTTGGCTTTGAAATTGGCTTTCTCGGCAGCACTAGTCGGTAAAATTTCGCCAATCACCGCTGGAATATTTGGCTTAAACATACCCAAGCCAACTTTTTCTAGAATATCGACCTCAGGATCGCTATTAATTCCGCTAAAACTAAGCGTATGTACATGCAATACATTGTCAGCATTTAATGCTTCTATCGTCACATTTTTATTTTCTAACGATTCCTCCAGCAATATCCAGCGCGCATCTGTCCATGTTTTAACAGGATTACCTGCTATTGACTGAATCACTTCCCCTTTTTTCAAGCTGGCAGAAGCGGCTAAACTATTTTTGACTACATCCCCGACAATAGGGCGCATGCCTGTCACACCTTGCATAAACAAAAGCCAATACAGCAAGATAGCCAGTAACAAGTTGGCAATTGGGCCTGCCGATACAATTGCGATGCGCTTCCAGACGTTCTGGCGATTGAATGCGCGTTGTAACTCTGCTTCTGAATAACTGGCTGGCATTAAATCTAAGTTTTGTTCACGCTCGGCTTTTAGCTCTCGTTCATCCAGCATTTTGACAAAGCCACCAAGCGGTATTGCGGCCAATACGAATTCAGTCTTATCTTTACCAAAAGTTTTTTTCCACAATGGTTTACCAAAACCCACTGAGAAACGTAGTACTTTTACATTGCACCAACGCGCCACTTGAAAATGGCCATATTCGTGAATTGTGACCAATAGTCCAATGGTCACGATAAATGCAATCAATGTCATCATGCGCTTAGCACTTGTTTATGCGTACTTTTTGCGATGCCGTTTTGTGCGAAATGCCTAGCTTCATTATCGATATCAATCAACTGGGCTAAGGATGTAACGGGTTCCGACTTAATGCTAGCAAGCGCTTTTTCAATCAAAATAGGAATATCTAAGAAGTGAATTTCATTGTTTAAAAATGCTGCTACTGCCACTTCGTTAACGGCATTCAATATGGCTGGCGCGGTGCCGCCCAACTGCAAAGCATCGTAAGCCAATTGCAAACATGGAAAACGCTTGGTATCTGGCGCTTCAAATTCTAACTTAGCGATTTCCAGCAAATTAAGTGGGGCGACGCCAGACGCAATACGATTCGGATAGCCCAGCGCATAAGCAATCGGCGTGCGCATATCGGGATTGCCCAATTGCGCCAATACACTGCCATCAATATATTCCACCATCGAATGAATCACACTTTGCGGATGTACAACGACCTCTATTTGCTCAGGGGCAGCATTAAATAGCCAATGCGCTTCAATCACCTCTAAACCTTTATTCATCAAGGTTGCAGAGTCAATCGTAATTTTCGCCCCCATCACCCAGTTAGGATGTTTAAGTGCCTGCGCGGGTGTAACTGCTGCTAATTGTGCTGACGAATATTGCCTAAATGGACCGCCAGATGCAGTTAAGATAATCTTGCGCACACCACCGTCACTAAGCTGTGCCAGCTGCTGTGGCGGCATCACTTGAAATATGGCGTTATGCTCACTATCAATTGGCAGTAAAGTTGCACCGCCAGCTTTAACCGCTTGCATAAACAAGCTGCCCGCCAGCACTAAAGTTTCTTTATTCGCCAATAATATACGCTTACCTGCACGCGCCGCAGCCATCGCTGGCTTTAAACCAGCGGCACCAACAATCGCTGCCATTACAATATCAACAGCAGAATCGCTGGCAATTTGTTCTAAACCTGTCATGCCAGAAATCACTTCGGTTTTGCTGTTAATGGCTTGTAATTTTGAGCGTAAATCTAATGCGGACTTTTCATTCAATAAAACCGCGATTTTGGGTTGAAATTGCACGCATTGCTTCAACATGACTTCTACATTTGAATTGGCAGCCAATGCATATATTTGATATTGATCCGCATGTTGCGCAATTACATCCAGCGTTTGCAAGCCAATCGTGCCTGTACTGCCTAATACAGTTACGTTTTGTATCACTGCGTTTTTATTGGTTTGGTTTTGCAATTTAGATAGCCGAATTAAAGTAGTTGTACAAATAAATCATCAATATTGCGATAGGTAAGCTGGGGATAATGCCGTCAATGCGATCCAGAATTCCACCATGCCCCGGCAATAAACTGCCGCTATCTTTCAGCATAGCCTGTCGTTTTATCATAGACTCAAATAAATCGCCAGCAACGCCTAGTATGGTAACAATCCATAACGCAGGAAAAACAGCTAATTGCTTAAACTCAAAACCGAAATATAAAACCGCACCAAACAACGTCACAGCAATCAATGCGCCGGCTACGCCTTCCCAAGTTTTACCTGGGCTGATAGTTGGTGCTAATTTATGTTTACCAAAATTTTTACCTGCAAAATAAGCAGCAGTGTCTGCAATCCAAATCGTCGCCAACAGCACTAATAACAACCAAGGATCTGCACCTTTTGCACAAATCAAAGCCAGCCAAAGTGATGTGATTAATAACAAACCTAACATCGCCATCACTAATTTATTGTTAATTAAACATTTAGTTTTAAACCAAAATGGCACCACAAATAGCCAAAATAATGCAGCTACAAAAAACACAATGAGCGATTTAAAAAAGAACACATGAAAACCATATTGCGTTATTAGCAATACGACAAAAATGCCACCAATCCCAGTAACAGCCAAATACAGGCTACTCTGTAACGAAGTGAGCTTAATCATGCCACCCCACTCATGCAACGCCAGCAAAGAAATGGCCAGCATACAATAAGCCCACAGCGTGTTGCTCAACATAAAAAGCGCAGGGATAAAAACAGCCACTAATAGGCAGGCAGTGATAATGCGGGTTTTGAGCATGATTTAAGCTAGTTGACTACAGTGAGTTGCTCACTGGTGCGGCCAAAACGGCGCTCTCGTTGTTGATACGACTGTATGGCGTCACTAAACGCTTTCGCGTCAAAATCTGGCCATAGCGTATCAGTAAAATAAAGCTCTGTATAAGCTAACTGCCATAACAGAAAATTACTCACACGTTTTTCGCCGCCCGTTCGGATAAATAAATCTGGCTCAGTCGCATAATGCATGGATAAATAAGGCGAAAGATCTGCTTCTTCAAACTGGCCTGCTTTTTGTGGCAACGCGTTTACCATACGATTTGTCGCCTGCAAAATATCCCAACGCCCCCCGTAATTGGCGGCAATCGTTAAAGTTAAGCCCGTATTATTAGCCGTTAGCTGTTCAGAAGCCTCCATTTGGGCAATTAACTCCGCGTTAAAACGACTGCGGTCGCCAATCAAAATCAAACGAATATTGTTATCGTGCAGCTTAACGACTTCGCGTTTTAGCGCATCCATAAACAAACCCATTAAAAATGAAACCTCATCGTCTGGTCTGCGCCAATTTTCGCTACTAAATGCAAACAGTGTAAGAAACTTAACATTCATTTGTGCGCATTGCTTAACAATATCGCGCACGGTTTCTACCCCACGCTTATGCCCGGCAATACGCGGCAAAAAACGTTTGCGCGCCCAGCGCCCATTACCATCCATAATCACAGCAATATGATTGGGGACTTCGCCTGAGTCAGGAATCGTTTGCGTAGAACTAGAAAAAAACTTCAATGATTAACCCTTAAAATTAGCCTAAAAATTAAACGGCCATCAAATCAGCTTCTTTAACTTGCAACAGTTTATCCACGTCAATCACGGCTTTATCTGTCATTTTTTGCACTTCGTCTTGCGCACGGCGCTCATCATCCTCACTGATTTCTTTATCTTTTAATAGTTTTTTCAGCGCATCATTGGCATCTCGACGCACATTACGAATCGCCACTTTCGCACCTTCACCTTCTGTACGCACAATTTTGGTTAAATCGCGACGACGCTCCTCTGTCAACATTGGCATCGGCACGCGAATCAAATCACCATTCGTGGCAGGATTCAAACCTAAATCACAGTCACGGATAGCTTTCTCTACCTTACCTATCATGTTTTTTTCATAAGGCTGCACGTTAATCGTACGCGCATCGCCTAAGTTCACGTTTGCCACTTGGTTAACAGCAACCATTGAACCGTAATACTCCACCATCACATGGTCCAGCAAACCCGTATGTGCACGGCCTGTGCGTACTTTAGCCAGATCATTTTTTAGGGATTCTAATGATTTCTGCATTTTCAAATCCGCTGTTTTTTTAATTTCTTCCAACATATACTTCTCCAACTTTACTTTTATTTATTCATTATTGAGCTTAAAACTGTATTCTAAGCGACAACCACACGTGTGCCTTCATTCTCGCCCATCACAACACGCATTAACGCACCTGGTTTAAAGATACTAAACACTGAAATCGGTAATTTTTGATCGCGACACAATGTTAAAGCCGTTGCGTCCATTACTTTTAAGTCTTTTATAATCGCTTCGTCAAAAGTTACAGTTTCATATCGCGTCGCATTGGGATTTTTTTTAGGATCATCCGTATAGATACCATCGACTTTGGTGGCTTTTAATACAATTTCAGCATTAATTTCCATGCCACGCAAAGCTGCAGCAGTATCTGTCGTAAAAAACGGATTACCAGTTCCTGCGCCGAAAATTACCACGCGCCCTTCTTCCAAATAACGTATTGCTTTACCGCGAATATAAGGTTCGGCTACTTGCTCAATATTCAGCGCACTTTGTACACGCGCTTTTATGCCGATGTGTTTCATGGCGTCTTGCAAGGCTAATGCGTTCATCACAGTCGCCAACATGCCCATATAGTCCGCAGTCGCTCTATCCATGCCTGCCGCAGCTGGCGCTACGCCACGAAAAATATTGCCTCCACCAATGACCACTCCCACTTCAACACCCAAATCGACAATTTCTTTGATTTGAGTAACGATATCATTAATAGTAGCGCGGTTAATGCCATAAGCATCATCGCCCATTAATGCCTCGCCAGAAAGTTTAAGTAGTATGCGTTTGTAGGCTGGTTTTGCCATGGTTTACCCTGTTTTAATATTTCGATTATTTAATCACAAACCCTATGATTTTACTAAATTATCCGCTGGATTTAATTTAGTTTAACGGTGTTTTATTGATTTTTTTAGTATTGCTTTACTCGGTTTAAATGGATTCAAGAAAATTTAAAGTCATGTTTTACAGCCATGCCATCTAAAAATTGACGAAAAAAAAGTGAGCTCGGCAGTACGCCAAGCCCACTTTTTTCTTTAAGACTTTTTAAACCTTAGCAGCTGCGGCAACTTCTGCAGCGTAATCAACCACTACTTTTTCAATGCCTTCACCAACTGTAAACATTGTAAATGATGCCACTGATGCATTTTTTGATTTTAATAGTTGCTCAATCGTCATTTTGTCATCTTTAACAAAAACTTGATTTAACAAAGTAACTTCTTTCAAGAATTTTTGCACAGTACCATCAGCGATTTTTTCTAACATTGCTTCTGGTTTACCCGCTTCTTTTGCTTTTTCAATGGCAACGCGACGCTCTGCTTCAATCAAGCTGGCATCAATGCCAGAAATATCTAATGATTTTGGTTTAGCTGCAGCAATATGCATCGCGATATCTTTAGCTAACGCGTCATCACCGCCAACCACATCCACTAACACACCAATTTTGGCACCGTGGATATAACTCGCTAATTTGCCTTGAACCGTTGGACGCACAAAACGACGTGGCGTGATGTTTTCACCAATTTTACCAACTAATTGTGCGCGTGTTTCTTCAACTGATGCGTCGCGCATAGGCAATGCGTTTACCGCCTCAATATCAGCCGCACTGCTGTTAGATACAATCGTCGCTAATTCGCTGACGAATTTCAAAAAGTCTTCATTTTTTGCACAGAAGTCAGTTTCAGAGTTCACTTCAATCATCGCGCCAGATTTACCATCAGCAGAAATTGCAACACCCACAGTACCTTCAGCAGCAACACGGCCTGCTGCTTTGCTGGCCCTGTTACCAAAACGTACACGCAGGATTTCTTCTGCGCGCGTCATATCGCCTTCAGCTTCGGTTAATGCTTTTTTACAGTCCATCATTGGCGCATCTGTGCGCTCACGTAATTCTTTTACCATGCTTGCGGTAATTTCAGCCAT
>JAZKDP010000016.1:0-99734 GCA_040387515.1 Pseudomonadota bacterium
GACTTTATATCAAGCTACAAAAGCCTGTGTCAAGGCTTTGCAGGCTATTTTGCTATATAAACACTAAATTAATGCAAATAACTTGCAATTAAGTCTCAAAAACTAATGCGTCACTGGCAGATTCACGTCTGCGACTGTTTCGCCCACCACAGCTGGAATTTCAACAGTTTTTTCAGTTAACGCCTGCGGTATGCTTTCTAGGGCAAGCTCCAATACTTGATCAATCCACTTTACTGGATGAATGACTAATTGATTCTTGATGTTTTCAGGAATTTCAACTAAGTCTTTCACATTCGACTCTGGTATTAAAACCGTCTTAATGCCACCACGATGTGCTGCCAACAATTTCTCTTTTAATCCACCAATAGCAAGCACTTCACCGCGTAAGGTAATTTCCCCCGTCATTGCTACATCAGCGCGTGCTGGGATGCCAGTCAAAACAGAAACCAATGCTGTAGCAAGGCCTATACCTGCACTTGGGCCATCTTTAGGCGTAGCGCCTTCTGGCAAGTGAATATGAATATCTTTTTTCTCATAAAAATCTTCACTGATGCCTAAACGTGCTGCACGGCTACGCACAACACTCATCGCGGCCTGAACAGATTCTTGCATCACATCGCCTAATTTACCTGTCGTGATAGTTTTACCCTTACCTGGCAGCAATACAGCCTCTATCGTTAGCAATTCACCGCCAACAGAGGTCCACGCTAAGCCAGTCACCTGCCCTACTTGGTTCTCTTTAGCGGCAACGCCATAATCATAGCGATACACACCAAGATACTTTTCTAAATTTTTAGAAGTTATATTTACTTTTTTAGCCGCCGTAATTGCACTCTCTTTAGTTGTGGAATCAGTAGCTCGGCGTGCCTTGTTCACACGCGTTTGATTAAGGAGCAATTCCTTCACTACTTTACGGCAAATTTTAGCAATTTCTTGCTCCAATCGACGCACACCCGCTTCGCGCGTGTAATAACGCACGATGTCACGGATGACTGACTCTGAAATGTTAATCTCTGTTGCTTTAAGGCCGTGTGTTTTAAGCTCTTTCGGCAGCAAATATTTCATCGCAATATTAATTTTCTCATCTTCCGTATAGCCTGCTAGGCGGATAATTTCCATACGATCCAACAAGGGAGCAGGAATATTCATCGTATTCGCCGTTGCCACAAACATTACATCAGATAAGTCGTATTCAACTTCAATGTAATGGTCTGCAAACGTATGATTTTGTTCAGGATCAAGCACTTCCAGCAAAGCAGAAGACGGGTCACCACGCATGTCTTGACCCATTTTATCCACTTCGTCCAATAAAAAGAGTGGATTCTTAACACCTACTTTACTCATACTTTGTAATACTTTACCTGGCATTGAGCCAATGTAAGTACGACGATGGCCGCGGATTTCAGCCTCATCTCGCACGCCACCAAGAGCCATACGTACAAACTTACGATTCACTGCCTTAGCAATGCTTTGCCCAAGCGAAGTCTTACCAACACCCGGCGGGCCTACCAAGCACAATATAGGTGCTTTTAACTTACCTACGCGCTGCTGCACTGCCAAATACTCGACAATACGCTCTTTCACCTTTTCAAGTCCGTAATGGTCTGCATCTAAAATCGCTTCTGCAGTCGCTAAATCTTTACTGATTTTGGTTTTTTTCTTCCAGGGCAAATTCACCAAGGTGTCAATATAGTTGCGCACAACTGAAGCTTCCGCAGACATCGGAGACATCATTTTTAATTTTTTAAGCTCTGCATTCACTTTTGCATGCGCTTCTTTAGTCATGCCAGAATCTTTAATGCGCTTTTCGAGCTCTTCTAACTCGGCATTTTCGTCCTGTTCACCCAGCTCTTTTTGAATAGCCTTTACTTGCTCATTCAAATAATATTCGCGCTGACTTTTTTCCATTTGGCGCTTTACGCGACCGCGGATGCGCTTTTCAACCTGCAGAATATCTATTTCAGATTCCATCAAATGCAACAAGTGCTCAAGTCTTTCCATCACACTTAACATCTCAAGGATTTTTTGTTTTTCTTCTAATTTAAGGGTTAAATGTGCAGAAATAGTATCTGCCAAACGCCCTGCTTCGCTAATAGTGGCAAGTGATGTTAAAATTTCAGGTGGAATTTTTTTGTTTAATTTGACGTACTGATCAAATTGGGTAAATACAGTGCGCATTAACGCTTCTGTCTCGCTATCGTTTTCGATTGGGTCAGCGATTTTTTCAGCTTTAGCTAAAAAACACTCCTCTGTTTCGACAAACTCTGAAACCCGCACGCGATGCAAACCTTCGACTAGTACTTTTACAGTGCCATCAGGCAACTTTAGCATTTGCAATACTGTGGCTAATGTACCAATTTCATACAAATCTTCTGCATCTGGATCATCTTTATTGGCAGACTTTTGCGCCACTAATAATATTTGTTTATTACCATCTGATGCGATTTCCAAGGCTTTAACCGATTTTTCGCGCCCTACAAAAAGTGGAATCACCAAGTGTGGGTATACAACAACATCGCGCAGAGGCAACAATGGCATCATGTCCTGCATGGCTTCAGTGGTAGGTAAATTTTCTGGCAAAGTTTGTTCTGTCATAAAATACTTTCAAGGTAAATAGGCGCTATGCTAAATAAACAAGCTATCCTATGCTATTAAGTTGGGAACATACTTTGATAGTTCAAGTGCTAGCATCAAATAATATCGTTAATTTAAAACTAAATTAACGATATTATTGAATAATGACTATAAACGACTGGATTTTAATTGCAACCAGATTTTGATTAGAAACACCGTGTCTAAATAGATTAAAACAAGGCAATTGATAGATTGATTAACTTGCCGATTCAGCTTTTTTCGGCGAGTCTTGATTTAACTTATCCTGAAAAATCATCAAAGGCTGTGACTCGCCTTTGATCGTACCTTCATCAATAACTACTTTGCTTAAGTTCTCAATAGATGGCAAATCGTACATCACTTCAAGTAACGACTGCTCTAAAATAGAGCGCAATCCACGCGCACCCGTTTTACGCTCTAATGCCTTTTTGGCAATTAAAAGCAAAGCTGACTCTCTAAACTCGAGATCAACACCTTCCATTTTAAACAGCTTGATATATTGTTTGGTCAGGGCATTTTTTGGCTCAACCAAAATAGTCATTAAGGCTGCTTCATCTAAAGATTCTAATGTTGCAACAACTGGTAAACGACCAATAAATTCTGGGATTAAACCAAATTTAATTAAATCTGCTGGCTCAACATCACGCAACACTGCGCCGACCTCACGCAAATCATCTTTGCTTTTGACTTCTGCACCAAATCCGATGCCACCTTTTTCAGAGCGGTTGCGGATTACTTTATCTAAACCATCAAATGCACCACCGCAAATAAATAAGATGTTAGTCGTATCTAGTTGCACAAATTCTTGGTTGGGATGTTTACGACCACCTTGTGGCGGAACAGAAGCAACCGTACCTTCGATTAGTTTTAATAATGCCTGCTGAACGCCCTCACCTGAGACATCACGCGTGATAGAAGGATTGTCTGATTTACGCGAAATCTTATCCACTTCATCGATATAAACAATGCCGCGTTGTGCTTTTTCAATGTCGTAATCACATTTTTGCAATAGTTTTTGCATGATGTTTTCAACATCTTCGCCCACATAACCAGCTTCAGTTAATGTAGTAGCATCTGCCATCACAAATGGTACATCTAACATGCGCGCCAATGTTTGCGCCAATAATGTTTTACCTGAGCCCGTTGGGCCGATTAGTAAAATATTACTTTTTTGAATCTCAACATCATCTTTTACGGTATTTTGTGAAATATGATTATGGCCGAGGCGTTTGTAATGGTTATAAACCGCTACAGATAGATTCTTTTTCGCTTGCGTTTGCCCAATTACATATTGATCCAAAATCGCACAAATTTCTTGCGGAGTTGGTAATGATTTATCAGTCGACTTAATATCGCTTAAGCTCTGCACTTCTTCTTTAATGATGTCGTTACATAAATCAACGCACTCATCACAAATAAATACAGATGGTCCAGCAATGAGTTTTTTAACCTCATGCTGGCTTTTGCCGCAAAAAGAGCAATAGAGTAATTTTTCACTTTCGGCTTTATTCGCCATGGAACATCCTTAAACCAACAAACTTAAAACTGACCAAAAACCAATCTAACCATTACTACTATTTTAAAGCAGTGACCGCACGTGTTTCAATCACCTTATCAATCATGCCATATTCAACAGATTGCTCTGCACTCATAAAGTTATCACGTTCGGTATCACGGTCAATTTCTTTAGCGGTTTTACCGGTGTGATGGGCTAATATGGTATTCAATTTGCCACGCAAATATAAAATTTCTTTAGCGTGTATCTCAATGTCTGTTGACTGGCCTTGGAAACCGCCCGATGGTTGATGAATCATCACGCGTGAGTTTGGCAGGCTAAGACGCTTGCCCTTTGCACCTGCTGCCAGCAAAAATGCACCCATGCTTGCGGCTTGACCAATGCAAAGTGTACTTACATCTGGCTTAATAAATTGCATCGTATCGTAAATTGACATCCCAGCAGTTACTGAACCGCCTGGCGAGTTGATATAAAGTGAAATATCCTTATCTGGATTTTCCGCCTCTAAAAATAATAACTGTGCAACGATTAGATTAGCCGACATATCATTTACTGGACCGACCAAGAAAATAATACGCTCTTTTAACAGACGAGAATAAATATCGTAGGAGCGCTCCCCACGACCACTTTGCTCGACTACCATCGGAATCAAACCCAAACCTTGCGGCTCCATGCTATTGCTAGTATTCACTTTAAAATCACTCATATTATATGTAAGTTGCTTTTGCTGCTTTTAAGCTTTGACTCGTTTTACACGCTTAAATTTACTGTCCAGCCATCAATTCATCAAATTTAATTTTTTTTGTCGTTACCTTTGCTTTGTCCAACACCCAATTCACGACATTTTCTTCCGTTGCCAAAGCTGCTGGCTCGTCTAGGCGTTTTACATCCGCATAATACCAATTAACCAATTCACTTGGTTTCTCAAAACTTTGTGCAAAAGTATCCACCATTGCACGGATTTGGTCTGCGCTAGCTTGTAAGTTATTAGCATTCACCAGTTCACTCAAAATCAAACGCAAAGCGGTGCTACGTTTAGCTTGCTCTTCAAACATTGCAGGCTCTAATTGAATCGCTTTAGGATCCATGCCGCGCTGTTGTAAATTTTGCGCAGTTTGCTGCATCATTCGGTTAATCTCGACGTTAACGAGCGCTTTTGGCGTTTCAATATTTGAATCTGCTACTAACGCTTGAAACACTTGCTCTTTAGTACGCGCTTTAATGCGTTTTTCTACTTCTTGCTCTAAACTGGCTTTGATTTCAGACTGCATTTTTTCCACATCACCATCATCGATGCCTAAACTTTTAGCGAAATCGGCATCAATTTTTGGTAAAATTGGTTGTGCAACACTGTTATAAGTGACTGTGTAACTCACTGTTTTACCAGCCAATTGTGCAGGATTGTGGTCGGCTGGATAAGTAATTTCAAACGTCTTATTCCCACCGGCTTTACCGCCCGCTAAATGCTCATCGAATTCAGCAATTCGGCCAACTTCACCCAACACTAAATCAATACCTTTTTCGCCAGTACTTTCTACTTGTTCGCCATCAATACTGGCAGCTAAAACAACATTAATTTGATCGCCTTTTTTTGCCGCACGTTTAACGACTTCATAGCTAACACGCTGCTTAACCAACACGTCTAATGTTTTTTCAACGTCTGCTTCCGCCACTTCTAAAGTAGGTTTTTCAATTTTTAATTTACTTAAGTCGTTTAACTTAACCTCAGGAAACACTTCAAAAGTTGCTGTGTATTCAAAGTCTGTCGCTGCTTCTGCAAATGGCTTATGCTCAATATTCGGAAAGCCTGCAACGCGTAATTTATTTTCTTCAACCGCGTTACCAAAACTTGTTTCAACCGCCTTTGAATAAACCTCATCTCGCACTTGATCGCCATAATGCTGATTTACCAAACCGATTGGCGCTTTACCTGGCCTAAAGCCCGAAAATTTGGCTGTGCGCGAAATTTGAGTAAGCCTTTGTTTAATTTGACCCTCAAGCGGCGCCAATGGCACTTTAATCGTGATACGGCGTTCTAAATTACTGATTGTTTCAAGCGATGTTGCCATGTTGCAATTCCTGTAGTAAGTGTTACCTAAGTTGATAGGTGACGATTAGTTGTTAACAGTTTGAAAGGTCGTGATTTGCACAACCTTGATTTAATTTTTTTAATGCAAGCCAAGCTTTAATTTAAGAATAACCAACTTGGCAATTCAAACTCGACTAGTTCAAAACAGTTTTGGAATATATCACATACTAGGATTGAAATAAATGCTGAAATAGCGACAAGTAACAATAAAGCCAGTTTGCGCTTTACTGTTACTTATTCAAGATATACCGACTAATCATTAACTTAAAAATTTAAATCGGCTTGCAAATCCTCTGTATGTTCTAAACCCACCGCAATTCGTACTAAGTTATCTTTAATTCCTGATTGTATTCTTGCCTCTGGCGAAATGCGACTGTGCGTGGTGCTCGCTGGGTGCGTGATGGTACTTTTAGCGTCACCTAAATTGGCAGTAATTGAAATAAGCTCTGTCGAATCAATAAGTGCCCATGCAGCTTCTGTTAACGTTTGACCAGCTTTAGGCTTGACCTCAAAACTGACTATACCACCACCACTTAACTGCTGCTTCATGGCCAAAGCGTGCTGTGGGTGCGATGCTAATCCAGGGTAATAAACACGCGCAACTTGCGGCTGCGCTTCCAGCCACGTCGCCAATTCCAAGGCTTTACGCGCATGCGCTTCCATACGGATATGCAGAGTTTCCAATCCTTTTAAAAACACCCACGCATTAAAAGCACTCATGGTGACGCCTGCCGTACGCAAAAATGCATATACAGGCTCCATTAAAGTTTTGTTGCCAAGCACAGCCCCACCCAAGCATCTGCCCTGTCCGTCTATATATTTAGTGGCTGAGTGAATAATAATATCAGCACCTAGCTCTAATGGCTTTTGAATAGCCGGCGTGCAAAAACAATTATCGACCACCAAATGCGCTTTGGCTTGATGCGCAATATTAGCTAACAGATTAATGTCGCACACCTCAGTCAGCGGGTTTGATGGCGTTTCAACAAAAAACAATTTGGTTTTAGATGTAACTGCAGCCTGCCACTCAGATGGATCGGTCAGCGATACAAAAGTGACTTCCAAACCCCAACGCTTGAGAATATTACCGAATAATTGAACGCTTGTACCGAAAACACTGCGCGATGCCACGACATGGTCACCTGCACTGCATAAACCCATTACGCAAGCTAATATCGCTGACATACCACTGGATGTTGCTACGCATTGTTCTGCGCCTTCCAATGCTGCCAATTTATTTTGAAACATGGTGACAGTTGGATTAGTGAAGCGTGAGTAAATATTACCTGGCTCTGTACCGCCAAAACGCGCCGCCGCCTGTGCGGAATTTTTAAACTTAAAACTTGAATTTAAAAACAAAGCCTCTGAGTTCTCACCAAACTCAGTCGTCTCTGTACCAGCACGTAAGCTTACTGTCTCAGGATGATAGTTTTTTGTTGTCGTCATAATGTCAAATCACTTAAATGTATAGGCGTTAAAAAACCCGTGTTAGCTAAAGAATAAGCTAAAACGGGTTTTGGCTCTCGCTTTAGCAGAATTTATTATGCGCTCGCAAGCTGAGTAAGGCTTTGTTTAAAGTTGGCCACTCAAATCAGCGCAATTACATTTAACGCCCTTAACATGATGATGTCAAGCAGATTACTTAACAAAAAAAAACCAGATAATACTTTAGCACCCATCACTTTCAATACTTCATTTTGCTGCTGACCTAGCCCCACCCACAAAGGCAAACGTAACAAACGCTCAGACAAATTATCGGTATGTTTTAATTCGCCATGCGTGCGGGCAAACTCCTTGCCTGCTGGAGCACTGTGCAAGGGAATATAGTGAAATACGGGGTGAATATCTTGTTTTTTGAATCGTTTTATCAATTCAGTTCGCTGATTGAGTGAGTTTAACAAAACATAATACATGTGTGCATTATGTTGACACTCTGCTGGAATAATTGGTCGCCTTAAATCACCTTGTTGCTCTAATTCTTCCAATGCTTCATGGTAGACATTCCATATCTCTAGGCGTTTTTGAGTGATTTCTTCGGCTTTTTCCAGTTGTGCGTATAAAAAAGCAGCAACATCTTCACCTGGCAAATACGATGATCCGATATCCTGCCATGTATATTTATCAACTTGCCCACGATAAAACTGGCTGCGATTCGTGCCTTTTTCGCGAATGATTTCTGCACGCGCGGCAAATTGCTCATCATTAATCAGTATGGCACCACCTTCACCTGAAATGATATTTTTAGTTTCGTGAAAAGAATAGGTGCCAATGTGTCCAATTGAACCTAACGCGCGGCCTTTATAAGTTGCCATAATGCCTTGCGCAGCGTCTTCAATCACCAGTAAATCGTATTTTTTTGCGATCTGCATAATGGTATCCATCTCACAGCCCACTCCTGCATAATGGACAGGCACAATCGCTTTTGTGCGTGGCGTAATTGCTGCTTCTATCAGCGTTTCGTCAATATTTAATGTATCTGGACGGATATCTACAAATACTGGCACACCTCCACGCAATACGAAGGCGTTTGCGGTCGAAACGAAAGTGTAAGAAGGCATAATAACTTCATCACCAGCCTGAATTTCTGCCAATAATGCAGCCATCTCGAGCGCGGCTGTACATGAATGTGTAATCAGTGCTTTTTTTGTATTAGTTTGATTTTCTAACCAGGCACTTGCTTTATGTGTAAAGACCCCATCACCAGACAGATTACCTGTTTCATGTGATTGTCGAATATATTCTAGCTCATTGCCAGTGAGATATATTTTATTGAAAGGAATCATTACTCAACCTTTTATTATTTGGTGAATGTCGTTTAGTTTAGGTTAATTCCGATAAAAATACGATGACCCAAGTGGGTCTATATCTAGCTGTCAAATAAAATACTGCTTAAGAAACCTGCTCTACTGCCTCATCTTCTTCCGCATCAATTAAATTTAAATCTAGCTGCGTACTTGAATTGCTCGGCTTTTGCTTTTTATTAAAATCTCCACGTGCCGATTCAATTCGATTTAAATAGGCAGCATCCACATCACCTGTCACATACTTCCCATCAAAACAGCTACAGTCAAATACTTTCATCTTCGGATTCAATTTAGCAATAGCATCAACCAACGCATCTAAATCTTGATAAATCAGCGCATCTGCACCTATTTCTTGGCAAATTTGTTCATCTGTACGACCTGTCGCCAATAATTCATCACGACTTGGCATATCGATACCATACACATTTGGGAAACGCACTGGCGGCGCTGCTGAAGCAAAGTAAACTTTATTAGCACCAGCGTCGCGCGCCATTTGCACAATTTGCTGTGAAGTTGTGCCACGTACAATAGAGTCATCGACCAACAGCACATTTTTACCCTTAAACTCAATACCAATAGGATTTAATTTCTGACGTACTGATTTCTTACGTAAAGCTTGACCAGGCATAATGAAAGTACGGCCAATATAGCGATTTTTAATAAATCCTTCACGGCAATTTAAACCCAACGAGATACCTACTTGCAATGCGCTCGGACGGCTGGTATCAGGGATTGGGATGACCACATCAATTTTCAAATGGCTCCACTCACGCTTAATTTTTTCAGCTAGGCTAGTTCCCATATCCAAACGTGTTTGATATACCGAAACGCCATCAATGACAGAGTCCGGGCGCGCGAGGTAAACATATTCAAAAACGCAAGGCGTTAATGTTGGCGCTTCAGCACATTGGCGGCTGAACAAATTGCCATCCATATCAATGAAAACCGCCTCACCTGGATCGATATCGCGCATCAACTCAAAACCGAGCACATCTAGCGCAACACTCTCAGAGGCAACGATATATTCAGTGCCTTTATCGGTATCTAGTTTACCTATCACCAATGGGCGAATGCCATTTGGATCGCGAAATGCTAACAACCCAAAATTGGCAATCATGGCGACTACTGCATAAGCGCCTTTACAGCGCCTATGCACGCCTGAAACCGCATCAAATGCCATATCGGTATTTAATACGGCATTGCGTGAAGTTTTTTCGATCTCATGAGCTAATACATTGAGCAACACTTCAGAGTCTGAATTGGTATTGATATGGCGTAAATCTTGGCGAAACATTTCTGATTTCAACTGCTCAGAATTGGTCAAATTACCATTATGGCCTAACACAATTCCAAATGGTGAGTTGACATAAAAAGGCTGTGCCTCTGCTGCGCTCGAGGAACCGGCAGTTGGATAACGTACATGCGCGATACCAACGTTACCGACTAAACTACGCATATGGCGCGTTTGAAATACATCTTTTACCAAGCCATTGTTCTTGTGCATAAAAAACGTATTTCCGTCACAAGTAACAATACCTGCAGCATCTTGCCCGCGATGTTGTAGCACCAGCAAACCATCATATAAAAGCTGATTAACTGGGTTCTTGCCAACAATGCCTAAAATTCCGCACATAAATGAGTGTCCTTAATCAAACGGTTTTGATACTGGTAAATGAATCTTCTAGTCAATCGTATTTAACATATTTAGCCACGGCTTCTGGCATCCACGGCAGTGCCGATTTAACAAGCGCCTCAAGCGGCGAACTAAACATTGCATTTGTCCAACGATTATCTTTGGGAACATTCGTTAATCCTGCTAAAAACACCAAAACACAGACAATAAACAGCCCTTTTACGAAACCAAATAATGCGCCAAAAAATCGATTAAGCCAACTTAAACCAATTTTTTTAATGATGCTTGAGAGTGCAATAGACAACAAAGCAACCACCAACAACACAGCCAAAAAGAGAATTAAAAAAGCCGCTAATAAGCGCAATGAATCGCTGGGAATATCTTGTGGCAATAAAGGTATTAACTGTGTAGCGTATGTTTTAGCGACATAAAAGGCGGCAAGCCATCCTAATATCGATAACGCCTCACGCACTGCGCCGCGCATCATGCTAATGATGATGGAAATACCGATGATAGTTAATACGGCGTAATCAAAACTCGTCATGTTTTACAAACGCCCTATTTGCAACATCATTATTGACTGACTACCATGCCTGTAAGGCCTGCATCTTTGATATTTTGTAACGCAATAGCTGCGTCGTTACGCTCACCTAACAGCTGAGTACGTAAACGAATCTTTTTACCTTTTGCGGTATCAATTTTTTCAGTTTGCGATTTGTAACCCAACTCGGTTAATTTGGCTTGTAATTTTTTCACATTAGCTTCATCTGAAAACACACCAATTTGCACATAAAATTTTGAGCCTGTAGCGCTTTTTTTAGCATCTACTTTTGGCGCTTCAGTTTGCTTAATCGGTGTTTTTTTACTTTCTGCATTTAAGTCATCTGCTTTTGATTTTTCTGGTGCTTCAGGATCAATGACAGCATCATCCTCTGGAGTTTCAGATTGATTAGCAACGTCACTGGACTTGAGTTCATCTTGTTGCGTATCGGCTTCATTAGATGGCACCACATTAGAATCAAAATCGGATACTTCAGGTAAAATTTCTGGCTTGCGTTGACTGTCTAGCGTAATCGTCACTTCATCAGCAGGCTGTTTAATGGAGCGATCTTTTAATATCATTGGCAACACAATCACCATTAACAATACAAGCGCAATTGCGCCCACTAAACGCCGCCGCGCACGTTTTTTTAGGGTTAGCTCTTGATCATTGACGTCTTTTTGCATGTTTAACTTTCAGGCAACTGTTTAGCAATAACTTTTTATGGGGTTGATGTACTATTTTGCAAGACCGCTTTGCAATACAGTACTCATCGCATCTGCAACGGTATAAAAGGAACCAAACACGATTATTCTATCATTTTTAGTCGCTGTTTTACAGGCGGCAGTAAGTGCAGATGTGACATCTGCATATAATTCAACCACTGATTTCGAGTCGTTTTCAATCAACTTTTGATTCAAATCAAGTGCTTTTGCACCACGTGGGCTATTGTTATCTGCAACAAACCATTGGTTGATGTTAGGCGCTACTGCATGAATAACACCATCAATATCTTTGTCAGCCAACATCGCAAATACCGCAATTGTTTTACCAGCACAAGGCATCGCTTTTAAATTATGCGCAAGCGAAACTGCTGCATGTGGATTATGTGCAACATCTACAATAATAGTGGGTTGAGTGTGAATTTGATAAAAACGCCCAATTAAAGTAACTGATTGAAAAGCCGCGTGAATATTGACTAGCGACACAGGCAGAATGGTATTTAAATATTGTGTTGCACAAACAACACACGCTGCATTACTTAGCTGAAAATCGCCCTGCATACCAAGATTAGGTAACAATAATTCATGCCCTTCTGCCGAATATTGCCAAGCTTGGGCTGTTTTCGTCACTACAAAATCACGATTAATCAACTTCAAGGGCGCACTGATTTTTTTAGCATGATCAAGTAGGCTTTGTGGTGGATTTTCATCTCCGCAAATGGCTAGTACATTTTTGCGGAAAATACCAGCCTTCTCAAAACCAATTTTTTCGCGCGTATCACCCAAGTAATCCATGTGATCTAAATCAATCGTGGTCACAATGCTGCAAGTGGGTGAAAAAATATTAACCGCATCTAGCCTGCCGCCCAAACCCACTTCTAAAGTAACCACATCTAAATTGGCTTGGCAAAAATGCCACATCGCGGCTAATGTCCCAATTTCAAAATAGGTTAAAGCGATATCACCACGCGCCTGTTCAATGGCGTCAAAAGCAACACACAAATCGTCATCAGAAATTTCAATATTGTTAACCCGTACGCGCTCGTTATAACGCATTAAATGTGGAGACGTATAACAACCAACGCGATAACCGGCTTCAAGATAAACTTGGCTTAGCAGCGCACAAGTAGAGCCTTTACCATTAGTGCCCGCCACCGTGATAATTGGAAATGTGGGTTTTAATTGTAGATTTTGAGCAACCGCATTGACTCTATCTAAGCCCATTGCAATTGCTTTGGGATGTTGTGCTTCGATATAAGCCAACCACTGTTTTGCTGTGGTTGGCTTAGGTTTGGTATTAGTCACGTTAGGCCGTATTTTAGAAATTCAAAAAACTGGGGGAATTAAAACTGACATAACCTAAAACTTAAGCGACTTTAGGCAGCTTCATTAAGCCAGATAAAATATTGGCTAATCTTTGACGCATTTCACGGCGGTCAATAATCAAGTCAACCGCACCATGTTCCACCAAAAATTCTGCACGCTGAAAACCTGCGGGCAAAGTCTCGCGCACAGTTTGCTCAATCACCCTAGGGCCTGCAAAACCAATTAACGCATTCGGTTCAGCGATAATAATATCGCCCAACATAGCAAAACTGGCCGAAACGCCACCCATGGTTGGGTCAGTTAAGACAGAAATATAAGGCAAGCCTGCTTGAGAAAGCTTGGTCAGCGCTGCACTAGTTTTGGCCATTTGCATTAAGGATAACAAACCCTCTTGCATACGTGCACCACCACTGGCCGAAATACAAATATAAGCAGATTTACTCTTAATTGCCGCATCAATGCCGCGCACAAACCGCTCGCCGACGACAGAACCCATTGAGCCGCCCATAAATTTGAATTCAAACGCTGCAACGACTACAGGCACCGCATGAATCTTGCCTTGTATCACGATTAATGCGTCTTTTTCACCCACATCTTTTTGGGCTAGCTTCATGCGATCCGCATAACTTTTGCTATCTTTAAACTTCAATGGATCAATCGGCTCTACATTCGCACCAATCTCAACACGCTTTTCTGTTTTGATATCTGGATCCAACAATTGATTTAATCGGGCGCGGGCGCCAATACGATTATGGTGTGCACATTTTGGACAGACTTCGGCATTCAACTCCAAATCTGTTTTATACAGCACGGATTGACACGAATCACACTTGCTCCATAATCCTTCTGGTACGTTTTTTTTATTAACAACGCCTACAACTCGTTGAATTTTTTGCGGGATTTTGTCTAGCCAGCTCATATTTACTCCTTAGCATCAATTGCGATACGCAATTCAGCGATTAAATCGCTTACGTTTGTTAATAAATTAGCATCAGTCGAATTCTCTATCGCTTGTACCATGCGACTACCCACCACCACAGCATCAGCAAATGCTGCTACATTTTTCGCAGTGACAGAATCCTTTACACCAAAACCTACGCCTACAGGCAAATTAGTTATTTTTTTAATTTCTGCAACACGCGCTTTCACTTCTTCAATATCTAAATTAGCAGAACCAGTTACACCTTTAAGCGACACGTAATATAGAAAACCACTTGCTTGATTCACAATTAAACTGACGCGCGCTGCATCAGTGGTAGGCGATAATAAGAAGATACTATCCATGTCGTTTGCTTGTAGCTGACTAATGAATCCCTTGCATTCTTCAGGCGGATAATCGACTGTAATCACACCGTCCACACCAGCTGTTTTAGCAGATTTGGTAAACTTTTCAACGCCCATTGCTTCAATTGGATTGGCGTAACCCATTAATATAATAGGCGTTTTATCATCAGTTTGGCGAAACTCAGCAACCAAATCCAGCACTTTACTTAAGCCAACTTTATGCACCAATGCTCGCTCACTTGCACGCTGTATAACTGGGCCATCTGCCATTGGGTCAGAAAACGGTACGCCTAGCTCAATCATGTCCGCGCCACTTGCAACCATGGCATGCATTAAATTAACGGTATGTTTAGGGTGCGGATCGCCTGCTGTGATGTAAGGAATTAACGCCTTTTTATGAATGGTTTTTAGATGGGAAAATACGGTTTGAATACGTGACATAAATTTAAGTTAGCAATAAATTCGAAGAGAGTTGGAAATTGAAAAGCACTAAATCAGCCAAGGCGCCAACGAAAAATAAAAACGACGCATATGTTTTATATGCGAGTTTTTGATTTTTTGTGAAGTAACGCAGCATGATGACGGGCTTTTCAATTTACAGAGTGATGTTGGCTAATTTGGCGACTGTATTAATATCTTTGTCACCACGTCCGGATAAATTAACCAGAATAATTTCATCCTTACGCATGGTTTTAGCCATCTTCTCTGCATGCGCCAGGGCATGACTTGACTCTAGTGCAGGGATAATACCTTCTGTGCGACATAGATTATGAAAAGCAGCCATCGCCTCATCATCGGTAATCGCCACATATTCAGCACGTTTAATGTCTTTTAACCAAGCGTGTTCTGGGCCAACACCTGGATAATCCAAACCTGCAGAAATTGAATGTGTTTCAACAATATTGCCATCGGCATCTTGCATTAAATAGGTACGGTTACCATGTAAAACACCTACAGGACTATTCGCTGTCAGCGGTGCTGCATGCATGCCTGTAGACAAACCATGCCCTGCTGCTTCCACGCCGATTAAACGCACATTTGGAACATCAATATACGGATAAAATATACCCATCGCATTAGAGCCACCGCCAACACAGGCAACCACGGCATCTGGCTGGCGACCAATCATTTCCTGCATTTGTTGTTTAGCTTCCACGCCAATTACCGCTTGAAAATCACGCACCATCATCGGATAAGGATGTGGGCCTGCGACTGTACCAATAATGTAAAATGTATTTTCGATATTAGTGACCCAATCGCGCATTGCTTCATTCAGCGCATCTTTTAGCGTTTTTGAGCCACTTTCAACTGGAACAACGGTCGCACCAAGCAATTTCATTCTAAATACGTTAGGCGCTTGACGTTTAACGTCCTCAGAACCCATGTATACCACACACTCCAAGCCCATTCTAGCGGCAATCGTTGCAGTAGCAACGCCATGCTGCCCTGCACCCGTCTCAGCAATCACGCGCGGCTTACCCATACGCTTAGCTAATAACGCCTGACCAACGGTGTTATTGACTTTGTGCGCACCAGTATGATTTAAATCTTCGCGCTTCAAATAAATTTGCGCGCCACCTACCCCATCAGACCATCTTTTAGCATGATAAATTGGGCTTGGGCGACCAACAAAATGTTTTAAATCGTGTGCATATTCAGCTAAAAAAGTCTCATCAAAACGATACTTTTCATACATAACACGCAGCTCTTCAAGCGCTTCAATTAAAGTTTCCGCTACAAAAGTACCGCCAAATCGACCAAAATGACCGCGCGCATCAGGCATGTCATATACTTGCATGTCATTTACTCCCACTTAAAATTCCTTATTTATTTTGCTGCCTGCATAAAAGCCGCAATTTTTGCTAAATCCTTTATGCCCTTACTCGCTTCCACACCGCCACTCACATCAACCGCGTAAGGCTGCACTTGTTTAATCGCATTCGCTACATTTTCAGGGTTTAAACCACCTGCCAATATAATAGGTTTAGTCATGTTTTTTGGAATTAACTCCCAATTAAATACATGCCCTGTTCCACCAAACGCAATTTCTGAATACGTATCCAGTAGCAGGGCTTTTGCACTGCAAAACTCAACTTCGCATTGTAACAAATTAGTATCATTCTTAACGCGAATCGCTTTCAAATAAGGTAACTTTATTCTTTCGCATTCTGCCGCACTTTCATCACCATGAAACTGCAAAATATCGATGCGCACTTGAGATAACACGGCTTCAATTTCATCTGTTGGTGCATTCACAAACAAACCTACTACACTGACAAATGGTGGGATAGCGGCAACAATTTGCTGTGCCTGACTAATGCTGACAAAACGCGGACTAGAGGCATAAAACACCAAGCCAATGGCATCCGCGCCATATTTAATCGCGTTCAGCGCATCCCCTGTATTTGTAATGCCACAAATTTTGACTCTTGTTCTCAACTTTTGTACTTTCTTGTTACATTAAACATCAAGGCAGAGGCTTGTACACCGATGCAGTAGAATAACCAAATTAACGTATAAAGTTTAATTGGCGTTGCGTATTGGGTAAATTATATTTGGCATCATAAACCACGCCAGTTAAATATAAACCATTCGGTGAAAATGTTGGTGGCGACAAGGCCCGATTTTTTTCCGCCAATAAGCTCTTAATCCACTCTGGTGGATACTTTCCATTACCGACATAAATAAGCGCACCAACCATATTACGCACTTGGTGCTGCAAAAAAGCATTGGCTGAAAAATTAAAAACAATCGACTCACCATGCGTTGCCACTGTCGCCGTTGTTAAATTTCTAATAGGTGTTTTAGCTTGGCATTCACTGGCGCGAAAAGCGCTAAAATCATGCTCACCCTGCAAGTAAGCAATTGCGGCTTGCATTGCCGAAATATCCAGCGGCAAATGATACCATCCTGCTTTATCTGCATAAATAGCAGATGCAGTGGGTTGATTCACCAGTAAATATTGATAATGTCGCTGCGTGGCAGAAAATCGTGCGTGAAAATCATCATCGACATGATGCGCCCAAATAACGCGTACGCTTAACGGCAAAAAAGCATTCACACCTCGAACCCACGCACTTAATGGTCGAATCACTTCAGATTCGAAATGCACAACTTGCATAAGCGCATGTACGCCAGTATCCGTCCGCCCAGCAGCATGTATTCGCACAGATTGACTAGCAATATTTTTAATTGCTGCTTCAATGCTATCTTGCACACCACATTTCTCTGGTTGACTCTGCCACCCACAAAAATGTGCGCCATCATATTCAACACCTAAAGCAATGCGCATTTAAAGCAATACTTTCCATACAGTATCTATTATTACATTCGATATTTGTGTAATGCCGTTCATTTTGGGGATAAATTCAAATTGGATATGAGTGGATTTAAACATGTAAGCGCATTCTAAACCCAACAAAAAAGCCGAGCAACAAACCCGGCTTTTTTATTAGCTTAAATTTAATGATTAAAATCAGGCAAGCTTTTCCAAAAGCGCTTCAGCACGTTTACGTTGACTAGCGCCACCTTCTTTAATCACTTCGTCTAACAATTCTTTAGCGCCTTCTTGGTCATCCATCTCAAGATAAGCGGCAACCAAGTCTAGTTTAGTTTCAATCTCAATTGGCTCATCTGCAGATAAAGTGATTGATTCGTCATTTACTCCAGAATCTTCCAGCTCTAAACTAATTGCAGATAAATCAAAAGTATTAGCAGTTGATTCTTCTTCCTCAACATAGCTAGCGGCTTCAGGTGACAAAGTACTTAAATCGAAATTGAAATCTGTTTCAGCAGGCGCATCTTCATCTGCAACGTTAGATTCGCTTAAGCCAAACTCACCAAAGGTAGGCTCATTTATATTGGGAAATTCAATTGTTTCAGAAGCATCATCTGTGATTATAAAATCCACTTCACTTAGATCCGTTGCAACTTCTGGCTGAGATTTTGGTGTATTAAATCCGGACATATCCAAGCCTGGCATAGTGTGTCCAAAGTTAGATTCCGTATCTGCAAATTCTGACTTAGCAGGTGTTTCAGGAGAGGCAGCTAATTGTCCAAAGTCAAAATCTAAACCCTCATCTATATCTAATTTTTTGGATGCTTCTAGAGGTGCCGCTTCAGATAAGGCGGATGATTTCTGTTCAGTTTCTGTTACTTCTGTAAATGCATTAAACGCTAAGTCTTCTGAATTTATTGCTTCCAAGTTATCCGCAACATTTAAGGTAGCCGCGCTGTCTAAATTTTCGGTTGGTAGCTCGGTTCGATTAGATACACTGTCATGATTCAAATTCAAACTATCCAAATCTAAATCAAATGCATCTTTTGAGCTTACTGGCGAATTTTGCACCAAAGACTCATTATCAAATGAAAAATCCAAATCTGTTTCGCTAGCGATCGGTGAATCAGAAAAGTCGTTGGCATCTAATTTTTCACTTAAACCTGAATGTGCGGTAGTCACTTGATATAGCGGGTTGCTCGGCTCTAGTTTTTGACCAATTTCCGCTACTTTTGCCCACGTTGGATCTGTTGCTCCTAGCGAGGTATAAAGCTCACCGGCGATGGTTTCAAATGCAGAAACATTTTTACTTGCCGCATACATTTCCAACAATTTAAGATGTAACTCGTAGCGCTTAGGCTCTTTTGAAATTGCATCTTTTAAAATCTCTTCTGCTTGGGCATCGCGGCCATAAGCCATATACACTTCAGCTTCAGCGATCGGATCAACATCATTTGTGTCAATCATGCCGCCATTCGCACTTTGAGAAAAGTCGGTTAGGAATGAAGTATCACCCGTATCCACACTTGAACCTGAAGTATTGCCAAAAACGGTGTTCGCCTTTAGGCCGCCCGAAGTCATGATTCCCTGCTCAAAATCAGCTAAATTGCGCTTGCGTTTATCACGTAAATACAACCAGCCGCCGCCCAATAAAGCCAACAATCCAAGACCCCCACCTACTAAAGGCAGATCTATCCCATCTAATATGCTTGATTCTGCAATAGGCTCAGGCGTCACAACCGGCGCAGGAGTTGGCTTTTCTTTAGGCTTTGTCACAGTTGCTACAGGTGTTGGCGGTTCAACTGCAACTGCTTCAGCTGGCACAGCTTCAACAGGCACTGCATTTTCAGGCACAACTGGATTAACCTGCTCTGAACTATTTTGCTCTTGTGCAGCTTGCTGCTCTGCTTGTTTTTGTATTTCAGACATTGCGCCATTTTTTAGGGCAAGCAATTTTTGCATGTCTTCAATTTGTTTTTCCAAGGCCGCTGTTTTATCCTGCGCCTCTTTTACACTTTTTTCGCGTGCTGTAGACTCCTCTTGTAAAGCCGCAATTTTAGCCTGCAAAGACCTTGTATCTTCAGCCTCCTTTTTTGTTAAGGCTGCTTCACCCGCTGAAAGCTTTACAACATCTTTAGGTCCTGCTTGAGCGGGCTGCGACTGGTCTTCAGCCGCACTTTTTATTTTTCCATCCGCTGATTGTGCACTAGACTCAGAATCACTTGGCACTGACTCGGCGACAATGCCAGCCAATTTGTTGCGGTAAGCGTTCCAATTGGCCGATTGCACTTTAACTTCTTTTGATGCCTGTTGGCGAGATATCGCAGCTAAGTCCTGCTCAGTAGGCTGACGAATAATTTTTCCTACTTTTAAGCGGTTTATATTCTTTCCATCAAAGGCATTGGGGTTCGCTTGATATAAGCCGATCAACATCTGATCAAGGCTAATGCCTTCTGGCTTCATATCTCGTGCAATTTTAGCCAATGAATCACCGCGCTGTGTCACATATTCCACCCCTGAAGAATCACCTGTCGCTTCAGATTCAACATTTGCTGATGGCTTTGCTTGATTGTTGCGATTTGATGTTCTATTTTGGGTCGCCGTGCCTGTTGCGGTGGCATTACTGTTTGAATTTGTTGATCTAACCACTGGTGCCTGTGTAGCTTGGCTTGACACGGATGAATTTGCTGAGTCAGCTGTTTCACCAGCATAGCCAGGTGGATCCAGCAACACGGTGTACTCACGCAAAAGTCGTCCAGAAGCCCAATCCACTTGGATGAGCATATCTAGAAATGGCTCGCTGATGGGCTGGGTAGATTTTAACTTTAAGGTAGAAGTGCCTGTTGAATTTTTAACAATTTCGATCTTAATACTATTGTGAGAAGCTGGGCGTTCAATACCTTGATTTGCGTAAGCTTCTTCTGAAGCAATGGCAGCAACAATGCTACTTAGCTCTTCAGGGGTAACTGACAGCAATTCGATGTCGGCTCTTAATGGCTCGCCCAAACCCGAATTCACATTTAATTTGCCTAAACCTGCGGCAAATACTGAAATCGGTATTAATGCCATGCATAAAGCAGCTGTCATTTTCTTTAGTTTTGAGCTATGCACTATTCCACCCTTAAATATTCACTTAAATATTGCAATAACGAAAATAACATCAATTAGTTAGAGTTGCAAGCTCATCATACACATTATGTGTGCAAGCTATGTGGTTGTTCGTGCTTATTGTTGGTTTTCATCAACGTTAATTTTTATTATAACCACTTAGCGCTCAATTAATATACGCAACATGCGTCGCAATGGCTCTGCTGCGCCCCACAGCAACTGGTCACCCACAGTAAATGCGGACAAATAATCATTGCCCATATTTAATTTGCGCAAACGCCCAACAGGCGTAACCAATTTACCTGTCACCGCCGCAGGAGTCAGGTCGCGCATACTTACTTCGCGCTCATTTGGAATGACTTTTGCCCACTCATTCGCCTCAGCTAACATTTGGCTAATTTCAACTAAAGGTACATCTTTTTTAAGCTTAATCGTTAGCGCCTGGCTGTGGCAACGCATGGCGCCGATACGCACACAAAGACCATCAATAGGAATTGGATTAGCTTCGCGGCCTAAAATCTTATTAGTCTCAACTCCGCCTTTCCATTCTTCTTTGCTTTGGCCATTGCCTAAATCTTTATCAATCCATGGGATTAAGCTGCCAGCCAGCGGCACACCAAAATGCGCTTTAGGGAATTTTTCATCGCGCAATGTACCGGCAACTTCACGATCAATATCTAAAATCGCCGATGCTGGATTTTTTAGCAAATCACTGGCAGCAAGATGTGCCTCACCCATTTGTTTGAGCAACTCGCGCATATTCTGCGCGCCTGCGCCAGAAGCCGCTTGGTAAGTCATTGAAGTTACCCACTCAACCAAGTCAGCCCTAAATAAACCGTTTAATGCCATTAACATCAATGAAACAGTACAGTTGCCGCCCACCCAGTTGTTACCACCTTTATGTAACGCATCTTGAATAACGTGCATATTCACTGGGTCTAAAGTAATGACCGCATCTTTTTCCATGCGCAAGGTTGAAGCAGCATCAATCCAATGACCTTTCCAACCTGCTAAACGTAATTGTGGGAAAATCTCGCTGGTGTAGTCGCCACCTTGGCAAGAAATGATGGCATCCATCGATTTCAAATCAGCAATATTTTTCGCATCTTTTAATGGTGCAGAATCTTTACCGATACTAGGTGCTTTACCGCCAACTTGAGACGTAGTGAAGAATTGCGGCTCTATAAGCGCAAAATCATTTTCTTCCATCATGCGTTGCATTAGGACTGAACCCACCATGCCACGCCAACCTACAAACCCGACTTTTAACATTTTGTTATCCCAAATTAATCTTGTAACTGCTTGGTTTTATTTATGCACTTATTTTTATCTAACTAAGCGCTGCGACAATCGCATCGCCCATCGTATTACAGCCCACTTTTTTACAGCCTTCTGTCACGATGTCAGCCGTTCTGTAGCCTTGCGCCAACGATTTTTTAACCGCATTTTCAATCTTGAGCGCATTCGTTTCATCGTTAAACGTGTAACGCAACATCATGGCAGCAGACAAAATCGTTGCCAGCGGATTAGCAATATCTTTACCTGCAATATCTGGTGCCGAGCCATGACTAGGCTCATACATACCTTTATTATTCGCATCTAACGAAGCTGAGGGCAACATACCGATTGAGCCAGTCAGCATGGATGCTTCATCCGACAAAATATCACCAAAGATATTCCCCGTCACCATCACATCAAACTGTTTAGGCGCACGAATTAACTGCATTGCTGCATTATCCACGTACATGTGGCTTAACTCTACTTCAGGATACTCAGCATTCAACTCAATCATCACTTGACGCCACAACTCTGTCGTTTCCAGCACATTGGCTTTATCGACAGAACAGACTTTCTTGTTACGCTTCATGGCAATATCAAACGCCACACGGCCAATTCGACGAATCTCGGATTCGTTATAGCGCATAGTATTAATACCTTCGCGCTCGCCATTTTCCAAAGTTGAAATGCCACGTGGCTGACCAAAATAGATATCGCCCGTAAGCTCACGGATAATCATTAAATCCAAGCCTGAAACTACTTCTGGTTTTAATGTAGATGCGCCAGCTAATTCTGGATAAAGCAAAGCAGGACGTAGATTGGCGAATAAATTCAACTCTTTACGAATACGTAATAGACCGCGTTCTGGACGCAGATGGCGTTCTAATTTATCGTATTTCCAATCACCAACTGCGCCTAATAAAATGGCATCTGATTCTTTTGCAAGCTTTAGTGTTGCATCGGGTAAAGGATCGCCAGCTGCTTCATAACCAGCGCCACCGATTGGTGCTTCTGTCATGGTTAAATCTAAATTTAATGCATTGAGCACTTTAACAGCTTGTGCAACGATTTCTGGCCCGATACCGTCACCAGGCAATACTGCGATTTTCATGAAAAACTTTCTAACTTTTAAAATTTAATTAAACAACTTTTAGTTAAACAACCAAGGCTGTGCTTGCTTGTGCTGAATTTCGAATGCTTTGATTTTATCCTGTTGCTGCATGGTTAAACCAATATCATCCAAGCCGTTAAGCAAGTTATGTTTCCTTACTGCATCCACATCAAACATGTAGGATTTTCCGCTTGGCGTTGTCACGGTTTGCGCAGCTAAATCAATGTTCAATTGATAACCTTCAGCCGCCGCCACTTCGTTAAATAAATCTTCTACAATTTCAGCAGACAACACGATTGGCAACATGCCATTTTTAAAGCAGTTATTAAAGAAAATATCGGCAAAGCTTGATGCAATCACCACTTTAAAACCGTAATCTTCCAATGCCCACGGTGCATGCTCGCGACTTGATCCACAGCCAAAATTCTCACGCGTCAGCAACACACTTGCACCTTGATAGCGCGCTTGATTCAGCACAAAGTCTGGGTTAAGTGGGCGCTTGGAATTATCCATTCCAGGCTCACCGTGGTCGAGATAGCGCCACTCATCAAAAGCATTAGGTCCAAAACCTGAACGCTTGATTGACTTCAGAAACTGCTTAGGAATAATCGCATCAGTGTCTACGTTCGCACGGTCTAACGGTGCTACCAAACCATTTAATTGAGTAAAAGCGTCCATTTAGTTATTCGGTGACTTCTGAATTTTGTCACCCGCTTTTTCTAAGTCTTTACCAAATCCATGCCATGTATTGCAGCCACTCAATACCAATACAAAGGCAATAGTTATTAATCCTATTAATTTATTCATTTCTTTATTACTCCAACTTAATCAATTTAAACAAACTGTCTTACATCAACAAAATGCCCTGCAACCGCTGCGGCTGCAGCCATTTCTGGACTCACTAAATGCGTGCGCCCACCCTGCCCTTGGCGGCCTTCGAAATTGCGATTACTGGTTGACGCACAACGCTCGCCTGGCTCTAAACGATCCGCGTTCATAGCCAAACACATTGAGCAACCTGGTTCACGCCACTCAAAACCTGCGTCCGTAAAAATCTTGTCTAAACCTTCAAGTTCAGCCTGCGCTTTTACCAGGCCAGAGCCTGGTACAACCAGAGCCAATTTCACATTGGGCGCAATATGCTTGCCCTTTGCAACTGCAGCTGCGGCACGCAAATCTTCAATGCGTGAATTGGTACAAGAGCCAATAAACACTTTATCAATATTAATCTCATCAATCGGCGTATTAGGTATTAAGCCCATATATGCATAAGCACGCTCCCAATCGCTGCGCTGTACTTCATTTTTTGCCATATCCAAGCTGGGCACTTTGCCATCAACGCCAACTACCATTTCAGGCGATGTGCCCCAAGTGACTTGTGGCTGAATGTCTTCTGCTTTTAATGTGACAACAGTATCAAATTTTGCACCGTCATCACTATGCAAGGTTTTCCAGTATGTAACTGCTGCATCCCACTGTTCTGCCTTGGGCGAAAACGGGCGGCCTTTAACATAATTAACGGTCGTATCATCCACCGCCACCATGCCAGCGCGTGCGCCCGCCTCAATCGCCATATTGCACAAAGTCATGCGGCCTTCCATGCTTAATCCGCGAATCGCCGAACCTGCGAATTCAATGGCATAACCATTGCCGCCTGCAGTGCCGATTTTGCCAATAATGGCCAAAGCAACGTCTTTTGCTGTTACGCCATGACCTAACTTGCCTTCTACTAATACTTGTAAGGTTTTAGATTTTTTCTGCACTAAGCATTGAGTCGCCATCACATGCTCAACTTCAGATGTGCCGATCCCGTGTGCTAGAGCACCAAACGCACCGTGCGTGCTGGTGTGTGAATCACCACAAACCACGGTCATACCCGGTAATGTCGCGCCTTGTTCAGGTCCAATCACATGCACGATACCTTGGCGTAAATCATTCATTTTGAATTCAGTCACGCCATGCTCGGCACAGTTTTCATCTAATGTCTGCACTTGCAAACGCGAGATTGGATCACTAATGCCCGCAACACCCGAGCTTCTTTCCGTCGTTGGTACATTATGGTCAGGCACAGCTAAAATAGAGTTAACACGCCATACTTTACGATTTGCTAATTTCAGACCTTCAAACGCTTGCGGGCTGGTCACTTCGTGCACTAAATGACGGTCGATATAAATCAGCGCGGTGCCGTTTTCTTCATGCACAACGTGAGAATCGAACAATTTATCGTAAAGCGTTTTTGCTACCATTTATAACCCTAACCTTAACTACTAAGAATTAACTGCTTATTCTCTAAAATTACCAAACTGCAACGGAAAATCCGTCACATTTTTTTTACAAAACGCAATTGCGTCTTGCAGTAAATCGCGTTTTGCGCCGTTCACACGGACTTCGTCACCTTGAATACTTGCTTGCACTTTTAAACCAGAATCTTTAATCAATTTAGCGATGCGTTTGGCTAACTCACTATCAATACCTGCACGAATTTTCAGCTCTTGCTTCACTTTATTGCCGCCGACTTTTTGTACATCTTTGTGTTCCAAGCGCTTAGTAGAATCTGGCTCTTTTTTTTCCATGCCTGGCAGCAAGATATCTTTAATCTGATCCAGCTGAAAATCATTATCACCATATAAAGTAATAATGCTGTCTTTTTCGTTTAATTCAACCTTGGCAGAGGTGCCTTTAAAATCGTAGCGATTGGTAATTTGTTTACCTGCCGTATCAATGGCATTTTTTAAGGCGACCATATCGACTTCAGAACTAATATCAAAACTGGGCATATAAATCCTTTAATAACTCATTAAGCACAGGCTATGCAAGGCACGAAAACGCAGCGTAACCAAGCACTCATTACTCAAAATGGCAAACGTAGTCCAATGTTTCAATCGTCTCAATATCAAACGATGAGCTACCTGACACCGTAAACTTCTCACCCGCACTATAAGTTTTCCACGCCTCCTCGCCTTGCAAACGCACTTTACAAACACCCGAATTAATTTCCATTAACTCTGGTGCGGCGGTATTAAATGTAAGCAGGCTAGGGAAAATAATACCAATCGTACTGCGCGTTCCGTTAGGAAACAGCACAGTATGGCTAACACATTTCCCATCGAAATACACGTTCGCTTTTTTCTTTACACTTACATTGTCAAATTGCGCCATTCTTAACTCCTCAATCTTTGTATTTTAATTAATCATGTTTAATAAACAATATTTTAAGCGTTTTATCTAACGAATATTAACGCTGTTTATTTTTTAAATTTGCTGCAATGCGCATTCTTAAAGCATTTAACTTAATAAACCCACCCGCATCTTTTTGATCATATGCGCCTTTATCATCTTCAAAAGTGGCAATTGTTGAATCAAACAGTGAATTGGTTTTACTATCGCGTCCCGCCACAATCACATTACCTTTATAAAGCTTCAAGCGCACCCAACCATTGACTGAAGTTTGCGTGTGATCAATCAGCGTTTGCAATGCAATGCGCTCCGGACTCCACCAATAACCGTTGTAAATCATGCTTGCGTAGCGTGGCATTAAATCGTCTTTCAAATGCGCTACTTCACGATCTAAAGTAATTGACTCAATCGCACGATGTGCTTTGAGCATAATCGTGCCACCAGGCGTTTCATAGCAACCGCGTGACTTCATACCTACATAACGATTTTCTACCAAATCTAAACGGCCAATACCATGCTTACCGCCAATTTTATTTAATTGCGCCAATAATTCATGCGGCTTCATTGCTTCACCATTTAATGAAACTGGGTCGCCATTTACATATTCAATATCCAAATATTCAGCAGCATCTGGTGCTTTTTCTGGGCTGACACTCCAGCGCCACATAGACTCTTCCGCTTCCGCAGCTGGATTCTCTAAATGTCGGCCTTCGTAAGAAATATGCAACAAGTTAGCATCCATGCTGTATGGACTGCCGCCTTGTTTGTGTTTCATCTCAACGGGAATACCATGCTTTTCAGCGTACGCCATCAATTTTTCACGGCTTAACAAATCCCACTCACGCCATGGTGCGATGATTTGTATGTTTGGATTCAATGCATATGCGCCAAGTTCAAAACGTACTTGGTCATTACCTTTACCCGTAGCACCGTGAGAAATCGCATCAGCATTGGTTTCAGCCGCAATTTCAATTAAACGTTTAGCGATTAACGGCCGCGCAATTGAAGTGCCTAATAAATATTCACCTTCATAAACCGTATTGGCACGGAACATCGGAAACACAAAATCGCGCACAAACTCTTCACGCACATCGTCAATGTAAATCTCTTTAACGCCCGCTGCTTTCGCTTTTGCGCGCGCAGGCTCTAACTCTTCGCCTTGGCCCAAATCAGCAGTGAAAGTTACCACTTCACATTTATATTCGTCCTGCAACCATTTCAAGATAACTGATGTATCTAAGCCACCAGAATAGGCAAGCACAACTTTATTTACTTTACTCATTACGTTACTTAACCCTTCAATTCACAAGCAGTTCAAAAGCTACTAAAAAACTTACTATTACCATCAAAACCATACCTAACAAAAATAACCTGTCCGCTAAAGCTTCCGCTCTAGCCGTGTTGTTGTCGGAGCGTAAGGACCAGTAAGAAAGTATGGTACTGGCCAAAAAAAACAATCCATCAATCGCAATTAAGTTATCCGCCCAATTTGCAACCCTACCTTTAGGCACAAGCTGCATCACGGTGATAACGGTCATACAAACACCAACCATCGTTGAAGACACTGGCAATATATGGCGCGAGATGTCTGTCACTTTATTGACCATTAACTATCTATTTTTCCTAATAATAGATATTCCATCAAAGCTTTTTGCACATGCAAACGATTCTCTGCCTCCTCCCACACAACCGATTGCGCGCCATCAATCACTTCACCTGCAACTTCTTCGCCACGATGTGCGGGCAAACAATGCATGAAAAGCGCGTCTTTAGCAGCAACTTTCATCATGTCAGCGTCTACTTGCCAATCGGCAAAATCCCGCATACGCTCTTCGTTTTCGGCCTCAAAACCCATGCTAGTCCACACATCCGTGGTCACCAAATCCGCGCCACGCGCCGCTTCCATTGGGTCTGCAAACGTTTCAAAGTGATCATCGCCATATAAATTGGCACGCTCCACTTCTACTTCATAACCAGGCGGCGTGGAAACGTGTACATTAAAATCCAACACCTCAGCTGCTTGCAACCAAGTATTACAGACATTATTACTGTCGCCAATCCATGCCACCGTTTTGCCTTTTATCGAGCCTTTTTGTTCAATAAAAGTAAAAATATCTGCCAAAATCTGGCAAGGATGATATTCATTCGTCAGTCCATTAATGACTGGTACGCGCGAATTGGCAGCAAAACGCTCAATAATATCTTGCTCAAATGTCCGTATCATCACAATGTCTGACATGCGTGAAATCACTTGTGCTGCATCTTCTACCGGCTCACCACGACCCAATTGTGAATCACGCGTATTTAAATAAATGGCAGAACCGCCTAATTGATGCATACCCGCCTCAAATGATAAGCGCGTACGCGTGCTGGCTTTTTCAAAAATCATCACCAACGTGCGATCTTGTAATGGCCAATATTGCTGGTACGTTTTGAATTGTTGCTTAATCCATTTGGTGCGCATAAATATATGATTCAACTCATCTGTCGTTAAATCATTGAATTGCAGAAAGTGTTTAATTGCAGCCATATTCAATACTCGAATTTCTTTTTTTGGTGTATTACGCCCAATTGATTACAGCTAGTTTATTGAGCCAAAAACTGTTTAATTAACTTAACCAAGCGCTCGACCAGTTCAAGTGCTTCTGCTTCGTTAATAATTAACGGTGGTAACAAACGTATCACCTTATCAGCAGTCACATTAATTAATAACTGTGTTTCCAACGCCATTTTGACGATATCACCACACGGCCTATCCAATTCAATACCAACCATTAAGCCAGCATGACGGATTATCACAACACCTTGCGTACTAGCCAGTTCAACTTTTAATTTTTCAGAAATTAAATCACCCATTTTCAATGCATTTTCACGCAACTTCTCATCGTGGATTACATTTAAAGTAGTTAATCCAGCAGTCGTGGCAAGTGGGTTGCCGCCAAAAGTAGAACCGTGCTTGCCATAAGTGAACATATCCGCCGCCGTGCCTTTTGCTACACAGGCACCAATCGGCACGCCAGAACCCAAGCCTTTAGCTAGGCTCATTACGTCAGGCATTACGCCTGTATGCTGAAACGCAAACCAAGTACCTGTACGGCCAATGCCACTTTGCACTTCATCCAACATCAGCAACCAGCCGTTTTCATCACAGACGCTACGCAAACCTTCAAAGTAGGCTTGTAAGTCAGCCGGAATCTGAACTCCGCCCTCGCCTTGCACAGGCTCAACCAAAATAGCCACCACATTATTTTTGCGTGAAGCAATTTGCTTAATCGCTGCTAAATCATCGTATGGCACACGGATAAAACCAGATACCAGCGGCTCAAAACCTGCTTGCGCTTTGCGGTTACCCGTAGCAGAAAGTGTCGCCATCGTACGGCCATGAAAAGAACGTTCCATCACAATAATTTCAGGATTCTCTATGCCTTTATTGTGCGCATAAAGACGTGCTAACTTAATGCTGGCTTCATTCGCCTCACAACCCGAGTTACAAAAAAATACTTTATCCATGCCAGATATTTCAGCCAATTTATCAGCTAAAGCTTCTTGCTCAGCAATGTGATAAATATTAGACACATGAATCAGCTTAGCGGCTTGATCGGATATGGCTTTCACCAACTTTGGGTGCGCGTGTCCAAGGCCATTTACTGCCACACCAGCAAGCGCATCCAAATATTTATTGCCTCGCTCGTCCCACAACCACACACCCTCACCTTTAGCAAAAGTGACTGGCTGCCGATTGTAAGTGTTCATTAAATGACTGTTGGTCAAGTTCGACATGATTTTATTTCTATTCTAAATTTAAAAAATTCAACAAGTTATCTACAAATGTTTACACGTAAACACATCTAATACCAAAAAAAGAAACGGCGGCTAAGGCCGCCGTTATTGCCTTAATCGTTACTACAACCCTAATACTGCGCGATGAGTTAGTCCATTCGCCATAAAAAATAACATAGGGATAGACAGCATCATATTTGTGCGTGATGCCAACATAGCAACACGTCGGGCGCTGGTTTTGGCGGCATCATCAGCTGGCACCAAACCCAATATTTTCTTTTGATTTGGCCAAATAAGCACCCAAACATTAAACAACATAATCGTACCTAACCAAGCACCAATTCCGATACCTTCATAGCCATTGCGCAACAAAAACGCATCTGTGAAGCCAGCACCTAACAAACCTGCACCTGCAACCCATGTCACAACTGCAGACCAACGAAACCAAAATAATGCGCGCGGCGCGACGTGTTTAGTAATGCCAGCAGCAGTACCGTCTGCAGCGGCATCTTTTAATGCTGCCATTTGCACTAAATTAAAATAATATAACAAACCAACCCATGTAATACCGGACAACAAATGTATCCAACGTACGATTCCTGGCATGAGCTCCATTGTTAAACTCCTGCAACCAAAAAGTTTTTGAGGAAAAGCACTAAAGCGAAAGTAAGAATTAGCCCCGAAATAATGGTGCCTGCAACTGATTCAAGTGGATTTTTCATTGCAATTGCTCCTTAGTAACTTTGTCGTTACTGATTTGTTTTAATTTTTTATTTTACGAGTGTTGAGATTAGCCTAAAAGCCGCTTTTTAGCAAGATTTTGACATGAATTGACGGCTAAATTAAGTGCAATTTCGCTTTGTATTCAAATCTGTATGTAAAAAAGGTTGAATCCGCAACTGCGTATCAGGATGCGAAGATAACATCTCGCTAATTGAGTGCGTTTTTTGCTTTGGATTGTGCCTAGAACTAGATTCGGCGCTTTTATTACTTGTCACTTCAAGGGCTTGCGCTTCTAAACGCTGCAAAATATCGGCAAACGCACGCGTGGGCAAACAAGCTTTTTGTAATGCGTCCAACGCAAAATGATCTGCTTCCAATTCATGTTCGCGCGAATAGCGCATCTGCATTAATACTGCTGGCAAACCAGATGCCACAGAACTGACATCACCTGTGATTGCTGCAATAATCAAGCCTGCCAACACGCCTTGCAGGCTTTGCCTAAACGCGTGGCGCTGCTGTACATGTCCCAATTCGTGCGCTAGAACAGCCACAATTTCAGTATCATTTTTGGCTAACTTCACTAATCCATCCGTCACCACCATAATGCCGCCAGGTAGTGCAAAGGCATTGGCGCCGATAACACCACCATCTCTAAACTCCAGCCGATAAGTCGGGCAGTTTTTTACTTTACTACAGAGATTACTTAATGCTGAGGTAATCGCAGCTTTATGCGCAGCATCTGTTTCACTGGGAGAAAAATAACCTAGCTTGTAATCTAAACCTTTCAACACTTGCTCGCCCAATTGGGCCTCAATGCTGGGCGGCGTAGCCTTTGCGACCGCCTCTGCCAGTTTTGGCACGCCAAATTGCAAAAAAAGCCACCCGGCAAATACCGTTAACAACATCGATGCAAAAACCCAGGCCAAATGGTTTTCTAAATAATGCAATCCACGCCAAAATAGATTGGTTTTTGACGGCATTAACGCTTCTATAGCATCAATATTTTCCGCTTCTAAACGGCCGCCATTGGGCAAGTCAATTAATCGCTTTGCTTTACCCAGTTTCGCTTGCACTTCACAATCAGCCAAAGCAAAAGTCAGCGATTCATGCGCTATTTCAAATGCAATGTGTGGTTGAGGCGATGTCTGCACGCGTACCATTACGGGTTTGGCACGCGCGCTTAATCCATCAAAATAATCAGCTTGAAAAGACACGGCTAAGTCTTAACCAAAAGATAAATCAACATCAAACATCTCAGCCATTTCTTCGCCAGTGGCCTTCACTTCGGCTTTTTTATCGCCTACAAATTGGTCGAAATCGACATCGCCAATAATCGCTAATTTTGAAGTGCGATATTTCGCCATGCGAATTTGCGCCCAAGGTGTTGCCAAGCCAAATGTCAGCATAATCATCACAACATTGCTGAAATATAGCCAGATAAAATCGCGCGCTCTTAATGTGCTTTTAAAAGTGAGCTCATCTAAGCTGGTGTTATTCCAAACCAAATTGCCAATACGCGCTTGTAAGTAGCCGGCAAAGCCGAATAAAAATAACAAATAGGTAATTAAAACCCCCAACCCAGCTAATACGCCCACTAATAAAGCCTTGGGGTTTTTAAATATGTCACGCATTGTGTCTGCTGATTCCTGCTGCTTTTGCAGTAATTCATCTAGGATTTTTTGCTGCTCCTCTTGCGTTAACTCCTCTATCTGCGCTATTTCATCTGCAGCCGCAGTTTCTGCCGCTTGCGCCGTATTCTCAACATCACTTAAAGTGGAGTCTTCCACCGCTGTCGTATTCTCAGAATATACGCGCTCAACTCTTACCGCTTTATTTTGTGAACCAGATTCAGCAGGAATTTCTGTCACTTCATTGGCGGCTACAACAACATTTGTTGGCTGATGAATCGGCGCAAATGGTTGCACATTTGGAATGCTAGATTCAGCTGGTTGTGAATGAGAAATTTCGGTCGTTTTTTTAACATACTGCTGATAAGCAGGAATCGCAATTGCCGCTACAATCCCAATAAATGGCAAAAGAAATACGATTAAATATACTTTATAAAACTGCTTAACCACGCGCTCCATCTCAAATTGACTGAGCCCAAAACGATGTCCTTTGGCTAAGAATTGATTCCTTTGATGCGCCGCATATGGCGCGGCCAAACCGAGTGTAATCGCAGTCAACAAACCTAGACCTATAAACACCTTTGCTGCTTCGCTAACGGTGCCCACAAAATCAAATCGCAGACCTCTGTGGCTAGAGTTTCTTGCGTTGAAGATTGAGCCACGCACGACCAACCAAGGTATTAATAGAAAAAGTATCATTAAAAGTGCGCCTGCAATCACTGGATTGGTGCTTTTAACAGATACATAAATGATAAAAAAAACGAAAGCAATGGCGCGCCCTTTTAAAATGGCGATTGGTTTGGCATGATAATCAAAGCCGAATTTTTCGATTAAGGTATTGTTATAAAAGTATTTTTTGCGGCGCACTTTCGCCCATGCGGAATAAATACCCAAAGTGACAATCGTGAGTAATAAATTAACAATCCAAATACCAAAATATTCTGTTGTATTCCCTTGAAAGATAATCGGAGTGGTTTTTTGACTAGCTGAATCCATATTTTATCCTTGTTATTATTGATAGATATTATGTTTAAAACGTACTTGATTTGTGCAACAGAGAACTTAACTTACTTTTAAAATATTGAACCTATTTTGCTGCTTTGTTACTTACTGAATGATCCTAAACATTTCCGTTAGAAAATTACATTATTTCCAACTCCATTTAAACAGCTTAATTTTGCTATTTGATTTAATTTTATAGGCAATTTAATGCCAATAGTGCAAAATCCTTTTTTTTTCAAAAAGATAGTTTCAACAATTATTTTTAAATATTAAACAGTCCTATTTTTCAAACGCAATTAATTTTTATGGCTTCAGTCGCAACGTTAACACAACAATCCACCGCACTGCCTCAGCTACCGGTTAGCTGGTATGCAGATCCAGAGATTTACACACTCGAACAGCAGCATTTATTTTCGCATGCCCCCAAATATGTCGGACATGCTGCAATGGTGCCCAATGCTGGCGATTACTACACGCTAGATTGGATGCACAATGCAAAAGCGCTTACCAATCAAGCAGATGAAATTGCATTATTAAGCAATATTTGCCGCCATCGCCAAGCAGTGATACTGACTGGAAGCGGCAATACCAATCACATTGTTTGTCCGCTGCATCGCTGGACATATGATTTAAATGGCCAGTTATTAGGCGCACCGCATTTTGCACAAAACCCCTGCTTACATTTGCACAAAACGCCGCTACAAAATTGGCAAGGCATGCTGTTTGAAGATTCGAACGCATCTAACTCATCGCGCAATCTTATTAAAGAGTTGAATCAACTGGGATGCAAGCAAGATTTTGACTTTACCAATTACCATTTGGATAACGTTAATGTTGAACACTACAACTTCAATTGGAAAACTTTTATTGAGGTGTATTTAGAGGATTATCACGTCGGGCCTTTTCATCCAGGCTTGAATGCGTTTGTGGATTGCAATGATTTAAGCTGGAGTTTTGGTGAAAATTACAGCGTGCAAACGGTTGGCTATAAACCAACGGCCGAACAACATCTATCGCCAACTTATCAAGCATGGCAAACAGCCGTCACTAATCACCATGGTAAAACGCTACCTAAATACGGTGCCATTTGGTTTGTGTATTACCCATTTTTAATGATTGAGTGGTATCCAAACGTGCTGGTGGTTTCGCACTTGATCCCAACAGGTGTAGACACTTGCAGCAATGTAGTTGAATTTTATTATCCAGAAGACATTGCCCTGTTTGAACGTGAATATGTTAAAGCGCAACAAGCGGCGTATAACGAAACAGCGGTTGAAGACCAAGAGATTTGCCAACGCATGCATGATGGGCGCAAAGGTTTATTTGCGCTTGGTTTAAATGAAACAGGGCCTTATCAGCATCCTTTAGAAAGCGGCTTAGAGCATTTTCATCTATGGTATCGTAGGCAAATGAAACAGCATTTAGCACAACATGAATAAGTGGTTAAATTGATGAAACTACGATTTTTGTGAAGCTACCTAATCTAGGTAGCTTATGGATGCTGGTTGCTGCGCTGGGCTTTGCGATTATGGGCGCATTGGTCAAAGTGGGCGCTGCAAAATTCAGCAGTGCGGAGCTGGTTTTTTATCGCTCTGTATTTGGCTTAATCGCTATTTACGCTTTTATTTTTGCAAAAAAATTACCGCTTAAAACCCCTGTAATGGCCAAGCAAATGTCGCGCTCCTTAGTCGGGTTTGCCGCATTAGTTTTATTTTTTTATGCCATCGCACATCTACCATTAGCAACCGCCATCACACTTAACTACACCTCTCCACTGTTTTTGGCCTTATTTATGCCTTTTATGTTGCGCATGGAACATCAACAAAATGCGTCTTACAAAAGTTTTGCAAAAAAAAGTTTATACGGCGCCGTAGTATTAGGATTTATTGGCATTGTTATTTTGCTTAAACCCACTTTAAATAATAATGATGCGCTGGCAGGCGCACTGGGATTGCTTTCTGGCATAGGTGCGGCGGTTGCCTATATTCACGTCAAACAACTAGGCAATGTATTTGAGCCAGATTGGCGCACGGTATTTTATTTCACCTTGGTATCGACAATAGGCAGTGGCGCATGGATGCTTTTGCAGCATTTTACCGCTGTTGATTGGAGTGATTTACCCTTATTAATCGGCTTGGGTTTATCGGCCACCATCGCACAGCTTGCACTTACCAGGGCGTATCGTACCGGCAACACATTAACAGTCGCTAGCCTGGCTTATGTCACTGTGGTTTTAGCCAGTTTATTTGGCGTACTTTTCTGGAATGAGCAACTCACATGGTCAGAATGGTTTGCCATCGGCCTAATTATTTTAAGTGGCATTATTAGCGTAAATACTACAAATAACTCAGCAAAAACAACTCAATAATACGTCTTTACAGACTTAAAGACACCAGCCTATTTTAATTCTTTCACTACATTAACAAGCTACGCCAACAAGCAACTAGACTTTTGTTTTAGTTAGCAGTAATCTTAACTTTCCGCGTTATAAATCTTTACTTATACTTAATATTTTGATGATTAAATTTTTTATAACCTTCAAAAGTATTGCCCTACTAGTAAGCGCCAGCATGCTGCTTTCTGGCTGCTTAGGTGGCTCGATTGCGCAGCAAATTGCGCGCTCTATTGCCACTAGCGTGGCAGATAACGCCGTTGCCACTGCGATGGATGTGCAAGAATCGGATGTACAAGACCGTTTTGGGCAAAACAAGAAATATAGCCCAGAAAACAACCCCATCATTTCGCAAAATACAACGCAACAAAATCTAGCACTGCAAAGTCTAGCTGTACCAAATACAGCCCAACAAAACTCCCTATTACAAAAAAACACACAATCAACTGAAGCGCCGTTAGATCCTTATAAACTGGCTTTTGTAAATGCTAGATTCGACGAATTAAAACCCATTGCAGAACCCTTACCCGAACAATTAACCGAAGTTGAAACGCCAATTGCGGTGGTGCAAAGTAATCAATTAGTACCAGTTGAATTGTTTAACTTATTGATTGGCGAAGAGAAAGCGGCTGTTTACACCAAAGCACAACTATTGGGTTCGTCTTCATTACCCAAACAACGAGAATGGAAATTGTGGCGCGTGGCGACTGGCGTGATAAAAACCAGTGTAATAAAATCAGAGAATACGAATAAAGCTGTGCTGAACAGTCAAACGGATTCAGCACAGTCCAAACAAATCATTACCTTTTTAATTCCGCCTGAATTTGGAAAATTGCCCAGCGGCAGCATCGCCTTAGTTGAAATAGCCAGCCCGGGTGAGTTAAATATTGCGCGCTATAAAATCAATTAACAAAAAATTTAATTCAGTATTGAATTTTTTTACTTAATTAACCAAAAGAATCAAGGATCAATCAAGCCACTGCGCATCGCAATCAATGCAATTTCTGCCGAGTTATTAGCGTTTAGTTTTTGCTTAATATTGTATAAATGCGTGCCAACTGTACGTGGGCTTAAAAACAAGGTTTCCGCAATTTCGTTGGTAGTTTTGCCTTTTGCCAACGACATAAATACTTCAAACTCACGTTCACTTAATATATCTACTGGATTTTGCTCTCCCGACAATTGCTGTATTGCCATTTGCTGCGCAATAATCGCCTCAATGTATTTTTTGCCGCTTGCCACTGTACGGATAGCTTTTATCAACTCTTCAGCCGCACTACGCTTGGTTAAATAGCCCATCGCACCTGCATTGAGAACGCGTTTTGGATGCACAGAATCCTCATGTGCAGACAACACTAATATCTTTGCATTACTATCTTTAGCTAAAATTCGATCAATCGCTTCCATACCGCCAATGCCTGGCATCGTGATATCCATCACCACCACATCTGGCTTAAACTCCATGTAGTTTTTAATCGCGTTCTCGCCATTTTCCGCTTCTGCAATAACTTTAATTTCGCTGGCCGATTCTAGTAACATTTTAAAACCCATGCGCACTACCGCGTGGTCATCGACTAGCATCACATTGATTTGACTCATTTTCTTGTCCTAGTTAACTACTTTTTATTGATTACTTTTAAATTTCTTAATTTATATCTCTTAAGTAATATGTGCAAACTGCAACTTTTAAACTTTTACAGCTTGCGGAATATAAATGTAAATCGTCGTTCCTATCTTTATATCACCCGTTTTTTTAACGCTTGAAGCTTTACGGCTAGCTTTGGTTGCAGATTCATTATTAAGCTCAGAATCCACCGTAAAACTGCCTTTAAAACCCTGTACACGTTCGCGCATACCCAACAAGCCAAAATGATTACTCTGATCAACCGAATCGACATTCATGCCGATTCCATCATCTTTAATCGTCAGTTCCAGCGCACCTGCTTCGTTCACCGCCAGTTTCACATCAATATGACGGGCTTCTGAATGCTTAATGGCATTATTAATCGATTCTTGCACAATACGATAAATATTGATGTTTAAACTTTCACCTAAGCCTTCTAAATTACCTGATAAATCTAAGTTAATCTTTAGATTAGGGTGTTGTTTTTGCAAATTATTAATCGTATCTTTTAAGGTCTCACTTAAACCCAAATTATCCAGCGAACCTGGCCTTAATTGCTTAATAATATTATGCATGCCATCATAAATATGATTAGCAGCAGCCACAATGGTTTGCGCACTGGCTTCTACTTCTGGTGCTTTTTCTTTGGTTTTATTGGCAATGGCAACCGCAAACGTTTTAATTGCAGTGACATATTGCCCAAGCTCATCATGTAATTCACGCGCCAAACTACGCCGCTCATCTTCAATATGCTTCTGAATCAAGTGCGTGACTTGGCGATTTTCTTCTAATTTACTTTCTGCCGCCGCTGCTTTGCGCTCTGCGATTTCCACCTGCTTGCGTTCGGTAATATCGCGCATGCTAGAAATATCACCTATTACCTGATTGCTCACGGGATCAATCAAAGGTGCGGCAGAAATGGATACGTCAATTATTCTGCCATCACGCGCCTGGCGTTGCGTATCGTGATTTTCTACGTTACGCCTATCGTTAATGGCACGCCTGTTTTCGATCAAATCACGCTCTTGGCCTTTTGGTATCAATGTGCTGGCAGATTTACCAATAATATCTTGTGGCGCATAGCCAAATATCTTTTGTGCGGCCATATTCCAAAACGAAATATTGCCATTCAAATCGTGAATCATCATCGCATCCGCCGTTTGTTGCGCAATAAGTGCCAAACGTTGATTTTCAGAGGTGCTTTTTTGCAGCGATTCTCCCATTAAGTTAAAGTTTTTGGCAATCGAATCAAACTCAGACAAATTAAAATGCGGCAAACGCGCTGATAAATCACCCCGCTCCATTCGATTAATGGCTTTCAACATCGGCTGTAAAGGCTGCAGCCAGCGCCCTAACATCCAATACACAATCCCATTTAATAAGATAAAAAACCCAAGCCCTACCCAAAACAAAATGCGCATTTTGCTCCAAGCCTCACGTATCGCGCCTGCTGGGTTAGGGTTTACGATTAACTTGCCGAAACGAATCAAACGTGAAACAGATGGCTCATGTGGATTCAACATGTGTTCAAACCATTCTGGAGGTGTTATATCTGCACGATATTTAGAAGGCGGTGATTGAAAAAGCAATGCACCATTTAAGCTATACAAGTAAATTTCATTGCTACGCACATGGCCCAAATGCTCTAAAAAACGCCGCATCACATCATGCGTGTACCCCCATTCTGGGTTTTGAATAGAACTCACCACAACGGTATCCAGCAACTGCACTGTCACTCTGGTCGCCGCTTCCACACCTTCTTGAATGGATGATTTCATGCCTTTTAAAATGACATATCCCACCGCCAGCATAAACAGCAATAGCAGAGTAGCAATCAGTAAATTTAATCGGTAGCGCAAGCTCATAATAGTGCGCTAATCATCAATCGTAATCGTTTTAAAATCAGCTGGCACAGGCGGATAATCTAATTGAAGTTTTTTTAACGCACTAAATAATAAACGTGAAATCAATAAGTTACGGTTAGTCTTGGAATCTGCTGGCACCACATACCAAGGCGCATAACTAGTGCTAGTCGCTGCCATCGCATTTTCATAAGCCTGCATATATTTCGGCCAAAGTGCACGCTCTTTTAAATCATTTGGATTAAATTTCCAAGTTTTAGTCGGGTCATCCAACCTATCTTGCATACGCACTTTTTGCTCTGCTTTTGAAATATGCAAATAACATTTAACAATCACCGTACCGGTTTCAGTTAACTGTTTTTCAAACGCGTTAATCTGCGCATAACGGCGCTTGCACTCTGCATCATCAATCCAATCATGCACTTTCACAATCAGCACATCTTCATAATGGCTACGATTAAAAATCACAATCTCGCCTTTTTGCGGCACTTGTTTATGCACGCGCCACAAATAATCGTGCGCTAACTCCTCCTCAGTTGGACCTTTAAAACTTGCCAAGCGAATGCCCAGCGGATCACATTCACTAAAGACATGTCGTACCGTACCATCTTTTCCGCTGGCATCCATACCCTGCAAAATCAGCAACACTTTATGCTTGCCTTGCGCGTATAAAATATCTTGCAACGCATTAATTTTGCTGGCGAGCTTTTCAAGCTCTAATACATCTGCTTCTTTTGATATGCCACGTTCAGATCTATCGTCTGGCTTGATATTTTTAAGTGAGAATTTTTTGTGGTTAACGCGATATTGCTGCAAATTAGACATAATAAAAAACCTTTAAAATTGTTATCAATTTAACACACTCCATTACAGCGTATCTAGCGGACTACCCACACCACGCCCACCTTTATTAAGTACATGGGTATAAATCATCGTAGTAGAAACATCTGAATGGCCTAATAATTCCTGCACGGTGCGAATATCGTAGCCACCTTCAAGCAAATGCGTAGCAAAACTGTGCCTAAAAGTATGTGGTGTAGCTAACTTTGTTAACCCAGCTAAATTCACTGCTTTTTTAACACTACGTTGCACAGTTTTTTCATCGGCATGATGTCTGCGCGTGATTTTTGAGCGAGGGTCTACAGAAAGCTTGATTGAAGGAAACACATATTGCCAACTCCAATCTTTAGCTGCATTTGGGTATTTTCTATCTAACGCCATCGGCATAAACACCGCACCAAAACCAGCAGATAAGTCATCTTTATGCAACGCCTGCACTTTAAGCAAATGGCTTTTCAGTGGCTCAATTAGGGTAACTGGCAACATGGTGACCCTGTCTTTAAAACCCTTACCCTCGCGCACTAAAATCTCGCGCCTTGCAAAATCAATATCTTTCACTCTTAAACGCAAGGTTTCCATAATGCGCAAACCACTACCATACAATAAGCTGGCTATTAACCACATCGTGCCATCTAAACGGTTGAGTATCGCCTGCACTTCAGCCTGTGTAAGTACTACGGGCAAACGCTTTGGCGCTTTAGCCTGCGTTACGTTATCTAGCCATGGAAGTTCCTCCCCTAGCACTTCTTTATACAAATACAACAAAGCACTTTTTGCTTGATTTTGCGTACTAGCAGAAACATTGCGCGCTACAGCAAGGTGCGTTAAAAAAGCCTCTACTTCTGTCGCACCCATCTCTTTTGGGTGCTGCTTGCCATGATGCCATATATATCGTTTAATCCAATCTACATAAGTTTTCTCTGTGCGTAAGCTGTAATGCTTAATGCGCATTTTTGCTATCACTTGCTCCAACAGTTTAGGTGGCGGAGCAGATAGTTGAGATTCATCAGGTGTGCTTGGGTTATTCATTCATTGTTATTTAGGTGTGCTAAAATTTATTTAATAATTGATTTAATTAAGATTATGCGCTATATATTAAAATTATCAACCTGTCCTAATAAAAGATTAAGTTTTTTTTTGGGGTCTACTTTACGTTAGAAGGCTACTAAATGGACTATCGAGATTTCACCTCTCTACTAACCCGAATTTTCGGGGCCTTCATGATAGCTAATGTCTTTTTCTTTTATCTCCCAGGCAGTATTAGTAATGCACTTCCTGCGCTGAAGTTGTCGTTTGGGATATTTATTTTTCATGCCTTTCTACCTTCCGCCCTCCCGCTGCTAGTAGGCATTCTGTTGATTAAGTTTCCTTACACAATCACTAACAAACTAATAAAAGGTGAAGCCATCTCAGTTCTGCCAAATCAATATTTACTACAGATTGAGCGCATTGCATTTTGTGTACTGGGGTTCTTTGTAATATCTCGGTCACTATCTGATCTCGCTTATTACTTAGCCACTTACTATTGGGGCCATCATCTCAATGCTCCATTTCAAACAGAGCAATACATTCTTTCCCCAGATCATTTCGGCAATATCATTGGTGCAATTCTGGAAACCATATTTGCGCTTTGGCTTATTTTTGGAGCTGTCGGCATTGCAAAAACGCTAGCTAGTGTTCGAGACCGCGAATGATAACTTCTAACCCATCATTCAAGCGGGACTGGCTAAAGCCAGCCCCTTAATTCAAACGTTGGGCATCATGCTAATTTCCAAAACAATCTTACGGTGGAGTCTACTGCTAACGGGGGTTGTGTTTTGCCTCATTTACCTTAACAGCGCCTTCTATCGTGCTTGGGTTGCTGGTGGCCCTCCCACCGACAATCCCGAGGGCTGGCTTTTCAGTGCTGGCAACTATTTATCCTGGGCTTTAGCTTTTCTTACTTCAGGCATTGGTGTGTTTGCTCTTATCAGCAAATTACCTTCATTAAGTAGGGTCGCTTTGGTTTTTATTGCCTTATCAATAATTCTTGGCATTTTTCCAAGTGCACGAGAGTTTGTAGCATCAGATGTTTGTTTAGACTCAGGCGGCAAATGGCTCTCGTCAGAACTTAGGTGCATTCATGAGTAATATGCCCAACCCATCATTCAAGCGGGACTGGCTAAAGCCAGCCCCTTAATTCAAACGTTATGTGGAAGTCATCCCAAAATCACCAAAAAACTGAAAGATGAAACTCATTTTGAAAAGACTATCGATAGTTGTATTTTTCTTAGCGCTGTCCGGGTGTAGCAGTATTCCAACTGGTGGTCGCGACAATTGGATAGGCTATACAGAATCGGGAGAAGCTTCTTTCTACGCCGATAAATTTGAGAATCGAAAAACTGCTAGCGGAGAGCTGTACAAACATAGTTTAAAAACGGCGGCTCATAACAAAATACCTTTCGGTTCAAGTGTAAAGGTAACGAACAAGAATAACGGGAAAAGCATCGTTGTAAAAATAAATGATCGTGGCCCTTTCGCAAAAGGCCGAATTATTGATCTTTCAAAATCTGCATTCAGTAGTATTGGTAACACATCTTCTGGTTTTATAAATGTCAAAATAGAAGTTGTTCGGTAGCACATAACAATTCGTTCAAGCGGGCACTTAAGGTGTCGCTTACCTAAAACTTAACGCTTTAAATCCGTTAAGTTTTATTTTTTAAAGCCTCTTTGTTCCAGCCCACAATGCCTTCTTTCATCACGCGCGCATCTTTGTAACCTGCCCCAATCGCACGCTCTGCTGCAGCGTGTGATGCTTGGCAATAACTGTTATAGCAATAAAAAACCAACGTGGTGCTTTTATCTTTTGGTAATTCGGTTAGCGCATATTTGTTGTAAGAAGTGAGCAGTAATGCGCCCGGCACCACACCTGCATCTGTGCGCGCTTCGCTATTATTGGCATCTAAAATCGCTACATTTTTTGCTTTATTATCGACAAATTGTTTTACTTCTTTTACTGAGATTTCTTTTACCGCATCCCCTGCATATGCCAAACCGGCAAAAGCAAATGCAATAAAAACGACTGTAGTAAAAACGGCTGTGAGAAGAAAACTTTCACTGGGAAAAGTCCTGCTTGATAACTGTTTCATATATGCCCTATCACTAAAAATGACCATCAAAATTAACACGTATGTTCTGACCTAATCTGACCAAATTAGTTACATGAGTGAGTTAGATTAGTCTGCTGAGTTTGCTAAAACTTACAAGCATCAATAGCATTTAAAATCAGCGTTAAGAATTAAGTTTAAAAACGTGATTTAAAAAATAATGTTCAAAAAATGTCGCTTTAGTTTTACACTGTTCTAATGAAAACTTCTTCTATCTTATCCGCCAGCGTTGCTATAAACACAGCAATTATCGCCAACGAATCTGAAATAGAATCGCTAGACCGTGCCATTGGCGATGGCGATCACTTTATCAATATCAAGCGCGGCACTGAAGCCATCGCTGGCATGCATGCCGAATTGCTAGCCTTGCCTGCTGATGAAGTTTTAAACAAAATTGGCATAAAGCTACTCAGCACAATCGGCGGTGCTTCTGGGCCATTGTTTGCCAGTTTTTTTATAGGCATGGCTAAAGTCATCAAACAGAACGGCGGTAATAATCCGCTTGAAATAGCCGCCGCATTTGCCGCTGGCGTGCAAAGCATTATGCAGCGCGGCAAAGCGGATTTAGGCGAAAAAACTATGTTGGATGTGTTGATTCCTGTCTCCACCACATTCACTTTAAGTGCAGCAGAAGGTAAAAGTCTGGCAGAAATTTGTAGTGCAATTAAGTTGGCAGCAGATACTGGTTTAGAATCAACCCGTAACTTAATCGCCACGAAAGGCCGCGCGGCAGGTTTGGGCGAACGCGCGATTGGACATTTGGACGCAGGCGCAAAAAGCTGCCAAGTGATGGTGCACGCGGTGTGCGATTCAATGCTTAAGGGTTAAGTTACATGAAAAAATTTATTAACAATGTCGACAATCTTTTAGTTGAAAGCTTGTCTGGCTTTGCCAGTGCGCATAACGATCTTGTCACATTGCATTTAGAACCCAATTACTTAACACGTAAAAACTTAACAGTTAAAAATAAACCAAAAAGTAAAGTCGCCACTATTTCAGGCGGCGGTTCTGGGCATGAGCCACTACACGCAGGTTATATCGGCTTCGGCATGTTAGATGCTGCGTGTCCAGGTCATGTATTTACCTCGCCCACGCCAGACCAAATGCTTGCTGCAGCAGAAGCCGTGCATGCAGATATGGGTGTTTTATTTATCGTTAAAAACTACGCGGGCGATGTGATGAATTTTGAAATGGCAGCTGAAATGTTGCCATTTCAAAACGCTACCGTATTAACCAGCGATGATTGTGCGGTGATTAACAGCACTTACACCACAGGCCGTCGCGGTGTAGCTGGCACCATGATTGTCGAAAAATGTGTAGGCAGCTTGGCAGAAACTGGTGCCGATTTACAAGCCTGTAAAACGTTAGGTGAAAAAGTAAATAACCGCACTGCCAGCATTGGCGTGGCATTGACCAGTTGCACCGTACCAGCCGCTGGCCGCCCTACTTTTGATATTGCAGACACAGAAATTGAAATGGGTGTAGGCATACATGGTGAACCTGGCCGCAGACGTGAAACCATGCGCGAAGCCGACGCGATTGTGCATGATTGTGTGGAAGCGATTTTGGCGGATTTTAATGCCAGAAATATTCATTTAAACGGCGAAGCTTTGCTGTTAATTAACGGATTTGGTGCAACGCCTTTAATGGAGCTTTACTTAATTTACAACACAGCCGCAAAACTGTTTACCAAACACGGTATTAAAATCAGCCGCTCATTAGTTGGCAATTACGTCACTGCATTAGATATGGCAGGCGCTTCTATCACGTTATGCTTATTGGATGATGAAATCAAACAACACTGGGATAGCCCAATACACACCGCAGCTTTGCGCTGGGGCATGTAGGTAATAAATTAGCTAAGCAATCAAGATTCCCAACCGGCGTTATTATCAACCCATTTTAGGCTTACCCAATACCAAATCGTCATGGGAATCATCATGGCAACCCAACTCCAATCGTCAATCAAAAACACTTTGGCCACAATTGCATTTTGTGAAAACTGCACCCAAGGAATACAGTACAAAGCAAATATCGCACAGGAAATGACGATGATTAACGCCACTTTGCGTGTGTGTACATTGGCATAAACCAGTGTTACCCAGATTGGTGTTTTGTCGATTTTTTTCATGGTCTCACGCTCATTTATTAAGTGATTGATTCAGCCGAATATTAACTCAAAATATTATTCACGTGGTTTTTTGTATGCGCATGATATTCTGCTAGCCTTATTTATTTCACAGCTTAATATCATGACAACAACTACATCAGCAAACACTGCGGAAACATTCATCCCCAGTAAAGACGCCTCTTTAGAATCTTCTATCGCCACACTGCAAGCTAAACTATTGGCACTTAACATTCATACCGAAGAGAAATCTTGGCTGAATGAGATTGAAGGTATTTGGTCTGTGCATGTGATTGATAAAGACTGCCCACGCTTATTCACCAATGGTAAAGGCGCATCGCAATTGGCTGCCAGAGCAAGCGCATTGGGCGAATATTTTGAACGTTTAAGCACCAATTACTTTTGGACACATTTTTACTTAGGTGAAAAAATCGCTAACAAAGACTTTGTACATTATCCGAATGAGCAATGGGTTAAGTTAACAGGTGACAAATGGCCAAAAGAATTACTCACGCCTGAATTACAAAAGTTTTATAACCCAGAAGGCACCTGCCCTGCCAACCAATTAATTGATTTAAATTCCGGCAATAAAGAGCGCGGCATTTGCGCGATTCCTTACACACGTTTGCGTGATGACAAAACTGTATTGTTTCCAGTAAATCTTATCGGCAATTTATATGTTAGCAACGGCATGAGCGCGGGCAACACCATGATGGAAGCGCGTACGCAAGCATTGGCAGAAATTTTTGAACGCGACATCAAATACAAAATCATTCGTGAAGGTATTTGCCTGCCAGATGTACCTGAAAGCGTGTTGAGTCGCTATCCTCGTATTGCCGCTGGTATTAAAGGTTTGCGCGATGCAGGTTATGGTATCTTGGTAAAAGACGCTTCACTTGGCGGGCAATATCCTGTGATGAATGTCACACTTTTACACCCTGAAGATCAAGGCTGTTTTGCCAGCTTTGGCGCGCACCCACGCTTTGAAGTCGCGCTAGAACGCGCATTAACTGAGCTATTGCAAGGTCGCGCAATGGATAGCTTAAAAGGCTTTGTTGCACCAGGCTTTGATATGGAAGAAATCGCGGATTCGCAAAACTTGGAAATTCACTTTGTGGATTCCAGCGGCGTCATTAGCTGGGACTTTTTGCGTAGCACGCCAGATTATGAATTCGTCGACTGGAATTTTGGTAAGACGACAGAAGAAGATTACAACTGGTGCGTGAATACCATCCATAACAGCGGCCACGATATGTATATCGCCGACTTTACGCATTTAGGCGTCTACGCCTGCCGCATTTTTGTACCTGGCATGAGTGAGATTTACCCAGTAGAAGAACTGCAGTGGGAAAACAACACCGTTGGCAATCTGGTACGCCCTTTTGCACTGCGTTTGCCAGAACTAAGCCAAACAGAATCTGCCGAATTGCTGGAAACCTTGCTTGATTTAGAGTTGGCAGATGAATTGCCAGTAACTACACTAATCGGTCTATGCGCAGATCCAAATACTACATGGGTGGATTTACGTGCAGGCGAACTTAAAGCACTTGCCGCACTTGCTGCCGATGACGCGGATGAAATTTTAAACGGCTGTGCATGGATTGCCCAATTCGGTGAATTACCCGAAAAACGCGCCCGCGTTTACCGTTGTATTGAAAATATCGTGCAAATTAAAGAGATGGCAGAATTGGAAGATACAGCCGCGTTTGAAGCGAATTTAACATTACTTTACGGCACAGAAACTTTGCAACAAGCGCATAAACTATTGAACCGTGAAGAGCAGTATTTTGGCCTAGGTACGTTAGGGGAAAACATGGAAGGCAGCATAATGCATCAGCGTTTGCTTGAGGCTTATGGCAAAGTTTGGAAGTAACTAAATAATAGGGTTAAGACCACGATTACTGTCGTTCACAGGAAAACGTGGTCTACCCTCTATTATTTTACATTCAGCATTTACAATTTTCATCTTAAATGTAATAAAACTGTCTCTCTATATAACTAAAATTGTTTTTTCATTAAAAACAGGTTATTTATATGGATACAGTCTATGTAAAGTCAGATCGTGCAGTTAAGGAGTTTGAGCAAGGCAACCGCTCGCTTAGTTTAAAACATAGGCAACTGTTAATTATGGTGAATGGTAGGCGTACCAATAGTCAAATTGCACAAGCGATTAACTCTGAGCAAGCAATACCAATGCTGGCAGATTTAGAAAAACTCGGTTATCTAATAAACGCTAATTTACCCAAACAAGTAACAAAATATAAAGAAACACTAGCAACGCAATCGAAAAGCGTTGAGTTATCAAGCGACCATCTAGTGTTTATTAAAACTTTTTTAGCTGAAGAAGCACAGCTGCAATTAGGCATAATGAGCCGCGATATTGAGCAAAGGGTGGCTTTGGTGAAAAATTCTGATGAGTTGAAATCATGCGTTTCACGCTGGCACATGGCGATTAGAGAGTCTCGCAACGGCCGTACAGTAGCCGATAAATTAATGGAGCGCCTAGCACATTTGATGGCCAATCCGCCTCAATCAGCATAGGGCGAACTGTAAAGCATTTGCCGTATGAATTGTCTTATTGGCGTATTACGCTAATACGCCCTACTTATTGACTTAAACTTAATTAAAAACCTGTTTCCATAAAGCAGTTACCGCTACGCTGTACTCTGTAGCTAAAGCCGTTTCCACCCTGCTCTGCGTCACGCCCTGCAGCTTAAGTGCATGTTGCATTTTTCGATACTCTCTATAAGCAATCGCCACGTTTTCTGCCGCTTCGGTTGCAATAATACTCAGTGAGGCCAGCAGTTTTAATAAGGCAATATTACCGATATTGCCAGTTAATTGCGGGTGTTTTTTTGCATGACTTAACACTAAAAACTGCACTAAAAATTCCACATCGATAATACCGCCCGCATCGTGTTTTATATCGAAAAAATCAATTTGTGGTCTATGGCTGGTGCGCATTTTTTCGCGCATTTCTATGACGGATTTTTTAAGCGCCTCCACATCGCGCTGCTGACTTAATACTTCAACACGTACTTTCTCAAATGCCTTGCATATTTTGGCATCGCCTGCGATAAATCGCGCGCGGGTTAGTGCTTGATGTTCCCAAACCCAGGCTTTGGTCAGTTGGTATTCTTTGAACGCTGCAATACTGCTCACTAACAGACCACTATTGCCATCTGGCCGCAACTGTAAATCGGTTTCGTATAATAAACCGGCATTGGTAATACTGTTGAACCAGTTATTAATCCGTTGTGCGAAACGCGCATAGATTTCAGAACTATTTCCGCTGGTTTCCGATTTATCGCCACTAGCGTTTTCAGCGGTGTTGTCGTAAAGAAAAATAATATCTAAATCAGACATATAGCCTAATTCTTTGCTACCAAGCTTGCCATAACCAATCACAGCAAACTTTGGCGTGTCGATATGTTTGAATTTCAGACTGTCCCAAATGGTTTGCAGACTCACTTGCACAATCACATCGGCTAAATTGCTTAAATAATCGGATAAAATTTCTAGCGGCAAAGCACCTGCCACATCTTGCGCAGCAAATTTTAAGATGGTGGCATGTTTAAAGTGGCGCATCGCATCCATTTGCGCTTCAGTATCCCCTTGCAGATGCTGCATTTTTTCGACTAACTCAGCCTTTAATAGGGCAAAATCTGGCTCTGTATACAAGGTGCGTGAATCCAGTAATTCATCCAGCAAAATCGGGTGTGCAGATAAGTATTGCGCTAGCCAAGGGCTGGCGGCACACAGCTTAATCACCAGATTCAACGCTTGTGGATATTCGGCCAGTAGTGCCAAATAGCTAGCGCGTCGGCAGATATTTTCCAGCAAGCTAATAGTACGTAGCAGCGCAATGTCACTATTTTCCTCTTGCGCGGCGATTGAAATTACTAAGGGCATTAAACGATCAAAGCGTTGGCGACTACTTTCTGGCAGTTGTTGATAACGGCTGCTGGCGCGCAGCATTTTTAAACGTTGTAAAGCTTCATTGGCATCGCTATAACCTGCGTCTGATAAAGCTTGCAGCGCAACACTGCTATCAAACGTTTGTTGCCAAAGCGCGATTTCCGTCTCATATTGCTGTGCAGATTGACCATTTTTGGCATTGCTAGAAGATGCATCATTATTAAAAGTCGCGTCAAAATGCTGCTGTACGTTTTGTCTGTGTTCATTCAATTGTGCTAAAAAACTTTCCCAACTGAGAAACTGCATGGCGTTGGCAATACGTGCGCGCGCTGTATCGCTTTTAGGTAAATCTTGCGTTTGTTGGTCATCCACATACATCAGCCTATGTTCTAAATTCCTTAAAAACACATAGGCTGTCGTTAATTCGCTGACGGTTTTTTCTGGCAAAAACCCTTTATTTTGCAGTAGTTTTAATACTGGTAAAGTAGGTTTTATTTGCAAGCTGGCGTCTGTACCGCCACGTATTAACTGAAAAACTTGCGCAATAAATTCAATTTCGCGTATACCACCACGGCCCAATTTAATATTGTCTTGCAGACCTTTTTGTAATACATCACGCTGGATTTGCATTTTTAAATCGCGCAAACTGGTTAATGCGTTGTAATCTAGATATCTTCTGAATACAAACGGCTTTAATAGCTTGGTAATCAGCGCTTTTGGCCCAGCCACTACACGGCCCTTTATCCAGGCGTAACGCTCCCATTCGCGACCATTGTTTTGATAATATTCTTCCAGCGCATCACAATTTGGCACCAACACGCCTTCAGAACCAAACGGCCGCAAACGCATATCCATCCTGAATACAAAACCGTCTTCGGTTACATCATCCAACGCCGATATCACTTTTTTACCTAGCTTGTTAAAAAAGTCTTGGTTACTAATCACATTACTGGCGTCGCTATCATTTTGTGTTTCACCAACGCCTTCAAAGCTAAAAATCAAATCCACATCGGAAGACACGTTTAACTCGTAACCGCCCAGCTTACCCATTCCTACGACAATCATTTCTTGCGGCTGGCCTTTACTATTGCAAGGCTTGCCGTAACTGACTGCAAGCAACGTATAATGAAAATTAACCGCTGTTTGGATAGTGATTTCTGCTAAATCAGAAGTGGTTTGCATCACCTCATTTAAATCGCCTAATTGATTTAAATCGCGATAGATTATTCTCAGCATCACATACTGACGCAGTTGCCTTAACATCTTTTTTAATGCAATTTCATCTACTATTTCTGCCCCATCTAAAAACGCTTGCATGCTTTCACGCGTATAGGATTCCTTATGATTTTCTAGCAAATCTTCCAGCAATAAGGCATTTTTTGACAATAGTCTTGCTGCATACAAACTACAATTGACCAAGTGTTGCAATCCAGCCTCAAATGCCGTTGGCGCTTGAGTTGGCGATAAGTATTTATCCAGTGATAGCATGTTATTTTTAAGGTAATATGATGGTTAACAATTGTGTTACATCTTACCTTAAACATTATTATAAAAAAGTGAATGTCATTGATTAATGACAAATTTGGGAGTTGGGCTGCATGGCTATTGAATCTGTTTTAACCGAAAACCGCGTGTTTCATCCAAGTGAAGAATTTAAAGCGCAAGCAAATGTTTCTGGCATAGATGCCTACAACGCACTTTGTGCAGAAGCCGAAGCAGATTATGAAGGTTTTTGGGCGAAATTAGCGCGCGAATTATTGGTTTGGCATCAACCATTTACTAAAACGCTAAATGAAGAAAATGCACCATTTTATAAGTGGTTTGAAGATGGCGATCTGAACGTTTCAGTCAACTGTCTGGATAAACATTTAGCGACAATTCCCAATAAAACTGCAATCATTTTTGAAGCAGATAACGGTGATACGAAAACAGTTACATACAAAGAGTTGTATCACCAAGTTTGCCAGTTTGCCAATGGCTTAAAAACATTGAATTTAGCAATTGGCTCACGCGCAATCATCTATTTGCCAATGGGTATAGAAGCGATTGTGGCGATGCAAGCCTGCGCACGTTTGGGGTTAACGCATTCAGTCGTATTTGGTGGCTTTTCCGCCAAAAGTTTAAATGAGCGCATGATTGATGCTGGCGCGGTTGCCGTCATCACTTCAGACGGCCAGTTCCGCGGCGGTAAAACATTACCTTTAAAACAGGCTGTGGATGAAGGTATTGCGCAAGCAAAAAGTGAGCACGGCTGGGACGGTATTCAAAAAGTAATCGTGCTGAAAAAAACAGGACAAGAAGTCGCTTGGAACGCAAAAGATATCTGGTGGAGTGATTTAATCGCTGGACAAGCTCAAGAATGCGACCCCGTTATGGTTAACGCAGAACATCCTTTGTTTTTGCTGTATACAAGCGGCTCAACCGGCAAACCAAAAGGCGTGCAACACAGTTCTGCCGGTTATTTGTTACATGCGATGAACACAATGCGCTGGACCTTTGATGTAAAAGCAGATGACGTTTACTGGTGTACGGCCGATGTGGGCTGGATTACAGGACACAGCTATGTCACTTATGGCCCATTGGCGATGGGTGCGACACAAGTGGTATTTGAAGGCATTCCAACTTATCCGAATGCTGGGCGTTTCTGGCAGATGATTGAAAAGCATAAAGTATCCATTTTCTACACTGCCCCTACTGCGATTCGCTCGCTGATTAAATCAAGTGAAACAGATCCAAGCACTCATCCTAAAAATTATGATTTAAGTAGTTTGCGTTTGCTAGGCACTGTGGGTGAACCGATTAATCCAGAAGCATGGATGTGGTACTTTGAACAAGTTGGCGGCAGTCGCTGCCCGGTTGCCGACACTTTCTGGCAAACAGAGACAGGCGGTCATGTCATCACACCGCTGCCTGGTGCGCATTCATTAACACCTGGCTCCTGTACTATGCCATTCCCAGGCATTGCGATTGATGTAGTAGACGAAACTGGCAAGGATTTGCCATGGGGCACAGGTGGTTTATTAGTCATTAAAAAGCCATGGCCATCGATGATTCGTAACATTTATAACGACCCAGAACGCTTTAAAACCAGCTACTACCCAGTGGATTTAGGTGGCAATTTGTACCTCGCAGGCGATGGCGCAATACGTGATGCCATCACAGGAAATTTTACCATTATGGGGCGTATTGACGATGTGTTAAATGTATCTGGTCACCGCTTGGGTACAATGGAAATCGAATCAGCACTCGTGTCGAATCCATTAGTGGCAGAAGCTGCCGTGGTTGGCAAGCCGCATGATATTAAAGGCGAATCTGTTGTCGCTTATGTTGTGTTAAAAGGTGCAAGACCAACTGGCGAAGAGGCGAAAAAAATCGTCACTAATCTGCGTGATTGGGTAGGTAAAGAAATCGGTCCAATCGCCAAACCAGATGAAATCCGCTTTGGTGACAACCTGCCAAAAACACGCTCAGGCAAAATTATGCGCAGGCTTTTACGTTCACTAGCAAAAGGTGAAGAAATCACTTCTGATATTTCGACACTGGATAATCCAGCGATTTTAGAGCAGTTAAAAGAAGTGGTTAAATAAATGGAAGGTTTGTTGGTATTGGCTGCGCTTATATTGGCAGCTTACTTTTTGATGCGCTAAGTATCAAACTATTAGAAATATTTATATTTAAAAGACGATATGATGAATTGGAAAGATGTACTTAACTTTGCGGATAATGGCAATCCATTACCAGACAAAACAGTTGTTAAATCTGAGACTGAATGGCGAGCGCTTTTAAGCCCGGAAGTTTTTCATATTACGCGATTAAAAGGTACAGAAAGACCGCATAGCTCTGAATTATGTAATCTATTCAGTTCCGGTATTTACAGTTGCGCGTGTTGTCAAACTGAGTTGTTTGATTCTTCAGAGAAATTCGAAAGTGGTACAGGCTGGCCCTCATTTACCGAGCCTATTAAATTGAATGCTGTCGCTTACTCTGCCGACAATGGTCATGGGATGCGTCGTGTGGAAACACTGTGCAACACCTGTGGCGCGCATTTAGGCCATGTATTTCCTGATGGTCCAGCACCTAGTGGCTTACGATTCTGTATTAATGCATTAGCATTAATCAAAACGAGTTGAGCCTTGGGACTTTGTATCGACTTGCATTATCTATACTCAGCTTCGCATAACGGAGTTATCTGCTTTTAAGGTAAAATGGCGTTTTACTTCAGTCCCTACTTTACATGTCTTTGTCTGCTAGCCAATTAAAAACCGAAATTACCCGCCGCCGTACATTTGCCATCATCTCCCACCCCGATGCCGGTAAAACCACCCTCACCGAGAAATTATTATGGTTTGGTGGCGCGATTCAAGTGGCGGGCGAAGTGCGCGGGCGTAAAGCTGCGCGTCATGCAACTTCTGATTGGATGGAACTTGAGAAGCAACGCGGCATTTCGGTGACGTCATCTGTGATGCAGTTTCCGTATCGCGACCACATGGTAAATTTGCTGGACACGCCCGGCCATGATGATTTTTCGGAAGATACTTATCGCACATTGACCGCGGTGGATTCGGCTGTGATGGTGATTGACTCAGTCAATGGCGTAGAGGCGCAGACGATTAAATTGCTGAATGTATGCCGCATGCGCGATACGCCGATTATTACGTTTATTAATAAATTAGACCGTGAAAGTCGTGCGCCGATTGAATTGTTGGATGAAATTGAAACCACATTAGGCATGGAATGTGCACCAATGACTTGGCCGATAGGCATGGGTAAATCGTTTCGTGGCGTCTATAATCTAGTCACTGACAGTATTTTATTCTTTGATCCACGTGCTGATAAAGGCACTTCTGAGACGATTCAAGGGCTAGATAATCCACGCTTGGATGAATTGATTGGCCGACAAGCTGAAGAGCTGCGAGTTGATATTGAATTAGTACGTGGCGCATCCAATGTATTTAATGCTGAGCGCTATTTAAGCGGCAAGCAAACGCCTGTGTTTTTCGGCTCGGCCGTGAATAACTTTGGCGTGCAATCATTATTGGATGCGGTGGTAGACTTATCCCCTGCTCCGCTTACTCGCCAAACTTCAAGCCGTGAAATTCGGCCTGACGAGCCTAAGTTTTCAGGCTTTGTCTTCAAAATTCAAGCCAATATGGATCCGAAACATCGCGATCGTATTGCATTTCTACGCGTATGTTCTGGTCGTTTTGAGCGTGGCATGAAAATCAAACAAGTTTCTACTGGCAAATTAATGGCGGTGAACAATGCGATCACTTTTATGGCACGCGACCGCACTACGATGGACGAAGCCTACTCTGGTGACATTATCGGCATCCCCAACCATGGAACGATTAAGGTCGGCGACACATTCAGTGAGGGTGAAGAGCTTAAATTCACTGGTATTCCTTCATTTGCACCTGAGTTTTTCCGTCGTGCAAGATTAAAAAATCCGCTTAAAATGAAACAGTTGCAAAAAGGCTTGCAACAATTAGCAGAAGAAGGAGCTTCGCAATTATTCCGCCCATTATTATCAAATGATCTTATTTTAGGCGCGGTTGGTTTGTTGCAGTTTGACGTAGTCGCGCATCGTTTAGAACATGAATATGGCGTAGATGTGGTATTCGAAAGCTATGATTGTTACACCGCGCGCTGGTTACGTGGCAGCGATGCTGATTTACGTGCGATTGCCGACAAGTATGGCTTTAATGTGGGCTTAGATGGTAATGAAGAATACGTGTACTTAGCACCGAACCGTGTTAACTTGCAGATGGCACAAGAGCGTTACCCTGAGCTTGAGTTCTTGGCAACTAGGGAAATTAGCTAATTTAAATACTTAACTGAATGGGTTAACTATATGAATGTCATTAATTTAAGTGACCTTTCTACTAGCTGGAACTGGCTGCGTGATGAATTTAAGCACACCGATGATGAATGGCATCATTACTCAAGTTTAGCAGTTAATCTACCATCATTTTTGCCTAAGAAAGATTCCATTGCCCGAGTTATTGCAGCAAGCCAAGCTGTAAAATTAGCCAGAAAAAAACCTTCTGTTCTGGTTTCTCACGGTCCAAGACCTAGCTTCTACGCAGGTAAGCTGGCCAAAACTATAAGCCCTGATACACCACATTTGGCCTACTCATTCAATTTGACTGATTTACCAAAGGGTATCCAACATCGCCTGATGATTAAGGCTTTTCAACAACCGACTAAATTTGTGACTTATTCAAGCGTAGAGCGCAAACTTTACGCGGATTATTTTGATATCCCAATTGAAAAAATAGACATGTTGCATTGGGCAGTGCATGCGCCAAAAGTAGATTTAACTGAGTTGCCAATTGAAGCGGGGCGTTACATTTGCGCATTGGGTAGCCAAGGCAGAGATTATGCAACACTTCTCTCTGCCATGAAAAAACTGCCAAATATTAAGCTGGTGATCGTCGCAAGTCCTGATTCAATATTGGGCTTAACCATACCAGACAATGTAAAAATACATACCAATATTCCGCTAGCACATGCGCATAATATCCTGGCACATAGCGCATTTATGGCATTACCGCTTAGAGACAGCCAAGTACCTTGTGGCCATGTGACAATTGTTTCTGGCATGTTTTTTAATAAAGCAATGGTTGTCACAAACTCACTGGGTGTACAAGACTACATTGAAGATGACAAAACAGGTTTATTTTTCGAATCTAAGAATGTAGATGATTTATCGAAAAAAATTGAAGCTTTATGGAATGATGAATCTAAAGCTAACCAACTCAGTCAGGCAGGTTTTGCATTTGCCAATCAATATTGCACTCAAAAAACAGCTGTTGATTACTTCACAGGTTTTTTAGAACAACACGCCAAGACTTAAATTACGGCACTATTAAATTTAAGGCTTGTTGATACCACTATTTATTGCTGGTGTGTTTTGTATAAAATCAGTAACTGTTTTTAGTAACTCCCCATCGCCGCGCAACGGTTTAGCTAATTTTGCCACCATATCAATGTGTCCATAATTTTCAAATGTCACTACTTTCACCAAGCCATTATTCTTTTTAATTTTTTCAGCTAAATTGTAGGTGTTGCGTGGCCACACTGTGCCATCTTTTTTACCCACAGCAAGTAGCATCGGTGGATTTTTGCCATCCACAAAATTAATCGGTTGAGATTTCCATTGTTCTGACTCTGACCCAAATATAGTTTTTAGCCGTTCTGATTTTAAAGGTAAGAAATCATAAGGTCCAGCTAGCCCGACTATTCCAGCGAAATCATTGGGTTTAAGTGATTGCTTTGCTAAGTACTCAGCGTTAACGCCCAACATAACGGCGATATGCGCACCTGCAGAATGGCCTGCTAAAAATACTTGATTAGCATCACCTTGATACTGATGGATATTGCCTTTCACCCATCTTGCAGCCAGTGCAGGGTCTTCCATAAAAGCTGGGAATAACACATTAGGATAAACGCGATAATCAGGAATAACCACGATAAAACCTTGTGATGCTAAGGCTTCACCTACAAATTTATAATCGCTCCTATCCCCAGAATCCCAACTGCCTCCATAAAAAAATATAACCACTTTTCGGACTGTAGAGTTAGACGAAGCAAGCTGATTGGGAACATAAATATCTAACTTTTGTCTAGGCAAATCACCATATGCCACAGTAGATTGCAGTCGATATGTGCTTTCTGGTACGACAGCATTTAAGATTTTAATGGGACTACAAGCGCTGGCTGTGACAAGCATTGCCAATCCCAGCAGTGATTTGATTGGTTTAAGCATTAAAATAGGCTTTAAAATTAATAGGTATGGTTGTTCGAATGGCTTTGTGGTGCAATTGTTCTGAATACTGTGTTTCCAATATGTTATCTTCAGCACACTCATCGTTATAAGGTAGCCGATGCCATTTAGATTTGCACCACCAACATTAATTACTTATTTTATTAATAACTTATCTATCTCTACTTTATTCAATCATCGGCAATTCGATTGTTATCAGCAAACCAGCGTTAGGGATGTTCGCTGCCGTTACCACGCCCGCATGCGACTCGATGATTTGTTTTGCTATGGCCAAACCTAAGCCATAACCATGCACAGTCTCAGTGGTGTTTGTACGGTAAAATGGTTTAAAAATCGCATCTAATTCATTCTCATCAACCCCTGCACCAGCATCTTGCACCGACAAAGTCACGCTTGTATTTGCTTGATTAACAGTGGTTGTCAGTTCAACTATTGTATTCGTAGGCGTATATTTAACAGCATTACGGATAATGTTATCAATCGCACGCTGTAGCAAATCTGACTGTGCTGCTACGATAATTGGTAAGTTTGGCTTATATTCCACTTTAATATTATCAGTCGCGCCTTCAAAGTTGGCATCTTCCACCAACTCCTGCAACAGTTCATTTAAATCGATGCGCTCTTTTTGTAGCGCAGTCACGCCAGACTCCAAGCGTGAAAGCGTCAGCAGCTCGCCTACTAGATGATCCATCCTGACCGATTCAGTTTCAATACGATTCAATGAAGTACTTATTTTTTCATTCATCTGATGCGCCGCATCTGACTGTGTTGATTGTTGTTTAATCAAGCCAATCGCAATTTGCAAACGCGCTAATGGCGAACGCAATTCATGCGAAACTTGGTGCATTAAATGTGTTTGGCTTTGAATTAATTGGCTTACACGGCTTACCATCACATCAAAAGCGCTGCCTAAATCGGCCAATTCATCACGCCTGCCCTGCATCACTGTTCCCACCCGCGCATCTAAGTTACCATTAGCAGCGCTCTCAAAAGCCAGCCTTAACTGTTTGATTGGTTTAGAAAAATACCAAGCGAGCATGGCAGCAAATATTAAACTGACAAAAATGCCCACAATAAGCGGCATGGCGGGGAATAAGTATTTAAAATTCTGTTGTATTTTTACGCCGTTAAAATAAGTTGGCGGCGGTCGTTTATTTCGCGGCTCTACAAACAACCAGTAAGCGTGGCCATCATCTGCATGAATTTGTTGAATAGCGCGATTATCGGTATCAGTGGTTAGCGCGGCCAACGACTCTTTATTAATTCCTTTTGGCAAGTTGCGTTTTAATAAATCAACACCCTCTTCGTTCACTGCATATAGTTGCGGCATCGGCTCAGTTAACCAAATATCCAGCAAAGATTTGAGCGAAGTGATTCCGCTTATTTTAAGTGTGCTAGCAGCTGCCAACACCATGGTTTTGGCACCAGGTGCGCTATCAATTAGGCGCCTTTCTCTTTCGCGTTTGTCGTTCACCATACCAATAGCCAGGCTGACCACAAGCACTGCTGTTAATTGTGCAAAAAAGAAAAATAGAAAAAATTTCCAGTAAAGTCTGCCCATAATCGTTTATTTAATGATTAATAATCTATTTTAAGTATTGATAAGGCTATTTTAGATATTGGTAACCTAGGCGATACACCGTTTGTATCAACTGTTTGCCACCCGCTGCCGCACTTAATTTTTGTCGTACACTACTCATATGCACATCAATATTGCGGTCAAATTTTGCCATTGGCCTGCCTAGCGCCAGTTCCGATAGCATTTGTTTGCTGACCACGTTTCCCGCACGTTCTACTAACACCTCCAGCAGATTAAATTCGGTGCTAGTCAATACTAATGGCACACCAGACCATTCCACACGCCGTTGTTCCGGCATTAATGTTAGTTCATTTAGCGTGATGGTTTTGGCGAAATTGGCTTGCGGCTTTGCTCTACGTAAAATCGCCCTGATGCGGGCAACCAGTTCACGTGGCGTACAGGGTTTTGGCACATAATCATCCGCGCCCAGTTCTAAACCGACGATACGGTCTGCGTCATCACCTTTTGCCGTGAGCATAATCACTGGCATGTTGCTGTACGGATTACTACTTTGTCTGATGCGTCGCAATGTATCGATGCCATTTAATTTCGGCATCATCACATCCAACACCACCAAATCATAACTATCTGTTTGCAGAACTTGCAATCCAGCCTCGCCATCATGCGCGGTACTGGCAGAAAAGCCTTCAAGGTCGATATACTCTTTGAGCATCTCAACCAGCTCTACGTCGTCATCTATCAGTAAAATTTTATCCATGTTTATTTATTTAGACTTGAAATCTTGTACTTTAAAGTGTTAACGCATCATAACCAGTCACAAAACCATCAACAAGCTTAATCACCAACCTTTACGCAGATTTACACACTCTTAACAGCGTTTTACAACTAGCGATTGCACAATGGCAACATCCTAAAGCGCAACAGAAATAGGATTTTTGCAACAGACATTTTTTAATGTTAACTAAAAAGGAATAAGCAAATGAAACATCTATCGATTAAACAATTATTAGCGATTTCAACTTTGGCAATTGCCTTGCCATTCTCTGCTTTAAGCCACGCAGAGCCAGGAAAAGATTGCGACAGACATGACAACAAGCGTGCTCACAGTTTCAAGCATGGTGGAAATTTTGGCGAATCTGGCACACCGCGCCACTTAAAAGCGCTTAATCTAACGCAAGATCAACAAGATAAAATCTTTGCGATTGTGCATGAGCAAGCGCCAGAAAAATATACGCAACATAAACAACAACGTGAAACACTAGAAGCGTTGCGCACACTTGCTCAAGCAGATAAGTTTGACGAAGCTAAAGCACAACAATTAGCAGATCAATTGGGTAAGTTGGGGAAAGAAAAGGTGTTAAGTCGTCTTAAAACTGAAGCTAAAATCAACGCGGTTTTAACGCCTGAGCAACGTGCCAAAGCACGTGAATTTAAAGCACCAGAGAATCGTGGGCATGGTAGAAATGAGCCAGCACGCTTTAAACAAAAAGCGGCGCCAGCGGCAAAACCTGTTAATAGTTAATTTTTTATTAACAAAGTGATTTAATAAAAAAGCCTGCATAAGATTGAACATGCAGGCTTTTTTGTATCCATTTAAACGTTAATCACGCTCAAACGCCTCACATAATTGGCTGAGTAATTGACCAAAAAATGGCAATACTTCTTCTTTGCTATGCGGGCTATCATCATCGGTGCCTGCGACCACAAAGCTTACCGTTAATTTATCCAGATTCTCTCTAAACTCAGCCCAATGTTCGGCTTCCGCATCGCCAATCAGTTTGAATTTATTAAAACCTGACTCAATGATTTCCATCAATTCTGCATCACTAATGCCCGCAAATAAGGTTTTCGCAATAATCACTTGTGCCGCCGTTAAATCTGGCGCGGCTTCACCCTCTTCTACTAGCTCATGCGTAAGCGGTAGCGTTAAAAACGCGAAAATCAACATGGCGTAAGCTTGATACACGCTTAGCATATCAAAGTTATTATGTCGCTCATCCGCAGGCTGGCGCATCGCGGCTTGAATTGCCCTAAACGTAATAAAACTGGTTAAATAATGCGCTGAATCTACTGCATTGTAATCGTCTAAATTACTATTAGGCTTTGCACCATCGTTAAAGGTATCCGCTAAACATAGCGCATGCAATAAGGTTAATCGTTTTGAATAGTCCATAATTTTATCAATCCATTCTCTTAATCAGTTTTTAAAATAAATTTTTGGCTGACTAGCCTTAAATGATTAATTTGCAGCTTCAGGCAAAGCCTCTAGTTGTTCGTGCAATTCCAACCAGCGCATTTCTGTCGCTTCTACTAAATCCGTCAATTCAGCTTGTCGTTTTAGCAAGTTTTGCAACTCATCTTTATTAGCGTTATCGTACAAATCCACATCCGCTGCTCTGGCGTTTAATACTGCTTTTTCAGCAGCAATTTGTTCAAGCTGCTTTTCTAGTTTTTCAGTTTCTTTTAATAATGGTCTACGCGCCAAAATACGCGCTTGGCGCTCTGCCTTACTTTGTGCGTAATCATTCTTTTTAAGTGACGTTTCGGCATTAACTATTTCGTTGTTTTGTGCTTTTGATGCCTGACTTTTTGTTGTTGCCAACCAGTTTTTATAGTCGTCTAGATCACCATCAAAAGGTTGGGCAGCGCCGTCAGCGACTAAGACAAAATTATCACAAGTGGCACGCAGTAAGGCTCTATCATGCGAGACCAAAATCACGCCGCCTTGATAATCTTGCAATGCCAGTGTTAAGGCATGGCGCATTTCTAAATCCAGATGATTGGTTGGTTCATCCAACAGCAATAGATTGGGTCGCGTCCAAATCAGCAAGGCCAAAGCCAAGCGCGATTTTTCGCCGCCTGAAAAGTTTTCACAGCTGCTTCGTGCCATGTCGCCTTTAAAATCAAAACCACCTAAATAATTAAGATGTTCTTGCTCCCGCGTTGCTGGGTCTAAGCGCATCATATGTTGCAGCGGCGATTCATTTGGTCGCAATTGTTCTAATTGATGTTGTGCAAAATATCCAATGTTTAAATCTTTGCCAGTGACACGTTTACCACTTAAGGGCTTTAGCTCATCTGCAAGCAATTTAATCAGCGTCGATTTACCTGCGCCATTTTTACCCAATAATCCAATGCGCTCACCGGGACGAATCGCTAAAACCACTTTGTTTAAAATAGGTTTATCCGCATAACCTGCACTTACGTCATCCAATACCAGCAATGGATCTGGCGCAGATACCGGCGCTCGAAATTCAAAGCTGAATTGTGAATCAATATGCGCTGCAGAAATCATTTCCATGCGTTCTAAGGCTTTAATACGACTTTGTGCCTGACGCGCTTTGGTCGCCTGCGCACGAAAACGGTCAATATAACTGTGCAGATGCGCCACTTTACGCTGCTGTTTTTCATGCATGGCTTGTTGCAATGCCAGCTTTTCAGCACGCTGGCGCTCAAAGTCACTATAACCGCCGCGATATAACGTAATGCGTTGCTGCTCAATGTGCAGCACATTATCAATCACGTTATCCAGAAAATCGCGATCGTGCGAAATAAGTAACAGCGTTCCGCGATAGTCGCGTAACCAGCTTTCCAGCCAAATCACCGCATCCAAATCCAAATGGTTGGTTGGTTCATCCAGCAATAATAAATCGCTGCGGCACATCAACGCGCGCGCTAGATTCAATCGCACACGCCAACCACCAGAGAAATCACTTACAGGGCGCGTTAAGTCTGACTGGCTAAAACCCAAACCATCCAACAAACTGGATGCGCGCGCTTTGGCAGAATAGCCTTCGATATCACTTAAACGCTGATGCAATTCAGCAATTTTTTCGCCTTGATGATGGGTTTCTGCGGCTTGCAATGCGGCTTCCACTTCGGTTAATTCTGCATCACCCTCTAAGGTAAATTGCAAGGCGGCCAAATTTAAGCTGGGCGTTTCTTGCGCAACGTGCGCGATTACCCAATTAGGTGGAATTTCCAAATCACCGACTTCTTGCTGCAGCTCACCACGCAATAAGGCAAAAATGGATGATTTACCAGCGCCATTTGCGCCGATCAAGCCAACTTTGTGACCCGGATGCAATTGAAAAGCTGCCGCTTCTATCAGCACTTTTACACCGCGAGTTAAACTTAAATTTCTAAATTGAATCAATACAATTCCAGTTGATAACTAGTAAAACGAAACCGACGAACTATTTAGCAGGCGAATTCGTCAAAAGGCGTTATTCTAAAGCAATCTGCATGAATTTTTATCAGAATATCCGCTTAAAGCATGTTTACGTTTTGTTTACGTGTAATCGTCTAATTTTCAAGTAAAATAATGACTTAAATACGCGTATTAACTCTATAAAACCGACTAAATACGCTTTGCCAATTCGCAATCAACCGTTTAGAAAATACCCATTCATTTAGAAATGACAATACCCAAAAAATGATTACCATTAAAAAAATAGCTCGCTGGGTGTTGTATGTCTTTGCTTTGTTGCTGGGGCTGATTGTAGTAGCGGCACTGGTAATACGCTTTATGATTTTTCCTAATATCGGCCAATACAAGGACGATATTGCGAACTTTGCAGCAAAAACGATTGGACAAAAAGTATCCATTGGCGAAATCGTTACGGGTTGGGATGATATTTCACCGCACGTTGCGCTCATCAACGTCGATGTGTTTGATGCAGAAAATCGCGTTGCGCTGCATTTAAATAATGTAGAAGCCAGCCTGTCATGGTTAAGCGTACCTTTGCTTCAACCAAGATTAACCGAGCTACAGATACATAATCCTGCATTGACTATCAGACGCAATGCAGACGGCAGCATCTACTTGGCAGGTATCAATCTGGCGGGTGAATCTAAACCTGATTTTGCCAATTGGTTACTAAAACAACGCAGCGTAGAAGTTAAAAATGCGCAGATTATTTGGCAGGACGATTTGCGTCAAGCACCTGCATTATCATTAAAAGAATTCAATTTAACGCTGACTAAACCTTTATTAAACAGCCTATTGAGACAACACACCTTTGAAATATCCACCCTACTTTCAACGGGTACACAGCAAAAAATAACAGCCAGCGGTCATTTTATTGGCAACGATGTTGCCGAGTTAAACACTTGGTATGGCGATGTTGTGGCTGAACTGACTCAAACAGAATTAGCCGCTTTTAAACCTTGGCTGGATTATCCCGTCAATATTCAAAGTGGTTTAGGCAACGCAAATATCACACTAGCTTTTGCAAACGCGCAAATTCAAAATGTGAAGACAAATGTTGGCATTAGCAACTTGGCGGTTGTTACCAAAAATGAAACCACACCGTTAATTGCGACAAAATTTTCTGGCGATTTACTGTGGAGCAAGTTAAAAAATACGCAAACTTTTAACGCGAAAAATATTCAACTTAACACCAATACTGGCTTGAGTATTCGCAATGGCAGCGCAACCTACATCAGCTCTATAAAAAACAATCAGCCTTGGATTAAAGCCGATGTCCGCTTAGATCAATTTAACTTGGCAATGTTAAAACAAGTTTCATCGCACATTAGCTTGCCACAAAATATAGTGATGCAACTGAATGGATTTTCGCCAGTTGGTGCTCTGCAGGCAGTGCATTTAAGTTGGGAAGGTAGCGCGAAAAAGCCTGAGCACTATTTAGTGAATACACAATTCAAGCAGTTGGGTATTCAAGCGTTTCAAAAAATACCTGGTTTTAGCAATTTGACAGGTACGATTCAAGCGGATGAAGATGGCGGCAAACTCACACTTGCATCACAAAATGCCACGCTGGATTTTAAAGATATTTTACGCTGGCCGATTCCTGCAAGCCAATTAAAGGGTGAAGTGGATTGGAAAGTTCGTCAAAATAAAATCCACATCGCTGCCAAAGAGATTTTCATTTCCAGTCCGCATATTACAGGAACAGTTAACGCCAGTTATGACATGAATGGCATCAAAGGCGGCTATTTAGATTTAACTGGGAAATTCGGCAAAGGTGACGCGAAATACGCACCATTTTATTATCCAACTATATTGGGTGAAAGCACCATACATTGGCTGGACACGTCAATATTGGCGGGCCGTGCAGAAGACGTTTTACTCAGAGTGAAAGGCAATTTGGCTGATTTTCCTTTTGTCGACAAGCAAAACAAGCCCGACACTCAACTAGGGATATTTAAAGTCACAGCCAAAGTTAGCGACGCATTGTTGGAATATGGTACTGGCTGGCCTGTTATTGATCAGTTAAATTTAGACCTATTGTTTGAAGGCAATCGCATGTTGCTTGAGGCAAATTCCGGTCGTATTTCTGGCAAAAAGATCATTAAAAGCCGTGCAGAAATTGCGCAGCTAGATGCAGATTGGCCTATCTTACACATTGTAAGTGAAGCAGAAGGTTTGGTTTCTGATGGCATTAAATTTGTGAATGAAAGCCCTGTTAAGCAAGTGACCTTAGGATTTACGGACAACCTTAAAACGGCTGGCCGTGGCAACTTACAATTAACGCTGGATATTCCGCTAGAAGATTCTGAGCAAGCAAAATATAAAGGGCTGTATAAAGTCAGTAACGGCACTATTTTTACCAATACAGAATTGGGCATACCCGAATTAACCAAGTTAAATGGCAACTTAATTTTTAACGAAAATGGTTTGTCCGCTAACAATATTACTACCGAAGTATTAGGTGGTCCTGCGCAATTCAGCCTGAATACTGGCGCTGACAAGGTGATTAAAGTGATCGCCAGCGGCAAGGTGAATGATGCTGGCATTAAAAAGCTCAGTACAATTGCACTCACAAATCACATCACAGGCAACGCAAATTGGGCGGGCGAAATCGCCATTCACAATTCATTGGTCGATTTGAACTTTCGCTCAAACTTGGTAGGCTTAAACATTGACCTTCCACCGCCATTTAACAAATTAGCTACACAAGAAATGCCAATTAGTATTGATAAAAAACAGACGGTTATTGATAGCGATGCAATCAATATTAACTATGGCCAACTCGTATCAGCAAAAATACTACGTAGCTTAAAATCACAACAACTTGCATTTAATCGCGGTGACATCGGCATCAATACTGCTGCCGTTAATCCTTCGCAACAAGGATTATCGATACATGGAAAATTGGATGAATTGGATGTAGATGAGTGGTTAACACTGCTAAGTGAAAAATCATCCACACAAACGAGTATCAACAATTCAGCTAGCAATAATACCGATTTAAACATCATCACCAAAGCCGATTTGACCGTGCAAAAACTGACTATTTTTGACCGCTCAATTAATGCGCTCAAATTAACGGCTCAACCCAATGCAACTGGTTTGAAAATGGGCATAGATTCGACGGAAATGAGTGGTGATGTTGAATGGCAAGGCGAAGACAGTGGCAAAATAATTGCACGACTCAAACGCTTAAGTATTCCTAATACAACCAGTATTACATCGCCAACTATCACTAAAAAAGAATATATAAAACAAGCAAAGACTTATCCTGCGCTAGATATAGTGGCTGATAATTTTGAGCTGGGCACTAAAAAACTGGGCGCTTTAGCGCTAAATGCATTTGAGAATGGCGAAGACTGGGTGATTCAAAAACTGAACATCACCAATGCGGATAGCACACTTAGCATACAAGGTAATTGGCATAATTGGTCACGCAACCCCAATACCAGCTTGATTGTGTCGCTGAACACCAATAACATTGGTAAAACATTCAACCGTTTTGGCCAGCCCGATACGGTTAAAGGCGGCGAAGCCAAAATTGATGGACGACTTAACTGGGCGGGTAGCCCGCATGAGTTTGACATCAGGCGTTTAGACGGCGACTTAACCTTTGAAGCGACCAAAGGCCAGGTGTTAAAAGTACAGCCAGGTGTTGGGCGACTATTCGGTTTAGTGACTTTGCAAAGCTTGCCACGCCGTTTGAGTTTAGATTTTAGAGACTTATTTAGTGATGGCTTTGCATTTGATAAAATTAGTGCAACGGCCAAAATTAGTAATGGCATTGTGCGCAGCGATGATTTCTTTATGACTGGCCCTGCCGCAGAGGCGAGCATTAAAGGCGAAACAAATCTAAAAACTGAAACACAACATTTAAAAGTAAAAGTCACCCCGCACATTAGCGATAGTTTATCGCTTGCTGCACTTGTGGGCGGCCCTATCGTTGGCGCAGCCGCTTTTGTCGCGCAAAAAATATTAAAGGACCCTTTTAATAAAATCGCTTCTAGTGAATATGTCATCGAAGGTACGTGGGATAATCCGATAGAAGTAAACGCAGAAAAAGATGACACTCAAAATCCCAGTAACCAGTCTCCATTAATTCCTTAACGAACTGTTGAATACGATATGATCAGCCAAACTAAAAAAGCATCCCAACAATCAAACAATACCGCGACTAACAGTGTAAAAGTAGCGGGTATTCAAATGGCATCAAGCCCGCAGGTAAACTCCAACTTAATTGAAGCTGAACGTTTAATTGCGCTGGCGGTAACACAAGGCGCGAAGATTGTCGTATTGCCAGAATACTTTTGTATTATGGGCATTAAAGAAACAGACAAAGTCTCTGTGTGTGAAAAAGCGGGTGACGGGCCAATACAAAAATTTCTAGCCAAAATGGCACGTAAACACAAAATCTGGCTCATTGGCGGTACGGTTCCTTTAACCAGCAATTTCCCCAATAAAGTGCGCAATAGCTGTTTAGTGTTTAACGACAAGGGCGAGCAAGTTGCGCGCTACGACAAAATTCATTTATTTGGATTAGATTTAGGCACAGAGCATTATCACGAAGAAAACACGATTGAATCGGGTGATAGCGTCGTGGTCGTAGATACCCCTTACGGCAAAATTGGCTTGTCTGTTTGCTACGATTTACGCTTCCCTGAGTTGTATCGCGCCATGGGTGAAGTGGATATGATTGTGATTCCATCTGCCTTTACCGAAACCACTGGCAAAGCGCATTGGGAAAGCTTGATCCGTGCACGCGCGATTGAAAACTTATGTTATGTCATCGCGCCAGCGCAAGGCGGCTACCATGTCTCAGGCCGCGAAACACACGGTAACAGCATGATTGTAGACCCATGGGGCGTGATTTTAGACAGATTGCCACGCGGCTCCGGAGTCGTCATTGCTAATGTTAATCGTGATTACCAAACCAGCTTGCGTCAGAGTTTGCCAGCTCTTAAACACAAAACAATTAAAGCAGTTTAACCAGTTGTCAATTTTAAGCACTCATTAATCAAGAATATATTTAGCACGATTATTGCTGTGCGAGTATAGTAAATTCAACTTACGTCACCATATTAAGATTATGAAAATAGAACAGCCAAATTTGACCAAAGCCAGCCACTTTGATACCGCACAGGATGTGCTATTAAAACCGACAGGGCTTGATACAAGCGCTTTACAAGGCGTGCTTGGCAATATTATGTCGCATCAGGTGGATTACGCGGATTTGTATTTTCAATATAGCCGCAGTGAATCTTGGGGCTTAGAAGAAGGCCAAGTTAAATCGGGCAATTTTAGTATCGATCAAGGCGTCGGTGTACGCGCAGTCAGTGGTGAGAAAACGGCTTTTGCCTATTCTGATGACATTAACTTAGCCGCGTTGCAGCAAGCCGCCAATGCGACCAAATCGATTGCTGCTTTGGGTTTAGAGCAAACGGGCAAGAGTATTGTAACCAATCAAAACAAGCAACTTTATTTACCACAAGATCCAATTGCTAGTTTATCAGCAGATGCAAAAGTAAAATTGCTGGAACGTTTGGAACAGTTTGCTAAAAAAATTGACCCGCGAGTCACTCAAGTGATGGCCAGCATTGCAGGTGAATATGAAGTCATTATGGTAGCGCGTAGCGATGGTGTAATGGCGGCCGACGTACGCCCATTAGTACGTATTTCGGTGCAAGTTCACGTAGAGCAAAATGGTCGCCGCGAACAAGGCTCCAGTGGCGGTGGTGGGCGTTTTGATTACAGCTATTTTACCGATGAAGTATTGCAAGATTACGCACAAAGAGCTGTACATCAAGGCTTGGTAAACTTAGATGCACGCCCTGCCCCAGCTGGCAGCATGACAGTTGTGCTTGGCGCAGGCTGGCCGGGCATTCTATTGCATGAGGCGATTGGACACGGCTTGGAAGGCGATTTCAACCGTAAAGGCAGCAGCGCTTTTGCCAATATGATGGGCAAACAAGTCGCCGCTAAAGGTATCACCATTGTAGATGACGGTACATTAACCGACAGACGTGGTTCATTAACGATGGATGATGAAGGCAATCAAACCAATAAAACCGTATTAATTGAAGACGGGATTTTGCGTGGTTATATTCAAGATAGCTTAAACGCACGATTAATGAATATGCCGTTAACGGGCAATGGGCGCCGCGAAAGCTACGCGCATATCCCCATGCCGCGCATGACCAATACTTATATGCACAATGGCGATAAATATCCTGCAGAAATTATCAAGTCTGTTAAAAAAGGTTTGTATGCAGCCAACTTTGGTGGTGGACAAGTCGACATCACCAGCGGGAAATTTGTATTCAGCGCAGCCGAGGCTTATATGATTGAAGATGGCAAAATCACCTACCCCGTTAAAGGTGCAACCTTAATCGGCAATGGCCCGGATGTTTTAACGCGGGTTTCAATGATTGGCAACGATATGACTCTTGATTCTGGTGTCGGCACCTGCGGCAAAGAAGGCCAAAGTGTGCCCGTTGGTGTGGGTCAGCCCACACTTAAGATTGATGGATTAACAGTGGGCGGAACAGCTTCTTAAGTATATTCAATCACTAGTCCGTTTGGACTATCGTCTTTTAGCTAAATAAATCTTATGCTTTGGTCAACTATAGTATTGATATATTTGGAGAAAAAATGAAGTTTTTAATTATTGGTCTATTGGCAGTTTTTACCAACCATAGCTTCGCAGACAATACCGTTTTAGATTTCAACTCATTGGTACATTTTGATGATGAATATGCATATCACGATATGCTTTACTCTGAAAATGGCTACACATTAGATGCTAATAACACACTTGGCTTTGCAAGTTGGGGTACATTAAATAGTAATTATGCTGATAGTCCAAGCCTAATTAATGATGCTGGAATAGGATTAACAACCCTTAGAAAAAATGATAACAGCTTATTTAATCTACATAGTATTGATCTAGCTGGATTGTTAATTTTTTTCACAAATGTACAAGTAACATTTACTGGCACCAAAGCTGATCACAGTTTAATCACCCAAACATTTACAGGGCCTGTAGCCTTAACTACTTACACTTTCACTGATTTTAACAATCTAAGCAAAGTGGAGTGGCTACAAGATAACATTTCTTTAAAATTACATCAGTTTGATAATATTAATTTAAGTACTGCTAATGTAACTCTTGTGCCAGAACCTGAGATGGCTTGGCTATTTGGTAGCGCTTTAATTGGGTTTGCAGGTTTAAGGCGTCAAAAATTAATTTAGTTTTGCACTATTTAAAGTAAAAAAGGGCGCAATCTGCGCCCTTTTTTACTTATTCAAATTTATTTCAATACACGGTTACGATATTCGCCAGTTCTGGTATCAATCTCGATTTTGTCACCTTGTGCAACAAACAACGGCACAGGAATTTCAAAACCTGTCGCCAGCTTAGCTGGTTTCATTACCTTGCCTGATGTATCGCCTTTTACTGCTGGCTCTGTATAAGTCACTTCGCGTACAACAGTTGTTGGCAACTCAACTGAGATTGCTTTACCTTCATAAAAACGAATGTCCACTGGCATGCCATCTTCCATATACGGTAATGCATCTTCCATAAACTCTGCATCCACGTCATATTGGTTGTAATCTGCATCCATAAACACATAGGTTGGATCTGCAAAATAGGAATAGGTCGCTTCTTTTTTCTCAAGCACAATAATTTCAAACTTGTCGCCTGCGCCGTAAATAGTCTCAGATGGCGCTTCTGTCAGCAAGTTTTTAAATTTCATTTTTACTACGGCTGTGCTGCGGCCGGATTTATTATATTCGGCCTTCACCACCACTAACGGTACGCCATCGACCATAATCACGTTACCTGGGCGGAGTTCTTGAGCTGTTTTCATCGGGTTGCCTTACTGTTTAATTGGATTGGAATCAAGCCGCGCATTATACCTAAACTATTATTTTTTAACTAGTTTCACTGATTTAGCAGCTCATTGAATCCTATTGCAAAAAATCACCAACTTAGCAGCAAGATCTGTTTGCTTAGCCAACTGGAGAGATTGCTGCGAAGTATAGCCAGCAATATTGGGTAATTGGTTTAAATAATCTTGCCAAACTGCTGCTGATAAATGCTCAGACGCCCAAGCGGTGTGCATCTGTATAACTTGGGCTTTCACATCAAAATTTGCATAAAACAATGCCAGAAATGCTTCTAGCTTTTTAATATGGGCACTTTCATCTTGAAAATAGGGTTGCCAAATAAATGGCTTACCCGCCCAAATTGCCCGCAGCCAACTATCTTCTCCTCGTACAAAGTTAATATCACACGCCGTTAATAATTGGTCGTAATCTACTTGGTTTAAAAATGGTAGAACATGTAAATTAAGATTTTTAAGCTGTACATTTTCACCCACTTTCAGTGATTTAATAGCAAAAAAATCAGCAACTTTTGACAAAATACTGCTCTCAGGTACATAGCAATCAATAGGCTGATTCGATTCGGCCATTGCAGTCAATAAATCGTTAATCGGCGCGTGCGGATACGTAAACAGCGACACTTTTAAATGAGGACTATTGGTTAGGTTTAAACTTTGCCAAAACGCATCTTGACTATCAGAACTACTCGCAAGAATTTGATTTTTATTAACAATATAAACTTCCCTAATCAAACTGCCAGTAGACTCTGTAAATCCAGGAAAATAAAAATGTCGTGTCAACCCATTGGCTTGCGGCGATGGCTGCGCATGAAAATCTGCCACCCAAGGTTCGGCAGATAAATACTCTAAATTTATCCACGTTATTTGTTGGTTATACTTGGATTTTTTTTGCGCCATCGCGCTTAAATAAACAATAGGCAATTCACAAGCAAACGCCTCAATCACCACATCTGCTACATTTGTAAAATCAGCTTCTGACATTTCGTCAGCGTTAGGCAATTTAAAAATAACTATTTCATCAATGACTTGCTGCTTCAAACCCACATTTAAATGCGGGATTATTTTTTTAGCAGTAGCTAAATCATCTATCCAAAGGCGAACAATCAAACCATGCTCATGACGCAATTGTTTTGCCAAACGCCAACAGATGCCAATATCTCCAAAGTTATCGACAATCTTACAAAAAATATCCCAATGTAATTTGGGTGTTGATAGGCTCGTCATTAAAATAAGTGAATTCCAAACTGCTTAATGAGATGCACATAACCGTAAAAGATGGCCAAAGTAAAGACTATGCAAGCAACTAATGTTGGCCAAAAACCGAGCTTAGGCAGTAGATAAGCAAACAACAAAAACATAGGCAATGTTGGCAACACATACCAAAATGTGTAATACGCGTGATTGGCAATTTTAATGGTTGGTTGATGTTCAACATACAACCAAATCAACGTTAAGATAGTCACTAAAGGCAGCGCAGCAACGAAGGCGCCTAGTTTATCGCTGACTTTCGCAAACTCCGAAACTAACACGACCACCGCTGCAGTGATTAAGTATTTAACAACAAGGTATGTCATGATGGATTTTGCTCACTATAAAGATCAATCATAAAAATCGGCTTAATCGCAACAGTATATGATTACTGCACGACTAAGCCGCTAATAATACTCAATAATGCTTAAATAATCAGTGGCGCAATAAAGGCAAAAAACACCCCTATCGCAAAAATTACCACTGATAACCAGTAAACACATAATGCATTACGTCGTGTTTTTGCACAAATTTCCGCCAACTGCTGGTCTGCTGGACAAGGCGCATTGCGCGCCTGCCACTGTAAGTAACCTGCAATCGCCAGCATCGTCCCAGCCAAACCAAATATCAACGATTTATGCTCACTTATCCATATTAATTGTGGAAAATAAGAGATTAAACTAGTCAACGTTGCCGCGGAACCAATAGCCACCAAAGTAGCTGGTAGCGCACAACAAATCAGTGTTGATCCACTGGTAAAAAGCGATAGAAAATTGGCTTTTTGTGCCGCTTTAACTGCACTTAAATCACCATCCAAAGCGGTATTATCTACCATTTATTTGGCCTCCTGCTTTGCTTCAAGCTCGGCTTTAATGTGTGCCACTGGATGGTCTGAGATTTCGATAGCAGTCACGTCATATCCAGCATCTTTAATAATGGCTTTAACTTTGTCGTTAGAAAGCGTTTGGCCATCTTTCAGCTCAACCGCCACAATGCGCTGTTTTAAGTTAACGTAAACATCTTGCGTTTGAGTGAGTGAGCGCATTTTTTTCTCAATACCTTGCGCGCAAAATGCGCACACCATGCCGTTAACATTGGCTTTGATGGTTTGCGTGGCAAAGGCTAAAGGACTGAATAATGCAGATATTACAACCGTTGTTAATAATAGTTTTTTCATGATGATTCCTTAAATTAATCTTAAAATTAAAATATATACATAAAGTTAAAGCGTGGTTCGCGTGAGTTACTCACACCCGCCTCAACAAAAAAGCTTTTGTTGATTAATCGCACCATTGGCGTGACCTCAATTTTTTCTGACAGACCATTCATATTGCGTGCTTCTAAAATCAGCCAAGGCTGGGTTTTGTCATAATCAGTTTCATAAAATGAAAACCCTGCACGTAGCGATGTAAAGTCATGATTAATATCAGAAGCACGATAAAGTCGATGAGATGCTTGAAAGTAAATACGGGTCGTCTCGTAATCAAACTGAACGCCAGGCGTTATCATGACTTTGTCAAAGCCACGGTTTTCACCTATCAGTTTATCTTCACCTTGCAATGCACCTACTCCGCCTTGAAACCATAAATTGGCTTGCGCATGTGGTGCGTTCCAGCGTTTGACTAAGCGTGTGTAGGTTACTTCTTCCAGAGTACGTGATTTGCTTTTATCATCTGCACGCATATAAGTCGCACTCACTCCAAATGCATCACGCGGAGTAACGGCATAGTTGATAAATGACTCACGCCAATTATTATTAAAATCGCCCATGGCCATAAAAGATTCGTTAAAGCCCATCGGCCCTGCGGTTGCAGGCTGGCTAAGCAGCATCGCCAGCAATGACAACACCGTTTTAAAGCGTGTGTAAAACATGAATTTTCCTTTTATCTAAACCTTGATAACTCACTCAGTTATTCAGTGAATAAGTCATCAAGCCAAATTAAATACGCCCTAAATTTTGGGCACGCTTATTTTGGGCTTACTAGTTTTTTAGAAAACTAGGGCCTGTTAGATTAAGGCGATGGGAGGGCGTTGCAGATTAGGAAGTGTAATTGAAGCGTAGGATTGATTATTAAAATCAAATGCTTGGGTAAAATTTAAAGCAAAAGTCGACTGAGCCTGACTAGGCATTGCCGTTAACGCACACATATTGGCACATACACTCGCACAACTGGATTTGTGTGGTAATTGCTGATGATTAACATGCTCAGAATCCTCAGAGATGGCACTGTGCGTGTCTTGATGACAAGGCATCACATTTGATGTTAATTTTGCTGATTGTTTGATTATATTTGCTTGCATCATGCTATTGCATACCAGCATATTGGCGGTCGCCAAAGCTTGCATCGGCATTAACACCAATAAAAGCCACGCAAAAAAATGTGAACAACGTTTTAACATGAATCTAGGATAGCAGAGTCATCAATTTAGTTCAAATGTCGGTGTTAGCTGAGTCTGCTGGCGTATAACGGATATCAATCACTTCAAATGCTTCATCACCTTTGGGCGTAATCACCCGCACTGTGTCGCCCAAGCCTTTACCTAGCATGGCTTTTGCCAGCGGTGAGACCCAACTGATAAAACCTTGGTTTGGCTCTAACTCATCCTTGCCGACAATACGATACACATGTTCGCTATCGTCGGCTAAATTAAATAATGTCACCCAAGCGCCAAAAAACACTTTTTCTAAATGTTGCTGCAAACTGCTATCGACAATTTCAGCTAAATCCATACGGCGCATTAAATGGCGGCAACGGCTATCAATTTGGCGTAGCCGTCTTTTTCCATAAATGTAATCACCATTCTCACTTCTATCGCCATTGCTGGCTGCCCAAGAAACGGTACGCACTACTTCTGGTCGCTCTACTTTGTACAGCGCGTGAAACTCTGCTTGCAAGGCGGCAAAACCTTGTGGTGTGATGTAATTTTTTTCGTCTGTGTTTGCCAAATCAATCTACTGTCATTTATTAGCTACTATTAATTGAGAAACTGATTAAACGAATCGTTATCTAACAACTGAACATTTTTGACAAAATAAGGCGTTTCGCCAAAACAACTGCTTGGAATGCCTTTATGTTCTTCGTAAGTGATTCTGACGCGCTTACCTAAACTATTATTGATTTTTTCAACTAAACTTTTATCTTTAACGGTGAAGTTAAATTTCTCAGCCTGTGTACCAGGCATTGAAACCAGCACTAATTCGCCTTCATACGTCTTGCAAACATAGCCTTTTTCTGAAAATTTCTGAACATAGCCTGCGCGTTCACCTGTTGAATAAACCCAACTAAGCGCCGCCCACGTGTAGAGCGCAAATAAAATAATTGGAATAATCACAGCCAAAATAAGTATTTTGAATAATTGAGCCAGTTTACTTAACATCGCTTACCTTTGGATTTTTCTCGAAATGAACGGTCGAATGAACGATACAAATAATTGGTTCAGCAATTGGTCCAACGATTGCTAAAGCCCAACAAGTTTATGCCGCTATTTTACTGCAAGTTCGCCTACAATAACGACATGTCAGATTTAACACCTCATTTAATATTATGCGCGACAGCGCGCTTAAGCCGTGGCTTGCAGTTACATTATCAACGGCAGCTATCGCTAAAGCAAACCCAATGGCAAACGCCGCAAATCATGACTTTGCAACAATGGTTAAGCCAATTGATGCAGCAAGGCATTCTGGCTGGCGAAGTCGATACGCAAAACCTCCCTGCAATCCATTTGAATACAATGACCGAAAAAATGCTTTGGCAACAGGCGATTCAAAGCTGCATACAAAAACACGAGTTAGCGGATTTATTTGATGTTGCCAGTTTGGCTGATGCAGCAATGGAAGCGAATCAGTTATTGATTGAATGGCAAGTGAACGATGCCGATTTAAATGATTATTTTCAATCAGTCGAAACGCGACAGTTTTTACGTTGGCGTGCAGTATTTCAAACTTTATGTGCGCAGAATAATGCGCTGGAATCTGCGCGCATATTGGCTTTGCAAGTCGACTTTTTACCCAATACGGTTATGCCATTGCCTGAAACAATTGAATTGGCTGGCTTTGATCGTATTACGCCGCTGGAACAACAGTTAATCAATAATCTAAACGCAAAAAACATAAATGTAACGTTTATGCATCATCAGCAAAACGCCCAAAATACCCAGCAGATTGCCTGTGATGATAGTGATGCAGAATGTCGCGCTGCGGTGGCTTGGGCAAAAGCATCATTAACGCAAAATCCGCAGGCAAATTTGGCGATTATCACGCCAGTATTAGGCAATATTCGCACCAAACTGGCTGATTTATTAGACGATACTTTTCATCCCGAAACCGTGCACCCAAGCTTGTATGAAACGCCGCGCATCATGGATTTTTCAATTGGCGCACCATTAAGTGAGCACGCCATGGTCGCCACCGCCCTGCGTTTATTGCGCTTGGCAAGCAGTGGTCAAAACACTGCGCAAGCAGATTTAAGCGCGCTACTGCTAGATGCTTATTGGGGTGCTGAAACCGAAATAGATGCGCGTAGTTTGCTGGATGCGCAAATGCGCAAAAAATTAACGCGCAACGTCAGCTTACAAACATTAACGCTGTTGGCACAAAAAGCTGGCGATGATGCGCTACCCCAGTTTTTTATGCATTTAAATACGCTACAAAATGCACAAACCCAATGGCGTGGCAAAAACAAACCTGCTTATTGGGCAACGCAATTCAGTCAATTATTAACCAACGTCAACTGGGCAAGCTCGCGCAATTTAAGCAGTTATGAATACCAAGCGCAGCAATCATGGCTAAAGGCTTTACAGAATTTTGCTGAGCTGGATACATTAATTGGCGCAGTTTCGGCGATAGATGCCGTGAATAAACTGAATCAAATATGTAGTACCAGCATGTTTCTGCCTGAAACCATCGGCAACCCGCGCCTGCAAATTCTGGGCATGTTAGAAACCAGCGCTGTGCCTTTGGATGGTGCATGGGTATTGGGTATGAATGATCAGCACTGGCCGCCGCCAGCAAGGCCAAATGCGCTATTGCCAGTTAAACTGCAGCGCGATTTAAATATGCCAAACGCCAATACGGATGTTCAAGCCGCATTTGCGCAAAAAGTACAGCATCGTTTATTAACCAGCGCCAATGAAATTATATTTTCCTGGGCGCGCAAAGAAGCAGACCGCGAATTACGCGCTTCACCTCTATTAAGCCAATTACCTTTTGGCAGCACCGCTGCAACTGTCAACACCATTGCAGAAAAGCTCAGCGCAAAGGTTTCAGACGAATCAAACATTGAATTAATCAATGACCATATAGCGCCAGCGATTAGCTCTGCAGAAAAACTGCGTGGCGGCAGTGCTTTATTTGAAGCCCAAGCCATCTGCCCTGCCTGGGCTTTTTATCAATACAGGCTGGGTGCAAAATCACTGGAAAACCCAACTGACGGACTAGATAGCCTTGCGCGTGGCAACTTAACCCATGCTGTGCTGCAGGCATTTTGGCTTAATTGCAAAAGCACCGCTAATCTTAAATCACTGTCAGACTCTCAACTTGAAGCTGCTATAAAAACCGCCATTGATAGCGCGTTTAAAGACACTCGCAATATTGAAAACATTCCCAAGCAAATTCTGCAAATTGAGCAGCAACGTTTGCAACCGCTAATTAACATTTGGCTACAGCTTGAAAAACAGCGAGCAGATTTCACCGTAAGTGCGTGCGAAGCACAACATATTTTAATAATCGAAGACTTGGAAATCACCTTACGTATTGACCGCATTGATGCATTAGCTGACGGTAGTTTGGTAATTATTGATTACAAAACAGGCAGCAGCAAGCCCAGCCATAGCAGTTGGGCGGACGCGCGCATTATCAAACCACAAATTCCATTATATGCAGCCTTAGTGCTAAAAGAGGAGCAAGTCGTTGCCGCCTGTTTTGCCAAAGTGGATCTGTTGGAAAGCCAATTTAGCGGCGTGGCAGAAAATGACGCTTTACCTAACATTAAGCCATTTTCTGAGTTAAAAAATGGTTCTGTTTTTAAAGATTTTGCTGATTTTGAGGCGTTAATCGTGCACTGGCAACAAAGCTTAACGGCAATTGCACAGGAAATTAAAACTGGTGTGGCTAATGTGCAATTCGAAAATGAAACAGATTTTCTGTATTGCGAAGTAAAACCTTTACTGCGTTTGCCCGAACGTGCATTGCAATTTGAAAAGCAAGCGTCAACACAAAAGTAAATCTATAAAAACAATAAGTTAAAAAATGAATAACATATTATCTCAACCAGCACTCATTCAACTGGATAGTGAAAATCGCCAACGTGCACTGGCGCTGGAAAATTTTATTGTGGAAGCGCCCGCAGGTGCGGGCAAAACAGAACTGCTGACACAACGTTATTTAAAATTACTCGCCACGGTTGAAGCACCAGAAGAAATCATCGCGCTGACATTTACCAATAAAGCTGCTACTGAAATGCGCAACCGTATTTTAATGTCGCTGGAAGCTGCAGAAAACAATACTTTCGTTGATGCACCACACAAACAAGTGACGCGTGATTTAGCCAATGCGGCGCTGACACATGCAAAAAATCTTGGCTGGCAATTACTGTCACAGCCAGCGCGGTTACGCATTCAAACCATGGATGCATTGTGTAGCAGCTTGGCGCGGCAAATGCCACTACTAAGTCGTTTTGGCGGTCAGCCAATCATTAGCACTGATGCCTATGCGCATTATCAAACCGCGGCTCAGCAAGCACTGGCGCATATTGCGAATGAAAATAGCGACAGCATCAATGAACCCGTAAGCACCGCATTACGGTTTATGCAAAACGATATAGAAAAACTCACCGAATTATTAGCGGATATGCTGGCAAAACGCGACCAATGGCTGCCGCTGATTAGTGAACACTCTAATATTACTGTGGATGAAATTGCTGATGGCGTAGCAAATGCACTGTCAGAATTAATAGAACAGCGGCTTGCGCTGACGTTTACGTCTATTCCAGTAAATACTCAATCTCAGTTAATGCCTATCGTGCGTTTTGCTGCCAGCAATTTAGAAGAAAATCATGCTTTGCAAATGCTAGCCGATTGGCAAACACCACTCACGGCAAGCGTGGATGATTTAGCTGCTTGGCAAATATTGGCAGATTTTTTACTGACCAACGAAGGCACTTTTAGAAAGCAATTAAATAAAAACATCGGCTTCCCAGCCAAAGATAAAAACCATCCCGAATACGATGAGTTTAAACAACAGCTTTTGCAGACTATTGATTTAATGCCTAGCCCACAGGCTTTAGATGCAGTGCGAAAACTGCCCAATTTAAGTTTAGATTTAATTAGCCAAGATTGCGTGATCGTTAAAGCTTTTGCGCAATTGTTGCAATTGGCAACCGCACATTTATGGACGACATTTCAAGCTGCCAACGAAGTCGATTTTGTGCAAATTGCGCAATCTGCCAGCTACGCGCTGGAAAACGAAAGTGGCGCGACGGATTTAGCGCTCAAGCTGGATTATAAAATCTCACACTTATTGGTGGATGAGTTTCAAGACACCAGTCCGACGCAAATGCGATTGATTGAGCAGTTAACATTGGGCTGGCAGCCAGACGATGGCCGCACGCTGTTTTGTGTGGGCGATCCCATGCAATCGATTTATCGCTTTCGCAAAGCGGATGTGAGTTTATTTTTAACCGCCAGTAAATCTGGTATTGGGCAATTGCCGCTTACACCACTAAAATTGACGCGCAATAACCGTAGTCATCCGCAAGTTGTCGATTGGATTAATTGCACGTTTGAGTCAGTTTTTCCTGCGGCGGATAATATTACGCAAGCCGCCATTAGCTATCGCACCTTTATTGCTACCAAAAACGCTATTGCAGGTGAAGGTGTGACTGTGCATCCGTTGGTGCTGAATAGCGATGAAGAAAGCGAACAGGCCAAACTGCTGGAAGCTCGCCATGTGGCGGATTTAATCACTACCGAACAACAGAGTAGTCCTGAAAACAAAATAGTCGTTTTAGTGCGTTCGCGTAGTCATTTGCATGAAATAGTCTCTGTGATTCGCCGCGATTATGCACATATCCGCTTTCAAGCCGTAGAAATTGAAGGCTTGAGTGACAGACAAACAGTTTTAGATGCGCTGTCACTCACGCGTGCAATGCTGCACCGTGCTGACCGCGTGCATTGGTTGAGTATATTGCGTGCGCCTTGGTGCGGATTAACGCTGGTCGATTTGCATGCACTGGTACATGACAATCACTCTGCGACCATTTGGCAGTTGATGCAGGATGAAAATCGCCTGCAAAAATTAAGCGTAGATGGTCAGCACCGTTTGCTGCATATGCGCGAAATTTTGGCTGAAGCATTTCAACATCAAGGTCGCATGCCTTTGCGGCGCTGGCTAGAAAGCACATGGCTTAAATTGGGCGGCGCCAATACGTTGATTAGCGCAGGCGATAATCGCGATATTCAAGCTTTTTTTGACTTAGTGGAAAAAACCGCGCGTGGCTTTGTGCTGGATTTTAATCAGTTAGATACCGCTATGCAAAAACTGTATGCGCAGCCTGATATTACCGCAAATGACCAGTTGCAGTTTTTAACCATTCACGCATCCAAAGGCTTAGAATTCGATACGGTCATTTTGCCCGCGTTAAACCGCAAACCAGCCAACAATGACAGCCCGATGATGATGTGGGAAGAAGTGCCTGTGGGTAATCATCGGCAGCTATTAGCAGCGCCGGTGGCAAAAAAAATCAAAGGCAAAGCCAGCACTTATGATTTTTTAAAAGCCTTAGAAACCGAACGCATAGATAACGAAACGGCGCGTCTTTTGTATGTGGCTGCCACGCGCAGCATTAAAAAATTGCACTTGGTTGCGGTAGTTAAACAGAATCAAAATGGCGAATTAAAGCCAGTTTCTAAATCATTATTGTCATTGCTTTGGTCAACAGTTGAAGCGCAATATTTAGCTGCAACTCCGTTAGTCATAACGGCAGAATCCGCATTGCGATTGCAGGACTTTACGCCGCAACTGATGCGTTTAAAAACGCCATGTGTGCCTGTTTTGTTGAATAGTCCAACGGCAAAAACGACGACTTACCCTATTAATAACGTTAACACGCCTTCTGAGCCGCAAATATTATTGAATATCGCCGCCGATACAGGCACGCTTACACATCTGTATATGGAGATGATCGCCAATAGCGGCTTAACAGCATGGCCTGAAAGTCGAATCCGCGCTTGTTCGCAGGCCATGCAATATTGGTTGCAGCAAAAAGGTCATGCTGAAAATATTGCGCAAGCGCATGTGAGTGCAGTGATAACTGCACTAGTTAATACGGTAAATAGCGCCGATTGCAAATGGCTAATGCAGCCAAGAGAAAACCGCCAAACTGAATTAAGTATTACTGCGGTTGATGCACAAGGTGAAGTGCAAGAGCATCGATTAGATCTAACGTTTATTGAGCCAGATCAAATAACGAACGCGCCCATACGCTGGATTGTGGACTACAAACTGACTTTTTTTGATGATGCTATAGATTTAACATCAGCGGCAGAACAGCACCGCCCGCAATTATCACGCTATGCCGATTTGTTTAAAAATGAAGGCTTACAGATTCAAACAGCGGTGTATTTTTTAGCGCATGGCAAGCTGGTTTTACTCTAATTAGTTTTGCTTTAACAATATTATTTTACTCAAATTACTCTTGCTTAAAATGGTGCCAGACATACCAAGCCACAAACGCTAATCCACCTGCAATGATTACATAGTGTAACTGGTGAAAATAGACTTCTAAGTCTTCCCAATGCTCGCCAGCTTTCATGCCTATGTAGCCTAACGCTCCACACCAAATAAATGAGCCTAAAAATGTATAAGCAATAAAACGTGTCATGTTCATGCGTGCCACGCCAGCAGGAAAGGCAATAAATGTGCGTACGCCAGGCAATAATCGCGCAATAAAAATAATGATTTCACCATGTTGCGCAAACCATCTGTCCGCCATGTCTAAATCTTTTTTGCTAATCAGCACGTATTTACCGTATTTTTCTGCCAATGGCCTACCGCCAAACAGTCCCAAATAATAGGCAGGAATCGAACCAAGTACGCAACCAATCGCGCCAGCCATTGCAATGCCGAACAGCGTCATCTCGCCTTTGCTAACCAAAAAACCAGCAAACGGCATAATGATTTCAGATGGCAATGGAATACAAGCAGATTCAATCGCCATCAACAGCACAACGCCGCCATAACCCATGCTGGATATAACGCCAATAATCCAAGTCGCTACTACGGTAATGAGTTTTTCTAGCATTTTATACTTTCAATTTTCGTTTTAAACAAACTCTTTTAACAGGGTTTTAACAAATTCCGCACGATGCGCCACATTACCCAATTGCACCGTTACGCGCAATTTATCTGGACCGTTCATGCGGCAACGGCGATCGCGTTGCAATAAATCAATCAATTTTAACGGGTCAATTTCAGTGGTTTGTGCAAAATGTAATTGAATGGCGCTATCGCTAGCATCAATTTTATTAATGCCTAACGGTTTTGCCGCGATGCGTAATCGGTGGCAAGCCATCAGCGCTTCGCCCTGCTCTGGCAGCAAGCCAAAACGATCAATAAGCTCTTCCTGCAAACTATCTAATTCATCATCGTTATTAGCGTTTGCCAAGCGTTTATAAATCACCAAGCGCTCATGCACATCTGGACAGTAAGCATTAGTTAACAAGGCTGGCACATGCAAATTAATTTCTGTCGTCACGCCCAATGGCGCGTTTAAATCGGGTTCTTTGCCAGCTTTTAGTTGCTTAACAGCATGATTCAGCATATCGGAATACAAACTAAAACCAATTTCCTGCATCTCGCCACTTTGACTGTCACCCAGCAATTCACCCGCACCGCGAATCTCTAAATCGTGCATCGCCAAATGAAAGCCTGCGCCTAAATCTTCTAATAATTGAATCGCATCTAAACGTTTTTGCGCTTGGGGTGTGATTTTACGATGCTCATCGGTGAGTAAATACGCATAGGCTTGATGATGCGAACGCCCTACTCGGCCGCGCAATTGGTGCAATTGCGCCAAGCCGAACATATCCGCGCGATTCATGATAATCGTGTTAGCCGTCGGCACGTCAATGCCAGTTTCAATAATAGTGGTACAAAGCAAAATATTGCTGCGCTGCTGATAAAAATCACGCATCACGTGTTCTAGCTCACGCTCCCGTAACTGGCCGTGCGCAATCGCAATGCGCGCCTCGGGAATAATTTTTTCCAGTTTTTCTTTTTGCACAAAAATGGTGTCCACTTCGTTATGCAAAAAGTAAACTTGGCCGCCGCGTTTAAATTCGCGCATCACCGCTTCGCGAATAATGCCGTCAGAATAATAAGTATGGAACGTTTTAATGCTTAAGCGTTTTTGCGGCGGTGTGGCAATTACGCTGAACTCACGCAAACCTTCCATCGCCATACTGAGTGTACGCGGAATCGGCGTTGCGGTGAGCGTTAATATATCCACTTCTGCGCGCAAGGCTTTTAACTGCTCTTTTTGGCGCACGCCAAAGCGGTGTTCTTCATCTAAAATCGCCAAGCCTAAGTTCTTAAAGATCACATCTTTTTGAATCAGACGATGCGTACCAATAATAATATCGACCTTGCCCTCAGCCAAATCAGCCAGCGCTTGTTTTTGTTCTTTGGCTGTTCTGAAACGAGAAATTTCGGCAATCTTAATCGGCCACTCTGCAAATCTGTCACAGAAGTTTTGATAATGCTGCTCGGCCAATAAAGTGGTTGGTACTAGCACGGCAACCTGCCTGCCACCCATCACTGCAACGAATGCGGCGCGTAACGCAACCTCTGTCTTGCCAAAGCCTACATCACCACATACAAGCCTGTCCATTGGTCGGCCTGATTGCATATCTTTGATAACGTTTTCAATCGCTTCCAACTGGTCTGGCGTTTCCTCAAATGGAAAACCTTCACAGAAAGCTTCATAATCTTTTAAACTTAAGGTAAAAGCGTGACCGCGCCGCGCCGCGCGTTGTGCATATAAATTCAGCAATTCTGCTGCCGTATCACGAATTTGTTTAAGGGCTTTTTTCTTGGCCTTTTCCCACTGACCAGACCCCAAACGATGTAAAGGCGCACTTTCTGGCGGCCCACCTGAATAACGGGAAATTAAGAATAATTGCGAAACGGGCACATATAACTTATCGTCACCGAAATACTCCAGCAGCAAAAACTCGTTTTCACCTTCACCGAAATCTAAATTCATCAAACCTTTGTAACGCCCTACGCCGTGCTGCTCGTGCACGACTGGGTCGTTCATATGCAACTCGGATAAATCCTTGAGCATGCCCTCAGTATTGCGCGCTTTTTCTTTTTCGCGCCTACGTTGTTGGCGTACGGTGCCTGAATATAATTCTGACTCAGTGATGACAATGGCATCATCATAAAAACCATGATGCAAAGGTGAAACGCCTAACATGATTGGCGCATCGCTGGTTTGAAAGTCTGCCCAAGTTTCGCCAGTAGGCATGTGAATGCCATGCTCTGCAAACAACTGCAGTATGGTTTCGCGGCGACCTAAACTTTCTGCGGTAATTAAAATGCGTTTCTTTTTGGCTTTGATAAACGCCTGCAATTTATGCAAAGGCTGTTCGGCTCGGCGCTCAATATCTAAAGCAGGTAACGGACTTTTGGCTTCATGGGTTAACGTTAAAACAGGATAGTTTTGCGTTTGCGCGAAAAAATCATCGGTTTTAATCAGCAAAACTTCTGGTTTTAAAATCGGCCGTTCTGGGTCGTGCGCCAGTAATCTGTACCTTGAGTTTGCCTCTGTCCAAAATTGCTGCGCGGCTTTGTCGCAATTGCCGTGTAAACAGAGCGTGGTATTTTCCGGCAAGTAATCCAGCAGATTAGAAGTCTCATCAAAAAACAGCGGCAAATACCATTCGATGCCGCCACTGGCAACTCCCTTGCTCACATTTTTATAAATGGTCGCGCGTTGCGGATCGCCTTCAAATTGCTCTCTAAAATGACTTCTAAATGTCGCAATGCCTTTATCATCTAGCGGAAATTCGCGTGCAGGCAATAGTCTAATTTCTGGCACTGGATACAAACTGCGTTGCGTATCCACGTCAAACGTGCGGATGGTTTCAATCTCATCATCAAACAAATCAATGCGATACGGCAGCACACTGCCCATGGGGAATAAATCCACCAATCCGCCACGCACACTGAACTCACCCGGTGAAATCACTTGACTAACGTGGTGATAACCCGCCTGTGCGCATTGATGGCGCAGCGCTTCTAAATTAAGTTTTTGGCCTTTTTTGAGCATAAAGCTATGCCCAGCCAAATATGCCACCGCAGGCAAACGAATCAGTGCCGTCGCAATCGGGACTAATATGACATCACATTGATTTTGGCTAATTTGGTACAAAGTAGCCAAGCGTTCCGAAATCAAATCTGGATGCGGTGAAAACACATCGTAAGGCAGCGTTTCCCAGTCTGGCAGCAAGTGTACGCTTAGCTCTGGTGCAAAATATGGAATCTCTTCCAGCAGTCTTTGTGCTTCAAACGCATTTGACGTAATCACCACTAATGGCGATTTTTTAGCAGAAAGTGTTGTTTTTAAGCTACATGCAAGTGATGCTAGAGATAAGCTATCTAAGCCATTGGCAGCATAAGAAAAACGACTTTTTTGACCTGGCTTTGGGGGAGTTAACTGCATAAATGAACTTGAAAATGACTTGGATAATGAGGGCTTATTACCTATTATAACCTTAAGCCTGATGGTTCAATAATATAGGTTATAACAATAAAAGAATAATTAAGTATAAATAAAAAAAGTCTTGAGGAGCTTCAGTCACATGAACGATAAGCCTATTAACGATAAGCCCATCAACGATAAACAAACCGTCGCGATACATGCCGCGAATTACGTCAAAAATGGCATGCTGGTTGGCTTAGGCACAGGATCTACCGCTAATTACTTTATCGAAGAACTAGCGCGCCGCCAGCTTGATGAAAACCTAAAAGTCACCACGATTGCCAGCTCGACTATCAGTATGATTAAAGCGCAAAGCTTGGGTTTAAATGTCATTGCGCTTAACCAAGTTTCCGAGATTGATTTGTATGTCGATGGCGCAGATGAAATCACGCCAGATATGACGCTGCTGAAAGGTCGTGGCTATGATTTGGTGCTTGAAAAGCTATTAGCAAAAGCGGCTAAACAATTTTTAGTGGTGGCCGATAAAAGTAAATTAGTAGAGCGCATCGGTACCAATTTTGCCATTCCTATCGAAGTGATGCCAATGGCTTGGAAAACGGTTAAGCACAGCTTAGAGTCTGTTGGGGGTGTGGGAAATTTGCGTCAGAATGTCGCAAAAGATGGCTTAACCGTTACATCGCATGGCAGCTTGGTGCTGGATATGAGTTTTGATAAATCCATCTCAGAAACGCAATTAAACCAGCTGATTAATAATACGCCTGGCGTGGTAGAGCATGGCATTTTTTGTGGGCTCGCCAGCGGCATACTCATTGCAGATAGCGGCAATGTGACTGAACTGAGTTCTGAAGATAAGCGGAAATAGCTTTTGCTAACGCTTAAGGCTGCATTTATGCGATATCCTCGCCCTATTCTCAGCGTATCGTCATTAGCGTTTTTACTAGCCACTTTGCTGTTAATCACCGCCTGTAATAAAACAGATGATGATACTAAGACCATTATTGAGCCAGCACCCAATGCAAAAAAAAGCAAAGTAATCACTTTTGTCACACTAAACAGCCTGAACACCTATTATGTAGATGGCAACAAAGAATTTGCGGGACTTGAGTACGATTTAGCCAAATTATTTGTGAAAGAGCTGGGCGATGACACACAATTGAAATTGATTGTTGCCACCAATATTAATCAGGTTATTTCCACCATATTAAAGCACAAAGCCGATATTGCTGCGGCCGATGTCACCATTACAAATTCGCGCAAAGAAATGATTGATTTTTCGGACGATTATCAAGGTGTACAGCAATTAGTGGTTTACAACATTGAAAAAAATAAAGAAGAGCAGAAGAAACCACCCAAACTATTAAAAGATTTAGTCGGTTTACACATTTCATTACCCGCAAGCTCCAGCTTTGTAGAGCGCCTAACCAAACTGCAAGCCACCGAACCGGGTTTAATGTGGGAAGAGCGCCCACATGCTGACTCAGAGAAACTATTACAAGAGCTTGAGCGTGGTGAGATTGATTACACCATTGCTGATAGTCATTTGGTTTCTATAATGCAAAATTATTATCCCCATTTGGGTGTAGCGTTTGCGCTTGGTGAGCCTGAAAAAATTGCATGGGCGATGCCTAAAAACAGAAACCCTGAACTGCAACAGAAAGTGAATGCATTTTTTAATCGAATTAAAAAAGATGGCACTTTACGGAATTTACTGGATCGCTATCAAGGCAATGTAAAACGCCTTAAACCAGTGGATATTAAAACTTTTTTAATTCGCAGCCGCACGTTGCTGCCAAAATACAAACGGCTTTTCCAACAAGCGCAAGAAATTACCGATTTAGATTGGCGTTTAATCGCCGCTCTTAGTTATCAGGAGTCACATTGGGATACATTCAACACCTCACCCACCAATGTGCGCGGCTTGATGATGTTAACGGAAAGCACCGCCGACTTGATGAAAGTAACCGATAGATTAGACCCCAAACAAAGCATTCCTGCAGGCGCAAAATATATCAATCGGCTAAAAGAAACGATTCCTGATCGTGTGCCAGAGCCTGACCGCACCTATATGGCATTAGCCTCATACAATATTGGCTATGCGCATGTAGAAGACGCACGTGTGTTGGCTCAACGCTTAAAATTAGACCCAAATCGCTGGGCAGATGTGAAAAAAACCTTGCTTATGCTAAGTGACCCAACGTATTACGTTAATGCGAAATACGGCTACTGCGGCTGCGGACAGCCCGTTGTATTCGTCGAGTCAGTTCGCAGTTATTACAATATTTTAGCGCGCTTTGAACCCAGTTATGACGCTGTTGAGAACAGCTTTAAAATTGCCAGTGTGGATAATTTTAAAAGTGGTGATTTTTAAAACTATTAGTTTTGAAGTTGGTCATTTAACAAGAGTTACAAAGTGATTAATTTAATCTGGCTGAGCTACTCAATAACACAGCCAACTTAAAATTAAGCCGCTTTAATCAGCTCTAGATTGTTCATATAAGGCTGCAAAACTTTAGGAATAGTCACGCTGCCATCCGCATTTTGATAGTTTTCCAATACTGCCACCAAAGTACGCCCTACCGCTAAACCAGAACCATTGAGCGTATGCACAAACTCTGTTTTACCTTGCTCATTTCTAAATCGTGCTTGCAAGCGACGTGCTTGAAACGCCTCACAATTGCTCACGCTAGAAATCTCACGATAAGTATTTTGCGCAGGCAACCACACTTCCAAATCGTAAGTTTTAGCCGCACCAAAACCCATGTCACCAGTACATAGTGATACCACACGGTACGGCAACTCAAGCGCCTTTAAGATATTTTCAGCATGCCCAACCATTTCCTCTAAAACCTCATAGCTTTTGCTGGGATGCACGATTTGCACCATTTCCACTTTATCGAATTGATGCTGACGAATCATACCCTTGGTGTCACGGCCGTAAGAACCCGCTTCAGAACGGAAACATGGCGTATGCGCAGTTAACTTAATCGGTAATGATTCTAAAGATACGATTTCATCACGCACTGTATTGGTAAGCGTTACTTCTGAAGTCGGAATTAAATAAAGCTTATTGTCGTTGTGATTTAAGCTAAATAAATCCTCTTCAAACTTAGGTAATTGACCTGTGCCAGTTAAAGTATCTGTATTAACCAGATATGGCGTATAGCATTCCTCATAGCCATGCTGTTCAGTTTGCGTATCCAACATAAACTGCGCCAAAGCACGATGCAATTTAGCAATTCCGCCACGCATAAAAGTAAAGCGCGTGCCTGAAAGCTTGATTCCTGTATCAAAATCCAAACCCAGCGGCGTACCAACATCGGTATGGTCTTTGATTTCAAAATCAAAACTGCGCGGCGTTCCTACTTTACGCATTTCTACGTTATCCGCTTCTGACTTACCCGCAGGCACGCTTTCATGCGGCAAATTTGGCACATTTAACAACACGCTTTGCAATTTAATTTGCAGCTCTTCCAATAAGGTTTCGTCCGCTTTTAACGCGTCACCCAAACCAGCAACCTCCGCCAATATCGCGCTCACATCCTCACCTTTAGATTTGGCAATACCAATCTGTTTAGAAGTGTTATTGCGCTTGGCTTGTAACTCTTGTGTGCGTGTTTGTACGCTTTTACGCTCTTGCTCTAAAGCAGAAAACGTTGCAGAATCGAACGCAAAATTACGCTTGTTTAATTGGTTAACAATGCCGTCTAAATCGTTTCTTAATGCTTGAATATCTAACATGCGATTCCTATTTCTTCACTTTTTTGTTTAGTTCTTTAAGGTCAAGTTCTTTCAGGTGCTTCAATTTTTCGCCAATTTTACCTTCTAAGCCACGTGGCGTGGGATTATAAAACTGTGGCGGGCCATTTTTGTCTTGTTGTAGCTCGTCAGGGAAATACTGCTCGCCTGCTGCATAAGCCTCTGGTTCATTATGCGCATAACGATATTCTTTGCCATAATCCAGCGCTTTCATCAGTTTGGTCGGCGCGTTTCTTAAATGCAATGGCACGGGTCGCGATTTATCTTGTGCCACAAAGGCTTTGGCCTGATTGTAGGCGTTGTAAGCAGCGTTGCTTTTGGGTGCAACGGCCAAGTAGATCACCATATTTGAAAGCGCTAGCTCACCTTCTGGTGAACCCAACCGCTCATAAATCTGCCATGCTTCCAGCGCCATGGTTTGCGCACGCGGATCAGCTAAGCCAATATCTTCAATCGCCATGCGAATAATGCGTCGTCCCAAATACAAAGGGTCTGCGCCGCCATCTATCATGCGTAAAAACCAATACAAAGCCGCATCTGGATTGCTGCCACGTACCGATTTATGCAATGCGGAAATCTGGTCATAGAATGCTTCACCACCTTTATCAAAACGGCGCAGCTTGCTTGCCATTGTCGCCTGTAAAAAACCTTCGTCTATTTCGGTAACATTGGCACCTTCAGCCGCATTAAATAAGCCTTCCACAAAGTTCAGCAAACGTCTGGCGTCACCATCTGCGTAAGCTAATATTTGTTCTTTAACCGCATCTGTAAAGTGAACATCTGGCGCAACTAACTGCTGCGCGCGGCTGAGTAATAAAGCAAGTTCAGCTTCGGATAATGCATTTAGCACAAATACCTGCGCGCGACTTAGCAACGCACTATTCACCTCAAACGACGGATTTTCAGTGGTCGCACCAATAAACGTAATCAAACCACTTTCGACAAATGGCAGAAAAGCATCTTGCTGACCTTTGTTAAATCGGTGGACTTCATCCACAAACAAAATCGTTTTGCGGCCATGTTGCTGCAAGGTTAATTCTGCACGCTCTACCGCTTCGCGAATATCCTTGATACCAGACAGTACTGCAGAAATAGGAATGAAATCCGCATCAGCGGTATTGGCAATCAAACGCGCCAATGTGGTTTTACCCACGCCTGGCGGGCCCCACAAAATCATCGAGGGTAATTTTCCAGATTGAAACGCTAATTTCAACGGCTTACTTTCGCCCAATAAATGCGATTGTCCGACCACCTCGTCTAAAGTTTTAGGACGTAATCGTTCGGCTAATGGCGCAGTTGGGCTGACAGTTTGAAATAAGTCGTTCACTTATTTTTTCTTTGATTTGAGGTTGAAGTTTACAATTTTATTGTACGGTTTATAGGGTTTTATCGATAGATGGTTTAGATCCGCTAATAAAGTGAAAAGTCAGGCTAAACCACCCGTTAATTGTCTAAGAAAATGGATGGCAGAGCGCTTAAAATCTCACTCGCTCACCACATCGACACCTTTAGGCGGAGTAAATAAAAAAGCTGAAGCTTGTAGTGCAGGATTTCGCTCAACCGCGTCAAAAGTAATGAGCGTGATGTGATTAAAGCTATCGTGGAGTTCCATTTTGCGCAGTTTTTCGTCTTTAAAACCCAATAAAACGCGCTCAAATCCACTCTCTTTGTCTTTCGGCAGCGCCAAAACCCAAGTTAAATCATCTTTACGTGCCGCATTCTTAATTGTAAAACTTTTTTCTACGGTATCACCACCCGCCAGCAAAGCCGCGGGGCTAGAGCCTAATGTTTTGCTCAATTCGCGAATCGTCACTTGTTGCAAATCCGTATCGTACAAAAAGACTTGTTTGCCATCGCTGATAATTTGCTGTTCGTACGGCTTTGAATAGTCCCAACGAAACTTGTTTGGGCGTTGTAATTGCATTGAGCCCTGTACTTCTTGAATTTTTCGACCTTGAATATCGGTCACCACTTGGCTAAATTGCGCACGCATAGCATTCGTGTTATTGAAAAAATCACTCAAACTAGCTACGCCATCAGCAAGTGCCGCTTGTGAAACAGCCATTTGTGAAACAATGAATAAACTGCTTACTAATATTTTTTTAATCAATTGATGCATTACCTTTTGCCAAAACCTCTCTGTTACCGTTGCTTTGCATGGCAGATACCAAACCTGCACGTTCCATGTCTTCAATCAACCTTGCAGCACGGTTATAACCTATTCTAAGCTGACGCTGAACCGATGAAATACTGGCGCGACGACTGGTTAACACAATATTTACCGCCTCATCATACAAAGGGTCTTTTTCTGCGCCATTGTCGCTACTAAACTCACCTGCTTCGGCACCGCCTTCAGCTTCGTTAGTCAAAATGCCCTCTATATAGTTCGGCTCACCCATGGCTTTCAGGTGATTAACCACTTGATGCACTTCATGATCGGACACAAACGCGCCATGAATCCGCATCGGGTAACCCGTACCAGGCGGCATATAAAGCATATCACCTTGACCTAATAACGCTTCAGCACCCATTTGGTCTAGAATCGTGCGTGAGTCAATTTTACTAGACACTTGAAACGCTATACGTGTCGGGATATTCGCTTTGATTAAACCGGTAATCACGTCCACTGACGGTCGTTGCGTTGCCAATACCAAGTGAATACCTGAAGCACGCGCTTTTTGTGCCAAACGAGCGATTAACTCTTCCACTTTTTTGCCTACCACCATCATCAAGTCGGCCAATTCATCAATCATCACCACAATCATCGGCATCTCTTCCAATGGTTCTGGCTCATCTGGCGTTAAGCTAAATGGGTGCGGAATTTTTTCGCCAGCTTTTTCAGCGTCTTTAATTTTTTGGTTATAGCCCGCTAAATTACGCACGCCTAACATAGACATCAATTTATAGCGCCGTTCCATCTCAGCCACACACCAATTTAATGCGCTTGCCGCTTGGCGCATATCGGTTACCACTGGCGCCAGTAAGTGCGGAATACCTTCATACACTGAAAGCTCTAGCATTTTCGGGTCAATTAGAATCATGCGTACTTTGCTGGGTTCAGATTTATATAACAAGCTTAAAATCAGAGCATTAATCGCCACCGACTTACCTGAACCCGTTGTACCCGCTACCAACACATGCGGCATTTTGGCTAAATCGGCGACCACAGGTTTGCCTGCAATATCTTTACCCATGGCGATTGCCAATGGCGAATGCATCTCTGCATACACTTGGCTACCCATGATTTCAGATAAAAATACAATCTGGCGTTTTGGATTCGGAATCTCTAAACCCATACAGCTTTTGCCAGGAATGGTTTCTACTACGCGAATACTCACCACAGACAATGCACGCGCTAAATCACGCGCTAGATTAGTGATTTGGCTACCTTTAACACCAGCAGCGGGCTCTAATTCAAAACGCGTAATCACTGGGCCAGGTTGCGCAGAGAGCACTTTAATTTCAATGCCAAAATCCATTAACTTGCGTTCAATTAAGCGTGAAGTAAAATCTAGCGTTTCAGCAGATGGTAAGTCCACGGTATTGTTGGCAACATCCAGCAAATGCAATGGTGGCAAGCTGGAATCCATATCTGTCGCAAATAACGCGGTCTGTTTTTCTTTTTGCACGCGCTCGCTTTGTGCAATTTCAACCACAGGTGCTTTAATTTCAACTGGTGCGCGGTCTTCGGTACGTTTACGCTCTGCTTCCACAAACTCTTCACGCTTCTGCACCACCATTTTGCCAGCTTTTCTATCTTGCCAATCGTGGTATTTGTTAATTGACCAATCGTAAGCAGCAATCAAGTTTTTACCCAATTTTTCGGTCAGCATAATCCACGACCAGCCAGTGAATAAGCTAAAACCGACCGCAAATAGGGACAGCAATATCATGGTGGAGCCGGCAAAGCCAAACATACTGCGCAATGCTGCATCTACCGCGTTACCCAGCATGCCACCGCTAATCAATGGCAACGTTGCTGGTAACGTAATGAAATGCCCTGCTTCTAAGGCGCAAGAAGAAATCAGCAATAATGCAAAGCCGACTAAGTTGAATAGTAAAAACGGGCGCTCTGAGATAGTTAACTCTAAACGCAAATACACCAGCCACATGCTATAAAACGCTAAAATCACCCACCACCATGCTGAAAACCCGAACAAATACAGCAACATATCAGCAATCCAAGCGCCAACTGCACCACCTGCATTTTGAACGATCGCGTTATCAGAAGCCATGTGTGACCACGAAGGGTCTTGGTTATCGTAGCTCACCAAAATCACTGCAAGATACAAACCAACCAATACCAAACCCAGCCACCATGCCTCGCGCACTAAGTTGGCGCCGTGTTGTTGCGATGGGCTAGGCGGCGCTTGTAGACGGCCATTCACTGCTGAAGATTTTTTATTAAAAAACAAACTGTTACAAACCTTATGATGATGAGAGAATTTTTTATTTATTATAACAAAATCAAATTGCACAAAGCATGTCTATACAATTAATATTAAGCAAACTAACATTACACGTATTGATTAAGTTAATTAAGCATTTATTTACCAAAGGAGCATCACATGGATATTGGGATTAAAGAACAAGATAGAAAAGCGATTGCAGAAGGCTTATCACACCTATTGGCTGACACTTATAGCTTGTATTTAAAAACACACTACTTTCATTGGAACGTAACAGGTCCAATGTTCAATACGCTACATTTGATGTTTGAAACCCAATATACCGAACTAGCTTTAGCGGTCGATTTAGTCGCTGAACGCATTCGTTCATTAGACGTCTACGCACCAGGGACTTACAGCCAATTTGCCAAATTATCCTCTATTAAAGAATCTGATGGCGTGCCAAAAGCCAACGATATGATTGCAGAACTAGTGGCTGGACATGAAGCAGTCTGCCGCACTGCACGCAGCGTATTCCCCGCTGCTGAAAAAGCGTCTGATGAAGCAACTGCCGATTTGTTAACACAGCGTTTGCAACTGCATGAAAAAACCGCTTGGATGTTAAGAAGCCTTTTAGAAAAATAACGCGCTAAAAAATAATATTAATGCAATTAGCCTGCTTGAAAAACAGGCGTTCGACCTTACCTTAATAACTTATCAGTCAATCTTAGAAAGCAATTCAACATGGCAACACGTCACGTCCAACTTCTTATTTTGGGCTCAGGTCCTGCGGGTTATTCGGCAGCCGTATACGCTGCGCGCGCCAATCTAAACCCTGTATTAATCACCGGCATCGCGCAAGGCGGCCAATTGATGACCACGACAGAAGTAGATAACTGGCCAGCAGACAACGAAGGCGTGCAAGGTCCAGAGTTAATGGAACGCTTTCAAAAACATGCTGAACGCTTCAATACCGAAATGATTTTTGATCATATTCACACCACACATTTAACTGAAAAACCGATTCGCTTAGTAGGCGACAGCGGCGAATACACTTGTGACGCGTTGATTATTGCCACTGGTGCATCGGCTAAATATTTGGGCATTCCAAGTGAAGAGAAATTCAACGGCAAAGGTGTGTCTGCTTGTGCTACTTGTGATGGCTTTTTCTACAGAAATCAAGAAGTTGCGGTGATTGGCGGCGGTAACACCGCGGTTGAAGAAGCACTTTATTTGGCAAATATTGCCAGTAAAGTCACACTTGTTCACAGACGCGATAAATTTAAAGCCGAAGCAATTTTGGTGGATAAATTAAATGCGCGTGTGGCTGAAGGTAAAATTGCATTGGAAACGTTCAACACACTAGATGAAGTGCTTGGCGACAATATGGGCGTAACTGGCATGCGCATTAAAAATGTAAATGACAACACGACTAAAGATATTGATTTAAAAGGCGTGTTTATTGCTATCGGTCATAAACCGAATACCGATATTTTTGAGGGCCAACTGGAAATGGAAGGCGGTTATATCGTCACGCAAGCTGGTCGCAAAGGTAACGCCACCGCCACTAGCATCCCTGGTATTTTTGCCGCAGGCGATGTGCAAGACCATATCTATCGCCAAGCGGTCACCAGTGCTGGTACAGGTTGTATGGCTGCGCTAGATGCTGAGCGCTATTTGGATAATTTGAAATAACTATAACTAGTTAACTTAACCCAATAATTAGGGCAACTTTTAATTGATGATGACAATATGGCAAAACCCAACCCATCATCGATTAAAAGTCAGTCGCTAACTCCAAAATCGTTAGCGCCAAAATCACTGGCGAAAAATAAAGTTACGCTAAACGCAATACCGCTCACAAAAACTGAAGCAATAGCCATCAAAAATGAGCTGGCGCAACTCAATATAGCTAAACAAGAGGCATTAAAAAACCAGCAGAAAACTGCTGAGATTCCCGCCGCAGAACAAGATAAGCACTTATTTTTGGAAGCCGTTAAAAACGCGCGCCCTTTAAATACAGAACCGCAACATTCCGAAAAAACCTTCCCCAAACCTATCGCCAAGCAATTTATACGGGATGAAAAACAGGCGCTTAGAGATAGTTTAAGCGACGACTTTTACCCTGCGCATGAATTAGAAAGCGGCGAAGAACTGCTTTACCTGCGCACAGGCCAATCGCCTAGCGTTTTAAGCAAATTACGTCGCGGCTTTTGGGTGATTCAAGCGCAAATCGATTTACATGGATTAATCAGTGATGAAGCACGGGAATATGTAGCGGAATTTTTAAGCAGCTGCAAAAAACGCAATATCCGCTGTGTGCGTATTGTGCACGGTAAAGGTCTAGGCTCACGCAATCGAGAACCTGTTTTAAAACATAAGCTACGCAACTGGTTAATGCAAAAAGATGAAGTGATTGCCTACGCGCAAGCTAAGCCTGAGGATGGTGGAAGTGGCGCGGTTATTGTGTTGTTAAAAGCTTAACTTTTGATAAGAGCCTTTCGGCTATAATCCGCGATAAGACTGAATCTTTAAGTCTTAAAACCAACCATTTTTAAACTTAAGCAACAAAAATAATAGGGAATTAAAATGATTTTTTCAAACGTTTTCATCATTAGCGCTATTGCAAGTGCTTTTATTTTTATCATACTGATTATTGCGCTTTTACTCAGAAGAGTTGTACCTACCAACGAGGTGCACATTATCCAGTCTGGTAAATCAACGGTTTCATACGGCAAAGACAATGCTGCTGGCAATACTTATTATGAATGGCCTTCATGGATTCCAAAAATCGGTATTGTAAAGTTTGTATTGCCAGTTTCGGTATTTGATGAAGACTTGGAATCATATGAGGCTTACGATAAAGGTAGACTACCCTTTGTTGTGGATGTTAAAGCTTTTTTTAGAATCACAGATTCAAATGTGGCTGCGCAACGCGTTAGCTCGTTTGATGAACTTCGCGGCCAATTAAAAGCTATTTTACAAGGTGCGGTAAGAACGATACTTGCTTCTGCAGATATAGAAGAGATCATGCAAGGTCGTAGCCAATTCGGCGAATCATTTACACGTGAAGTTGAAGCTCAACTTAAAAACTGGGGTGTTTCAACTGTTAAAAATATCGAGCTTATGGATATTAGGGACGCTAATGAATCATTTGTGATTAAAAATATCATGGAAAAGAAAAAATCGCTGATTGAAATGCAAAGCCGCATTGAAGTAGCTGAAAATTTAAAGAAAGCGAATATTGCCGAAATTGAAGCAAAGCGTGAAACAGATGTGCAAGCACAAGATGCACTACAAAAAGTGGGCTCTAGGACTGCTGAAAAAGAGCAGGCCGTGGGTATCGCCAACGAACTCTCTCAGCAATCTATCAAAGAACAGGCAAAAATTACCAAGCAAAAAGAGCTCGAAATTATCAAAGTTTCTGAAGTAATGCAAGCGAACATCAATAAAGACGTTCAAATCGTTAAAGCTAATCAGGACAAAGAAACTGCTGCGATTAATAAAGAAATGGCGATTATTAAAGCTGCTCAGGAAAAAGAAACCACTATTTTGGTAGCTGAAGGTACGAAATCAACCACCATTCTAGTGGCCGAAGGTAACTTAGAAAGTAAAAAACGCGAGTCAGAAGGTATTGCAGTAGAAGGTACAGCGCGTGCTGAGGCAGAAAAAGCAATGCAACTTGCGCCAGTACAAGCGCAGATTGTACTGGCCAAAGAAATTGGTGAAAATGCTGGTTATCAACAATATTTAGTCACTATTGAACAAGTAAGAGCTACTCAAGCTGTTGGTATTGAACAAGCGAAAGCGCTTTCTCAAGCAGATTTAAAAGTTATCGCTAATGCTGGTAATGTCGAAAATGGCATGAAAAATATTATGGATATTTTCTCTTCAACTGGTGGCACTAACATGGGTGCAATGCTTGAAGGGTTTGCCCAGACAGAACAAGGGCAGGCGTTGCTTGAAAAAGCTGGTGTTAAAAAGTCCAAAGGTAGTGAAGTTTAATACCTATTTATCCCTGTATAGCGCAGGTGACGTACCTGCGCTACGTTAATTACAACCCCAACTCACTCAAACCCACATGTCCATCTGGCCTGCGCCCTAATGGCCAAAAGAATTTACGGTCCGTTTCTTTTATCGGCAAATCGTTAATACTGGCGTAGCGTAATTCCATTAAGCCGTTTGCATCAAACTGCCAATTTTCGTTTCCATATGAGCGAAACCAGTTGCCTGCTTCATCATGCCATTCATACGCAAAGCGCACAGCGATGCAGTTGTGATCAAACGCCCATAATTCTTTAATTAAGCGATATTCCAGTTCTTTCGCCCATTTTCGGGTTAAGAATTCGACGATTTGCGCACGACCTTTAGGAAATTCCGCGCGGTTACGCCATTGCGAATCTTGCGTATAAACCATCGAAACACGTTGCGGATCGCGGCTATTCCAGCCATCTTCTGCCATGCGCACTTTTTGTAATGCAGTTTCGCGCGTAAATGGCGGCACTGGTGGTTTGATTTCAATATTTTCTGACATTTCAATCTCCTTTTAAATTAATTTTATGGGATACAGTGCAAGGCGCACGGAGCACAGAAACCGGAATGTACACAAAGTACATGAGGATTTCGAGCACCGCGTAACGCAGCAATGTGCCCATAAAATTGATTTACTGCTCACCCAAAAAACCGCCGCTTTGATGCGTCCATAAGCTGGCATACAAACCACCCAGTTTCAGCAATTCAGCATGGCTACCCTCTTCAATAATATTGCCTTTATCCAAGACGATTAATCGATCCATTGCGGCAATGGTTGAAAGTCTGTGTGCGATGGCGACGACGGTTTTTCCTTGCATCAGATTGTAAAGGCTAGCTTGAATCACAATTTCCACTTCGCTATCCAATGCGCTGGTCGCTTCATCTAACAGCAAAATCGGTGCATCTTTTAACATCACGCGCGCAATCGCGATGCGTTGGCGTTGGCCGCCAGATAGCTTTACACCGCGCTCGCCAACATGCGCATCGTAACCTGTGCGGCCTTTAACATCGCTCAAGTTAAGTATGAATTCATGCGCTTCGGCACGTTTGGCGGCGGCGATCATCTCTGCTTCTGTCGCATCTGGGCGACCATACAAAATATTATCGCGCACGCTTCGGTGTAAAAGTGAGGTATCTTGCGTGACCATACCGATTTTTTCGCGCAGGCTGTTTTGGGTGACCAAATTCACGTTTTGACCATCGATCAACACGCTGCCCGCCTCTACTTCATAAAAGCGCAATAGCAAGTTGACAATGGTGGACTTTCCCGCGCCTGAACGACCGACTAAGCCGACTTTTTCGCCTGGTTTAATGGTTAAGTTAAGCGCTTCTAATACGGTTTTTTTATTGGCCGTTTGCTTTTCGCTGTTATAACCAAAATCTACCGCGTCAAATTTCACTTCGCCATTTTGCACAACCAATGGTTTTGCGTTTGGCGCATCGATGATTTTATTGTGCGATGTCAATGTGTTAATACCGTCTTGCACCGTGCCGACTTGTTCGTACAGCGAGGTCATTTCCCACATCACCCAATGTGAAACGCCGTTTAAGCGCAGCGCCATCGCGGTTGCCGCCGCCAAACCGCCAATGGTCACTTCGCCCTTGCTCCACAGCCACAAGGCCG
>JAZKDP010000017.1:0-52043 GCA_040387515.1 Pseudomonadota bacterium
GAAAAATCTATTTTTTATATGTCACGATAGGAGTACATATTAATGTCAGATAAAAACATCAGTAAGCCAGAAAATAAGGATTTAGAAAATCGCCAATGGTGGCGCTACGGTCACGCATGGCTTGTTTTTGGCGGGCCTGCCGTAGTCGTTGTTGCTTGCATAATTACCGTTTATATTGCGGTTAAAGCGCAAGATCCTGTAATAGATGAAGATTATTATCGTCACGGAATCGAGATTAACAAAACGCTTGAACATGCCAAAACACTAGAAGAACGTAATGCACTAGAACCAGCACTTCGCGCACGCAACCATGCGGCAACTGGTGTTAATCAGCAAGACTAATGCAAACCACGCTCATCTTTAGTGCGTTATTGATGGGATTGGCTGGCGGCCCACATTGTGTGGCTATGTGTGGGGCAGCGTGCGCATCATTTACTCAAACGCAACCTAAAAAGCCATTCGCTATTCAGCTTTATCATTTAGGGCGTTTATGTGGCTATGCCCTACTTGGTGCCATTGTTACATTTGGCATTACAAGCATCGCATGGCTGGCTGATTACACCGCCGCACTACATCCAATATGGACGTTCTTTCATGTATTGGTGTTTTTCTGGGGATTATTGCTGGTCATCTATGCGCGGCAACCAGTTTGGGTCGACAGCACTGGTAGAAAAATTTGGACACAGGTGAAAAGAGTAAGCCATGCAAAAGGTGGTCACTTTTATATTGGCATGCTGTGGGCATTAATGCCGTGCGGATTACTTTATTCAGCACTTATTATTGCTTCTTTTAATGGCAACCCATTAGGCGGCGCGCTCACTATGGCAGCATTTGCGCTGGGTTCAAGTGTGTCGTTATTTTTTGCGCCATGGTTGTGGTTAAAACTCAAAACCAACTTAGTTGAGCCCTATGGAATGCGCTTAGCAGGCCTCATGCTGAGTATTGCAAGCGGATGGGCTATTTGGATGCAGTTAGCGCATGATACAAAAATTTGGTGTATGTGATTTTTAATTGGGTTAAATCAATGAAAAATTGTTTTTTTGAGATGGATGTGGGAATCTAGATTTGTCAGCAAACGCTTTCATTACTGGCAAGCCTGCAATAAATCCAGCTTGGGTTATTTTAGATACTGAAGATCAATGGTCGGCTTTTAGTCAACCATTTGGTCAAGACTTATCGCAGCCACTTGTTGAATCCAGCTTACTGTTAGATGGTTTGCGTTGTGCTGCCTGCTCAGGGATTATAGAGCAGGGGTTACAGTCTTTGCCTGGTATCGTTAATGTGCGTGTCAGCATGTCAAAAAAACGCGCTGTAGTCGTATGGTCTCCAACTCAAACACGCCCATCCAGCATACTTGCCGCAATCCAGCGTTTAGGTTATGACGCGAATCCTGCGTCACATAATGAAAGCCAACTCAATATCACGACAAAAAGTCGCGCAGCTTTTTGGCGTTGGATGGTTGCTGGTTTTTGTATGATGCAAGTCATGATGTATGCCACGCCAACTTACTTCACCGAGCCTGGTGATATGACTGACGATATTATTCATTTGCTCAACTGGGCATCCTGGCTGTTAAGTATTCCTGTCTTATTGTTCTCAAGCAGTACATTCTTTAGCAATGCATTTAGAGATTTAAAATTAAGACAAATCAGCATGGATCTACCTGTTGCCTTAGGTATAGTCATTACTTTTGTTGTCAGCTCGGCTGCTACATTTGATCCCAGTGGCTGGTGGGGACATACGATTTATTTTGATTCGCTTACTATGTTTGTGTTCTTTTTACTCTCAGCACGCTTGGTAGAAGTTAAGTTGCATAGCAGAACACTGGGGGCTCTTGAGTCATTGGTCAGCCGTATTCCCGAAAATATTGAGCGGCTTAATTTAGATGGTTCATATACACGGGTGTTAAACAGCCAGCTAAAAGTCGGTGACACTGTTCGCGTCAGCATGGGAGAGGCTTTTCCTGCAGACGGAAAAATCGTTCTTACAAGCCTCAGCAATAATTCTACCAGTGTAGATGAGTCGTTATTAACCGGTGAATCCACTCCAATTCTTAAAAGTCTGCATGATAAGGTGATCGCCGGTAGTTATAACCTTGGCCAAATAGTGCATATCCAACTTGAAGCGATTGGCGAATCGACAAAATACAGCCAAATTGTTAGCCTTATTAATCAAGCGGCTATTGAAAAACCAAGGCTATCGCAGCTTGCTGACCGTGTTGCAAAGCCTTTTCTATTTTTTGTGATCATAAGCGCGGCACTGGCAGCAGCCATGTTATGGCATGTTGATCATGGTCGCGCATTGATGACAGCAGCAGCGATTTTGATTGTGACTTGCCCATGTGCGCTTTCTTTAGCAACACCCGCTGCAATGTTAGCCAGCGCCAGTGCTTTCGTTAAACGCGGAATATTAATTAAACGATTGCAAGCCATTGAAAGCATTGCAGATATTGATACTGTTATTTTTGATAAAACTGGCACACTGACTGAAGATCATATTGAAATCAACTCAATCAGCCATAGAGAAGGCTTATCTGAAGAAATTGCGCTTGCAATCGCTGGTGCAATCGCTAAAAACTCGATGCATCCTATCTCGCGTGCATTATTTAACGCTAGCCGAACTGAGATTAATCAACGTAATACAGCGATTGAGTTAACCGATATTCAAGAGCAAGTCGGGGCAGGCATCAGTGCGGTTTTGGTTGATAAAAGCGCTTATTCAGAATATGTGCATGGTCAAATAAAACTTGGGTCTGAAAAATACTGTGGAATTAAAGTAAAGGATACATCCGCACAACAAGTCTATTTGGCGGATGAAAATGGTTGGCTAGCAACCTTTAATCTGCAAGAAAAGATTAAATCTAATGTCGCAAAAACCATACAAAAACTTAAAGAAATAGGATTGGATATTGAGCTTTTATCAGGAGACCAATCGCATTCGGTCACCAAGACAGCAAAAGAAATTGGTATTGCTCAATTTCAATTCGCTTGCAGTCCATTAGATAAATTAAAGCGATTACACACGCTCAAACAACAAGGAAAAAAAGTGCTAATGGTGGGAGATGGCTTAAATGACGGCCCAATACTAGCGAGCGCACATGTATCAATTGCAATGGGCAAAGGCGTGCCACTAACATTGGCGCATGCAGATTATATTTTGTTAAATGGAGATATCAGTCAAATCCCAGGGTTGATTCAGCATGCGCAAAAAACCATGGTAGTCATCAAGCAAAATATTGCTTGGGCAATTGTTTACAACCTGGTTTTTATTCCACTTGCCTTTATTGGTGTCTTATCGCCGTGGCTGGCAGGGCTAGGGATGGCGTTGAGCTCAATAACTGTAGTAGCAAATGCATTGCGCTTAACAAACTTTTCTACTCAGATTGAGTCACAGATAATTAAATCAACAGTAACTAGCCAGTTTGCTGCTAATCCTGTAGAAGCTAAATAATGGATATTTTATTTGTGTTAATCCCGCTTTCAGTCATTATGGCAATCGTTGTCCTTGCCGGACTTTGGTGGGCAGTTTATCGCGGGCAGTTTGAAGACATAGAAGATGAAGGGCGAAGGATTTTTGAAAAAGATGAATAATTGGAAGCTTGAATAACCTAATTCATCTGCATCAATAATACTTTCTATTGCTTTTCACATATATTTAAGACACAAAACATCAACACAAGCGTTGCTGCTTATCTGATTTAAACCTTAAACAATAAATCTTCGATGATTTTGGCTGATTTTTTTAACTCTAAAATGCAATGTTGTCTTTGTGGTTCTGATAACCATCCGGTTAGAAATGTCGTGCCAATAGCAGCTATTGGATAATCCGATGTATCTACAATTGCGACACCAATACCACTCGTTGTCCTATCAAGGATGATGTCGTCATAAGTTCCAAAACCATTTTTCAGTGCAGTTTTAACGCTTTCTCTAAAGCCGGTTTCATCAAACCCTTCTATGCGATGGTATCTGGACAAGTTCGCTTCAATAATTTCATAGACTTCTGTTGCGGGCATGCGAGCCATAATACCTAAACAGCTTTGCGACATACCAAACGGTCCGCGTAAACCTACGCCTCCCTGGCCAATTTGAATTTGAGATCTACTTTCATATTTGCCTATGCACACCATATCTAGGCCAGCTCTTACAGTTAAATAAACCACTTGATTCAGTTTCTCGGCTAGTAGCCCTAGTTCCGTTTCTGCAATACGTTCTAATGGATTTCGTGCAATGGCAGAATAGCCTAATGCTGCAAGGTCTGGCCCTAAGTTAAACCGGTTACTTTGCTGATCTTTCACCACCCAACCAAGTTCAATCAGCGCGTCTAGCGATCTAACAACGGTAGTGCGAGGTAAGGCTTCTCGCGCTATTAGCTCCGTTAATAAACTTCCTTTTCTAGAACCTCTAGCTATTGAGCTCAAAATAATAGCGGCACGAGGGAGGCTGCCAGCTTTATCGTTCGAGAGAGTTTTAAGTTTAGATTTGTCCATAATAGTTCCATTCTAAAAATAATAACCGTTTATCGGTCATTTATTTTAAGCCTTAAATTGACTATATTTATTCATTTTAATAACATATTTAAGCATTGTCTAAATGATTATTAAAAATAAATGACCGAATAGTAGATATAAAAATTATAAGAGGAAACGTAATGCCGAATATCTCTCATCATCACATTGTCAGAGTGTGGTTTTTGATTAACTTGTTTGTTTGTCTTTATCCGCCTTTATACTGGGCTGTAGGTAAGAGTCAGTTTTTTGTACTGGGATTGCCGGCATCATTTATATATTTCATGTCTATCAGCATCTCCGTGACATTAAGTATTCTCTATGCCTATTGGGAAGAGTCCAATAGTGAGGAGTTGCAATAATGCTCATCACATTCGGAATAATGCTGGTATTTTTTTCAGGTCTAATCGTTATTCTGCAGCGCATTAAGGTTGACGATAAATCTTTCACAAATTACGCGGTGGGCGATAGGTCTTTCGGCGCGCGCTATCAAGCTATGTCATTTCTTAATACATGGTATCCAGGCGCCATGTTTACTGCATTTGGTGGCATGGCAGCAGCAAGTGGCATCATCTCATTTTATGTGCTGACGTATAGTTTACTGACAGTGATATTGATGTACTTAATGGCAAAGCCAGTATGGACATGGGGCAAGGTATTTGACCTGAAAACGCAGCCAGACCTTTTTGCTTTAAGGTACAACTCCACACACATCAGAACGATTACTGCGATTATTGGCATCATTTCCGGTATCCCTTGGTTAGTCTTAGGTATGCAAGCGCTTGGGGAAATGTTTCGTTATATTTCACTGGGAAACATGACCTTTACCCAAGCGGTGGTTTTCGGTGTGGTTGTGATAGCCATTAGACAGATATGGACTGTGCGCATTGGAATGAAAGGTGTTGTGATCTCAGATTTTTATCAAGGTATCGTGGCTTATATATTAGGCACCGTAATGCTGATAGGATTAATAATTTGGCTAGTCATCGCCAAAGATATTTCATTTGCCAGTCTTGATCCTTTCAAACTGTCAATTCCCGGCCCAGAGTCTAAAGAAGGTTCTTTATATCTTTTTAGTTTAGTTCTAACAGGTGCATTGGGTGGCTGGTGCTGGCCATATATTTTTGTAAGACTTTTCACTTCCAATGGCGTTAAAAGTCTCAAAAAATCTGCTGCATTGGCAGTGCCTTTATCACTTATTTTCTGTGCATCACTGCTGATTTTTGGCATGCTTTCAGGTGCATTACCCTCAGTAAATCAAAGCCCAAACGATGTTTGGTTCATCGTTTCTCAAGAGGCTGGCGGGTTGGTCTTATTGGGCCTTGCTGGTGTGATTCTCTTGGCCGCTACAATGGGGCATATAGATGGCAACATTCAGGCGACTGGTTCGCAAATTGCAAATGACCTGATTGGCAATTACTTCAAATTAAATACGAAGCAACTTATCATTTTCTCTAAAATTGGTATGTTATTGCTGACAATACTGGCTTCTTGGTTATCGTGTTTAGAGCTTCCGTCTTTGTTTACATTAGGCGTGCTTGCCTATCAGGGCATCATTCAATTAGCGGTACCGCAGTTTCTGGGTATCTTTTGGAAGAGAGGTAATAAATATGGTGCAATTGCCAGCATGTCGATTGGTTTTATCGTTGCCGTTATTTTAGAGCTTGTTTATCATGGAAACTTACCATGGGCTTATGGGTTAACGTCAGGTGCAGTAGCACTGGTGGTTAATGTGTCTATTTATGTCGCATTCGCGTTTATGATTCCGCAAGATGACAAAGAGAAAGATAGAGTAGATGAGTTGTTTGCCATGGTCTCAAAAAGAAACACGGGTATCTAACAGTCTTAAAAGAGATTTTTGAAGTGCTGAAGGTGGCTCAACTAGTGCGTAAAGTGCTATTAAATACAAAAGCCTGCCCTTAAAGGGCAGGCAATATTGTTTATTTAAAAGCTTTTAGAGATTGAGATCACATAACGTGAATCTACAATTTGGTGATTATTAGAGAAACCATAAAAATCATGATGACCTTTTTTAATATTAGTGTCGTGGTAGCGTAAATCGACGTTATAACCAAGCATCTTGCGATTAACACCTAGATTCCAATGCCACCAGTTAAGCTCTTCATCTCCGTTTGCATTTGCATCAAGATTAGGCCCGCTGTTACTGAAGAACTGGTATCCAACACCACCAGACAACACGAACTTATGCGGTAGCTCATAACTAGGGTGTATTGCTACGTTGTGTGACTGCAAACCTTTAACGCCAAACCAATCAGTAATAGTTGGTGAGTACTCAAATTTAAGATTTAGCTTGCCAATCTGTTTATCTAAGTAATTGAACATCTCTAAATAATTAAACTCACTGGCGCTTGAGTATACATACTGGAAAAACATCCCGTTGTAGTTAAATCCTGTGCCTGCAATATCTTTGGTACTGTATCCAATATATGGACCCCAAATTGAATTGATATTTGGGTCGTTACCAGCAGCATCCCCTCCTGGAAATAGGTTATTTGCACCATAGTAGCCCAAATATATACCGCTTGGATGAGACCATGTAATAGCAGCTTTTAATGATGGGATTTTCCCATCATTAGTTTCTGATTCACCGCGAAAAACATAGTCCGAAGCAAACTCTACCCAAGTGGTAAATTTACCTCCAAACAGTGTTTCGCCATCCAGAAAATCCTCAAACGAAGCAGACTCTTTTGCTGCTTTAGCAGGACCTATTTCGGCAGGCCCTGTTTCAGCGGGCACTGTTTTGACTGGTGCTGTGTCAGCGGGTGCTGCTTCCTCTTCAGGCCTATCTGCACCTGCAGCTAGTACATTTACAGATAAGGCCATACCTACCGTGAGTAAACTCGCGGTTTTAAATAAACGTGCGTACATTTTTTTCTCCTAGTTTTAATTTAAGCTATACAGCTTATTTGTTTTTTATTGTTGTACAGGGCGGCAAGTTGTGCCTGCTGTAGGGACCATGCGGTTAGCTAGATCCAGTTTGGGTGGGTTAACATAAGTAACGACTGGCTCTACAGCCGGGTAGGTAAGTGTTACTTGATTCGGTACGTTTTGTGCCTCAGAATTTTTAACGCCACGTTTCGTGTTGTATTGCTCATCAAATACACCATACTCACCAGCTTGCATCTTGTAAGTAACAGTCTCTTTACCTACGCCAGCATTCGCCATGTATTTGTTGGCATTGTTCCAATCCCTGCCATCGAGATTGCTATAGAACTTAATGTCGACCAACACGGCATCACACAGTGGAGTCACTTCTTCATATTGAGTCGGCCAGCCTGAACCACCTGTGGTTTTAGGGTAACGACCCCAATCGCCACCTTTGAACGGGCAGGCGCCACCGCCATTAAATGCTGCACGGTTAGGGTGATGTACGCCATAGATCGGTAATCCCACAGTTTTGCCAATCTCACCATTTTCTAGATGAAATCTTGGTTGCGCAGTAACGGTGGTTTTTAATTTCAAACCTGCATTTTTTATACTGTCGTAATAAGGGCCATCAGGTCTCACGTATCTGAGATCGTTATTATCTTTATTGTCATAAACCGCTGTAACAAAAAGATAAGGCTTATTAAAGAAAGGACGTTCTACTAAGTAATACTCGACATTTGTTTTATTGGCATCAATGGCTTCCCATTTCACATGCAGATTATCTTTGCCTTTTTGACCAACATTTACCCAAGAACGCGCATCTGATAATTGATTTAATCTCAGAACTTGGGTGTAATTTTCTTTCACATCCAAGCCAGCTCGCTTACCTAGAGGGCCGACTTTATTTGCACCAGGTTGATTAAAAGCAAAATTCATTGCCTGTTTAGCATAGGGGTAATCGTTTTCAGACATAGTGCAATAAAAGTTAGGTAGCTCTATAGGCTCATGTTTTGCGTATTTACCTTTGTATTTGGGATGGCTAATCGGCAAATCGACAAAGTTTAACTGACCATCTTTTGTGATTTTCTCGTCTGGGAATTTATAGCCAGCCCAACTTTCTTCAGGTAAGTAAGAGCTGTAGTCACTTTCGATTTTTGCTAAATTTTCTTTAGCTGCTAAATCTGCAGTTGCAGTTAAGCCACTTGCACCTTTTTTAAGATACTCACGAACTGTGCCGTTTTCTTGCACACGCCAAAGACCATGCTTGCCTTCGCCAATCATGGTCAATACTTGCTCCGCCACGTTAACAAAACGGTAAGTATAATTAGTGCTCATATACCCGGTATAAAAGGGCAGATGCGGAATTTGTGAGTGCGTTCTATTAGGCCGTCCTGTGCCCACTAGAGCTTTCTGACCATCGTTTTCTTTAATATCCTGATCACTGGTGTAAAAGAATGGATCTCCTTGTGTCAGATCCGTAAGATTGATACTTTCTTCTGCGTGCGCCACTAATGCCGCAACACATAAAGAAGCCAACAGTGACAATTTGTAAGTCGGCATTTTTTTCATTTTCATTTCCTTCTAATCCTTCTAAGCTTTTACTGGTTCAATGGGTTTTAATAATGAGTCGTTTAAATGTGAATTAAGCGCCATCTATTTCACGTTGACCACAAATAAAACCTAAGCCAGAGCTTTCTGATTTAAAGTTGATTGTTGAACCTTTAGGGAAGAAAAACACATCACCAGGCAACGCTTTTACTGTTGTAGTCCCATCATTAATAGTCATTTCACCTTTGATAATGATTTTAGCCTCATCGTAACCATAGGTATAAGTTAATGATTTACCTTTATCCATTCTGAATAGACCACAGGCGATTGGTGCTTTAGGGTCGCTGGATGCAACAATATCTTCCAAGAAAGCATTGGTGCCTTCTACGTTCATGGATTTAATTTTCATGCGAGCTGCATTTTTAAAGTACTCCATTTTTTTACTTCCAGCAGGCACTTCTACACCATGCGCCATTAATCCTGCGGCATATGAAACAGCAACTGCAACAACGAGACCCCCTAATAAATAAGACTTTTTCATTTTCATCCCCACAATTAAAGATTGATAATTTAATTAAGAACGTTTGTTCTTTCATTAGAGACATCATATTTGTTAATGGAATGTAATTTCTTGACAAAAAACCCCTATAAACAGTATAAAAAGTAAATATGTTGTAATGAAAATGTAAACATAATGTAAGTCTAATGCGTTATTCGGATTGACAAATCATCAAGAATTAAGAGTAAGATATAAATAGGAATTAATATAGTGATTACTAATTGTGTGTGAGATTACTGGAGTTAACTAATTGAATTTATTCAATTATAAAGATGAGCCGCCTTCAAAGCGTATTTTAAAGCAGCATTTTATTGATGCTAACAGAGATGCGTTTCCGCAAGATACACTTAACTGTGTTGCTCATCTGATATTAACAGTTGAAGACCCAGATGAAATGATGACAATTGCTTTAGAGTTTATCGTGAAGAAACTTGAGGCATGTCGCGCAGATATTGGCTTTGTTCGGCCACAAGATCATATTTATAAACCTGCCACGATTTATTATAGTGCGAGTTCGGACCCTCCGAATTGCACAGGTACCGTATTTTCTAATCAAGATAAAGTGTTTCAAAAAACTTGGCATCAGCGCTTGCCAGTGGCATGCGATAACGTGCAATCAAATCCATTACTTTATGATTCAAGAAAAAAATTTGAATCTATACAAAGTAAGTCAATTTTGTTTCAGCGACTCGTTTGGGATAAAACCCCCGTGGGCATGACATGTATAGATTTTACGCATGAGCACCATATTTGGACGCCAACCGAAATTGATTTCGTAGCAGTGTTCAGTGAGGTGTTTTTGGGGCCATTACTTGGCATTAGTCATTATTGGCACGACCCTGAAAAGTATCGACTCATCAAAAAACCCACACAGTCTGAATTGATGGCAATTAAACTTGCTGCAAAAGGCTTTAGCTATAAACAAATTGCTGAAGAGCTAGGTAAGTCAATTCGTACCATAGAGAATCAGCTTAGAAATGCGAGAGATACGCTCAACGCATCAAATCAGGCGGAATTAATTACCAAATGCGAGATATGGCTTTAGTGATATCAATAGGTATCACTTTAAGCTCTGTGGAAACATTCTTCATTTAAGCGCTCTGCGCTTTTAAAGTAACGCAGAGCCTATAGCTTGGTGTTAATCCAGTATCTGAATATTGATTTTTAGACCAGCTAATCTTGAGAGGTAGAGTTAAGAGATGAAAGGGTTATTTATCAAAATCGATAAACAGAACCAACCAAAAATTTTAAATCATCAGCAGCATCACTGACGCCTTTTTGAACGTTTATATCTGCACTAAAATTAGGGTTTATCGTGTAGATAAGACCGAAATCTACTGTGTTCTTAAAACGCTCGCCAGGTTGTCTTGCTTTATATGAATAGTATTCTAGGTAGGTGCGTAACTTAGCATTGATTGCTTTACCAACTACTAAGGAATTCGCATAGGCAAAATCGTAACCTTCATGCTGCTCATCATTAATAGCGCTTAGAACCGTCATGCCACCAAGACTCCAATCATCCGCAAAATTGATGTTAAAAGGGACTCCTAATCCATACTCAATTTTATTATTGCCTAGATTTTCACGGTGCGTAGCAAACTTTATATACGGTAATAAACCTAAAGCGTATTGATCGGATGGATTATTGCCGAACACATTATATTTAAGTCGAAGTTGAGTGTCTGACGTCCCTTGATTTCTCTCTTTACGCGGGCTGTTAGAAAATTCATCTGTTTTATTCAAATACAGGTCAGTTACTATCTGTAAGTCTGTTCGATTAGTTAAGCCGATTCTGATATTGTTAAAACTGCCGACTTCATATTGTCTGGTTTTTGTACAAATACCTTGATTACAATCATCATTTTTCGAGTAGCCTAAAAGGTTGGTTTCAATTTGAATATGACCAGCGTCGACTGAATAAGGGCTATCGGTTTTGCTCGGCCTTTCAGTCGCCATCGCTCGCATAGCGTTAGCCGGAGTAGGGTTGAAAAGGGTGTATTCCTCAGTTGCTTGCGTTATTGTGTTGTAAGCAAAAAATAAAATGCTGGTATACGTTTTTATGCTATTGCGATTAAAAAAATTCATTGCAGGTGTATTGCCTTTCTGAGATTGATAACAACTAATTGTTAGTCACAAAATATAGTTGTTAACGGCCCATTTCGTTACGCATCATTTAAATAAAGGTTACAAGAAAGCTGTTGATTTAGATCAGTTGTAACTTAAAAAAATATTTAATATCAATTGATTAAGTTATTAATCTCCACCATTACTTCATAAGTGTGCGACCTAATTTCGCTAATATATTTTCAGTAAACTAACAAGTCGTCAGATTACATATTCGAATATTAAATAGTTGCAAAGTTATTCGTATGAAGTATAAAAATACTGTAAAGATATTCATATTCTTGCATGTTTTTTTAAGGGTAACTTAATGTTGAACCGACTCAACTTGAGTATTTAATGCATGAAATAAGCATAGATTTTAGATTTATCTAATCAATACAGTCTTTTTGTTTAATATTGAATTTCTAGATTTACTATTTCGGACAAAAGCTGTTTTTTCAGATATCTAGTTACTGGTAGCATTGGTAGTCTTAATTCCTCTTGAATGTCACCGCGCGCAGATAGTATCGCTTTGATAGGCGCAGGATTAGGTTCTGAGAACAATAGGCGAATCAGTGGTAATAGTTGATTAAATTGCGCTCGTGCAGCAAGAAAATTACCACTTAAAATCTGATTGTAAATATCCAGGCATAACTCAGGTTTAACATGGGCTGTTGCTGAAATCGCACCAACGCCACCCGCGCACATTGTTTGGAGTAAAAGACTATCGTCACCGCACAATACATTTAAAGAGGTTCGATTAATCGTATCGACAATTTGATTGATATTACTGCTAGATTCTTTTATTGCAACGAAACGACTGTCTTCTGAAAGCTTGATTAGTGAAGGAAGCTCAATGTTGATGCCAGCTCTTGCTGGAATGTTATAAATAACGATAGGGTGCGACGCTGCGTCAGCGATCATCAGGAAATGTATGACAATACCAGTCTGAGATGGCCTGATGTAATAGGGCGCAGATATTAAATATGCACAAATTCTGAATTGATTGAAATGCCTGATTTTCTTGGTTACAGAGAGGGTGTCTGCACCACTAATCCCCATCATCACAGGGTAATTAGGATTGACTGTTTCTAATACCGTTTTTAATACTGTTTCTTTTTCATCATCACTTAAATGTGCTGCTTCACCTGTCGTCCCACAGACTACTAGCCCATGCACACCTGAGCGGGTCATTCTCAGCACTAGATTTCTTAAAGCGATTATGTCTATATTTCCATCTTTAAAGGGGGTGATAATTGGCACCCAAATGCCTTTAAAATCCTGTTGGGGTTTGATAGGCAATATTGAGGCGCTGTTTTGAGCATTGGTATTGATACTATGTATGTTTGTAAAATGCTGATCTCTTTGGTCTTGTAATTTGCACATGACTTAGTTCTGCACCAAGGTGATACGACCAAATTCTGCACTGGGCAAGCTTCGCATAATAGATGTCATTAGCTTGTCTTCAATCTTTCCATCAAAACATAAACAAACTTTCATTTTTCTAGCATGGTTAATTGGCTCAATTCGAATGAATGAAATGTAATCTTTAAAATTATTCATCATCAATTGTCGAAATTGGGTAAACCATTGTGTTTCAACTGTAATGTAAATATTTAGACGTTGAGTGATTGCTCTGATAGGATTTTGATGGTGACTTGCTTTTAAATGTTGCGGAAGTGCATCACTGTGGATGTTAGAAGAATCGAGCTTAATGGCGGGATGCGTTAATAACGTAGCTGTTTGTACCTTAACTAGGGTACTTTTAAATACATTGTTAATATGATGATTAGAGCGATTTTTTAACATGTGTAACGAGTTCATATACCACTGCTTTCCTGTCATTAAACAAGTGGCTAGATTACGCTTTGTGATATTAAATTTTCATAAAATTACGCATAACTCGTGTAAATATATAGTAAATTTAATGAGTAATAATTTAAAGAAGACAAGGAAAATTTACTGCTGTAATCAAATTATTTAAAAGAGAACCCTGCAAAATAAGTATTTGCGAAGCCGAGCTTTATAATAGCCGCAGTATGTATTAGTAGATTGAATTGGTATGAATATTAGAGAAGCTACAGAAAATGATTTTGACCAAATATGGCCAATCTTTCATGAGGTAGTCTCGGTAGGTGAGACTTATGCTTACCCGCGAGATACGTCCAAAGAACAGGCATTAAAAATATGGATTGATACTCCGAGAATCACTTATGTGTTTGAAGAGGATGGCAGGATTTTTGGTACGTATTACTTAAAAACAAATCAGCTAGGGCCAGGTGAGCATGTCTGTAATTGTGGCTATATGGTTTCAACAGAGGCTAGAGGACGCGGACTTGCCACTGCCATGTGCGAACACTCTCAAAGTGTTGCAAGAGCATTTGGGTATAAAGCCATGCAGTTTAATTTTGTAGCGTCCACTAATGAAGGTGCTGTCAGGCTTTGGAATAAACTCGGCTTTGCTACGGTTGGGCGATTACCTAAAGCATTTAATCATCCGTTAAAAGGTTATGTAGATGCACTAGTCATGTATAAGTGGCTATAAATATATTATCTGATATAAGGGTCGTTAAATACCATTGTCACGTTGATAATCTATTCGACGGATTTAATTTAAATAATAAAATATTGACAGTTGATATAACTTAACTTTTTATCCAGTTTAATCTTATCTAAGATAAACATACTCAATGTAGTTTGGTTTTCCAATGAATAATATAGAGTCAAATAATGCGCTAAATGCTAGCAAAGGATCAATATGCTGAAAAGTTTTTGGAAAAAAACTTCATCTTCGCCCCATTTAATTGCTTTACGTATTTTTATTATCTATGTCTTAATTGGTGTTTTATGGATATTTTTCAGCGATCGTATCCTTCAGACGCTGGTCTCTACGCAGGAACAATTCACTCATTACAGTATTTATAAAGGCTGGGCATATATTACGCTTACAGCTTTTCTGCTTTATTTCTTGGTACGCGAAACCATACAAGAACATCTCGAAATCGAAAGCTCTTTACATGTAAGTGAGGAGCGTTGGAAATTTGCGTTAGAGGGTGCTGGAGATGGTGTTTGGGATTGGAGCATGCCGACGGACCAAGTGTTTCGCTCGGCTCGATGGAAAGAAATCTACGGATATACCAACAACGAATTGGAAGAAACTGCTGTAGCAGGGCGAAGGCTTGTGCATCCAGACGATTTGACTCATATGCTGGAAGATACACAGGCATATCTGCAGGGGAGAAAGGATATCTATACATCTGAATTCCGCCTTCGCTGCAAAGATGGCAGCTGGAAATGGACGCTCAGTCGCGGCATGGTAATCAGCCGCGACGCTGATGGTAAACCGTTGCGCATGATTGGTACGCATACTGACATCAGTGAAAGAAAAAATGCTGAGGCTCAAGTGTTCCGTTTGGCGCACTATGATCAAATCACTCATCTGCCCAATCGAGTTTTGTTTCTAGACCGCTTCCAACAAGAGATTAAAAAGTGCCAGCGCAACAATCAATCGATCACTTTAATGTATCTGGATTTGGACAACTTCAAAGAAATCAACGATACGCTCGGGCATGAGATGGGAGATTTATTGTTGAAAGAAACCGCGAGCCGCCTAGTTAAGTGTGTAAGAGCTGATGATACTGTCGCGCGCATGGGCGGCGATGAATTCACCATCATATTGAGTAATCTCAATAATCAAATGAGTACCGAACGTATTGCACAAAATATTTTAGATAAATTTACAGAACCCTTTAATTTGGAGGATGAGGTTGTATATATCACCACCAGCATAGGTATTAGTGTTTATCCAGTTGATGGTACCGAGGTAGATGCGCTACTTAAAAGCGCAGATCAAGCGATGTATGCGGCTAAAGAGCAGGGTAGAAACCGTTATCACTATTTTACTTCGTCCATGCAAGATGCCGCATTAACGCGCATGCATTTGAGCAACGATCTGCGCGGCGCACTAGCCGCAAACCAATTTAAACTGCATTACCAGCCTATTGTAGATCTTGCGTCGGGCAGTATTCACAAAGCTGAAGCGCTAATCCGCTGGCAACACCCGCAACGTGGTTTGGTGAGTCCGGTTGAGTTTATACCTATTGCAGAACACACGGGCATGATTATTGAAATTGGTGATTGGGTATTTGCTGAAGCTGTGCGCCAAGTTGCTCAATGGCGTCAGCACGACATTGATTTTCAAATCAGTATCAATCGCTCTCCTGTACAGTTTAGGGCTAATCACAACCATCACCTGAATTGGGTTAAGCATTTACAGGCGCGTGGATTGTCTGGAAACAGTATTTGTATTGAGATTACTGAAGGTTTATTGCTGGACGCGCGTGATGTGGTCATCAGCCAGCTAGCAAACTATCATAAAGCTGGTATTCAGATAGCGATTGATGATTTTGGGACCGGTTATTCATCGCTGGCTTATTTAAGAAAATTCGATATTGATTATGTGAAAATAGATAGGTCATTCACCACTAATATCCATCCAGATTCTAACGATTTAGTGTTATGCGAAGCAATTATTGCCATGGCGCATAAATTAGGCAAAAAAGTAGTCGCAGAAGGCATTGAAACGCAAGAGCAGCTAGATTTATTGATAGCGGCAGGTTGTGATTTTGGGCAAGGCTATTTATTTTCTAAGCCAATTCCTGCCAAAGAATTCGAAAATCTCTTATGGAAAAAACCAAAGTCTAAAATTTAGCTGCCTCCAAAAGAAAAAGACTTAAGCCGTTCAGAATTGCCTGCCATATTAATACAGAATTAAGTAAGCTTACGGCAGACAGTTATTACATCAGAAAGCAAGATAACTACTAAATGAAGCTAGCAGTTGCCTTTTTTAGCTTGCCCAGGAGGACAGTGATGCCCAAAATGATGGCAGCCAGAGAATGCAAATACACTCAGAAGTAAAACTATAATCGATATTTTTTTCATGAGACCAATTTACCATAAATTTGTAAGAAAAGATTTTATCAATTTAAATTCGAATTATTAGTTATGGCTAATGATGTAAAGCTGTTTTTGGAGTTTTGATAAGTGCCGAGATTTATCACTTTGTAGTTTAAATTAATAAGGCTGAAACCTATATGGAATCAGCTTTTTAATTTTGTGGTGCGCTCAAGCAGATGCAGATTAGTCAATCGCTACAGTTATTCGGCTTCTCGAAACTCATAAGCATCACGCAGTTTTGCATTAATTGCTTCTATATCATCGTCATCTAGTCTAGAGTCAATGGAGTGTGTTTCTGTAATGCTTTTGGGCGCTGCAGGTGTATTCGTAAACCACTTTTCAAATGGCTTTGCATCCACTCCTTGTGGCACATACCATTGTTTTAATTCGGCATTCCATTTTGCGCCCAATGATTTAGCTTGGTCTTTTTCACTAAATGGTACTTTAAGGTTGGTTGTGCTTTCAGTCATGCTTATCCTTTAGGTTAAGATATTCTATTTAAGCCATACACTGGTGATCAGAATTCAATCGTTGAGAAAGTTAAAATAGTGTTTTCTGTCTCAAGTAATGTTACTTCTTTGGTTTCTGGATATTGCAGTGTTCAGCTAAATACATCATTACTTCATGTAAATTCTCATCTGAGCTATCTAACAGATACGGTGAAGCATCATCAACAAAATCATCCCATAACGACATTAGTTGATCCATCTCATCATGAGGCGCCGTCTTAATCAGATTAAGCACTTCATTTTGTAAAAGACCATTTTCGCGAATGTTTAAAACTGCTTTTTTAGCTTCGGTGGCCTTTAAATGGGTTTTATGATTTACTCCTGCTGACGCACATAGAAATAAGGTAAGAAGCAACGAATCCTCATTATTACCGCCTGTAAGTGAAAACCAGTCTGCTGCAAGCATTTTGTCGAATCGACTCAGCTCATTTAGCTGACCTTGTATGTAAAAGTATCGGCTGTCTTTGAAGTCGTTTAAAACTGACTCTAGCGTGATGGATTGATTAACTATTTTAGGAATATCTTCATTCTGAATGCTTTCAAGAATTTCTTTGGCGTAGACTTGGAGTTCTGCTGGCAGATCATCTATAAATTTGCTTGAGTAAGTTACATCACCTAAAAGCGCCCATTCTTTACGAATTGAAGTAAATATCTCAAATAAGGCAGCTTCATCAGGAAATCTGGATTTATTAGCCGTTACTTTTTTTGCGCCATATGCCAAAGATAACAAGGATGTGCGAATGACAGGCTCAGCTGATGCAAACATCTCATTAAGTTCATTGCTACTCGACCCAAGTCTCTCGACCAGTAAAGTAGCTAAATTGATGTTCCTTTTGAATCGTTCACAATCTTTAAATGTTTGTCTAAACTTTGTTACAGACAGTTCTTTGCTTAACCCTTTTTTTAGAAACTCGCGCTCAGTATCAAATCTAGATGAACCGAAGTGCTCATCTTCTGGCATGCTGTAGAGCGCTTTTAGCATTTGTGATCCACCGCGAGAAAGCGCTCGAAATGGTTTGTCTTTTAAAAGCTGTGCGGCTTTATCTAACTCACCACCTGTTGTATCTTCAAGATATAAGCTTACCAAGCTCACCATGCGTCTCATGGACGCTTCTAGATTTTGCCTCAGATGAGTGGATTCATCAAAATATTCAGCAATTTGTAGCGAGCCTGTGGCTGCATCATTAATCATTTCAGCTAACCTAGCTTGATCGATGAAATTGTTCTGAACCGCATGTTTAAGCGCCTTTTCAAAGAAAGGCGCATTGTCATAGGCTGAAACAGAATGAGTATTTTGAATGAGTGCCATAAGTGATTGTTTAATGATGCAAGGGCTGTGTATTTAGCTAAAAGCATCTAAATTGCAGAATCTTCATCCTCATCATCTTTAGTATCTTTTTCTTCAGGAGCCGTGTTCTCAACGGCTTCATCATCGCTTTCAGTCGTGTGAACAGCTTCAGGGATTAGTCGCGCCTGAAGTTTAGTTTTTAACAGGACAAGCACTATATTGTAAATGTCTGAATGTTCATGACGTAGTAACCATGTGAGCTCTTTCCAGTCATGATCGCTAATTTCTGAGCGTGATATATCATCGGTTTCCAGTGCCGAAAATGTCTCTCCTACAACTTCTTCTGCGCGATCTGAAAGGTAATCTGCCAATGTCTCATAACCAAACTCAAGCTCGGCGATTGCTGCAATAAACTCGTTCGCGTCGGCATCTTCCCGAAAAATCACCGAGTTAATCATTCCGCGAAGTTGTTCGTGCGACATATCTTTATAGAGACGTTCTAAAACAACCACGCGTGCAAATTGTTCAGGGGTGATTAACAAATTCAACAGTGACTGTTTAGATGAGTCATATTCGCGAATTACTGCCAATAGATCTTTCGCTGGAATTTCATCAAGAACCTCTACCAGTGCATGATCGCCCTCGGTTTCTACTAGGGCGGTGAGTAAAGCCTCGGCTCTTACTATGTCGCCAGACTGTATAAGATTGGTTGCTTCTACAACGACTAAATGTGTCATTTTTATCCTATTGTATTTATTAAAGTCTACTAATGAGCGTCTCTAATGGCTATCGAATCCTTGCTCAGATAGCCATTCGCCGCCAGATTCAGCAAGGTCATCTGATTCTTCAGATTCCATTTCTTCAATGGCGTCTTCACTTACTTCATATAGTGCATAGAGGTGTTCTAGCATGACGGTGGTTAGTAAAAAATGCTCACCACCAGCTTCATCTTTTATCTTATCAATAATGTTACTTGCCCAAGACTTAAACTCAACGCTGGAAGATATATCATCCCATGCTGGAAACATAGCAGGTTCTTTATCAATATAACTCATGATGATTTCTGGTTTTTTAATCACAATACTTCTATGAAAAATAACCGCCATCATCTCTGGGTTAGTCATTATCATCGGCATTAAGTCTGGTATCTGTGATCGCTTTTCTTTAAGACGATCAGTGAGAACATCTTCACCACCTGAATCAGTTTTTAAATCATTAATATCAGCCACATAAGTAGCCATTAGGTCAGTAAAGTAGCGCGATATTCTCATCGTTTTAATATTCCATCTATATAGTACTGCCAAATTTCATGTGCCGTGTCTATCGGACTATCCAATAAACTACGTCTGCGGTTTTCGTCGTACGACTTTCTTTTATCAGTATCGGAAAGTATTTCGTAGGCTTCCTGCACTAGTCTGAATTTTGCAGGAGCATCACTTGCCGAGTTTTTATCAGGATGGAATTGAGATGCCAACTTGCGGTAGGTGGTTTTTATTTCAGCTAGAGTCGCATTAGTTGCAAGGCCTAAAACTTCGTAGTAATTTTTCAATTTTATCCACCAAATTTAGTGAGGGTCACAAGCGTGTTTATAATAGTTAATCTAGATTGTAATTTTTATTACGCCTAGAATCACAGAAATAAAAAAGCCCCACATTTCTGCAGGGCTTGTTTATTATATTTGGCTCCTCGACCTGGGCTCGAACCAGGGACACACGGATTAACAGTCCGTTGCTCTACCGACTGAGCTATCGAGGAATCGGTTACACTTGTGAAGGCGTGATAATACTGACTAAGAGCCTTTTGGTCAATCGTTACAACCAATAATTTATGGGTTAATTGTGAAAAATTCTAAAAAAATAGTTTTTGCGGTGATGTTTGTCATTATTGCGCTAATTATCCTGCCTTTTTCATTGCCGACGCAGACATATATACGCAAAGCGGAAAGTATCGCCAGCGAAAAATTAGGCGTGCCTGTGACAATTGCAAATGGACATTTACGTTTTTTGCCTAGTCCGCGATTAGTGGCTAGCGGCATTGTGGTTGGTGAGAGTCAAGAAGTGGTCGTTGAGAAGTTGGTTATTGTGCCAACTTTGAGTTCGCTTTTTTCTGCAACTAAGCAGATTGATTTAAAAGTAATTAAGCCTGTAATTAAAAAATCTGCTTTACCGATTGTTTCTGCCTTAGCGGCAAATAAGTCTGAAAAAGCGGAAGCGGCGGCAATTAATGTGAGCCGTATCGATATTCAAGAAATGCAATTTATTTGGCCTGATATCAAGATGCCGATTTTGAATGCTGAAATTGCATTAACTCAATTGAATCAATTAGATTCTGCGCTGATAGAAAGTGTGGATGGCAAACTTAAGGTAGATGTGGCGCCCAATGGGGGTGAGCATTTAATTACAGTCAATGCAGATAAATGGACTTTGCCAATTGGTTTGCCGCTATTAATTGATAAAGCAAAGTTTGAAATGCATCTTAAAGGCAATCAATTAACCATTCCTAAAATTGATGCAGCACTTTATGGTGGGAAATTGGCCGGAAATGCTGTGTTAACTTGGCAAGAGGGCAAGGATGCAAGCAATTGGAAAACGAAAGGGCACTTAAAAATTGATGGCTTATCCGTAAAAGAACCTACCAGAATGATAAGCCGAGCGGTTTATTTGAGCGGTAGTTTATTTGCAGATGGAAATTTTTCTGCCTCAGCCAAAGAAGTGGGTCAGTTGGCAGATCGCTTACAAGCCAGTTTTAAATTCAAAATCAACAATGGGATTCTGCATGGGTTAGATTTGGTAAAAGTGGCGAGTTTGTTGATTAAGCAAAGCCAAAATGGCGGTGACACGCAATTTTCTGCATTTTCTGGCTTGTTAAATGTATCTGGCAAGCAATATCATTTGCGTGATTTAAATATTAGTTCCGGTTTATTAACGGCGAAAGGGCAAGTTAAAATTAAACCGAATAAGGCGTTGGATGGCACTGGTTCGGTAGCGATGAAACATAGCGTCAGTTTGGTCGCCATTCCACTAGACGTTTCTGGCACGGTCAGTAAGCCTGTAGTCTTGCCATCTAAAGCTGCATTGGCTGGTGCTGTGGCGGGTACGGCTATTTTAGGGCCAGGCGCAGGTACAAGTGTTGGTATCAAAGCGGCTGAGGCTTTAGATTCATTTAAAAATTTATTTGGTCGCGATAAATAAAATCGCTTGTGCCAAAATAAATTTCTATAAAGTTAATAGGTGTATTTGGTTAAACCATAGAAAGTAGGCTGAAATGTTTGATATAGCAGTGCCTTGGTGGGAATTGGTGGTCAGAGGTTTGGTGGTGTATGTATTTTTGATTGCATTGTTGCGTTTAACTGGCAAGCGGCAGATTGGCCAGCTTTCACCGTTTGATTTAGTGCTGTTGCTTATTTTATCCAACGCTGTGCAAAATTCGATGAATGCGGGTGACAACTCGCTGGTTGGCGGTTTGATATCGGCCACTACATTGGTTGCGGTCAATTATTTGGTCGGTTTAATTGCTTTTAAAAGTAAAAAACTGGAAGCTGTTATTGAGGGCAGGCCGCAAGTGATCATTCATCAAGGCAAACTGTTTGAGGATGTGATGAATGAGGCAAAATTAACGCGGCAGGAACTGGATTCTACTTTGCGCCAATCTGGTTATTTTGAGATCAAGGATATTAAATTGGCAATATTGGAAAATAATGGCAGCGTGACAGTGCAAGGCTATGATAAGAAATAACAATTAATAAAAAAGGTCTTTTTAAAGGCCTTTTTTATTAATAGGGATTTAAAGTAAAACTGTTTTTAACTTAATGCTTTTTCAATTCGGTCTAACGCGTTACGCAAATTATCCATGCTGGTTGCAAACGAAATGCGGAAATAACCTTCTGCACCAAATGCAGAACCAGGCACAACCGCCACATCAAATTTTTCCAGCAAGTATTCTGCAAAAGCCATATCGGTCGCCGCATTAATTTTGCCTGCTTTATGTAGGCTGGCAATGGCTGATCGCGCATCAGGGAATGCATAAAAAGCACCACCAGCCATTAGGCAACTTAAACCTGGCATTGCATTAAAACGGTCGACAACGTATTTATGACGTTCTTTAAATGCAGTCACCATTGGTTTAATGCAATCCTGAGAACCGCTTAATGCTGCTTCTGCCGCATATTGTGAAATTGAAGTCGCGTTGCTAGTTGATTGCGATTGTAAGATTTCCATTGCTTTAATAATGTATGCAGGACCAGCCGCGTAACCGATACGCCAGCCTGTCATAGAGTAAGCTTTAGAAACACCATTTAGCACGATGCAACGGTCTTTTAACACTGGTGTGGCATTTAATATATTGTAGAATTTATCGCCAGTTAAGTTCACATGTTCGTACATATCGTCTGTGGCAACCAGTACATGCGGATGTTTTAATAACACTTCGCCCAGCGCTTTTAATTCATCCAGATTATAAACCGCACCAGTTGGGTTGGATGGTGAATTGAACATTATTAGTTTGGTTTTTGGCGTAATCGCTGCTGCTAATTGCGCAGGCAGCAATTTAAAGCCTTGTTCAATGCCGCATTCAATAATCACCGGCACGGCCTCAGCCACTAAAGCGATATCCGCATAGCTCACCCAATATGGCGCAGGTACGATGACTTCATCACCTTTGTTCAGCACGGCCAAGCACAAGTTGAAAATCGTTTGCTTGCCGCCAACACCGACAATCACTTCATTTACCGCATAATCAAAGCCGTTTTCAGTTTTAAACTTATTCACAATTGCTTTTTTAAGCGCTGGAATTCCGCTCACTGGCGTGTATTTGGTATAGCCCGCATTAATCGCGGCAATTGCGGCGTCTTTAATATGCTGTGGCGTATCAAAATCAGGTTCGCCAGCCGCTAGACCAATAATTGGGCGACCTTCAGACTTATATTTAGCAGCTTTAGCAGTAATAGCAAGGGTAGGGGATTCTTTAATGCTTTGAACGCGGTTTGATAAAACCTGTGCAGACGAGTGGGCCAAAATACGCTTTCCTTAAAACGGATTAACTTAGATCGATTGAATAGCCGCTATTTTACGCATAAAAATAGGATTAAGGAATCACCGTATATAAGCCGAGTTTAAATATAAAGACCGCATACTGTGGTCTTTATATAGGATTGCTAGAATTATCGAGTAAATGAAATTGCTGCGCTAGTTGCTTGTGCAAATTAACATTCTTTATCACAACCCATCATCTCAGAGTATTCAGCGCCTATGTCTTTATCTATATCGTTCAAGGTGACTTGAATACGATGCATTGTATTCGTATCCCCTTGGTTTTTGGCGATAGCACCTAAGCGCACTAAGGCATCAAAGTGGCCTTTATCAAGATTCACGGCTTGTTGATATGCTTGTTGCGCTAAATCTAGTTTTGCTAAGTTTTCATTCGCTAAGCCCAATGCATACCAAGCTTCAGAATTTTTTGGCTCAGCTTGCGTCCATTTTGCAGAAATGTTCGCTAATTTCGGCCAATCTTGGCGCGATTCTGGTACGGCAGCTTGCAGGTAGAAAGGTTTTTTATCTTCGTCCTCTTCCCACAATGCTTTTCCAGTTACGGGGAATACGGTTGTTTCAGGTTCTTTTTCTAGTTTTTCTAACCATTCAATTGGCAGCGCATAGTGAATGCTGCCGCCGGAACCCGCAGTTTTAAAAGTATTAATACCGACCAAATGGCCTTGCATATCAAATAATCCGCTACCACTGGCGCCCATCGTAAACTTTGCCGTGCTGCGAATAATTTTGCCATTATCCGAATCAAAAAGTGCTTTGACATTGCCGCTAGAAGTAAGTGGGGTGGGCACGCCATTAGAGTGTCCAATTGCAGCTACTTGTTGGCCGCGTTTCAAATCAGTACTTTTGCCAATAACGACTGCTTTGAACGGCATTGAAAATGCAGAAACCAAACATAAGTCGTGCCAAGCATCCACTTTAACGCTGATAATTGGGTAAGTATCTTCGCCACGAGATATCCAAGGCTGTTTAGTCGCGCGCAATACATGGCAATTGGTTAATACTTTATTCTCCCCAACAACAACGCCAGAGCCGTATGCTAAGCCGCCAGTCGCATTGTAGCCACGTACCATCACTACACTCCATAAAGCATCCATCATTTTTGCTGTTTCAAAGGCAAAAACAGATGGAGTTGCAACAAGCATTGCTGTTATTAACACTAAAAAACGCATGAAAATCTCCTAGGCTAGGATTTATATGAGCTGTTAAATCACTAAAAATTTATTCTGAACTACTAATACTGATAGTAATGACGGATTTGTTTTGAAATAAGTTCGCCACATAAATAGGCTTCCAAAAAATGCCAGTAAAGTGTGAGTCACAATTAGCTTTTAATCGGAGCATATTAGCTTGTAATCAAAAAAAGCGCATTTGGATGCAAAACTGCTAGAATTAAGGTCAAATTTTACACATAAGCTTAGGTATAAACGCGTGTTCGTTACATTTCCCAATAGCAAATATCAATTACATCAACCTTTTCCACCTGCGGGCGATCAGCCTCAAGCGATAGACAAGCTGACGCAAGGTATTCAAGACGGCCTAAAGTTTCAAACGCTGCTTGGTGTAACTGGTTCTGGCAAAACTTATACCATGGCCAATGTGATTGCGCGGCTTGGTCGCCCAGCGATTGTGATGGCGCCAAATAAAACGCTGGCAGCGCAGTTATATAGTGAGTTTCGCGAGTTTTTTCCTAATAATTCCGTAGAGTATTTTGTCAGTTATTACGATTACTATCAGCCAGAAGCCTACGTACCATCGCGCGATTTGTTCATCGAAAAAGATTCCAGCATCAATGAGCATATTGAGCAAATGCGGCTATCCGCCACCAAAGCCTTATTAGAGCGTGAAGACAGCATTATTGTTGCCACCGTTTCGGCGATATACGGCATTGGTGATCCGTCGGATTATCACGGCATGGTGTTGCACCTTAAACAGGGAGAAAAACTCAGCCAAAGAGATGCAATCGACCGCTTAATTGGCATGCAATACGACCGCAACGATTTCGATTTTAGCCGCGGCTGTTTCAGAGTGCGTGGCGATGTAATTGATATATTCCCTGCAGAAAATAACGAAACTGCGGTGCGCGTCAGTTTGTTTGATGATGAGATTGAAACAATCACTTTGTTTGACCCGTTAACAGGGCAAATTTTCAATAAAATTCAACGCTTTACCATTTATCCGTCTAGTCATTATGTAACGCCGCGCGAAACTACCGTTAAAGCGATGGAAAAAATTAAAAAAGAGCTGGTTGACCGCGTGGCTTTTTATATTAAAGAAGGCAAGCTGGTCGAAGCGCAGCGCATTGAACAGCGCACGCGATTTGACTTAGAAATGCTCAATGAGATTGGTTTTTGCAAAGGCATTGAAAACTATTCACGCCATTTATCTGGCCGTAATCCAGGTGATCCGCCGCCAACGCTGATTGATTATCTGCCAGATGATGCGTTAATGATTATTGATGAAAGCCATGTCACTGTGCCACAAGTGGGCGGTATGTTTTTGGGCGACCGTTCGCGTAAAACCAATTTGGTGGATTATGGTTTTAGGTTGCCATCTGCCTTGGATAATCGGCCACTTAAATTTGAAGAGTTTGAGCGCATCATGCGCCAATGCGTATTTGTTTCAGCCACGCCTTCAGAGTACGAAAAAAATCATCAACAGCAAGTGGTGGAAATGATTGCGCGGCCAACCGGCTTGGTCGATCCGCCAATTGTAGTTAAACCAGCCGACACGCAAGTGGATGATTTGTTGGGAGAAATTAAGCTACGCGTTGCAGTAGGCGAGCGCGTGCTGGCTACGACATTAACCAAACGTATGGCAGAAGATTTAACCGATTACTTAAATGAACACGGCGTAAAAGTGCGCTATTTGCACAGTGATATTGATACGGTTGAGCGCGTGGAAATTATTCGCGATTTACGTTTAGGCGAATTTGACGTGCTGGTCGGCATTAACTTACTGCGCGAAGGTTTGGATATTCCAGAAGTGTCACTAGTTGCAGTTTTAGATGCCGATAAAGAAGGTTTTTTACGTTCCGAGCGCAGCTTGATTCAAACATCTGGCCGTGCGGCGCGTAATTTAAACGGTAAAGTGATTTTTTATGCCAATAAAATCACCCGCAGTATGAAAGCGGCGATGGATGAAACCGAACGTAGGCGCGGCGTGCAGATGGCTTTTAATGAGGCGAACGGCATCGTGCCAAAAGGCATCAGTAAAAGCATCAAAGACATGATTGATGGCGTTTACAGCAAAGATGAAGCGTTACGTGAACGCAAGGCTGCGCAAGATCAAGCCAATTATGAGTCCTTAAGCGAGAAGCAATTGGCTAAAGAAATGAAGCGTTTGGAAAAATGTATGCATGATGCGGCGAAGAATTTAGAGTTTGAGAAAGCGGCTGATTTTAGAGATCAGCTTAAAAAATTGAAAATAAAAGTGTTTGGCGCAGAAATGCCTGATTTAACCTAGGTATATTATAAATCAATCTATTAAAATAACAATTTAAAGTAAATTATCAATGTTATCTTCTGATTTTTCGCCACTAATTGGTGGTTGCGCAGCTATATTAACCACCGCTGCATTTGTGCCGCAAGCGATTCAGTCGTACAAAACTCGCGACTTATCGGGAATTTCACTGCCGATGTACACTATTTTTACTTTGGGTGTAGCGATGTGGCTGATTTATGGTTTGTTGCAGCATGATTGGCCGCTTATTCTCGCCAATGCTGTTACGCTATGTTTATCGTCCATGATTCTGATATTAAAGGCCAAGCAAACAATAAAAGATAGAGCCTAGAGTTAACCAGATAATCTTAAATTGATGAGTCGTTAACTTAATTGATTAGCAAAATCATGATTTACATCGCGATGCCCAGCTTCATCAGCACGCACTGCAATAATCACTTCGCGTAGTTTCGCATCGTGCGGTAAATGCCAGTAATCAATGGCTAGTTGCGGCGCAGGTACGTTTTCATATTTGCCACTATCGACACCAGCCAAATACTCGGTATAACTGTAAACCGCCTCTTCTTCAAAATAACCGACAACGCGATGCGCAGTTTTCGGCGAAATTAAATACAATAAAAAGAAGCAGTTATAAAAAATACCTTGCGCGATGACAATTAAAATACGCTCAAAAGCATTTGGTTGCGCTATTTCAATAAAAGTCATCAAGTGCATGCGCTCGTTTTCGGCTTCTTCTAACAACGTGCGTATCCAACCATTGTCTGATTGCATGCGGCGTAATGAATGTAAATGCTGCAATGTCCCGCCCACCATGCCTGGAACACCAGCAATTGTTTCTAAAACAACCGCTCGATGACCGTAACGGCCACTAAAAAAAGTATCCGCAAAAAAACGCATGGCTTTGGTAAAGCCATAAGCAATTTTGTCTGAAACTCCCACTGGTTCTTTGTGTTGATTCAGATTAATGTGAGTTGCATCGCTGGGTGTCATCATTGCGTCCTCTTGGTTATATGCTATTAAGGCATGTATTTAGCCTAATTGTTGCAATTAGTTTGATATATCTGGGTTTATCTGGCTAAATTTGTTCAATCAGATTGATTTACAAAGCTTTATTGACTATAATCGCGTACTTTTCAACCCTTGCCACACCGACAGCATATCGGGTGGCTGCAAACCACAAGGAGATTTCATGCGACATTATGAAGTAGTTTTTATCGTCCATCCGGACCAAAGCGAGCAAGTGCCAGCGATGATTGAGCGTTATCGTACGCTGGTTACAAGCAACGGCGGCACTATGCACCGTTTAGAAGACTGGGGCCGTCGTCAATTGGCTTACCCAATCCAAAAAATCCACAAAGCACATTACGTTTTAATGAACATTGAATGTAACTTAACGGTATTGGAAGAATTAGAGCATGGCTTTAAATTCAACGATGCTGTTTTGCGTCATTTAACAATGAGCACTAAAACAGCAGTAACAGCACCTAGCCCAATGATGAAAGAAGAAAAATCTAAATCAGTGTTGGTTAAAGATGCAGCGCCTGCACCAGCGGCCGCAACTGAGGTTGCAGCAGCTTAAGTTTGAACACGCTGGTGATTAGCGGGGTTGTGCTTTCAATAGAGCCAATACGCTACACGCCAGCAGGCATGCCCTTGTTGAGTTTTGTATTGCAGCACGCTTCAGAACAGATTGAAGCGGGATTAAAGAGAAAAGTAGAGTGTGAAGTGAATGCGGTCGCCATGGGTGACATTGCAAAACTAAACATTCAGCCAGGATCGTTAATCAAAGCCAAAGGTTTTTTGGCTAAGCGCAGTGCAAAAAGTCATCAATTGGTTATGCACATTAATCAATTAGAGGCTGTTAAAACGCAGCCCAGTTAAAGAATATTAGGAGTTACATCATGGCAAGAGAAATGTATAAACGCCGCCGTTACTGCCGTTTCAGTGCAGAAGGCATCAAAGAAGTAGATTACAAAGATGTTGATTTGTTAAAAGATTTTGTTTCAGAAAATGCAAAAATTATCCCAGCTCGTATGACGGGTACAAAAGCAAAATACCAACGTCAATTAACCAGTGCTGTTAAACGCGCACGTTTCTTGGCTTTAATGCCGTACACAGACAAGCATCCTGGTTAATTAAGGGTTTAGGAGAATATTATGCAAATTATTTTATTAGAAAAAGTAGCAAACTTGGGCGTGTTGGGTGATATCGTTAAAGTTAAAGATGGTTTTGGCCGTAACTTTTTGATTCCACAAGGTAAAGCAAAACGCGCAACAGAATCAAACAAAGCAGAATTCGCTGCTCGCCGTGCTGAACTTGAAAAACAACAAGCGGATATTTTGACTGCAGCAACAGCTCGCGGTGAAAAATTAGCTGGTTATGTGTTAAAAGTTGCACAAAAAGCTGGTGTTGATGGCCGTTTATTCGGTTCTGTTACTAACGGTGACGTGGCTGAAGGCCTTGTGGCTGCTGGTTTTGAAGTGGTTAAATCAGAAGTGCGTATGCCTACTGGTCCATTGAAAAACATTGGTGACCATCCAGTTACTGTGGCATTACATCATGACGTAGTGGTTGATATTACAGTTACTGTTGTTGGTGAGGCTGCTTAAAGCTTTAAGTGCCTAGATTTTAAGCACTTATGATTTAAGTAAAAAAGGCGACATAGGTCGCCTTTTTTATTGCCCAATTTCCCCAGCAATTTTTCATGAGCAATGGTTTTATTCGGTATAATTTGCTCATGGCCGATGAACAACTAGACTCACTCAAACTCCCCCCACATTCTATTGAAGCAGAGCAATCTGTTATTGGCGGCTTGCTGCTTGAAAATGAAGCATTAGATAAAATTGCCGACATTTTAAAAGCAGAAGATTTTTATCAGTTTGATCATAAAACTATTTTTCAGCATATTGCCAAGTTAATCGAGCGCAATCGTCCAGCTGATATTGTGACGGTTGCTGAGTCACTAGAAAGTACCGCAGAATTATCGACTATTGGCGGTATTGCGTATTTAGCTTCGTTGGCGCAAAACACACCTACAGCGGCCAATATTCGCCGCTATGCAGAAATCGTGCGCGAACGCGCCATTATGCGTAAGTTGGTTACGGTTGGTAGCAGCATTGCTGAAAGCGCTTATAGCCCAAATGGACGCGATGCACAGCAATTGCTAGACGAAGCAGAAGCCAAGATTTTCCAGATTGCCGAAGGTGGTCAACGCACTAGTCAAGGTTTCCAAGATATTAAAGAACTACTGCCACAAGTCGCTGAACGTATCGATATGCTATTTTCGCGCGATAATCCGAGCGACGTTACCGGCATCCCGACTGGCTTTTCGGATTTAGACTCCATGACATCAGGCTTTCAGGGTGGCGATTTAATTATTGTTGCAGGTCGTCCATCAATGGGTAAAACGGCATTCTCACTCAATATTGCCGAAAACGTCGCTTTGGATACTGGTTTACCAGTTGCCGTTTTTTCAATGGAAATGGCGTCAACACAACTCGCTATGCGGATGATTGGTTCAGTAGGGCGCTTGGATCAACATCGCATGCGTACAGGTCGATTAGAAGACGAAGACTGGGAAAAGTTAACTACGGCTCTTGGTAAGCTGAATGAAGCGCCGATTTTCATTGATGAGGGCGCGGGCCTAAGCAGCTTTGATGTGCGCGCAAGGGCGCGTAGGTTGCATCGTCAATGCGGAAAACTGGGTTTAATCGTCATCGATTACCTGCAATTGATGTCAGCCCCAGCCGGCAAGCAAGGCGAAAACCGCGCAACCGAGATTTCTGAGATTTCTCGTTCATTAAAAGCACTAGCAAAAGAGCTGGACTGTCCAGTTGTCGCGCTTTCTCAATTGAATCGAAGCGTAGAACAGCGTCCTGACAAACGTCCTGTCATGAGTGACTTACGCGAATCTGGCGCTATTGAGCAAGATGCGGATTTGATTCTGTTTATTTACCGTGATGAAGTCTATAACCCAGATAGCGAAGACAAGGGCACAGCAGAGATTATCGTCGGCAAGCAACGAAACGGCCCGATTGGTCGCGTACGCTTAACATTTATCGGCGAAAATACGCGCTTTGAGAACTTCGCTAATACTGGCTATATGCCAGATGAATATTAATGTATTCGCATGGCTAAACCAAAAACCGTCTACACCTGCACAGAATGCGGTGCTTCTGAATCGAAATGGCAAGGCCAATGCCCGAGCTGTATGGCTTGGAATACTTTGGTTGAATCAGTTGCCGAAACCAGCACTTCCAACAATCGTTATGCCAATAAGTTTGAAGGTTTAGCGCAAAGCAGCACGCTACAAAAATTAAGTAGTATTCAGGCTGCCGATATTGAAAGAACGCCGACAGGTATCAGCGAATTTGACCGTGTGCTTGGCGGTGGTTTGGTTGAAGGTGGCGTGGTGTTAATCGGTGGCGATCCGGGAATCGGTAAATCGACTTTATTGCTACAAGTCTTGTGTCATCTCGGAAAGTCAGCACAAGCGATTTATGTTAGCGGGGAAGAATCGCCACAACAAATCGCTATGCGCGCTAAGCGCTTAGGCCTAGATGCAAGTCAAGTGGAGTTGTTAGCAGAAATCAATCTTGAGAAGATTTTAGCCACGTTACAAACGCATAAACCCAATATTGCTGTGATTGACTCCATTCAAACTGTGTATTCAGAAGCGTTACAATCGGCACCAGGCTCAGTGGCGCAAGTGCGTGAGTGTTCTGCACAATTAACGCGTTTGGCAAAGCAATTAGGCATCACTGTTATTTTGGTTGGCCATGTTACTAAAGAAGGTTCACTGGCTGGCCCGCGGGTGCTAGAGCATATTGTGGATACTGTGTTGTATTTTGAAGGCGACCAGAACTCTTCTTTCCGCTTGATTCGCGCTTTTAAAAATCGCTTCGGTGCAGTCAACGAACTTGGCGTTTTTGCCATGACGGAACACGGCTTGCGTGAAGTTGCTAATCCATCCGCATTGTTTTTATCGCATCACGAAGGCCAAGTGGCAGGTAGTTGTATCACCGTTACAATGGAAGGCACGCGACCACTTTTAATTGAAATCCAAGCCTTGGTAGATGAAAGTCATGCGCCCAGCCCAAAAAGATTGGCCACAGGGCTTGAACAAAACCGTTTGGCCATGTTGCTCGCGGTGTTAAATCGCCACGCAGGCATTCCCTGTTTTGACCAAGATGTGTTTATTAATGCCGTTGGTGGCGTTAAAATTGCAGAACCGGCTGTGGATTTGGCGGTATTATTATCTATCGTTTCTTCTTTAAAAAACAAACCTTTAGATAATAAACTTATTGTGTTTGGTGAGGTTGGTTTGGCCGGCGAAGTGCGACCTGTACAGGGAGGTCAAATGCGTTTAAAAGAGGCTGCGAAACTAGGCTTTACTAAAGCGATTGTGCCTAAAGCAAATGCACCAAAAGCTAAAATTACGGGGTTAGAAGTGATTGCGGTGGAACGCTTAGAACAAGCATTAAATCAGTTACGCAATAATTAATTTAATTAGTTTCTAGCGATTATTTTTTAATTATTCTTTTCTAAGTTTATTTCAAATATAGGTCTGTACCAATATTGAATTATTTCAATATCAAGTTTACACAAGCCAAGCCGCTTCTCACTGCGCCTTCAATCGTCGCAGGATAGTCTGCATAAGTGTAGTCGCCGGCTAAATAGAGATTAGGGTAGGGCGTAATATTGGCTGGTCTTGGTAAATTCACATCACATGAAAAAGTGGCACACTTTTCGGCAATCACTTTGTGCCAAAGTGGTTTGGGCAAAAGAGGAAAAGCATGATGCAGCTCTTGCGCCACCTTATGTGCCAGCATATCTTGCGTTAGCTTCTGATGCTTGCCTTTTGCGCTAATCACCACTGCCAATAAGCCTTGTTGTCCACATAATTGACCGCGATCAAACACCCATTGACTGGTTAAATCGACTAAGCCTAGCATAGGTTGAGGTAGTGTTATATGACTTGGATATTGCAGGTAAACCGTATAGATTGGCTGATAATCGTAAGTTTCTGTTTGCAAACTGACAAAATCTAACTTGGGTAAATCGGCAGTTAAGTCTTTTAGTTGTCTAGCTGCGGTTGCAATAACCACGTGGCTAAACGTATATTGCTCTAATCGAGTGGCTACTTCAAAACCGTTTTCAATTTGTTTAATGCTGCGTATACGTTTGTTGGTTAATACCGTCGATTGATGTGTTTGCAGATATCTCACAATCGGCGTTGATAGAATTTGCGATAAATCTAATTTAGGTATTAAAAAATCGCTATCAGTTTTATTGCCATTAAAAGCATCCCGCAGCACGTTTAAAAATACTTTGCTACTAGCCAATTTAATTGGCGTATTTAAAGCGGCCAAACATAGTGGCTCCCACAAGAATTTGATTATTTGATTCGATTGATTATTCTTTAGTAGAAAGCTTTTTAATGGCTCATCAGTCGTTAAGCGATAACTGGTTTTTTTAAGCTTAATCATCAACTTAACTGTAGAAAGGCGCTCGCTTAAACTAAGGCCTTGGCAGCATAAAAAACCGAATAATTGATTCAAAGGGTGTGGAAGGTAATTCAGATTGGATAGCTTGAACGCCTTATTGTTGCGTGGTGACACCATGTTGAGCGCCAAAGGTAGACGCAAAAAAGCCTGCTTTTCTTGTACGCCCACTTTTTCCAGCAGTTTGAGCGTTTCGTGATAAGCACCCAATAAAATATGCTGCCCATTATCAACCTGAAAAGTTTGGCTATTAAATTCAATTGCTACGCTACGCGCACGTCCGCCAAAATGTGGTCCAGCTTCAAACAATGTGGTCTGAATGCCTTGCTCTGCAAGTGTGGCGGCGGCAGAAAGCCCTGCCAGACCACCACCAATAATCGCAACGTGTGCTTTGTTTTTATTAATCATTTTTGGCTACACTTTATTTTATCTAGACTTTTCGCAGCCAGACAGAAAATACTAGCCAAAGTTTGCGCAAACCACCAAGCGAAATGCGTGAATTTAATACTTTTTGAGCGCCATCCAGTTTAATTTCGCGTAATAAAGTGCGATAGATTGCTGCCATCATCAACCCTGGACGTTGTTGCTTCGCGTCTTCATTGGGCAGCTCAAGCAAAGCTTTATCGTAAAAGCTTTCGGCACGCGCTATTTGAAGCTCCATCAGTTTCGTAACTGCTTCTGACTCGCGGCTTTGCAAAATATCCTCTTCACTCACACCAGCTTCTGTTAGCTCATCCAATGGCAAATAAATTCGGCCACGGCGCGCGTCTTCACCTACATCGCGAATAATATTGGTCAGTTGAAATGCCATGCCTAAATCTTGCGCATATTTCAGTGTGTTGCGATTATTAAAGCCAAAAATCTGCGCAGAAAGCAACCCAACCAAGCTGGCAACGCGGTAACAATACAACTGTAATTGTTCAAAGTCTTCGTAGCGATTAAATTTCAAATCCATTTCCATGCCATCAATTATTTCTAAAAAATGCTCTTGCGCAAGGTTGAACTCAGCAACAAATGGCAGCAACGCTTTCGTAACAGGGTGCTGCGGTGTATTCGTGTATAGATTGGCAATTTCACTTTTCCACCAATTTAACTTAGTCTGCGCCACATTAAAATCCGTACATTCATCGACAACATCATCCACTTCGCGACAGAATGCATACAAGGCAGTCATTGCATGGCGTTTGTTTTTAGGTAGAAAAATAAAGCTAAGAGTAAAGCTAGAGCCGCTTTGAGCGGCTTTTTGGTGGCAATATTGCAGTGGTGTCATTGTTATTAGTTTTAGGTGATTAGGTTTGAATTTAAATGAAGGTGGTTGAGTTAGCCGTTAAGGTAATAACGATTTAAGTAAAATCAGTGGCCAATCCCAAGCTTTTAATTGCGGCCTGTGCTTGAATATATCGCCGTGTACATTTCTTAATTTATACAGAATACGATCGCCGCCGCCAATGATCATGCGCATTTCCAAGCCAATACGGCCAGGCAGAATACGCTCTAATGGCTTACCTTCGTTTAACATGGTTTGTGCGCGGTCGATATTGAAAAGCATGAACTTTTCCCAGTTTCTATTTACATGCTGACTGGCAATCTGCGCTTCAGTAATCCCAAATTCACGCATTTCATCTTGGCATAAATAAATACGACTGCGGTGAAAATCATTTTCAAAATCAATCGCAACGTCTTGATAAAAATTAATCAATTGCAGTGCAGTACAAACTTGATTTGAATAGATTAGATTCTCAGGCGTCGCTTTATCGAAAAGATGTAAAAGCAAGGCGCCAATTGGGTTAGCCGAGCGACGACAATAATCTAATAGTTCAAAGAAATTGGCATAGCGCGTTTTAGTGACATCTTGACTAAACGCATCCAGTAAATCGTAAAAAGGTGCTAGCGGCAGATTGTACTCACGTACCATGCTGCCAAATTCGGTAAAAAAGGGTGATTTTGTTTTGCTATTATTTTTAATTAAATCTAATTGCTCTTTAAAACCTTGTAAGTTAGCCAACCGAGTAGCAGGTTTATGATGGCCTTCATCAGCAAAATCATCGGCTTGGCGCGCAAAAGTGTATATAAGCGCGATAGGATTGCGCAGGTGCTTAGGTAAAAAATGGGAGGCAACTGGGAAGTTTTCGTAATGCGTTTGCGAAAGTGCCAAACTATCTGCAAGGCTACCATTCATAGCATCTAAAATCAGAGTGCCTGTAAGCTTGGTATCTGCAAAAGTTTTTGTATCTGCAATCTCAATGCTCTTAATTTTAGTGTCTGCGCCCATATTCAAAGTATGCCATAAAACCGTTAAATCCTACAGCGCAAGCGGCGGCCATGCGCTACAATAATCAAAAATAAATTAGTCATTTACTCTGTCATTAATCAGTTAGGTTTATATGTTGGGAATCATCGGCGGGACAGGTTTAACGCAGCTGGATAATTTAAAAATTACTAGACGGCAAATTGCACGCACACCTTATGGCGAAGCTTCGCAACCGCTTATTTTTGGCGAAATGGCAGGTAGTGAAGTGGTTTTTTTGGCGCGTCATGGCGGCGGGCACACCATTCCGCCACATGCGGTTAATTACCGGGCAAACATTTGGGCGCTGCATTCAGTAGGTGTCACCAATTTATTGGCGATTGCAACCGTGGGTGGAATTAGCCGTGATTTGAATGCCGGTGATATTGTGTTGCCGCATCAGATTTTAGATTACACACATGGCCGTAAAAACACCTATCACGATGGCATTGAATTGCCTGTTAAACACATTGATTTTACTGAACCTTACTCTGCCAATTTACGTCAAATTTGTTTGAAGGCTGCAAGTCAGATTCAGCAGCAGCTAATCGATGGCGGGGTGTATGCATGCGTGCAAGGGCCAAGGCTAGAAACCGCTGCAGAAGTCAATCGATTAGAGCGGGATGGTGCAACCTTAGTTGGCATGACTGGCATGCCAGAAGCTGCACTGGCGCGTGAATTGAATATAGAGTATTCAGCACTATGTCCAATTGCTAATCAGGCTGCTGGACGTGGGGCGAGCATGCATGGCATTCAATATGAAGACGTAATGGCTGGATTAGACTTAACCATGCAGAAAGTACGCATTTTGGTTGAAGAAATTGCGCGCCTTCACCAGACGCAATAAACATCAAACGCAATATGATTAAGTGATAATTTAAGGCGAATTAAAATGGCAATACAAACAGTTTTGAGAATGGGTGATCCGGTACTGCTGCAGAAAGCAGCGCCAGTAACGGAATTTAACACTCCAGAATTACTCGGACTTATTCAGGACTTAGAGGATACAATGGCGCATATGGATGGTGCAGGTATTGCCGCACCACAAATTGGCGTTAGCTTGCAGGTGGTCATTTTTGGTGTAGGTTCAAATCCACGCTATCCAGATGCAGAGCAAGTGCCTTATACCGTGCTGATTAATCCCACACTAACAGCCGTACAAGATGAAATGGAAGATGGTTGGGAAGGTTGCTTGTCCGTTCCTAGCATGCGCGGAATCGTTCCGCGCTACACACGTTTGCATTACACAGGGTTTGATCAGTTTGGTAAACCAATCGATCGGTTGGTCAGCGGCTTCCATGCAAGGGTCGTCCAGCATGAATGTGATCACCTAAATGGCATTTTGTACCCCATGCGCATCAAAAATTTAAAAGATTTTGGCTATACTGACGTACTTTTTCCAAATCAGGATATTCAAGACGATTAATTGTTTGCTATAATGCGGACTTTCGCGAATAACACATTACTCGAAAATAAGATTGGAAGAGTGGCAGAGCGGTTTAATGCTACAGTCTTGAAAACTGTCGTGGGTGCGAGCCCACCGTGAGTTCGAATCTCACCTCTTCCGCCAAACATTAAAGCCAGTACCAGCTTCCTGCTGTACTGGCTTTTTCTTTTGTGAAAGTTTTTACAAAGAGCATCATTTATTTTGTCCAACTAGCGCGATTTATCCGTTAGATCTATCCGTTGACTATTAAGACTCAAGCGCAATTTTCATATTTGCATGATCTATCTGCCTTGCTACCCACATTGGGTTATTCAGGTGTATGCTTTTCTCAATCTGGTCAGACTTAATACTCCGAATTCTTTGCACGCTTTAAAGCAAGCGGACACGAAATACATGCCATGCCGAGTGCAGCCTAAGCTTTCGTTCCAGCTGACTACCTTTTGTAGCAGTTAAAAATACTTTAAGAATCAAAATGAGTATTTTTCCAAGCACTACGCCAACATCAAGTTGGTTGGTTCAGTGGCGCAGAAAAGGTTAACTAATGCGCATTGACATAGCCAAGCTTAAATGAAATATGTTTGATGCATAACCAATTACGGCAAGAGGTTCAAAACAATACAAAGAATGATGAGATTTTAAAATTCAATTTATAAAATAAACAATGTGCGACAACGTACAGAAATTTAACTTGAAGAGGGATAGATTTCCTAATGAGTTACTGAGAGTCAGAGCAGCACAAATTTATTTTATTCGTTTTATTGAAGAGGCATATATTGCTGAGAGCTAACATCAATAATATTGCATTAAAAATCACCAACAAAATTTCAAGCTTGGCCGACTTTTTACGTAAGCCCCTTAGTAAAGAGCTTGAAGTTGATTTGTTGCGTGCAGAATTATTAAGCATAGAACAACTCAAACGCCATTCAATTACACTTGCCACCCAGCATAAGATTAATTTTAGCGCTGGTTCCGATCGGTTACTGCATAGGCTTTCAGATAATGCCCATGTCATTTCAAATGCTTATCAAACCATTTCTGCAGTTAACAGCAATTCGGACAAAATAGGGCGCAGTTTGGCGCCAGCAGAAAGTTGGTTGCTGGATAATTACTATTTAATTCAACAGCAAATCACCTTGGCTCAGCGACATTTGCCGCGAGGCTATAGTAAGCAATTGCCTCGCTTAGTCGGCGGCGTATCCGATGGATTTCCAAGAATTTATGATTTGGCTTTAACGCTTATTTCGCATATGGATGGGCGTGTGGATAGTGAAAACACCACGCAAATTATTGCCGCTTATCAAACCGTAGAGCCTCTGATGTTGGGCGAATTGTGGGCTTTCCCCATCATGTTGCAACTGGCTTTAATAGAGAATCTTCGCCGAGTTTCTGTACGAATAGCTAACAGACATGAAGAAAAAGAAAGTGCGGCAACATGGGCCGATCGTATGTTGGCAGCTGCAGAAAATGAACCCAAGCAGCTTATTCAGTTATTAGCCAAATTTGCGGATGCCGATATACCGTTAACGGCATCGTTCGTAGAAGAGTTTTACGCAAAATTACAAGACCAAGGTGCCGCCATGGCGTTTGTGCAAACTTGGGTAGAACAACAATTATTGCTGCAACACGTAACCGCTACGCAATTGCTGGAGTCTGCAAGCCGCACGGCTGCTGCTAATCAAATTTCCATTGCCAATAGTATTAGCAGCTTACGTTTTATTGGTGCAATAGATTGGCGCAATTATGTTGAATCATTAAGTGCGGTAGAGCAACTATTAATCCAAGACCCCATCCATCAATACGGGAATCAAGATTTCCCCACGCGTGATCGATATCGGCATGCAATTGAAGATGTGGCCAAATTGATACCCAAAAATAAAGCCCAGCACGCTGGCAACCAGTGCGCACAATATGAAATAAATTCAGCGCGCATGGCCATTGATTTAGCCAATGCCGCACTCAATGAATTGGGTAGCCATCATCGTAGCGCACATGTCGGTTATTACTTAATTGATGATGGTTTAAACCTACTTAAACAAAAGTTAAATTGTCGCAATCCGTTAGTATCTGGCTTTAAACGCTCTTGTAAGACCTTCCGTCTAACATTTTACGTGGGTAGTATTTTAATACTCACCTTGTTATTTACTGCAGTCATCCTATTTGTTGCCAGTATTAGTACGCTTAGCGATTGGAAGATTTGGCTATTGGCTGTGATTGGTTTTGTGGGGACTTCGGCTTTAGCTGTTTCCTTAATCAATTTATTGGTTACCCAAAGCATTAATCCACGTATTTTACCAAGACTGGATTTCTCTGGGGGTGTACCAGAACAGCATCGCAGCATAGTCGTTATACCTACATTGATTGCATGCAAGGCCGAAATTGACAGTCTGCTGGAGGCGCTGGAAATTCGCTATTTAGGTAATAGGGATGCCTACTTATCATTTGCTTTATTGACTGATTTTAGAGATGCAGATGCGCGAATAATGCCAGAAGATGCTGCATTAGTTGCTCATATACGTGCAGGTATTGAGGCATTAAATACAAGATACTCTGCAGATAGACCTAGCATATTCTATCTATTTCATCGGCCAAGGGAGTGGAATGCAGTAGATAGTGTTTGGATGGGTTATGAGCGTAAGCGCGGCAAATTAGAGCAATTTAACACGCTGTTGCGTAATGGTGAAATCGGTACTAATAGCCAATCTGCATTTACTGATATTGTTGGTGATACCAGCATGTTAAGTAGCGTTAAGTATGTGATTACGCTAGATACTGATACGCAATTACCGCGAGATTCAGCGCGTAAATTGATTGGCAATATGGCACATCTGCTTAACCGGCCTGTGTTTGATGAAAAAAGTGGTCGAATTGTGCATGGTTACGCTATTTTGCAACCGCGTGCATCTATTGGTTTAATCAGCGCCAATCAAACATGGTTTACCAAGCTTTATGCGGGAGAGTCGGGCATGGATCCGTACACGCGGGAAGTGTCCGATGTGTATCAGGATATTTTTGCTGAAGGCTCATTCGTCGGCAAAGGCATTTACGATGTGGATGCCTTTAGGCTGGCGGTAGATGGGCGTTTTCCCAATAACCTGATTTTGAGCCATGATTTGCTAGAAGGCGGATATGCCAGAAGCGCATTGGTGAGTGATGTTGATTTAATCGAAGAACATCCAGCCAGTTATCCTATGGATATTAGCCGCCGACATCGCTGGGTACGAGGTGATTGGCAATTGATTGGCTGGTTATTGCCACGTGTGCCAACAGGCGGATTGAATGCTAATAGAAAGCCTAATCCACTAAGCGCTTTATCCATCTGGAAAGTGATTGATAATTTAAGGCGCAGTCTGACTGCATTATCTTTATTTGGGTTATTGCTGGCAGGGTGGCTGTTCAATGTTTCTTTTTTAATGATGCTCACAGTTCAAGTTACTGTGCTGGCAGTGTTGTTTTTGCCGTCAATATTAAATAGCTTGATTGCGTTGCTGAGTAAACCCAAAGAGCGTGCTTGGTTGGCGCATCTAGGATTGTCCAGCCAAACAGCAAGCCAGTCTTTATTGTTAGCCACATTGACACTGGTATTTTTACCCTATGAAGCCGTAATAAACCTAGATGCTATTTTGCGCTCCGCCGGACGTATGTTGGTTACCAAGCGTGATTTGTTATTGTGGCATTTACCTGCGTACAGCAAGCGAAATTCTTGCCAAAGCTGGTTAAGTTTTTACAGGGAAATGTGGATTGCGCCAGCGATTGCATTGATTCTAGGTGCGTTTTTTGTCGTTATACAAACACAGCATGCTAACCCATTAGTGGTTTGGCAATTTTGTGCACCCATATTATTGCTTTGGTTTGTTTCGCCATTAGTCGCTTGGTGGATTAGCAAACCAATTCATGCAAAAGAGGCTGACTTAACCGCAGATCAGACGGCATTTTTGCAAACGAGCGCAAGACGTACTTGGCGTTATTTTGATCAGTTTGTATCGGCCGAAGATAATTGGTTACCCCCTGATAATGTGCAGCAATATCCAGTGACTGCCATCGCATCACGCACTTCGCCCACTAATATCGGCATGGGATTATTGGCTAACTTAGCGGCTTATGATTTTGGTTATATTACTGCTGGTACTTTGCTAAAACTAACCGAAAACACATTGGCCACTATGGAAAAGTTAGAGCGTTACCATGGTCATTTTTATAATTGGTACGACACGCGTACATTGCAGGTGTTAAATCCGCAGTACGTCTCATCGGTAGACAGCGGAAATTTGTTGGGTAGTTTATTAGCCTTGCAAGCTGGGTTGTTAGAGCTTAAAAATCAGCCATTAGACTTTAGTAAAACCTTAAAAGGACTAAGCGACACCCTAGGCATATTGGATGAGCATGTGCCAATACTGCCAGCAAAAGTCATCGAAAGTAAGCTTAAATTACTGCAAGATATATTGCAGCAACAAGCATTAAATCCACCACAAAGTGCACAGTCTGCACATCAAACATTGCTGCAACTGCAGCAATTAGCGCAGGAGGTGGTAACAGCATTGCCTTTAGAAATGGATAAGCAAGATGAGTTGATTTATTGGGCACATGCTTTTAAAGCGCAAGTGAGTGCCTGTTTAGAAGAATCAAACATCCGTCTGATTTCGGATGTATCTGCCAATACAAAACGCTTGCAAACAATAGATGACTTGGTGGAACGAGCTCGTCAATTGGCTGAAATGGATTTCACATTTTTGTACGATGGCGCAATCGACTTATTGAGTATTGGGTTTGATGTTGGTGAACGTCGGCGCGATCCATCTTGTTACGATTTGCTGGCATCTGAGGCCAGGTTAGCGAGCTTTCTATTAATCGCTCAAGGCCAGTTGCCGCAAAAGCATTGGTTTTCATTGGGTCGTTTATTAACCAGTCTTGGTGGCGATATTAGTTTGCTTTCATGGTCTGGTTCTATGTTTGAGTATTTAATGCCCCAATTGCTCATGCCTAGCTTTGAAAATACCTTACTAAATGAAACCTGCAAAGCGGTGGTATGTCGGCAAATTAAATATGCTCAGCTTAAAGGCGTGCCGTGGGGCATTTCGGAGTCTTGCTATAACGCTACCGATATTGGGCAAGTGTATCAATATCGCGCTTTCGGCGTGCCAGGTTTGGGTTTTAAACGAGGTTTGGCTGATGACTTGGTGATTGCGCCTTATGCCAGTGCATTAGCGTTAATGGTCATGCCTAATGAAGCGTGCAAAAACTTACAACGTTTAGCAGCGAGTGGCTTTGTTGGACTATATGGATTTTATGAAGCGATTGATTACACGCCGAGCCGCTTACCGCGTGGTAAAAAGCATGCCGCGATATTGACATTCATGGCACATCATCAAGGCATGAGTTTGTTGTCTTTTGCGAACGTGTTGTTAAATAACCCCATGCAGCGTCGATTTATGGCAGCTCCGTACATTAAGGCGACAGAGTTATTGCTACAAGAGCGTATTCCTAAACAGGGCGCAACATTGCAGCCACACACGGCAGAAGTTAATGCAAAAGCCATCGGCAATACTGAAGCTGCGGGCGCCATTATGCGTGTATTTACTGACCCCAATATGCTAACACCCGAAGTGCATTTACTATCCAATGGGCGGTATCACGTGATGGCAACTAATGCGGGTGGTGGTTATAGTCGCTGGCACGATTTAGCAGTCACGCGTTGGCGCGAAGATGCTACACAGGATAACTGGGGTACTTTTATCTATTTGCGTGATACGGATAGCCAGCGTTTCTGGTCTAGCGCACATCAACCAACATTACGTAGAGCAGATTTTTATGAAGCCGTATTTTCGCAAGCGCGTGCCGAGTATCGCCGGCGCGATCAATCAATTGAAACTCACACCGAAATCAGTGTTTCACCCGAAGATGATGTGGAAATACGGCGCGTTACACTGACTAATTTATCTGCACGTCCGCGCCATATCGAAATAACCAGTTATGCCGAAGTGATATTAGCACCGCAAAATGCAGATTTGGCACATCGTTCATTTAGCAATCTATTCGTTCAAACTGAAATCTTGCATGATCGCCAAGCCATCATTTGTACCAGACGGCCACGTACCAAAGATGAACGAGTGCCGTGGATGTTTCACTTAATGGCTGTACCAATTGGCAATAATAATGCAAGTTTCACCGAAACCGCGCAAACACCAAGCTACGAAACTGATCGTGCGAAATTTATAGGGCGCGGCCGTTCTGCTGCTAATCCACTAGCGTTTGACAATACAGAGGATTTAAAAGGTACAAATAACTTAAAGAGCGTGGATAATTTGTTGGGGCAAGTTTCCAGTCAGATAACTGAACAGCTATTTGGTCGTGCGACTAGTAAAACCGGTCAAGCATCATCGCAGCCTTTATCCAATACGGATGGCTCGGTATTAGACCCCATTGTCGCCATTAGGCGTTTCATTCATCTAGAGACAGATCAGTCGACAACTGTACAGATTATTTCTGGCGTGGCTAATTCGCGTGAAGCTGCACTGGCTTTGATTGATAAATATGGCGATCGTCATTTTGTAGAGCGCGCCTTTGAGATGGCATGGTTTCAAAGCCAAGAAGTGCTACGCATGCTCAACGCAAGCGAAGCAGATGCGCAAATATATGGCCGCTTAGCCAGTTCGGTTATTTATTGCAACGCGTTACGCCGCGCTGCGCCCAGCGTCATTTCGCGCAACCAATTGGGTCAATCTGGGTTGTGGCGGTTTGGCGTATCTGGCGATTTACCAATTGTGCTCATCCGTATTGGCGATATCAATCACTTAGATTTAGTCAAACAATTGCTACAAGCCCACACCTATTGGCGGATGAACGGCTTAATTGCCGATTTAGTCATTATTAATGAAGATTTTTCGGGCTATCGTGCTGTGTTGCAAGATCAAATTATTGGGCTGATTAACGCGGGACCTGAAGCACAAACGATGGATAAGCCGGGCGGTGTGTTTATTAAGCGCGTAGAAGAACTATCTGAAGAAGCGCGGGTATTATTTCAAACCGTTGCGCGCGTGGTATTCACCGATAGTGGTGAAAGTCTAATTGAACAAGTAGAACGCCGAGTGGCAATAGAGCGTATCTTGGAGCGCGCATCTGAACGCCTGGAGCCACTGTTGCCGCCCTATACGCAGCAACATATTCCGCAAGCTAAACGCACGCTGATTTTTGATAACGGTATCGGTGGATTTACACCTGACGGTCGTGAATATGTGATTACGCTAGCCAACGGGAAAACCACGCCTGCGCCATGGGCAAATGTTATTGCTAGCCCGCACATTGGCACGGTGGTATCTGAGAGCGGCAGTGCTTATACCTGGGTAGAAAACGCGCACGAATTCAGGCTGACGACTTGGCACAATGATCCTTTATCTGACAGCAGCGGCGAAGCACATTATATTCGTGATGAAGAAACAGGCGTTTTTTGGTCGCCAACACCTTTACCCGCTATAGCGACTCAAGATAAAAGTGACTATGTGTGCCGACATGGTTTTGGCTACAGCGTTTTTGAGCATAGTGAGGCGGGCATTAGCTCAGAAATGACAAGCTACGTGGCAATGGATGCGCCTGTTAAATTTGTGGTGATCAAACTACGTAATCTGTCTAATCGTACACGGCAATTATCGTTGACGGGTTATTTTGAATTGGTATTAGGTGAGTGGCGGCATACCAATCTAATGCATATTGTTACAGAAACTGACACTCAAACAGGGGCAATGCTTGCACGCAATGCATACAGCCGCGAGTTTGCAAGCCGCGTGGTATTTGCCCAATTAAGCGAAAAAGAAGTGAGTTTAACGGGTAGCCGTGCCGAATTTATTGGTAGAAATGGCTCTTTAGCAAGCCCAGTGGCCATGCGTCGCAAACGCTTGTCTGGAAAAACAGGGGCAGGATTAGACCCATGTGCAGCCTTGCAAACTCCCATTATTTTGCTTGAGAATGAAGAGCAAGAGTTTGTGTTTGTATGTGGTGCTGCGAACAATGTAGATGAAGCGCGGCACTACATGCAACGATTTAGTGGTAGAGCAGGGGCGAGACAAGCGCTTGATGCAGTACATGAATATTGGAATCACACATTAGGCGCAGTGCAAGTAGAAACGCCAGATGCGGCATTAAATGTATTAACGAATGGTTGGCTGATTTATCAAACCATTTCATGCAGGTTGTGGGGGCGTAGCGGTTATTACCAATCAGGCGGCGCCTATGGTTTCCGCGATCAATTACAAGACACGATGGCGTTGATTCATACAACACCGTGGTTAGCGCGTGAGCAAATCCTTCGCTGTGCTGAACGTCAATTTCCGCAAGGCGATGTGCAACATTGGTGGCATCCACCAAATGGGCAGGGTGTGCGTACCCATTTTTCAGATGATTATTTGTGGTTAGCCTATGCAACTTGTCGGTATGTAAATGCAACTGGCGACACAGCCTTGCTGGATGAGCAAGTGCATTTTCTAGAGGGCCGTAGCTTAAATCAGCATGAAGAAGCGTATTACGATTTACCGCAACGCTCTAATGAGTCTGCCAGCTTGTATGAGCATTGCGTAAGAGCGATTAAACACGGTTTGCGATTTGGCTCCCACCAATTGCCACTTATTGGTTGTGGTGATTGGAACGATGGCATGAATCTAATCGGACGCGATGGCAAAGGTGAGAGCGTCTGGTTGGGATGGTTTTTGGTGGAGAATCTAAATTGCTTTAGCGTGCTGGCTAATCGTAAAGGTGACAGTGCATTTGCCGAAATTTGTACCGCGCAAGCCGCATTGTTAAAGGGCAATATTGAAACGCATGCGTGGGATGGTGAATGGTATAAACGTGCTTATTTTGATGATGGCACCCCCTTAGGTTCAAAAGAAAATGATGAGTGCCAAATTGACTCCATTAGTCAAAGTTGGGCAGTGATTTCTAAAATGGGCGATCCTGCACGCGCCAAACAGGCGATGGCAGCTATTAATCATCGTCTAGTGCAACGTGATGCACAGTTAATTAAATTGTTAGATCCACCGTTTGATCAGTCTCAGTTAGAGCCTGGTTATATTAAGGGTTATGTGCCTGGTGTGCGTGAAAATGGTGGCCAGTATACTCATGCAGCCATATGGGCGACCATGGCGTATGCCATGCAAGGCGACAATGAACGAGCATGGGAGCTATATAACATGCTAAATCCTATTAATCACGCCGGCACATTTGCGCAAACACAAACCTACAAAGTAGAGCCGTATGTGATGAGCGCAGACATTTATGCAGTAACACCGCATACGGGTCGTGGCGGCTGGACGTGGTACACCGGTGCTGCTGGTTGGATGTATCGTCTTACACTGGAAAACTTATTAGGCATTAGTCTTGAAAACGATAGATTATTAATTGCACCATGCACACCCAAAAGTTGGCCATTCTACAAAGTGCATTACCGTTTCCGCGATACTGTTTATCACATTACTATTAATTTTGAACAAGACAAACCAGAGCGTTTAACGCGGGTCACTTTAGATGGTGTGCTCATTAGTACAACGCACTCGAACGAACAAGCTAACGATAATATGCATTTGATTCCTTGCAGTATTCCTTTAGTTAACGATCGCATAGATCACTATGTACAAATTGTTTTTGAAACTGTTTTGCAGAACGCTGAAGTAAAAAATGAAAGGTAATTAAATAAACGTAACGGGGGTTTATGCATGAATCCAAACATCATTTTTTATGATAGTTTACAGATACTTCAATAAGTGACTATAACCAATGAAAATCAGGAAATTTCCACCAGAAGTTCTGGTCGATTTCTCAGTGAAATTTCTCATATCCAGATTTGTATTAATAGAGTTTGGGACCTTAGGTTTATTTCAATATATGTTAGTTAGCTAACAAAGTCGCAAATTAAATAATGCAATACTCAACCCATAAACTCATCATTTTAATGGAGGTTGATTGTGGCAATATCCAACGAAACATACTCAGAAAAATCAGTTCTCGGCGACCCTTCATCAAGAAATTACTATAACAATTCATTAAATGGCAATGCAGTTTCGTGGGGTGCTATATTGGCAGGAGCCGCAGCAGCTGCCGCATTGTCCTTAATACTTTTACTTTTGGGCGCTGGTCTGGGTCTGTCATCTGTTTCGCCATGGGCGCACAAAGGTGTAAGTGCAAGTGCATTTGGAATCTCTACAATTGTTTGGCTGTCGGTTACTCAAATTCTTGCCGCTGGTATGGGTGGTTATCTAGCAGGTAGGCTAAGAACAAAATGGGCTGGTGTACAAGCAGATGAAGTCTATTTTCGCGATACAGCGCATGGGTTTCTCGCTTGGGCTGTTGCATCACTAGCTACTGCCGCATTACTTACCTCTGCAATCGGAGCCATCGTTAGTGGTGGCACACAAGCCGCAGCCAGTTTGGCTGGTAGCGCTGCGACCGCCACTGCTGTAGCAGGCGCTACAACAAGTGAAGCTGGCAAGTCTGACAATGCCATTCAGTCAGCCACTGACGGGCTAGGGTATTTTATTGACTCTCTGTTCCGTCCAAACTTGGATATCACCTCTGCTTCTTCTAACGCATCTCAGAAAGCGATCCCTGTCTCAGAAGTAACACGCATCTTTATTCATTCAATGGATGCAAAAACATTACCTGCGGCAGATATATTGCATATTGGCCAACTCATTTCAAAAAATACTGGGTTGACTCAGCAAGAGGCTGAGCAACGCGTCAATGATATTTATAGCAATTTACAGAAAAAGAAAGCCGATGTTGAAATAGCCGCGAAAGAAGCCGCCGAAAAAGCACGTAAAACTTCTATATACGCAACGCTGTGGTTGTTTGTTTCACTCCTAATGGGCGCGTTTTCAGCAAGTCTTGCAGCTACTTGGGGTGGTCGCGAGCGTGATGTTTAATCGTATTTAACTAAAAACTCTTATTAATTCTGGAGATTATTATGCGTTCATTATTATTATTTTTTCTTGGTGTGCCAATTCCACTCATCATCTTAATTGCTCTTTTCGTTCATTAACTTGGTTAAAGTTAAAAGAGGTTATTCGGCCAAGCTTGACAGCTATTGTTTTCCATAAGGAAGCGCGTGATGAAAACCGAACAAGGTAAGACGGGGAGATTTATAACTCCAATCAAATCTCAGGAAGCTATTAAATTGCTGATTGCTGATCATAGGCTTGTTAGCAAGTTATTTGATGAATACGAAAATGCTTCAACAAAGGCCATGAAGAAGAAGTTGGTCGCTCAAATCTGTATGGAGCTGAGTATTCATGCGCAAGTAGAAGAGGAGATTTTTTATCCTGCGGTTAAAAAGGCATTAAAAGATCACGAACTTGTTCCTGAAGCGACAGTAGAGCATGCGAGCTTGAAAACGCTCATTGCACAAATTGAAGGCAAAGAGCCGGATGGAGAAATGTACGACGCCAAAGTAAAAGTGCTTTGTGAGTATGTGAAGCATCATGTGAAAGAAGAGCAAAACGAGATGTTTCCGAAAGCGAAGGCGACAAAACTTGATATGGTGGAATTGGGCGAACAAATTATGGCACGTAAGCAAGAGTTGATTGCTGAGAGAGCTTAATACCAACTGTTTACTTTTTTAAAATGTAAATTTCATTTTTAGGGTGATTCTATGAGCAACGAAAAGTCAGTAAGCAATAAAGGCAAAGCATCTACCAGCGAAACGCATTTGGGCAATGGCGGAGAGGTTCATCAGCTCGCTGGCGGTGACCATTCCCTATTGACGACTAATCAAGGGGTACCGATTTCTGATAATCAAAACTCGCTTAAAGCAAATCCTCGCGGCCCAACGTTATTAGAAGATTTTATCTTACGGGAAAAAATCACGCATTTTGATCATGAACGTATCCCGGAGCGTATCGTTCATGCTCGCGGAACTGGTGTGCATGGTTATTTCGAGTTAACCACTTCATTACAGGAATATACAACAGCAAAAATACTGACTGAAGTTGGTACAAAGACGCCACTTTTCACGCGTATCTCGACTGTTGCGGGAGGGTCTGGTTCTGTCGATACGCCACGTGATGTGCGTGGTTTTGCTGTTAAGTTCTACACGCAAGAAGGTAATTGGGATTTGGTTGGTAACAACGTTCCAGTTTTCTTTATCCAAGATGCAATCAAATTCCCTGACTTAGTACATGCTGTAAAAATGGAGCCAGATCGTGGCTTTCCCCAATCAGCAACAGCCCATGATACCTTTTGGGATTTTATTTCGCTTACGCCAGAATCGATGCATATGGTGATGTGGATTATGTCTGACCGAACAATTCCACGATCATTACGAATGATTGAAGGTTTTGGTGTGCATAGCTTCAGATTGATTAATGAAAATGGCGATTCCACTTTTGTAAAATTCCATTGGCGACCAAAATTAGGCCTTCAATCGACGATATGGGATGAGGCCGTTAAAATTGCTGGCGCTGACCCAGATTTCTTGCGTCGTGAAATGTTTGAAGCAATTGAAGCAGGTGATTTTCCAGAGTGGGAATTTGCAGTGCAACTCTTCACACAAGCAGAAGCGGATAAATTTCCATTTGATCACCTAGACTCTACTAAATTAATTCCAGAAGAGCTTGTTCCGCTGAAAGTGATTGGGCGTATGGTGCTTAATCGTTGGCCAAATAATTTCTTCGCGGAAACAGAGCAAGTCGCATTTTGCCCATCACATGTTGTACCAGGCATTGATTTCAGCAACGACCCGCTTTTACAAGGTCGCTTATTCTCTTATCTAGATACTCAGCTTTCTCGTTTAGGCTCAGCTAATTTCCACCAGATACCAATTAATGCGCCAAAATGTCCTTTTGCCAATCATCAACGTGATGGTCATATGCAGATGGAACAACCAACTGGCAGAGTTGCTTACGAACCAAATTCGTTATCTACAGATTCCCCACGTGAGTCACCAAAAGGCTTTCATAGCGCGACTGTTAACGAGTCTGGAGATAAAAGCAGAATCAGGCCAGAAAGCTTCGCCGATCATTACTCTCAAGCACGACAGTTTTTTATTAGCCAAACAAGCTATGAGCAAGCGCACATTGCATCTGCATTAGTGTTTGAGCTATCTAAAGTGGAACACTTGCATATTAGAGTGGCAATGGTTGCGCATTTTCTGCATATTTCAGAAGACTTGGCTAATCGTGTGGCCAAAGGACTGGGCTTGGATAAGATGCCAAGTGCACCAAATGCAGCTGCAAAAGTACAAGAAATGCCAGCATCACCAGCATTGCAAACTATCGGAAAAATGAAAGACACTTTGCAAGGACGTTTAATCGGTATTCTTGTTGCAGATGGCTCCGATGCAACTGTGATTAATAGTATCAAAAAGGCTGTAATCAAGGCTGGTGCAAGTTTCAAAGTGGTTGGGCCAAAGATTGGCGGTGCAAAATTAAGTGATGGCTCTATTCACGCAGTTGATGGACAGCTCGCTGGTACACCTTCAGTCATATTTGATGCTGTAGCGATTGTTCTTTCTAATGAGGGTGCAAAAATACTTTCTACAGAATCGGCTGCAATCGATTTTATCCGCGATGCATTTGGTCATTTGAAAGCTATTGCTGTAGATAATGGAGGCGAAGTCTTAGTTAATAAAGCAAACATTACTGCCGATAAAGGTGTAGTGAATGTTTCAGATATCGAGGCTTTTATTTCCGCAGCAAAAACGCGCCAATTTGATAGAGAGAAAACCATTCGAACATTGGCGTGATATCAAATACTCGTTAAATATCAAGTATATAAGAGTGGTGTGCAACTGCTAGTTACGCACAGTCGAATTACCTAGCTAGCTAGGTAATTCGATAACTAAATATAAAGCTATCTCACTGTTCAAATACTACATCTACAAGTGTTTAGAACTATTTAGGAAAATGATTAGTGAACAAACAGGGCACCCAAAAGAAAACTATTCCTGCTCAACATCAAACGCATAAGCCTGGCTTAGAAAGTAAGATGAACCCTGAGCCTGAATATATTAAAAAAGACTATCGTGCGAGTGATAAATTAAAGAACAAAATAGCCATTATTACTGGCGGTGATAGTGGCATCGGCAGAGCTATTGCAATAGCCTATGCTACAGAAGGCGCAAATGTCGTCATTCAATATTTAAATGAACATGTTGATGCCAAAAAAACTAAAAAATTAGTTGAAGATGCTGGTAGAGAGTGCTTGTTGATATCAGGCGACCTACGTGATGAAAAATTCTGCAAATCAATTGTCACGAAAACAATCAAGCACTTTGGCAAGCTTGATGTGCTAATAAATAATGCGGCTGAACAATTTCCGCATGATGACTTTTTAGACATTAAAAGCAATGAATTGATTGATACTTTCCGTGTCAATGTTTTCCCACTATTTCACATTATTAAAGCTGCAATTCCTTATTTAAAGAAAGGTAGCAGCATTATTAATACTGCCTCAGTTACAGCATATCGTGGAAGTGACCATCTCATTGATTATTCTGCAACTAAAGGTGCAATCGTTTCACTTACCAGGTCACTCTCTAAACAGCTTATAAAGAAAGGCATCTACGTAAATGCTGTGGCGCCAGGGCCAATCTGGACACCTCTTATAGCCTCCACATTTTCAGCCAAAGAAGTTAAAAAGTTTGGGACAAATACACCTATGGGTAGAGCAGGTCAACCAAGTGAAGTTTCACCTTGCTATGTTTTTCTAGCATCGAATGATTCTTCATATATGAGCGGTCAAGTCCTCCACCCAAATGGTGGTGAAATTATTAATACCTAGAATATCAAATGTGGAGATGATAAATGTTGAGTAGAGTTGATAAAGAGTCAGAAAAAATTGTAAAAATGGCTCTTAAATTGGTTTCAAGTAAGGATTTTTTAATAGCTAGGCAGTTTATGACTGAGTCAGGAATATCAAATAAAGTGATTGAAAGGGTGATATACGAGCCACATAACATTAGGAAATCGG
>JAZKDP010000018.1:0-96078 GCA_040387515.1 Pseudomonadota bacterium
CTTAATGCGAAACTTTTTAACACATAAGCATCTTTTACAATTTCTTGCGTAGCTGGCTGTTGATTCGCAAATAAATCCATCACTTTTTAGATTCCAAGGCTAACAAGGCGCGTTTGCGCTCCACGCCCCAACGATAGCCAGATATCGTGCCATCGTTACGCACAACACGGTGACAGGGTATTGCTACCGCCAAAGTATTTGCCGCGCATGCACTGGCAACGGCGCGCACTGCTTTGGGTGAACCAATCCTCTCGGCAATATCGCTGTAGCTAACTGTTAAGCCTGCTGGAATATTTTGTAGTGCTTGCCACACACGTTGCTGGAAAGCCGTGCCTCGAATATCCAGCGGCAGATCTAAACCTAAAACAGGCACCTCAACAAAACCCACGACTTTAGCTACTAAAGTCTCATAGTCACAGTCCGCGCCAATCAATTGCGCGCGTGGAAAAGCATCTTGCAAATCATTCACTAAATGTGTGGCATCATCACCCAAAAATATGGCACAGACACCGCGCTCACTGCTTGCCACTAAAACGGTACCCAGTGAACACTCACCAACTGCAAATTTAATCGTGGTATTCGCGCCACCCGTTTTGTAATTTGTAGGTGTCATGCCCAGTACTTGAGTTGATTTTTCATAAAAACGGCTATTGGAGTTATAACCTGCCGCAAAAATCGCATCGGTTACACTGGTTTTTTTAGCCAATGCATTGCGTACTTTTTTAGCGCGATGTGCCGCTGAATAGGCTTTTGGCGTTAATCCGGTTACAGCTTTAAATATGCGGTGAAAATGATAAGTGCTTAAACCTGCCTTTTTTGCCAAGGTTTCAAGGTTAAGATTTTCGTCAGAGTTTTCAATTGAGCGGCAACTCTCTTCGATTATCATTGCATGGCTTTGCGCTAAATCAGGCTGGCCAGGCTTACAGCGCTTACAAGCACGAAAACCCGCCAGCTCAGCCTCTGCACAACTGTCATAAAAAGCCACATTTTCTGCGCGCGGTTGACGCGCACCACAGGATGGTTTGCAGTAAATACCTGTCGTGCTTACAGAATAATAAAATGTACCGTCTGCACTGCTATCGCGCGCCTGAATTTTCGCCCAGCGACAATCGTTTTCAATAGTGCTTACCTGCGTATTTTTAACTGATTTGTTCATCGTCATTTCATTCATCATACACACAGAAAATCATACCTTACCAATGCTGCACAATCGCAACACTCCGAGTCTTGCGATTGAATTCGGTGAATGGCTTAAAGGATTTGTCTTAAGCCATTTGTGTTTATAATAAAACCATGCAAAATGATTTTCAAACCGCAACTGACTTCTTAATTGGCTTAGATAAAGATTGGGCTCAATTAGTTGCCACCGTTGGCTTATGTACTTTTGAATCTAAACCTGAGCGCGAGCCTTATGAAGCACTTGTACGTGCGGTGGCTTATCAACAATTACATGGCAAAGCAGGCGACGCCATTATCAAGCGCTTTCTGAATGTTTATGGCGACGCTTTTCCAGTGCCTAATCAATTATTAGCGACGGAATTCGATACACTGCGCGCTTGCGGATTTTCTGGTCGCAAGATTGAAACGATTAAAGGTATTGCAGAAGGCGCACTAAATGGTCTTGTGCCTAGTCGCAATGATGCGGATGCAATGGCTGACGAAGCGTTAATTCAGCGCTTAGTCGAACTGAAAGGTATTGGACGTTGGACAGTTGAAATGCTGCTAATCTTCACCATGGAACGTAGGGACATTCTGCCGGCAGATGACTTTGGTGTAGTAGAAGGTTACAAAAGACTGAAGAAGTTGGATATTGCGCCTAGACGCAAAGAATTAATTGAAATTGCTCAAGCTTGGAGCCCACACAGAACAATCGCTAGCTGGTATTTGTGGCGAGTGCCTAAACAGCCAGCACTTAGTAGCAGATAACTACAATAAAGCATGCAATTAAAAAGCGGGTATGACTTAATCTATACCCGCTTTTTAATACGAACTTAAGTATTAGCCCGCTTTCTTTTTACTTACTTTCTTTTTGCCATCATGATCTTGCAACAACACGGTGTCCAGCACGTAAATCATGCCGTTATCCGCTTTAATATCACTGCCGCCAACCGTAGGAATACCATCGACTTTAACGCCTTCAGATACATCTAATTTTAACTCATGACCTTCGATGGATTTTACTTTGCCAGCTTGCACATCTTCGGTTGTGATTTTGTGTGCGACTACGTGTGATGTTAGCAATTTAGTTAATGCCGCTTTATCTTTAAGCAAAGCGTCTAACTTGTCTTTTGGTAACTTAGCAAACGCTGCATCACTTGGTGCAAATACCGTAAAAGGACCGTCACCTTTTAATGTGTCTGTTAAGCCCGTTGTTTTTAGTGCTGTCACTAGTGTTTTTAATGAGCCATCAGCAATCGCTGAGTCGACAATATCATCTGCATAAGCGGCGTTTGAAATAGACAATGCAAATAATGATGCCAGTAATACCTTGTTCATAACATTCCTTAAAATTGATGTGTACTTTTTTGAATATCAGCAACGTTGCTGACGGTTGCTCTAGGAAAGCTGCGAAAGTTTACAAGTTATAGCGTAAAACCTACATAAATTGCGAAACCATCATCAGCCACCTCGCCTTAACGCAAGGTTTAGTAATAACGTTGACACTTAATATGCAGTAAGTGGTTTAAATATTGAAATATTTATCTTATTAAGATTTAGCTCACTCACTGAGCATGTATAAGGAGTGCTCAATAGCAAGTACGCTGGCGGAGAAAGGAAAGGCAGAAATAAGGGTTAGTGCGCCCAATCTATAGCGGTAGAATCGCACTGGGTCAACGACGACTCATCGGCATAAGGCTGTTCGTTCATTAACAACATCATGCTTACTACCTTATTCACTGCACTAACTGGCTGACTTTAGCACGCTCAGCCCAGCATTGCCAGAGTGTAAAACTCGGTAGAGAGCCTGCAAAATTTAACTATCTGAAAAATATGCTGAATAAATGTTGAAGCAAATCATCTCTTCACTATTAAAATACCAACATATGCAGCAACTATTCACCCAACAAAACTTCGCTTTTAGCAAACTACTCGCCTTTCGTATTCAAATCGTACTGGCATACCAAATTATGGCGGTCGCCGTGGGCTGGCATATTTATGAAATAACGCATGATACTTTGTCACTAGGCTTGGTGGGTTTGGCTGAGGTTATTCCTTATTTTGCTTGTGCACTCTTTGCGGGCCATGCGGTCGATCATTATTATTCGCGCCGATTATTTGGCGTATTTGCAGCAGCGATGTTGTGCCTGAATGCGCTCACACTGACCTTGGTGACGCAGGGTTTAATCCCTGGCAACACCAGCTATTGGATATACGGCTCAATTGCCTTCACCGGTTTTGCGCGTGCATTTATTGCGCCCAGTGTTAATTCGCTTTTCGCGATTATTTTGCCGCGAGAATTTTTCGGCAGGGCGATAGGAATTAGCAGCAGCATCTTTCAAACTGGCTTGGTATTGGGCCCTGCAATTGGCGGCTTAACGATTGGTTTTGCGGGCAAAACAGCCGCTTATGCGCTGGCAACATTGCTTTGTTTTGGCGCGGCAATCACCATGTGGTCAATCAAAGTAAAAGAACCCAAAGCACAAAACGATATACCAGTTTTCACTAGCATCAAACAAGGTTTAGATTTTGTGTTTAGCAATCAAATCATGCTTGGTGCGCTGTCGTTAGATATGTTTGCCGTGCTGTTTGGTGGCGCGGTCGCCATGTTGCCTGCATTCATTCAAGATATTTACAAAATTGGCCCTGAAGGCTTGGGCATATTGCGCGCCGCGCCAGCAGTGGGCGCGATTGTCACTGGTATATGGCTAACGCGCCATCCCATCAATCGCCATGCGGGCCGTTGGTTACTGTGCGCAGTGGCAGGTTTTGGCTTAAGTATTATCGGTTTTGGTTTAGCGTCCAGCTTCTGGATGGCCTTTGTGCTACTACTCTTTTCTGGCGTTACCGATGGCATTTCAGTTGTTATGCGCCAAACCATTATGCAACTTGTGACGCCAGACGGTATGCGTGGGCGTGTTTCGGCGATTAATGGCATCTTTATCGGCTCTTCAAACGAGTTGGGCGCGTTTGAATCTGGGCTTACCGCGCGCGTGATTGGCTTAGTGCCATCGGTTATCTTTGGCGGATTGATGACATTATCTGTGGTTGGCGTTACCGCAAAACTTGCGCCTAAATTGCGCGATTTAGAATTGCATCAAATTCAATAAATTTACAATTATTGGGCTGATTAAATGATTAACTTGAGCGATCAAACTAGTTAACCTAATTATTGGGCCAGTTTTTCAACGCTAACTCTACCACCGCCATCAACTCTTCTTTTGTTGCGCCGCTGGTTGCCTGAACAGATAAACCTTGATGTATGGTCGCTAAATATTTGGCCAAACTTGCCACATTTGCATCTTGTGGCAAGTCACTTTGTGCTTTCGCCAATTCAAAACGCGCCGCAAATGCTGCCTCAAAATGCTTTCTGTAGGCAATTAATTCTTGCTGAATAACACTTGAGCCTTGTCCACAAGTGAGCGCCGCTTGCACAATCAAACAACCATTGGGCGTAGATTTATCACTAAAAAATTCGACCGTTTGCCGCAAGAAATTCTCTACCACTTCACGCGCAGTTACAGCACTCTTGACCTCAGTCACAAAAGCCGCTGGCCCTGCAACATAGTGCGCTAATGCCTTACGAAATAATTCCTCTTTATTACCAAATGCCGCGTAAATACTAGGCTTGTTAATACCAAGTGCACCGGTCAACTCTGCCATAGAAGTGCCCTCATAGCCATGCGCCCAAAATACATTTAGCGCAGCTTCTAGCGCCTCATCTTGGTTAAATGCCAGTGGTCGACCACGTGGCTTAGCAGGTTGTTTAATCGTCTCTTCAGTATTCATTTTATTTGTCAAAATTAAATAATTAATAATATTGTACCACTAGGTATAAATATATTTGACAAGTTATTTTATTACGCCTATTATTTAAATACCAATTGGTACAAATATAAATTATAAGGATTTTAAAATGACAACATCATCAGAAAAAATAGCTTTCATCTCTGGCGCAAACCGCGGCATTGGTTTTGAAACCGCTAAAGGCTTGGGCGCGCTGGGCATCACTGTCGTTATCGGCGCACGCAATATTACCAAAGGCGAAACGGCAGCCAAGCAATTACAGGCTTTAGGATTTAAAGCAGAAGCCATTCATTACGATGCAAACCAAGCACAATCTGCTGACAATGTATTCGAACATTTGAACAAGCATTACGGCAAGCTGGATATTTTGGTAAATAATGCTGGTATCAACTTAGAGCAATTAATGGGCAGCGATAACAGCAGTACAGTCAGCCTTGATACGATTCAGCAAACTTTTCACAGCAACCTATTTGCAGTCATTGAATTAACGCAAAAACTACTACCACTTGTCAAAAAAGCGCCAGCGGGTCGTATCGTTAACTTATCCAGCATATTGGCATCGCTCACTTTACACAGCATGCCCAATTCGCCAATCGATCCGGCCAAAGCATTTGCCTATAACGCCTCTAAAACTGCGCTAAACGTATATACAGTGCATCTAGCTCATGAATTAAAAGGCACCAATATCAAAGTGAATTCAGCACATCCAGGTTGGGTAAAAACAGAGTTGGGTGGCGATAATGCAACAATGGAAGTTGCCGATAGTTATAAAACTAGCGTGCAATTGGCCACCTTAGATAGCAACGGTGCCAACGGCGGATTCTTCCACTTGGGCGAATCATTGCCTTGGTAAGTTTTACTCAGGCGAGATGTACAGAAACTTAATAAATAAGGACTTGTAATGCAAGATTTATCCAAAATTGGCCAAGTATCCGATATTCAAATTAATGGGAATACAACTTTACGATTTTTAAAAACGGGGACTGGTGCACCATTGATTTTGCTGCATACCATTCGCACGCAGCTGGATTATTTTCAAGAGGTGATTCCACTACTTGCACAGCATTACACGGTCTATGCAGTTGATCTGCCTGGGCATGGCTACTCATCAATTGACACCAAGACCAACTACGATGAACAGTACTTCCGCAGTGCAGTCATTGCTTTTATAGAGAAACTTGACCTGCGGGAGGTGACTCTAGTAGGCGAATCAATTGGTGCGGTTTTAGCACTGACCGTAGCCAGTGCATTGCCTGAACGTATCAAAGCCGTAGTTTCATCTAATGTATACGACTACGATACGCGCTATGCAGATGGCGTGCGCCGTGGGAATTTCATCGCTAACTTCATCCTAGGTCAGTTTGCCATCCCAGTCCTTGGAGCCGTTTTTGCGGCTATGGAAAACAAACCATTGCTTGGCCTCATCATGCGTGGCGGATTGCGGATGAAGCGCTGGATGCCCAATCAATTACTCACTGAATTTAATCGCGCTGGATATCGCAAAGGCTACCGTTATGTAGAGCGTAACGTCTTTGCCAACTGGCGTTCATGGAGCGAGGCCCGGTCTATGTATGCAGCGGTAAAAGCGCCTATAAAACTCATATACGGTGAACATGATTGGTCTACGTTAGATGAACGCAAGCGTACCGCAAGAGAGCTAGGTGGTTTAGCGATAACCACTGTAGCCAATACTGGACATTTTGCCTTTGTCGATAACCCGCACAAACTGGTCGAACTTGTTTTGTCCACTCATTAACATAATAAGATTAAAACTCATGGCAAATAAAATCGCTTACCGTTATCGCACTGTCCTGTTTGCACTAATCATGTCTGCAAACACGGCATTGATCGTGTCTGGCATTATTATGTTTATGCATGCTAAACCCCATACGCATTTTATACCGCAGTGGCTGGGCGCATTTACTACCGCTTGGCCGATCGTGTTTGTTGCAATTTTAATCATCGCGCCCATGGTGAATAAATTGCTGAATGTGTTTGTGGAAGCGCATTAACCTCACAACCAATTCTTTTGAATATTACTGTCGGAGAAGACTTTCAGTAAAAAGCTACAGGCTATAAAAGCCTGTGATAATGCGTTATTTTTTGGCTGGGCTGGGTTTCATTGGAATAATTGAATGCACTGGCACCACCACTTCTTTGCTTTTTTTAGGTTTTTTAGTTTCTTTGTTACTTTTAATTTGACCTTTGGCCATGATGATTCTCCAAAATTAATATATGTGGCTCATCATAGGCTGATATAAAAATATAGGGCAATTATTTACAGATACGCTTACATAGTACGTATTGAATAGATACGCTACTTTGAGGCTGGCGGTTGCTGATTCATGATTGTTTGACTACTAAAAGGTTGATCTCTCAACCTTTCTGCAAGTGCTTTAGATTCTTCTTTACGCTTTTCTGTGTACTGCAAAATATTTTCCAGTTGCGCTGCAGAAGGCAAAGCGGGGTCGTTAGGTAGTTTTGATAACTTTTCAAAACTTTCTTCATAAGGCTCACTAATCAGATAATCGATCTTACCCGCCAGCTCATCCAAGGTTGATTTACCTTGTTTACCTTCATGCTGAATTTCTAACCATGAGCGATTAATTGCCTGATCTTGGTATAAAAACGCATTAATTTGGCTACGCACCAACAATTCATCACTCCATCTATATTTGGGCGCAGGAATCAGCTTAATCAGCACAACGGTTGCAAAAACCATCATCACGATGGCACTTAAGCTAAACTTAATTGGCATACTTCGCGCAGTGATGGTTTGTGAAAAAACAATACTTGCCAATATACCCGTCACAAATCCGCCGATATGCGCTGCATTATCAATGCCTGGAATAATAAAACCCAACACAATGGTTAATGCAGAAAAAGCTAAACCACCGCCAAACAACCAACGAAACTCATGCGTAGATATAGCAGCTCGTTCGCGCCATAGAAAGATGAATGCGGCGCCGTAAATACCAAAAATCGCACCCGATGCGCCGCCAGAAACCGCTGAGTTGCCTTGCACAACCAGCGAAACCAAATTACCGCACAAACCGCTTACCAGATAAATACAGAGAAAACGCCAATGTCCATACATGCGCTCAACCAACTGCCCAGCATCCCAAAGCGCAAAACTATTTAACGCCAAATGTACTGCTCCAAAATGTAAAAACATGGCAGTGCCTAGTCGCCACCACTCACCGTCTTGGGTTGCTGGGCCAAAATTAGCGCCCCAATTAAGTTGTATGCCATTGGGTGAATGCCAAAAGCCCGCGCCACCAAATAACATGGCAATAAAAACCAGCACGTTAATGCTGGTTAATAGCTTGGTCACGCCTATTTTCGGAGTGCGCTGAATCAATAGTTCATGAAGAGGTTGCAAGGTAATTCCAACTGATTAAGTGTATAAATATGTAGGCCATTTGTGATCAAACCATCTGAGCATTTATCACAGTTAATAGTTTAATTTAAACTGCATGATAAAAGCGTTTAATGTCGGGTGATTCGTACTAGGCTGATAATTAGTACTAAAATAGCCCAATAATTTCACACCCATCCTTTAGGAATTCGTCATGTTATCAATGTTTGATGCCACCATATCACCACTAAGCCGCACTTTAAAAAACTTAAGCCATATTCTAAAAAAAGGCGAAGAATATGCAGATGCAAAAAAATTCGAACATAGTGTTTTACTAAACGCGCGACTTTTTCCTGATATGTACCCACTAATACGCCAGGTACAAATTGCCACCGACATGAGCAAAGGCGCTGCAGCTAGACTAGCCGGTGTTGATATTCCGAATTACGAAGACACTGAAACGACTTTTGCAGAACTGTATGCACGCATCGCTAAAACGCTGGGTTTTATTGCAGCTATTCAGGCTGAACAGTTAATGGATGCTGAAACGCGCGACATTACCGTTACCGTGCGTAAAGTTGAGCTTAAATTTACAGGGCAAGATTATTTACTTAAATGGGTGATGCCAAACGTGTATTTTCATGCCGCCACTGCATATAACATCTTGCGACATAACGGTGTCGAACTCGGCAAACCCGATTTTTTAAGAATCAATAAAGATTAGTAATCTGCTTAATGGCTGCTAACAACACAGTTTCGGCCTTTTTGTTTTGCCTGATAAAGCCGTCTATCGACTTCATGAATAAAAGTCAGCGCTCCTTCATCTGCCTGCGGAATCACAGTGCCTACGCCGATACTAATCGTCAGGATCTGGCTTACCCCTGATTTTGCATGCAAAATTTGCTCTTTAAAAATCAGCTGATGACAGCGCTCAGCTACTTTTTTTGCATCAGTTTCATCCGTTTCAGGCAACACAATCACAAATTCCTCACCACCAAAGCGTGCGCAGAAATCGCGTGAGCGTGTGGCGGCTTTGCTTAAAACCTGCGCTACACGCTTTAAACAATCATCACCCTGAACATGCCCATAATGATCGTTATATTGTTTAAAATAATCAATATCTAACATAATGATTGAAAGTGGTTGGCTATTACGGCGCGCATTCACCCACTCCGCTTCCAGAATCGAATCAAACATGCGGCGATTGGCAACCCCAGTTAAACCATCTTTAAATGAAAATTCTTCCAGTTTTTTCTGTAGTGTGATTAATTTTTCTTCAGTTTTTTTGTGTTCGCTAATATCAAACATAAAGCCGACTAACGACTCAACTTCACCTTGCGCGTTACGAATCACATGCACCACATCGCGAATCCACACATAGGTTCCATCCTTAGTTAGTGCGCGATAGTCTGCTTCATGGTCTATACCGTCTTTCGATTTAGAAATACAATAATTAGCCACCCATTCCTTGTCATCAGGGTGCATTCTATCCACCCAATCTTGCGATGTCACCCAACTGGATTGCGACCAGCCGAGTACGCTTTCTATTTGTGGGCCAATATAGGCAAAATGCATGGTGCTCCAATCCAACTTCCAAGGAATCGCCTTGGTGGATTCTAATAACGCTTTATAAACAGCACTGTCTGGCTCATTATTTTGTGTTGCATCTATCATTTTTCATTCCAAAAACTTTAAAATTCACTGTATTAACGGTCTTACAATAATCATACGCTTAAAGAAAATCCATTTAAAAAGCTTCAACCTTATCCGTCATATTTCTGTGTCTATTGATGCCAAACTGGTCATTTGTGTGCAAAAAACACACATTTACCAATCGCTTCAGACCGATTAAACTCAAGCATCATCATTTTTCGATGCAATATTTGATTAAGTTAATAACATGATACGCAGACATTTAAAAATTTTCGTGACTTTGGTGATTTTTTTAGCTGTTGGTTTTGGCTTTGTGCTGTATCAAAAAGATTCAACGCAACCAATTCCATTCACAGCTGCGCAAAAAACCTTGATGCAGATAGGCGACAGATGTGTGGGCATTGCCGAAAATAGCGTTGCCGATAAATGGGCGATAGTTGCGTTTCAGCAACTGGAAATTCAAGGCAATAAAGCTAACGTGGTCATAAGCTGTATGCGGGATAATGGATATATAGAAAATCCGGCCTGGTTAAAATATGCCCAAGCTATTGCCAAATCTGAAGCGCAAAAAAGCAATATCTCAGTAAACGAGGCCTTAACTGCTTTGGGCCGTAGCGATATGCAAGTATTCAGTACAGATAAAAGTCGGCCTGTTTATTGGGTTAAGCAAAAATAAGGCATTTTAAATGCGCACTGGTTGTGATGAACGCTAGTCTATGGTTTCCCAAGCATTAATCACTTTATCCGGCGCTAATTGCGCATAATGATATGCGCGCCCGCCTAACCACAAACAAAGCCCGATGACCGCAAAGGCAAGTTGACCAAGGGCTAGCCATAACACCGAATGCAGCAAAAATGGCGCAATTAACCCTGCCACAACTGCACCCAACATGGTTTGTGTGAACGATTGGCAAGAAGCCACCGTACCACGAATATTGGGAAACAAATCCATCACCAACAACGTGAGCGTTGGCGCAACAAGTGACATACCAAACGTGTAAAAGAATAGCGGAATCACCGACCAGGGAATCGCTGGTGGATAAAACAGGTGATACAACACATTAGCCAGTGACGCGCCTATCAGCAGCAGATAACCTATAGACATGATTTTACCAACCGATAACTTACCAGCAAATCGATTAGCCGTTAGTGCGCCTAAAAAGATACCGCCAACCGCTGGAATAAACTGCCACGCAAATTGATCTGGCCCCAAACCTAAATGCTGTGTAATAAACACAGGCGCGGCTGCAACATACAAAAATAAACCCGCAAAATTAAACGCGATTGCCCCTGCTTTTAACTGAAATATTGGCGAACGAAATACTTGCTTGTAACTAGCCGCCAAAAATTGTGGGTTAAATGGCGTGCGTTTTTCTAGCGGCAATGTTTCGGGCAATTTTTTGTAGCAATACCAAAGCAGCAAAGCCGTATAAACAAATAATGCTAAGAAAATCGTGCGCCAGTCATATAGTTTCACTATCCAGCCACCAAAAATTGGCGCAATTGCGGGCGCGATGGCAAATATCATAGTCACTAGCGATAATAATCGCGCTGCGGGCACATCTGAATAAAGGTCGCGAATAATCGCCCGGCCAACCACTACACCAGCGCCTGCGGATAGACCTTGCAGCATTCGAAATGCCCACAAATATTCCACCGTATGCGATGCTGCGCAACCCAAGGTCGCCACCGCAAATACGGCTAACGACATCAAAATAATATTGCGCCGGCCAAACGCATCGGACAGTGAGCCATGCCACAAAATCATAATGGCAAACGAAAACATATACGCCGTCAGCGTTTGCTGTACTTGAATCAAGCTGGTGCCCAACGAAGCTTCAATTGCAGGAAAAGCGGGCAAATAAGTATCCACCGAAAATGGACCAAGCATGGCTAAACCCGCCAACATTAAGGCCAGCATGTTGCTAGTAGGTAACGGAATGGCTTTTGGATTTGTTTGCATGCGTTTTATAATGTTGGCAGATTGAATAATTGGGTTAAATGCATTGTAAATATCTTAGCTTAATACACACCATTAAAAAACCAATATAGCTTGGTTGATATAACCTAGTCTATATAATTGGGCTTAATACAATTTGCTGTCGCCTAACACTTTCACCAAATAATCAAACACTATTCTGACGCGCTCTGCCACGGGACCTCGCTGTGGGCGATATACATAAACGCCCCAAGGAGTTGGCGACTGTTCTGGCAACACAGGTACCAACTGGCCACTCAGAATATATTTTTCGCACAGAAAATCACCCAGTTGCCCATAACCAATGCCGGCAAGCACAGCTGATAACTCGGCTTCAGGGTCATCGGTGACAAATGCAGGTGTAGTCGAAAAACCATCTGATGCATTCGCAAAAGACCATGGCCACATTCTGCCTGTATTTAAATCGATTAAACCTGTGTAGGGCATTTGGCAGAGATCACTTACTTGTTTTGGCATGCCCGTTTTTGCAATAAGTTCAGGCGAACCAACAATATGAAACTTCATTTCATTTACTCGTCTGGCCACATTTCTATTGTTGCTAAAAAAACCTACGCGTACGCCAATATCCATCTGGTCAGCCACTACGTTATCAATTAGGTTAGAAAATCTTAAATCAAACTGAATGCCCGGATGCTCTTTTAAAAAATCCGTCAGCGCTGGTAGCAAATACTGTTGACCTAGCGAATTAGGCATGGTGATTTTAACCAAGCCTTCTATGCGCTGCGGGTATGGAGTTTTGTTAAGCTGAAAAAGCGCATCGATTTGGTCAATCACGCCTTCACTTTTCTGTGCCATCTGCTTACCAAATTCGGTAATAGTGGTATTGCGTGTGCTTCGATAAAATAGCGGTTCGCCTAACAATTCTTCAAGCTCTTTGATGGCACGTGTGACGGATTGCGGGGAAATGCCCAGCCTGACTGAGGCTTCTTTAAAGTTTGAAGACTCTGCGACCACTTTAAAAATTCGTAACATTTCTAGTTGATTTTGCATACGACCACTAATCCACAATTTGGAATTATCAATTCCAAATTATTCCATATTATGACTATTAACACTATGCGATTATGTTGCTTGAATTTAAAATAGTTTTAAGTAATTTTTAAGATAAATTATTTTTAAATATAAATAGATAACAAAAACTAGAAGTAACAAAATCAAGGAGCCGTGCATCATGATCACTTTGAATATTAATGGCAAGGAACAGCAGCTTGATGTGCCAGATGACATGCCGATTTTATGGGCATTAAGGGATGTAGCACATCTGACTGGCACCAAGTTCGGCTGCGGCATGGCTCAATGCGGTGCGTGTACCGTGCATCTAGATGGTCAAGCTATACGTTCATGCATCACGCCAATTAGCGCGGCAGCTGGTAAAAAAATCACCACCATTGAAGAGATGCAAAACGACAAAATTGGACAAGCGGTGCAAGCAGCGTGGAGTGAAATTGATGTCGTGCAATGTGGCTACTGCCAATCAGGCCAAATCATGTCAGCCACAGCCTTGCTCGCTACCAACACAAAACCGACTGACGCCGATATTGATGCTGCGATGAGCGGCAATATTTGTCGTTGTGGTACTTATCCACGCATTCGCGCTGCCATTCACAATGCTGCAAGCAAGTTAGCTTAAGGAGCCGACCATGAACGCACCTTTAAACACCCCGTTAAATATTTCAAGACGTACTTTTATTAAAGCTGGCGCGCTGGTAGTTGGCGGCTTAGTGATTGCGTTCTCTATTCCGCACGCCAAACGCTTTTTAATGCCCGGTTCTGCAGCAGATACAACAGCAGACGCGGCCAAAGATGCGGCAAAATTGCCTACGCCAAATGCCTATTTGCGTATTGGTACGGATAACACGATTACTGTGATGCTTGCCCACAGCGAGATGGGACAGGGAATTTGGACAACATTGCCCATGCTAATCGCCGAAGAATTGGATGCAGACTGGAGCAAGATTAAAGTAGAACATGCTTCTGCTGCACCAGAATATATTCATACCGCTTATGGCATCCAGATAACAGGCGGATCTTCTACCACTTGGTCAGAATTCGACCGTTATCGTCAAGCTGGCGCATTAACACGTGCACTATTAATCAGTGCTGCGGCTGAGAAATTAGGCGTTTCTGCCGACAGCCTTAAAACAGAGAATGGCTTTGTGATTAGCGGCGATAACAAAATCAGTTATGGCGATCTAGCCGAGGCCGCAGCCAAACTCGAAACACCAAAGGCCATTACGTTAAAAGAACCTAAAGATTGGAAGATTATTGGCAAAGCCACTAAACGTTTAGATGGCCCAGAAAAAATAAATGGCACAGCGATTTTTGGCCAGGATATTCAGTTTGATGGCTTGATGACAGCAATGGTTGCGCGTTCACCAGTGTTTGGCGGAACCGTTAAAAGCTTTGATGCAACTGCTGCCAAACAAATAAAAGGCGTGCGCCAAGTGGTGCAAGTCCCCACTGGCGTCGCGGTAATTGCAGATAATTATTGGGCTGCGAAAAAAGGCCGTGAGGCGCTAAAAGTAGATTGGGATTTAGGCGAAAATGCCAGCCTTGATTCAAAAGCTTTGTTGGCAGAATACAAAAAAATGGCTGCAACAACAGGGTTAATCGCAGCGAAAGCGGGTGACAATAAAACCGCCATGGCTAAAGCAGAAAAATTCGTTGAAGCAGAATATGCACTGCCTTATTTAGCGCACTCGCCAATGGAGCCGCTGAACTGCTCAGTAAAAATAGAAAAAGATGGTTGTGAGATTTGGACTGGCACGCAAATGCAAGGTACTGATCAAACAGCTGCGGCAAAGATACTTGGCTTAAAACCTGAGCAAGTCAAAATTCATACTTTATTCTTGGGTGGTGGTTTCGGTCGCCGTGCTAATCCAGCCGCCGATTTTGTGTCAGAAGCCGTGCAAGTCGCCAAAGCAGCTGGTGTTCCTGTGAAAACGGTATGGAGCCGCGAAGATGATGTGAAAGGCGGCTATTACCGCCCTATGTTTGTCCATAAAGCCAAAATTGCTTTAGATGCAAATGGCATGCCGTCCGCTTGGGAGCATGTGGCTGTTGGTCAATCCATCATGTTGGGCACACCATTTGAAGCGTTTCAAATCAAAGATGGTATTGATACCACCTCTGTAGAGGGCACTGCGGATTCACCTTATTTAAAAAATATTCCCAATTACCAAATAAGCTTGCACACGGCCAAAACTAAAGTGCCAGTACTTTGGTGGCGTTCAGTTGGGCACAGCCACACTGCATTTGTGATGGAAAGTTTGATTGATGAACTTGCGCATACTGCGAAAAAAGACCCATTAGAATATCGCCGTGCATTGCTTAAAGGTCACCCGCGGCATTTAGCGGCGCTTAATTTAGCTGCTGAAAAAGCAGATTGGGATAAACCACTACCAAAAGGCGTATTCCGCGGTATTGCAGTGCATGAATCGTTTGGTAGTTTTGTGGCACAGATTGCTGAGGTTTCAGTTAATGAGGGCGAAGTCAAAGTACATCGCATGGTTTCTGCCATCGATTGTGGTCTTGCGGTAAATCCTGATTCACTTACAGCACAAATCGAATCATCAATTTCATTTGGTTTAGGTGCCGCCATGCAAAGCGAAATCACCTTTAAAGATGGCATGGTTGAGCAATCTAACTTCAACGATTATCAAGTGATGCGTATGGGTAATATGCCAAAAGTAGAAGTCTATATTGTGCAAAGCACTGAAAAAATGGGCGGCGTTGGTGAACCAGGTTTACCACCTGTGGCGCCTGCGGTAACGAATGCGATTTTTGCGGCAACAGGTAAGCGAATTCGTACGTTGCCGATTGGGAATCAACTTGCTTAGATTTTGAGGGTGCATCAATAAAATTTGATGATTTATAAGTGTTAACTCGCGAGCAGGAATGGCTGTTTATTCGACATCTCACAGCCACTTTTAGCTACAGTAAATTTAGATTGCAATACTAAAAATGCATGATAAGCCGGCAGTTACAGCATTAATATGTATGCGCATATTCATCAATAAAATTGCGCAGCAATCTTGTTGATGTTGTCTGCTATCAGAGAGTAGCTGATTAAAAAGTAGCTTATATGTTGGGTAGTACACAGACAATTAAAATTACTTTTAATACTGTAGTAATTCTTAAATGCATCTTTTTGAGACATTTTCTATAGTAAATACTTTTCTTAATATGGGACGATACTGAATGACTACATTTGACCCTTCACGGCGAAAGTTCATCCAAACCACCGCAGTTAGTAGTGGAGCAGTAATCGCTGCCCGACTAACGACTGAGGCGGAGGCTAAGTCAGTTCTTCAACCCAAACAGGTAACCGAGCCAGCAAAGATTAATATTCTGTTGCGCGTCAACGGTAGCGAGCATCAGTTGATGGTTGATCCACGTATGACTTTATTGGATGCGTTGCGCGAACGCTTGCATCTAACTGGCAGCAAGAAAGGTTGTGATCAAGGACAATGTGGCGCCTGTACCGTCATTGTCGACGGACGGCGGATTGTGTCTTGCTTGACTTTAGCTGTGATGCAGGAAGGGCACGAGATCACCACCATTGAAGGCTTGGGAACGCCCACGAATCTGCATCCGATGCAGGCGGCTTTCATCAAACACGATGGCTATCAATGCGGCTTCTGTACGCCTGGCCAAATCTGTTCAGCTGTTGCCATGCTGGACGAGGTAAAGGCGGGAGTGCCTAGCCATGTGACAGCCGATCTAACTCGCCCCCCCGAAATGAATACTGTTGAGTTTCGTGAACGAATGAGCGGTAACATCTGCCGTTGCGGCGCCTACTCAAACATCCAAGAAGCGATTGCTGAAGTTGTGGGAGAGCGAGCATGAGAGGATTCACCTACGAAAGAGCGAACTCACTCGCGGAAGCTGTTGCTACAGCAGCGCATACCAAGGGCGCAAAGTTTATCGCTGGTGGTACCAATCTAGTCGATTTAATGAAGTTACAAGTGGAAACACCAACCCACTTGATAGACATTAATGATTTGGGTTTGGACAAGATAGAGACCAAGCCTGATGGTGGATTGCGAATTGGCGCGTTAGTACGAAATACGGACCTTGCAGCTAATGAGCATGTGCGGCGCGACTACGCTGTGCTTTCTCGGGCGCTGCTGGCTGGTGCGTCAGGCCAATTACGCAATCAAGCAACGACTGCTGGCAATCTACTTCAGCGCACTCGCTGCCCTTATTTTTATGACACCAATCTACCATGTAATAAAAGAGAGCCTGGTAGCGGCTGCAGTGCTTTGGGCGGATATAGTCGACAGCATGCGATTGTCGGTGTAAGTGATAGCTGCATTGCCACACATCCTAGCGATATGGCCATTGCCATGCGGTTGCTTGATGCAACGGTTGAAACGATGCGACCTAATGGTTTAATTCGGTCGATTCCAATTGCGCAATTGCACCGATTGCCAGAAAACACGCCACATATCGAATACACACTAGAGCCTGGTGAATTGATTACAGCTGTAACGCTGCCTAAACCTCTAGGTGGCACACATATTTACCGAAAAGTACGCGATAGGGCTTCCTATGCATTTGCGCTTATCTCAGTTGCTGCCATCGTTCAGCGCGACGGCGCTGGCAGAGTGGCATTGGGAGGAGTTGCGCACAAGCCATGGCGCGTTGAAGCTGCCGAGCATGATATGCCGCGCGGCGCAAAAGTCTTAACGGCAGGCCTGCTATCTAATGCGCGCACGACGCATGACAATGCATTCAAGGTTTTGTTAGTAGAGCGCACACTTGCCTCAGTCCTTAATGAAGCGAAAGGATAAGCCATGAAATTTGACACCCCAGCTTCTAGTAATCCAATTGACCAACTCAAAGTAATCGGTCAACCTGCTTCTCGCATCGATGGACCACTTAAAACAACCGGCACTGCTCCCTACGCTTACGACCGATATGATGTCATACCAAATCAAGCCTATGGATTTGTGCTTGGCTCGGCCATTGCTAAAGGCCGCATCGTTTCAATGAATCTATCTGCAGCCACCGCTTATCCAGGCGTGATTACCATCGTTACCGCCCAGAATGCTGGAAAATTAGGTAAAGGCGATTTCAACACGGCTTTACTATTGGGTGGGCCCGAAATACAACATTATCATCAAGCCATTGCCGTTGTAGTGGCTGAAACATTTGAACAAGCACGTGCAGCAGCTCACCTTATTCGGGTCGAATATGCGCGCTCAAAAGGCCTGTTCGATTTGGCTGCTGAAAAACCTAGAGGTGTTGCCAAGGATGATTCAAATACGACTTCAAAAAGCGCTGTCGGCAATTTCACTCAGGCATTTTCATCAGCGCCTGTGCAATTAGATGCATCCTATTCGACATCGCACGAGTCGCATTCGATGCTTGAACCACATGCGACTATTGCTGCTTGGGATGGCGATCAACTGACGCTTTGGACTTCAAATCAAATGATTGCTTGGGCTGTAAGTGAAGTATCCAAGACTCTGCGCATACCCAAGGAAAAAATTCGCGTGATTTCACCTTACATCGGTGGCGGTTTTGGTGCAAAACTCTTTTTACGCTCTGATGCTTTAATGGCAGCACTTGCCGCACGTGCAGCGCGACGTCCTGTAAAAGTGAGCTTGCAGCGCGCCTTAATTCCCAACAATACAACGCATCGTTCGGCGACTATTCAGCGCTTACGCATTGGTGCAACAAAAGATGGTCAAATCACTGCGATAGGTCATGAAAATTGGTCTGGCAACTTGTCTGGCGGCGGACTAGAAGCTGGAGCAGTTCAAACGCGGGCACTTTATGCGGGTGCTAACAGAATGACATCCAACTTTTTTACCCTGCTGGATTTACCTGAAGCTAGCTCAATGCGCGCTCCGAATGAGGCACCAGGTCTTGCCGCTCTAGAGGCGGCGATGGATGAAATGGCTGAAAAGTTGGGTATGGACCCAATCGAGTTTCGACTAAAAAATGACACGCAAGTGGTTCCAGACTATCCAGCTAAACCTGGAGCGAGTGATGCTCAATCAAATACAGCACAGGGTGCGAAACGCAATCCGCATCCGCCTTTCTCCATACGCCAATTGACAAAATGTTTTCAAATAGGTGCCGAGCGCTTTGGTTGGGATAAGCGCACTTCTAAGCCTGGGCAAGTGCGTGATGGGCGCTGGCTGGTGGGAATGGGTACCGCGTCAGCCTATCGCGACAATATAGTTACTAAATCTGCGGCACGTGTACGACTGGACAAACGTGGTCATATCACTGTGGAAACCGATATGACCGATATTGGCACGGGCAGCTACACTATCATTGCCCAGACTGCAGCAGAGATGATGGGGGTACCACTGGAAAAAGTCACGGTTCGCCTCGGCGACTCAAGCTTTCCCGCTTCTTCTGGATCGGGTGGACAATGGGGTGGTAATAGTTCTACCTCTGGCGTCTATGCAGCTTGCATTAAGTTACGTGAAGCGATTGCGCTTAAGGCTGAGGAACACCAGGCTAAAGCACAACAAGCTAAATTCAACATTACCGATGCGGTATTCTCTGATGGAAAAATCCAAAGTGGATCACAAAGTATTTTACTGGCTGACCTAGCAGGTAGCCGTGGTTTGGTTGCAGAAGATGCAATTGAGTTTGGCGACCTTGACAAGCGTTATCAGCAGTCAACTTTCGGTGCACATTTTGTAGAGGTTGGCGTAGATGCTGCAACAGGTGAGATTCGGATGCGGCGTATGCTTGCCGTGTGCGCCGCTGGTCGCATATTGAATCCAAAAACTGCACGCAGCCAAGTCATTGGTGCCATGACAATGGGTGTAGGTGCTGCGCTAATGGAAGGGCTTGAAGTGGACAAACGCTATGGATTTTTCGTCAACCACGATCTTGCTGGCTATGAAGTCCCTGTTCATGCAGATATCCCGCACCAAGAAGTGATTTTTCTGGATGAAACCGACCCAATCTCTTCCCCCATGAAAGCAAAAGGCGTGGGTGAGCTTGGCATTTGCGGTGTGGCAGCAGCAATTGCTAATGCGGTTTATAACGCTACTGGTGTTCGCGTTCGCGACTATCCCATTACGCTTGATAAGTTAATCGGAAAAATGCCAACGATGGTCTAGTGCAATGACCGTCTAGTGCAATAAAGCACAATAAAAAGAATTGATTTTATGATTAAGGCAACAAGCAAAAGATTAAAAGAGGGAATATGAAATCTGCTGATTTAGAAGTGTTAACCCGCGCGCTCGAATGGCTGGAAAGCGGCTACAAAGCGCATTTGTTCACGGTTGTGCAAACCTGGGGTTCCGCGCCACGTTTACCTGGCGCAATATTGGTGGTGCGCGACGATGGACATTTGATTGGCTCAGTTTCTGGTGGTTGTATTGAAGATGATTTAGCGGATAAAGCACGCGATCAAGCATTGCCAAAAACGCCATCCCTTATGGAATACGGCATTAGCCGCGACGACGCGCAGCGCTTCCGTATTCCTTGTGGTGGCCGTTTGCAGATATTTGTAGAACCACTGAATGCTGCAGAACAATTGCGGCCGCTACTCGCTAGTTTGCAGGATAGAAAACTAATCAAACGCTCTGTGAATTTGAATACCGGACAAATCAAGTTATTGCAGGTGTTGCCTGAAGGTTTACCAAAAATCGATGGCGATTGGTTTCATACTTACTTTGGACCGCAATGGCGCTTGTTGATTATTGGCGCCAATCAGTTGGGTTCTATGCTGGCGAGCATGGCGCAAGTGCTGGATTTTGATGTGTTGATTTGCGAACCACGCCAAGAGATTCGCGATGAATGGCATGTAGAAGGCGTGACGTGGGTTGAAGGCATGCCTGATGATGTGGTGCTAGAAATCAATGCAGATGCGCATACGGCGATTGTTGCAGTGACGCATGACCCTAAACTGGACGATATGGCTTTGCTTGAAGCGTTAAAATCGGACGCATTTTATGTAGGCGCGCTTGGCTCACACAAAAATCAGGAAAAGCGGCGCGAACGTTTACGCATGTTTGACTTGAATGAATTAGAAATTTCCACCATGCGCGGACCTGTTGGCCTGCAAATCGGTAGCCGCACACCTGCTGAAATCGCTATCGCTATCCTTGCCGAGCTTATTCAGGTTAGAGCGCAACAACTGAAAATGGGCACTGGTTTTATCAGCGATATGAGTGATATGAGCGAAGTTCGTTGCCAAGCTTAGCTTTTTAATTACTTGCTGTTGAATCTGGCTGAGTTGAATGTGACTGGGTTAAATCTGCTGGCGTATCAATATCCGCCAAAATGCCAGCGTCATCCGTTGGCAATAAATAAATTTCATCGCCATAACGTTTAATAATAGAACGCGCGCCTTCATCGCCCTGCAGACTTTCTAAGTCACTACGAAATTTTGTAGAAAAACCAACAGGATGCCCACGCTGGTTTCGAAAAGTGGGTATGACGATTGAAGCGCCATCAGTCATTTTATTCGCTACCGCACAAATGGTTTCAGGTTTAATGTAAGGCATATCCGCCAGCGCGATCACAAACCCATCATTTGCTACTTCAAGACCAGTTGAAAAAAGGCTAGCTGAAAACCGAATTGCAGCAGTCAAACTATCGGCCATTTCCTGCTCATTTTCATTGCAAAAAATCACTTTTAAACCAGCATTAGCCAGCAATTTCGCCAGAGCTGTATTTTCTGCCCTAAGCACTGCAATGCTATTTGGAATCGCTTGAATCAAATGCTCAGCCGCAGCCAATGCAATCGGCCGACCATTTGGTAGCAGCTGTAAAAGTTTATCTGCTGAGCCAAATCGGCGCGAAAAACCTGCTGCTAATAAAATGCCGACCACTTATTTTTCACCCCTATCTATAACCTCTGTTTAACACACGTATTGCTAACCTTCGCCGCGCTTCACTTTTGCTTCATATTCACTCAGATTCACAATACCTTGCGATTCAGCAATGGCTTTTTCTTCTGGCGTAATCGCATCTTGCACAATATCCATACGCTTCCAAGTCGGAATTGGCGTCACTTTACAGGGCTCTGGTACATATTTAGATTGATCGATTTTCTGGTATTTATGAATATAGCGCGGGCAATTCACCCATATTTTTGTCACCGTCACCATAATCAAATATTTGGCTTCAGTATATTCCGCCATTAATGCATGCTCACGCACCAGTTTTGCCGTGCCTTGTACACGTATTCTATGTGGCGTTTCAAAATCGATAAACAGCAGGCCGACTTTGCCTTGCGCATCGATATTGCCGACTGAATAGAACATGCCATTGCCGTCAAAGCCGGGGAACACCAGCGTGTTTTCATCCAACACTTTTACAAAACCAACACCGCCGCCTTTGTATGACACCGTGGGCATGCCTTCTGGATCAACAGTGGACAGAAAAAACATATCGCGCGTGCTGATGAATTTCTTTTCTTCTTCAGAAATAGTTTCATGTATCCAGCCGTTATCCAGCAAGTCTGCCAGCTTGGTTGTATTGAATTCCTCTTGTAATGCGCGGTGTTCTGGTGAGTATAAAGATGCCATATTTTTGCCTCCGAAATTGGGTTAACTAAAGCCTAGCTAAATAAACTCAACTAGTAAATTCAGCCTTTTAAATCAATCATGTAAATGAAATATCTTGTTCATGACTTTCCATTGTCCATCCACTTTTAGTACATTAAAAAAATCCGTAAAACGATGCCCAGTCCAATTATCTGATTCTAGCCTAACACTGGCAACCGTGCCCACAATATCAATGCTGACGATTCTAGCGATTAACTCTTTAGCAGGCCCATTAGCATCATTCCAATCGTATAAACCTTGAATCGGTCCTGCGAATAAATCAGCACCGACATAGCCATATATCGTCGCATCATCATGAAAAGCTGGCTGCATATCGCTACCCTTGCCGGATTTTGCACCGTCTATGTAATGTTGAATCAACTGTGTGATTACATCGTAATCGTGCATATTAGTGGCTGACATATCATTCTCCTTAAGCATTTTTATGATATTGACTTATTCAATAGTTGGAATAAATAGTTAATTAAGAATATTATTTATGCTTAAAAAGAAACAATGCGAGGTGCGTATGTTTAAATCGATTGATGATTTGCGTGTGTTTGTGCAGATTTATGAAAAGAAAAGCCTGACCTTAGTGGCCGAGATAAATCAGACCACGCCCAGCATGATGAGCAAACGCTTAACGCAGATTGAAAAAGAGTTTGGTGCAAGGCTGTTTCATCGCAGTACCAGAAATATCCAGCAAACCGATGAAGGTCAACGCCTTTACGCCCAAGCGCAGCATCTATTAGAAACGATTGATGATTATGAAAAAGACTGGGGCGAACAGACTGAGCCGAGCGGATTGATCCGCATAACGGCTTCTGCCTCATTTGCGCGCATCTACTTAATGCCGATTATGCTGCAATTTTTGAAAAAATATCCTAAGATTAAAATCAGTTTTGAGCTGTCCGACAAAGTGCTGGATATCGTTGCAGAAGGCATTGATTTAGCGATTCGTGGCGCACAAATGCACGACTCCAGCTTAGTCGCCAAAAAGCTAGGGCCATCACCAGAAGTGCTTTGTACAACCAAAGCTTATCTAGAAAATTCGCCACCACTTAATAATCCAGCAGATTTAGTCCAGCACAATTGCGTCGTACTGAATGAAAACTACAACTGGGAATTTAAAAGCGCAGGCAAAACCATGCATCAACGTGTATCAGGCAGTTTCCAAACCAATTATAGTGAAGCGCTGGTTGAAGCCGTTAAAGATGGCTTAGGCATTGGTATGATCTGCTATTGGCAGGTACACAATGAATTGCAAAGCGGCAAACTTGTTTTAGCATTACCCGAATTCAGGCATGGTAGAGATCAAAACTTGTACGCGGTTTATCCATCACGCAGACACCTGCCTACAAAAACTAAATTACTCGTTGAATATATACAGAAAAATCTTTCTATTCCAACATTTGAATGCCCAAGTTAAATGTAGATTAAGCATGAATTAAACGCAGGATTTATCTGTATTTTCCTGTCAATTTAAGACTACACAGCTTTAATACGACACAATTGAGCGACCATGATGGCGTTGATATACCCGGCACAAGCACCTAACAACACACAAACGGCCATCACCACGATTGCATTCTGAAACGATAGCGAAAGCAAAATTTCTTGATTAAATAATGCTGGTACGCTTAAAAATGCCCAAATAGAAGCGTAGCCATAAATAATCGCTGGCGTGACGGAAAACTGAATTAAAGTGCCCAATCGCATTAATATGGCAATTACCACAGCAATTAATACAGGCGCCCATAACGGATTTGCCCAGTCGCTCGACAAAGGGTTATTTAAAACGATTAAGGCCGAAACCCAAGCAGCGAAGGCACCTAAACCTATATGCCTGATGGTTGAGAAAAACGCTTTATTCTTGTTAATGCCGCCATCCATATGAAAAAAACAGGCCCAAGTGATGAATATGGGCCAAGCAGGAATAAACGGAAAATAACCCAAAAAATAAACTGCAATTGCTGTGAGGGTAAACCCTGAAATAGTGACCGCATTGATTGGTTTCATCATGTTCCTCGCTATTTTTTATGAGTTTAATTACGCTTTACCTTGCATAATCAAATCGACATATTCTTCTGTAGTAATCGTGCCGCCCAAGGTTTGTGCTAGATGCTTGTCGCGTTCAGGCAAGGATTCTTGCAGGTTATCAATACGCTTCCACTGCGCAAGTGGCGCGGCACAGTCTTTTTGTGGAACATATTTAGATGTGGCAACACGCTGATATTTATGGATATAGCGCGGGCAATTGACAAAAGCTTCTGTGATATTGATGGTGACAATAATCTCTGCACCTGGAAACTCACTCAGCAAGGCGCTGTTTACATCCACTTTAGCTTCGCCATGTACACGCACGCGATGCGGCGTTTCAAAATCAATAAACAGCATACCCATCTTAGGGTTAGCGCTCATATTGCCCATGGATAAAAACATGCCGTTGCCATCGTAACCTGGGAAAACCAAAGTTTTACTATCCAGTGCTTTTACAAAACCAACTGAGCCGCCTTTATATGAGCAAGTCGGATAGCCACGATGGTCTATCGTACTTAGAAAAAAGAAATCCCTGCTCTCAATAAACCCTTTGTGCTCATCGGCTAATTCCGTCACCACGATGCTGGATTTAACAGCATCTGCAAGTTTTTCTGTATCAAATATTTTTTGAAGCGCTATATGTTGCTTGCCATAAAAACCACTCATTTCAACTCCTCGTTTAATTATCCATCTATTGGATAATCTAAAATATCATTTGTATTTTTCCAAAAACATATTAATAATTAATTTGATTAACAGTCAATAAGCCACACTATTTAGATGTCCGATAAACGGACATTAATTTGGATTAACGCCATGAAAACAATAAAAGCCAATGAATCAACTACTGCTAAATCCAGCGAAGCTGCCGGTAGTTTAAATCGCTCATACACACTGATTAATGCAATTGCGCGCGGCTCCAGAAAAGGCAGCTTGCTAACAGAATTGGTCACGCGAACAGGCTTGCCGCGCCCAACTATTCACCGCGTATTAAATATGCTGATGGAAATCGGTTGGGTAGTAAGAGATGCAGAAACTTCGCGCTTTAATCTGGGTTTAGATTTAGCCGCACTGGGTTACTGCGCTATTTTGCGCAACCCCATCGAAAGAATCGCCAGCACAGAACTCAGCACACTAGCGGAAGATTTAAAACAAGTGGTGTATCTAGGCGTGATATCTGGGTTGGATATGGTTTGTATTGGCCGTTACGATAACCAATCGCAAATTATGGTGGGCAGAGGCTGGATTGGTCTGCGCGGACCGCTGGGCATGAGCCCAAGTTGCATGGCAATGTTTGCAAAAATGCCATCCAACGAAGTACAAGCAATCACAAAAGCCAATATGGCGCGCTATCACCGTATAGAGGGTTTTGACGAAAATGGCTTTCATCGCACTTTAGAACAGGCCATGCAAACTGGTTATGGCACTTACGATAATATTATTCTAGATCGAACTACCAGCGGCTTTGGTGTCGCGATTTTAGATACTTCTGGTTACCCAATCGCCACGATTGGTACGACTTATATTACCGGCTGGCTGACAGATGAGCAAAAGAAAACATGTATAGACAAGTTAAACCAAGCCGCAGCAAATATTTCTAAAACGTTATTTGGGTAATATCAACATAACGATATTTAGGAATGACCAGTAAATTCGCCTGACTTTCACCTTTAAAAATGCGTCCGGACTCTTGGTTAAGTCATCATCCGTTTCTACGTCATATCACGTATTTTTTATATCAATTGATGCCGTTAATATAATCAATACGTTTGTTTGAGACAATTTATTGTGAAACTACTTTCTGTTAATGTTGCACTACCAAAACTCGTTGAAATTGATGGAAAAGACGTATTAACCGGCATTTACAAAATGCCAGTAAAAGGCCGAATTTGGTTGACCAGACTAACTTTGGTTGGCGATGCCCAAGCAGATGCCAGCGTGCACGGCGGCGAACATCAAGCCGTCTATTGTTACCCTTTTGAACATTATCAATATTGGCAGAATCGCTTAAACTTGACCGATTTGTCGTATGGCACTTTTGGTGAGAATTTCACCATCTCAGGCTTGTTAGAAGAAGACATTTGCATCGGCGATATCTTACAAATTGGCGATGACAAAACGGGCGTAAAAGTGCAAGTCACCATGCCACGCATTCCCTGTTTTAAGTTTGGCGACAAAATTGGTCATCCAGACATCTTGGATGAATTTTTGCGTAGCGGAAAAAGTGGTTTTTACCTGCGCGTTATCCAAACCGGAGAAGTTGCGGCAGGCGATATAATCACGGTGATAGAACGCGACCCGCAAGCCATCAACATACGTACCACACTCGGTTTGCAAAAACTGGATGAGGGCGACACTGAATTGCTGAAACGTGCTTTAACAGTGAAATCATTAACGCCTTTATTGAAGCAAGTTTTTGAAGCGCGGCTAGCCAGTTAAAACTGACTGAATAATGCAACTACCATCTAAAATGCTAGATGTATAATCAATTACGCTAAAAACTGAAATTTCAGAATCGAGGTCATGCATGGAATCTTCAACTCACACGCTTAACAACCTATTTGCCCAGCTTGGTTTGCCATCGGAAGATTCGGCAATACAAAGCTTCATCCAAACGCATAACCCTTTGGCGGGCAACCTAGCGCTTTCAGACGCGCCATTTTGGACGCCAACGCAAGCCGCGTTTTTACGTGAAGAAATTTTGAAAGATGCAGATTGGGCAGAGGTGATTGACCAGTTAAATGCTAGATTGCATGCCTAGTTAAAATCTTATAAATTAATATGGTTTTTATAAGCCCTTGAAAAAAGGACGTGGTCGCAAACAGTCATGCATTGACATTAATGCATGAATCAAATGCCTTGTGTCTTAGCCCATAATCTTTCTAATAAATTTGGGTTTTTCATTTTTTCTATCCACCACTTTAATCCGGCCCCATTATCTTCGGTACGCCAAGCAAGATAAAAAGGCTCTGGCTGTCTCGGTTCTTCAACTTGCTTTTCAATTAACAATCCACTTGCAATTGCTTGGCGAGCCAATGGCTCTGGTAAAAACCCAAATCCGACGCCTGCTATTTGAAACTCGACTTTGCTGCGCATATTGGGTAAAGCTAAAGTATTTTGCCCAAAAAGTAGGCCTACAGTCCTTGGCGGCATTTTTTGCACAGAATCGCTGACACTGATGGCTAGATGTTGGTTGAAGTCGGACTTACCTAAAGGATGGCTGACACTGGCTAAGGGATGCTGTGGCGATACGGCAAACACAAAGTTAACCGTTCCAATCTCATAAGAACTGTAGCCGCCGCCAGAAGGTCCTTCCCCAGCCGCGCCAATCAACAAATCAACGCGCCTATCCATGAGCGCTTCCCAAGTGCCCGATAGCGTTTCTTGAGAAAACCTGAGTCTAGTAAGATCTGCAACCTTGCAGAATTCCGTTAAATCCTCTACCAGCGCCGAAGGTGAGAATAATGAATCCATGCCAATGGTTAACTCAGTTTCCCAACCTAAAGCTACGCGCCTTACACGATGTTCTAAATCTTCTGCAGCTTTGAGTAAATGCCGTCCTTCATTTAGTAATTCGCTACCTGCTTTGGTGATGGCCACTTTGGGGCCTAAGCGAACAAAGACTTGCACGCCTAAATCTTGCTCTAACTTACTGACTGTGTAAGAAATAGTAGAAGGCACTTTGTGTAATTCGTTGCCAGCCGCCGCAAATGATCCAAGCCGATCAATCGCATCTAGTATTAATAATGCATCTAATGTAATTCTAAACATTCGATTTTTTCGATGATAGGTTGATAATTTTTCCGTTTTTCATTCAGTTAATCTCGGCTCATACTACACACATGCTTAAGAAACAAGGTTGATGTGATGTAAATGATATGCAAAATTATCGCACATAAATATCATCATTCGTTTACGAGTCAAATTGAACAGGAGTTAATCATGTTAAAAGTACATAAAAATAGTAGTCGCGGTGCTGCAGACCATGGTTGGTTGCAATCCAATCATTCATTTTCATTTGGTCAATTTTATAATCCAGATGAAATAGGGTTCGGTCCGCTTCTGGTGATTAATGAAGACCGCGTGCAGCCAGCAAAAGGATTTGGTACGCATGGCCACAATGATATGGAAATCATTTCATATGTATTAAGTGGCGCGCTAGAGCACAAAGACAGCATTGGTACTGGCTCAGTTATTCGCTATGGCGATGTACAAAGAATGAGCGCTGGCACTGGCGTGCGTCATAGTGAATTTAATCATTCCAGTACTGAGCGTGTGCATTTTTTACAAATATGGATTGAGCCAAATGTAAAAGGCATTCCGCCCAGCTATGAAGAAAAACATTTTGATACCGCGTCTAAAACAGGCAATTTACGTTTGATCGCTTCACCTGACGGTAAAGATGGCTCTGTATTAATTCACCAAGATGCCCGTATTTATGCCGCGATACTAGGTGAGCCGGACCAAGAGTCAAATGAAACAGTACAACACACATTGGCTGAAGGCCGTACTGGATATGTGCACGTTATTCGTGGACAAGTCGATGTTAACGGCATCGCGTTGAAAACTGGTGACGCTTTAAAAATTACAGAAACATCATTAATTGAATTGACTAATGCCTATGCAGTTGAATTACTTTTATTCGATTTGCCTTACTAAAACATACATTATTAACGATTTTAAATATTAATTTATTAGGAGAAATAACCATGACTAAACCTTACATTCGTCTAGACAAAGATAACGCAGTGGTTTTATTAGTCGATCATCAAGCGGGCTTGCTGTCGCTGGTTCGCGATATCGATCCAGATAAACTGAAGAATAATGTGTTGGCTTTGGGCGACATGGCGAAATACTTCAAGTTGCCCACTATTCTAACGACCAGTTTTGAAACAGGTCCCAATGGCCCGTTGATTCCTGAGTTTAAAGCGCAATTTCCAGATGCGCCTTATATCGCGCGCCCTGGAAATATTAACGCTTGGGATAACGAAGATTTCGTTAAAGCCATCAAAGCCACAGGCAAAAAGCAATTGATTATCGCAGGTGTGGTGACTGAAGTTTGTGTGGCATTTCCGGCGTTATCCGCATTAGAAGAAGGCTTTGAAGTATTCGTCATCACCGATGCATCTGGCACATTCAATGAAATGACGCGCCAAGCAGCGTGGGATCGTATGTCGGTAGCTGGAGCGCAATTGATGACTTGGTTTGGTGCAGCTTGCGAATTACACAGAGATTGGCGCAACGATATCGAAGGTCTAGGTGAGTTATTCTCTAATCATATTCCAGATTATAAAAATCTATTTACCAGCTACAACACATTATCTGCCAAAAAATAATACTAAAGCTCGCCAAGACAACATACATTGTCTTGGCGAGCTTTATCTTAAATCTAACATTCGCCAGAAACCAGTTGGATTAAGTATTCGTATGAATGCCACTATTGACGATAAAAATTATTCGGCAAATGGAATTAAGTTTAAAAAAACCACCATCAAATAAAGTAATTGATCGCTTGCTGTCCGAAAATCCAGATGGACACAAAATAGGCCGTGAAATACAGCAGCGTTAGCACTAGCCAAAATAGAGAGAAAAACACCATTAATCCGTCATCCTCAAGCTCACCAATACAGTAAAACAAAATTGCTAAACCCGGGAGGGTGTTGTTAAACGGCAGAGGAATTGGGAATGGGATAGCCATTAGCAATCCTCCTGCGAGCAAAATCCACCCACTCACTTGCCGCCCTGTTTTTCCACTCACCAAATATTGCATCCTGGGTTTAGTAATCTTGCGGCAGAAGCCAATGATCTTCAAGCCAACTTTAATCATAATTTTTAAAGTCTTCTCATGCAGCGTTAATTCGCGCACCCGTTTTGGCAGCACAGGCGATTCATGCCCTCGAAGCAATTGCAATCCGAGCACAGCAAACGTCAGGCCTCCCGCTACTGACACGGGACCAAGTGGAAATGGTTGCATAAAGGGTAAAACTAGAATGATTGCAATGAAAGCATAGGCCGCTTCGTCAAGACTATCGATTAATTCACCCAAGGTCACTGGGCGTTGTTTTGCCTGTGCTTCAAAAGCGTGTAGCGTATTTACTAGAGTTTGGTAATTGCACATTGGTTATTAGCCTATCGATGGGAAATGCTATATTGAGTTTAGCTGGTGTTTAATATTAAGACTATCTAGTATTAACTCTATTTCATAGTTAATTTTGGCAGAAGATAAATAATAGCGACAGTAATCGCCATCAATACAACTATTGCAAATAGGTAGTGTCTACTTAGAACTGGAATCGTCAATCAGCAATATCCGCATTAATTTATAGGGAGTTTTTCAAAACTCCCAGAAATAATCATTTTTAATTTAGAATCAAAAGCAGGCCAATTCATTCGTGTCTTAAAATTATTTATTGACGAATAATTCACACTAGCGAGAGCCTTAACCCTCATTTAGTGTCTTAACTGATTCATCTTTATCTAGAAAGGTCGTTATGGCTATTGGTTGGCTTGCGATACTGAAAACCGTCCCTTGGACAGATGTTGTGCGTAATGCACCCAAAATTGCGGATGGCGCAAGGAAATTATGGGTTGCTCTTGCTACAAAACCTACATCATCGGAAATTGAACTGGAAGCTGATCAAGTTACCTTTCCTTCTGAAACGCATACAATTAACTCATTGCAAGAAAGGCTTGCTGTGGCTGAATCTGCTTGCTCTGATTTGCACAAACAGATGCTTACGTCATCAGAACTCATTAAAGCGCTCGCTGAACAAAATGCTCAGCTAATAAAAAAAATTGAGCTCAATCGCAAACGTACACTCTGGTTAGCAGGCATAAGCATTTGTATTGCTGTCATTGCCGTTTTCAATTTGATTTTCACCTTTTCGCGCTAAGCATTCATGTGGTCGAGCGTGGATAATAGCAAACGAAATAACTCCGATAAAATGGATGGAATTAAGCATTATTAACTTAGTTGTACAATCGTGCGAAGAAGCCTACCCAACCTATTCACCGCCATTTATATATATTAAAAATGGCAAACTACATTGCTAACAACCGCCTATTTGGAGTCACAAACAATCCATGACACCCACTAAAGACAATCCCACGCCTCGTTTCTCGGTCCTTGATCTATCCCCAATTGCACAGGGTAGTAACGCTGCACAATCATTCAAAAACACTTTGGATCTTGCTCAGCATGCTGAGCAATGGGGATTTCATCGCTATTGGCTGGCTGAACATCACGGCATGCCTGGTATAGCCAGTGCTGCCACATCAGTGCTGATTGGTCATATTGCGGCTGGCACATCTACTATCCGCATTGGTGCCGGCGGCATCATGCTACCGAATCATTCTCCATTGGTCATTGCTGAGCAATTTGGTACGCTTGAGTCGTTATTTCCCGGACGCATTGATTTAGGGTTAGGGCGCGCGCCAGGCTCAGACCAAATTACGGCTCATGCTTTACGCAGAAACCTTGCCTCAGACGCAGACAACTTTCCGCGGGATGTCATGGAGCTGATTGATTACTTTTCATCTGAACCCAAGGGACCAGTGAAAGCCGTGCCTGGTACAGGACTGAATGTTCCAATCTGGATTCTTGGCTCAAGCCTCTATGGGGCTCAGCTTGCAGCAGCGATGGGATTACCCTACGCATTTGCCTCTCATTTCGCACCTGCCCAGATGATGCAAGCAATAGAAATATACCGTGAAACATTTCGCCCATCACAATATTTAGCGAAGCCTTATGTCATGCTAGGGTTCAATGTGTTTGCTGCTGATACAAATGAAGAAGCGCACTTACTGGCCTCTTCAATGCAACAGGCTTTTGTCAACTTGCGAAGTGGCCATCCTTCGACGCTACCTCCGCCCGTAGCTGATTATTGGAATCAAATTGGTGGGGCAGAGCGTGCATTACTTAATCAGGTGCTTTCATGCTCAGCGATAGGTTCTGAGGAAAAAATACTGGAGGAAATAAGGGATTTTATTACTAAGACAGAGGCAGATGAGTTAATGATAACTTCGCAGATATACGAACATGCTGCGCGTCTTAAATCGTATGAAATGACTGCGAAAATCTATGACAGTTTGTAGATTGTTACCGAATACGAATAATCAAAATAGACTCAAAGCGAATATTCATTTTGGCAAAAATGATTTGGAGTAGATAGTTCTAAATTAAGGCCGTTATTTGATAATCATTCAACGACCTTAATTTAGAATATTGAAACTTAATTTACAGCATCTTTTAAAGTTTTGCCTGCTGAGAATCCAGGTGCCGTACGTGCAGCAATTTTCAGTTCTTCACCAGTACGTGGATTGCGGCCAGTACGTGCAGCACGTTTAGTAACTTTAAATGTTCCAAAACCAACTAATGTCACTGCCTCACCTTTACTCAGTGCAGATGTAATTGCAGCTGTAATTGCATCAATAGCACGGCCTGCATCTGCTTTAGTCAGTTCTGCGCTCGTCGCAATTTCAGCAATCAATTCAGTTTTATTCATATTCTTAATCCTTCAAAAATGTAGTTGAGTTCAATCGAGTCCATACTTTGCGGATTATTGAATCGCGTGTCAACAAATTAAGGCATAGAAGTTTAAAATTATTCCTTTGCAGAAGATTAAAAGCACAAACTCAACCCAAGTTAATTCACCGTCACGTACTTACTTAAATTTTCTGGTGGCATTTCAATTAATGATTGCTTCATCTCAGCTACTTCATCCATTGGCGTGCGTCCAAAGAAACGTTTGAATTCCCTGCTAAATTGGGAAATGCTGATATACCCGACTTTTCTTGAAGCTGTTGACGCACTCATGCCATCTTGCATCATGTGAAGCCGCGCTTTGTGCAGCCGCGCTGTTTTAAGATATTGCATGGGCGATGTGGCGGTGAGCGCTTTAAAATTGGAATGAAAAGCCGCCACACTCATATTGGCTTCTTTGGCCAAAATCGCCACATCTAAGCCGCCCGCAAAATCAGCATGTATGCGCTTTAACGCTTTACCAATCTTACTGAAATGACTTTGATGCATTAACGTTTCACGAATGGCAGCGCCTTGTTCTCCCGTCAATACGCGGTAATAAATTTCCCGCATAATAGAATTGCCTAATATTTGGCACTCTTGTGGCGAGGCAAGTACTTCCAGCAATCTGACCACGGCGTCAGACAATTTGTCATCCATGGCGGTAGAAACCATGCCAAGTTGCGGCAATCCCGATTGTTGATTGTTTGAATCCAAAGATAGAACCAATTCAGCCACAACTGCAAGATTAATACGGATAGAAATTGCCAACATAGGTTTTTCCGCAGTTCCAAAAGTCTCGCTTTCAAAAGGCAGGGGTAATGACAGCACCAAAAATTGTTGAGGACAATATTGGAAAGTCTGATTACCAAGGTATCCCATTTTTCTGCCTTGCAAGACAACGACGATACTAGGCTCATACAGAACTGGCATTCTTGGCATGTATCGGTTGGCACGCATCAGCTTCACACCATCCAGAATAGACAAAGTGTAACCCTCATTAGGGGCAAGTTTTAACAATAACTCAATCATTAGCTGCTTTTTCGTCATGATTTTTCCCAATTGAATATCATCATAAATATGCAGTATATTAGGCATTAATTTATATTTAATGTCCATATTAAAATAGGAATAGGCAATATATAAAGAACTTTAGGCATTTTACTATTCAGCATATAAACCTAAACTTGCTTAGCGTTCTGAACCTGCTTTGCCATAAAAAATATGTGCTAAGTAAACATGTGAATGAACATTCGAATCATTGATAGAAAGAGGCATTATGAAAACCAGATTTAAAATAGTGAATGCATTAATACTTGCAACATTAGGGTTACATGCAATTTCCAGCTTGGCAGGAATCGCCGATGTTGAAGCCAATTTGAGCAAGCTGCGCATGCCGCCAGGTTTTAAAGTAGAGGTTTATGCTGAAGTGCCAGGCGCGCGTCAGATGACTTTGGGAACAAATGGTAATGTGTATGTTGGCACCCGTGGCAACAAACTGTATGCGGTAGTCGACAAGAATAAAGACCGTAAGGCAGACGGCGTTGTAACAATGATGGATGACTTAAAAGTTGGCAATGGTGTGGCGATGTACGATGGCAATCTTTATGTGGCTGAACAAAACCGTATTACCCGAGTGGCCGCACCTGATTTCGATTTGAATCTTCCATTCATGAAAATGCGTGAAGTGATCTACGACAAACTTCCAAACAAAGATCATCACGGATGGCGTTATATGACATTCGGGCCAGATGGAAAGCTCTATGTGACAATCGGTGCGCCGTGCAACATCTGTGATCCCCAAGGTATAGAAGCAAGCATCATTCGTATGAATCCTGATGGTAGTAATGTGGAAACCTTTGCCAAAGGCGTTAGAAATTCAGTCGGTATGGATTTCCAGCCAGGCACAAACACACTGTTTTTTACGGACAACGGCGTGGATATGATGGGCGACGATATTCCGCATGACGAACTGAATGCAGCACCTAAGAAAGATATGCATTTTGGCTTCCCATTCTTTGCAGGTGGTAACGCTCGCCAAGCTGAATGGAAAGATAAAACGCCCCCCAAAAATGTCATCTACCCAGTTGCAGAATTTCAAGCCCACAGCGCCAATTTAGGTTTAAAGTTCTACACGGGGAAACAGTTTCCTACGGAATATCAGAACAGCGTAATTATTGCCCAACATGGCTCATGGAATCGCACTAAACCTGTAGGTTATCAATTAATGCGCGTCACTTTTGATGAAAAGCACCAAGTGAAAGGCAGTGAAGTATTTATCGATGGTTGGTTAGCTGACGGTGAAATATGGGGCCGCCCAACCGATGTGTTGCAATTGCCTGATGGCTCTCTGCTAGTGTCTGATGATTACAATGACGTTATTTACCGTGTGAGCTATGGTGAGCAAGCGACAAAACCTGCACTTAAAGCAACTGCAGCTTCTGCCACGACCTTAACTGGTTTGCAGATGCCAGAGTCATCAATCGCTCATCCCGACGGCCGCATTTTTATCACTGAAATTGGTGGATTCGGTACAAATGGTGATGGTAAGGTTACCGTGTTAAATACGGACGGCTCTACCAAAACACTAGCGGATGGCTTAAATGATCCTAAAGGCATCGACCTTTTTAACAACCAATTATATGTTGCTGATGTTAATCAGGTAGTTCGTATCGATCTTGATGGTAAAAAGACTGTCATCGCTAAACCAACTGACTTTCAGAATACACCAATCTTTCTGAATGATATTGAAATTGATGGTTTAGGTAATGTGTATGTATCAGATAGTGGTGATGATAATGGCAAGCATGGCGCAATCTACAAAATCACGCCTGCTGGAAAAGTCATTCAGATTATCAATGACAAATCAGGCATTAAACGCCCTAATGGCTTATTGATGGACGGTCCTAATAAACTGCTAGTCGCTGATTTTGGTACCGGCAAGTTGTTCCAAGTGACATTTGATGGCGTATCCAGCAAACCGAAATCAAAAGTTACTTTGTTAAATAGTGGCTTTGGTGGCGCTGATGGATTAATCAGAGATGCGAATGGCATTCTATATGTCAGCGATTGGGCAAACGGTAAGGTTTGGCAATTAAGTGAGCCTAAAGCCACTCCTCAGTTAATTACAGAGGGTCATCAGTCAGCAGCAGATATTTCCTTGTCTCTCGATGGTAAATACATTCTGATGCCAGATATGAAAGCAGGGCAGTTTATTTCATTACCAATCAAGTAATGGGTATGTAATAGAAAAAGCCGGCATTGCCGGCTTTTTCTATGTCCATTTAACTATCGACGAATGTCGTTGAACAAAAGCAATCGGAGGAATGGTCATTCACAATCCCAATTGCCTGCATCCAAGCGTAAACAATCGTTGGCCCAACGAACTTAAAACCACGGCGCTTTAACTCTTTTGAAATCTCTTCAGAAAGAGGCGTTGTAACAGGAACATTTAAGCCATCGCCTTTCAATACTTTACCTTTTGTAAAAGACCAGCAAAAATCACTGAAATCCTCACCTTTTTCCATCATATCGCAATAGATTTTTGCGCCGTTGATTGTCGCCTCAATTTTAGCGCGCGCACGAATAATCCCTTCGTCATTCATCAGGCGTTCTATATCTTTGTCGTTGAAGTTGGCTACTTTTACAGGGTCAAAATCAGCAAATGCCTGACGAAACGCCTCACGCTTTTTAAGCACAGTGATCCAAGCAAGCCCTGCCTGAAAACCTTCCAGCATCAGCATTTCCCAGAGCATGCGTGAATCGCGCTGCGGAATTCCCCATTCGGTATCATGATAGGCCTGCATCAGCACATTGCTTTCTGCCCAAGCACAACGTTTGCGATTATTGACTTCGTTTGGATTCATTTAGGTAACAATTAATGTGATTTTTATAATAGTTTATGCAAATCGTCATTAATTTGCTGATTCATTGTAACGGTTTTTGGTCAGCAATAAGGTCACATCGGTATGAGATAAGAAGTTCAAATGCCTGTTAGACAACTGTGCGGCTAGCTTGGGTCACACCGAATTTCCACACATCTCATGATAAACTCACTTCAATATCTCAACTAACCAAGTAGTAGCAACATATGATTCAATACAACCCAAAAGACTGGATTACTTTCATCTTCCGTTTTCACGAATCGGATACCTTTCGGCAACTTATCCCGATGATGATTTTCATTGGCTTGTATGCAGGTGGCATTGCTTATTTGGAAATTGAATTTTGGCAACTTTCCGAAAAAAGTCATGTGAAGAACATCCCCGTAATGCACACCACAGTCAGTTTTGTATTGTCATTATTATTGGCTTACAGAACCAACACCGCTTATGAGCGCTGGTGGGAAGGCAGGAAACTATGGGGCGCTTTAGTCAACAACAGCCGAAATCTGGCCATTAAACTTTCCGCTTATTTATCAGAAGAAAGTGACCGAAATTTCTTCAAAAAAGTGATTCCAGCTTACGCATCGGTGCTTTCTAAACATTTACTGAATGAAGACGTCAGCAAAATGTTGTTTGACGGCTTGGATTTAGAAATCGACCACCACAAACACCACCCGAACCAAGTCGCTAAAATATTGTTTCAAAAAGCGAATGAGCTCTATACATCAGGCAAAATCACCGGCGACCAGTTTTATATCATCAACGCCGAACTTCAATCATTTACCGATATCTGTGGTGCTTGCGAACGCATCAAAAACACGCCAATTCCCTATTCTTACAGCGCGTTTATTAAAAAATTCATTTTCTTCTACATCATGACATTGCCGTTTGGCTACGTGTTTAGTTTGGGCTACTACGTGATTCCAATCGTTATTTTTATTTTTTATGTGCTAGCCAGTTTAGAACTAATTGCCGAAGAAATCGAAGACCCTTTTGGCGGCGATGATAACGACTTACCCACTAAAAAGATTGCGGCGAATATCAAAAAGCATGTGGAAGAATTACTCTAATCTTGTATTTTGAATAGATGATACTAAGGGCAGTGACTTAGGTATCTCCAACTAATATGGTTTAGGTGAGCTTAATGCATTAAGCTCACCTGAATATTTTAATTTATTGACTGCAATGTCCTTTAGTAGCTAAACCCAAGCCTTGCACTTGTTTCTTGCCTTCTGCCTCATCTACCAACTTTAAACCGGCGCCACCAACCGCCACTCCAAATTTAATATATTGCTGAATAAAATAATTTTTTCCGCTTTCAGTTTTCAACAGCAAATCGTTCGGTGAGAATTCAGACTCTGTAGAGATTTTATGCTCTTGCCCGGCAGCAACTTCCTCATAAAAGAATACGTTACGCGCAGTCTCGCCAATACACTGACCATCAATCCATACGTCTTTTTTAAGCGCTGCACCAAACGACCCATAACGGTAAATATACAGACCAGACTTTCCTTCAGTAGGTGGAGAAAATTGCTTGGCTGCACTGGCTTTTTCAGATGCTTCCATAGGCACCGAAGCGCAACCAACCACCAGCAAAGCGCTTAAAGCAACAAACATCGTTTTTTTGTTCATTTTTTGTTCTTTCAAGTATGAGTGTTTAATTTAGATATTCATTTTATGGCAGCAATTACGCTCGAAGTAGAGCAGTAAAAGCTGCGTAAATATACATGAATTTTGAATTGTTGGAGTGTTCACGCCTGTTGGAATTGTGAGCTTTGAAATCCCTTGCCGCGCCTTCGACTTGAGCGGGAGTGGGGATAAACTTTTATTTAATTACTTTGATTTGAGCAGGCAAAAGTAAAAGTTTATATAGGCATTGCTAATTTACTTTTCGACTATCAACAATTCTTAAAAGATGGCTTGCTAAAACAACCATTTCTTGAGCTTCTGTAGGATCGTTAATAACTACAGTTCGATGAGAATGAGGGTTTTTGTATGAGCCAATTGCTCCCGCAAATAACTGCTTTAATGCATCTCGTTCACTTACAGGCTGGTCTTGATTGGCTAATGGTCCATTGTTCTCATCAAACGCTCTACGCATCAACGTAACACCTAGAGTAGTGTCATCAAAGACCCCTAATTCACGCACTGCAATTTCTACAGCCCTAAAAGCTTTAAAGACAGCAGTCTCCAAGTCTCCACTCGCCAAATCTATCCAAACTTCTTCAGCAATAACTGGATGTAGCAGAGATTTAGGGAAAGCTACACCGCGTGCATAACTTTTAAAAGCCACCTCATTTAGTAGTTGTAATGCCTTACGAGAAAAACGCATCCAGCCATTATTGCCATTCATTCCAGGGTCTGGAATTAAAAGACCTTGTACCATAAGCCAATTCCAAGCCTCACCAAAAGCAAGTTCAGAATCGTTTATCTTGTTTTGTGGGTATCCATCAGACATACCTGGAATTCCACTAATTTGGTTAATTAATCCCTGAATGTGGATTAAACCACTTTGCTGTTTATGCTCAAATGCCAATTGAAGAACAACAAATGCAAGTTCTTCTGTTGATAATTCTAGTAAGACATCCACATCTGGAATAATTTCTGTTAAAAGGGGCATTTAAAACTCTAACCGCACTTACTCTCACCACAATTCAAGCAAGTCAAACAACCATCCATAATAATCGCTGCTTTGGTTTGGCATTTATTGCACAGTTGTGCGCCTTTGGGGAAACCTTCTGCGTTCATGTCTTCGCCTGATTTCGCGTGTTTTTCCAAGTATTCAGCTTTTTTCTCATCCACCAGTTTTTGTTGATGCTGGTCTAAGCCTGGCTTTTTCAGCATGCCGATTTCTTGCAAATGTTGTTCTACCACTTCGCCAATCTCTGCCACTAAGCTTGGGACGAATTTGCCGCCTTTTTTAAAGTAGCCGCCGCTTGGCTCAAATACGCTTTTGAGTTCTTCCACCAAAAACGTGATGTCACCGCCTTTACGGAACACCGCTGACATCACGCGAGTGAGAGCGACTATCCATTGAAAGTGATCCATATTTTTGGAGTTGATGAAAATCTCGAACGGGCGACGGTGTTCTTGCGGCGTGCCTTCGTTCATCACTACATCGTTAATGGTGATATAAAGCGCGTGCTCTGTGACTGGCGTTTTTACTTTATAGGTGCTGCCTGTGATTTTTTCCGGACGGTCTAGCGGTTCGCCCAGTTGTACGATTTTTGCGTTCGCTTCTTTAAGCTCTGCAGACTTTGCTTTGTCATCTTCGTTCACTAGCGCATAGCCAGTGATTTTTTTCTCAATTTTAACTGCCATTTTGTTCTCCTTTTGAGGTCAACCCTCTAACTTATTTGCCTCTGTTTTAAGCGTAGCGTGTGCGGTTAAGACAAGGCGCGTTTGGATTTTTACCGGAATGTACAGGTAGTACATGAGGATTAAAAATACAAACGCTACCTTAGTATTTAAACCATGTATTACAAATAAAGCCGCTTAAAACTTGCCGTAGTAGCCCTCTTTTAATGCGTCATATAGGTTGGCTGCCGAGTGAATCTCTCCATCATATTCAATCTCTTCATTACCTTTTACTTCTAACTCAGTGCCGTCATCTAGCGTGAATTTGTAAGTGGTATTTTCCAGATCTTTTTCAGTTACCAGCACGCCTTGGAATGCTTCTGGGTTAAATCTGAAAGTTGTACAACCTTTAAGGCCTTTGTCGTAAGCGTAGAGGTAGATGCTCTTGAAATCTTCAAAATCATAGTCAGTCGGTACATTAATGGTTTTTGAGATAGAACTATCAATCCATTTTTGTGAAGCGGCTTGAATATCCACATGCGCTTTTGCCATGATGGTGGAAGAGTCCAGGAAGTAATCAGGCAACTTCTCATCTTCTTTATCGCTAAATGGCATGGCTTTTGGGTTGATTAACTCGCGATAAGCCAATAATTCGTAAGAGAATACATCGACTTTTTCTTTCGACTTTTTGCCTTCACGAATCACATTACGTGCGTAGTGGTGCGCAAAAGATGGCTCGATACCATTACTGGCGTTATTGGCTAGTGAAAGCGAAATCGTACCCGTTGGCGCGATTGAGCTGTGATGCGTAAAACGTACGCCTTTAGTGGCGATTTGGTTACGCAAGCCTTCTGGAAATTGCTGCATGTAGCGGCTATATTTACCAAGCAACACTTTACCAGCGACTTTACTGCCCACTTTAATGCCATCTGCCGCCATTTCTGGGCGTTTTGCCAGCATGTCAGCGGTTACTTCAAACTTCTCTTCCATGATAGGCGCAGCGCCTTTTTCATCCGCCAATTGCACGCCGATTTCCCAGCCCACTTCTGCCATTACGCGCGTCACTTCATCTGTGAACTTGATTGAATCTTCTTCGCCGTATTTCATTTTCATCATGGTCAGTGATGAGCCTAAACCCAAATAACCCATGCCGTGACGGCGTTTGCGGGCGATTTCATCGCGTTGTTGTTGCAATGGTAAGCCATTGATTTCAACCACGTTATCTAACATACGCGTGAAAATCGCTACCACTTCGCGATACTCAGCCCAATCAAAATGCGCTTCGTCGGTAAATGGTTTTTTTACGAATTTAGTCAGGTTAACTGAACCCAATAAACACGCGCCATAAGGTGGCAATGGTTGTTCACCACATGGATTAGTCGCGCGAATATTTTCGCAGAACCAGTTATTGTTCATTTCATTCACGCGGTCAATCAGGATAAAACCTGGCTCAGCGAAATCGTAAGTTGAGGACATAATCACATCCCACAAACGGCGTGCTTTGATGGTTTTGTATACGCGGCAAGCAACTTTACCTGCGTCTAAACCATGATCTTGCGTTAAGTATTTACCTTTAACTGGCCACTCGCGCCACACCACATGCGCCTCATCGTTTACATTTAAGCCGTCAACAATCGCTTCTTTTTCCGTCACAGGGAAAGCGAGCTTCCACTCAGCATCCGCTTTTACCGCTTCCATAAATTCTTTTGTAATTAGGCAGCTTAAGTTGAATTGGCGTAAACGGCCATTTTCGCGTTTGGCTTTAATAAAATCCGTCACATCAGGATGTGAAATATCAAAGGTTGCCATTTGCGCACCACGACGGCCACCGGCGCTGGACACGGTGAAACACATTTTGTCGTAGATATCCATGAAAGATAACGGGCCGCTGGTATAAGCACCCGCACCCGCTACGAACGCGCCTTTTGGACGCAATGTTGAGAACTCGTAACCGATACCGCAACCCGCTTTTAGTGTTAAGCCCGCTTCATGCACTTTGCCTAAAATATTGTCCATGCTGTCTTCTACCACGCCAGAAACGGTGCAATTGATGGTTGAAGTCGCTGGTTTATGCTCTAACGCGCCCGCATTAGAAGTGATACGGCCGGCTGGAATCGCGCCGCGACGCAATGCCCATAGAAATTTCTCATGCCATTCTTCACGTTTATCTTCCGTTGTTTCTACATCGGCCAACGCGCGCGCAACGCGTGAGTAAGAATCATCGATACTCTGATCAACATGGTCGCCATTTTTGGCTTTTAATCGATATTTTTTATCCCAAATATCCAGCGAAACTGCTTGAATAGGGATTTCCTTTGCGGTCTCGATTTGCATATTTTCGTCTAATTTTTTTGCTGCTTCTACTGCCTTTAACATGGCGTACTCCCCAAATTTATCTCTAACCCAGTGTCTAATTTGTAACGCTTTAGCCTGAATGAATGCTAACTATGTGATTTTTATTAAGAATCACACAATTCTTGTGTAAAAAACGTGCTGTAACACAACATATTGTGTCTTGAATAGAAATTTAGGCCTTTATTTTGTGTACGTCAATACTAATTTTAATGTTAATTTTGCACCGTTTTGGTGTGTTTTCATACAAAACAAGGCCAGTATTTGCATTGAGTTAAGGTGAGTAATTACTCACACCGCATTAAATTTTAAAAAATAAATTTCTCGCTTAAATAAATGGTTTGTGTATTGCTCACTTGCGTATTAAACAATGGCCGCCAAAGTAACAATGCTAGTTTTTCAACAGCTCTTTATGCGAAAATGCGCTATGAGTCGTTTTTTATATTCCGCACTACTTTATTTAGTATTGCCATTCGTACCGGTTAAATTATGGTGGCGCGGCATTAAGCAACCTGCTTATCGCCAGCATTGGCAAGAACGCTTTGGTTTTTATCAATTCAAGGGTGTTAACCCTGTTATTTGGTTGCATTGTGTTTCAGTGGGCGAAACACGGGCTGCAGAACCATTAATAAAAGCCTTGTTGCTGGCATATCCCAATCACCAGATTTTGCTTTCGCACACCACACCAACAGGGCGTGAAACCAGTGAGCAGTTATTTTCTGACAGCGTTCAGCGCGTTTATTTACCTTACGATTTGCCGTTTGCGGTGAGCCGTTTTTTAAAGCATTTTCAACCCAAAATTGGGTTATTAATGGAAACCGAGTTGTGGTTTAACTTGATCGATGCCTGCAAAAAACGCGACATTCCATTACTGTTATTAAATGCACGTCTTTCAGAGAAGTCGGCTAAAGGTTACGCAAAATTAGGCGGCTTAGTGACAAATGGCTTGCAAAGCTTAAATGCAATCGCCGCGCAAACCACTGAAGATGCCACACGTTTACAAATGTTGGGCGCGTTAAATGTGACGGTTTCTGGCAACTTAAAATTTGATGTCAGGCCGCCAGCAAATGCATTAGACCAAGGCTTACAACTGCGCCATTTATTCAATGCCAATAAAGAACGCATGGTTTTTTTGGCAGCCAGCACGCGCGAAGGTGAGGAAGCATTAATACTAGAGGCAACCAAAGATTTAAACCTGCTCACCATCATCGTACCGCGCCATCCGCAACGTTTTGATGAGGTGGAAGCGTTAGTCAAACGTGCTGGTTTAAGTTACCAGCGGCGTAGCGCATTATCAGTACCAATCAATGCAAACATACAGGTCATTTTAGGCGACAGCATGGGCGAGCTATTTAGTTACTACGCCGCGTGCGACTTCACTTTTGTGGGTGGTAGTCTGCTTAAATTTGGCGGGCAGAATTTGATTGAAGCGGCCAGCATGGGCAAACCTATTTTAATTGGAAAATATACCCACAACTTTGCTGAAGCCAGCAAAAATGCGGTGCGAGCAGGGGCTGCGATACAAGTAAAAGGCGTAGAGGAATTGCGGGATAGACTTCAATATTTACTGCACAATCCGCAAAAACGCGAAAAAATGCAACAAGCAAGCTTACGTTTTAGCCAAGCCTCAACCGGCACAACGGTTAGAGTAATGCAGCTGATTGCAGCGCATTTAAAAGGTTAAAACAAACAAATAGCCGCTGATTTAACTGACTAACTAGGCCTAATACTTAGCGAATCAGTTTAGAAACTTCTTTAAACGCAGGGTGATTCGCGTTGCCCAACCACTCAAACAAAACCGATTCAGTATTGGTAATAACGCAACCAGCCTCACGCAGGCGTGTAATTGCATTGGCCTTATTTGCAGGATTACGCGAAATAATCGCGTCTTCTACCACAAACACCTGCTTACCTATTTGTTTAAGTGACAACGCCGTTTGTAAAATGCAAATATGCGCTTCCATACCCGCCAAAATTATTTGCGATTGATCGCGGTGCAATTGCTGATTAAATCTGGGCTCACTGCTTGCCGAAAAAGTGGTTTTTACGATTGGTTTTACATGGGTTAAATGCTGTTGAATTTCAGGCAATGTTAGCCCTAAACCTTGTGGATATTGCTCTGTCATGATGATTGGCACAGATAGCAAATGTGCGGCTTGTGCCAATATACTGCAATTTTTAATCGTTGATTGCATCGATTCGAGCGTCATCACACTCGCCAGTTTGGCTTGCATATCCACAATAACCAATTGGCTTAATGACTGTTGTACGAGTTGACTCATGCTAATTACCTAATAATAATTGCTGGTTAATATCTTGCAAATCGGCTTCTGCTACAAGACCTGCAGCTGATTTTAAGCGAATAATATTCACCAAATAATTGTAGCGCGCTTGCAGCAAATCGCGTTTGGCAGAGAATAATTGTTGCTGTGCATTTAATACGTCAACACTAATCCGCACACCCACTTCGTAGCCCAGCGTGGTTGAGTCGAGTTGGCTTTGACTACTAATCAATGCCTGCTCTAACGCCTTAGTTTGCGCGATACTGCTATTCAAATTTAAAAATGCGCGCTGCGTTTCTAAATCCGTTTGACGACGCGCGATGTTGATATCGTCTAACGCCTTTTGTTTATTCAGCACCGCTTGCCGCGTGCGTGAACTAATCGCACCGCCTTGATACAAAGGGATTTGCAGTTGCAGCCCAACCACCGCATTGGTCAATTCGCTACCAAACCCATTTATCCCGCCATTATTGTAATTATCAGTATATGCCGCAACTGCATCTAAAGTTGGATAATGCGCGGCATTATTGCGCTCAACTTCCTGCTCGGCAAATTTAAGCGTATCTTGCTGAATGGCGATATTCAAATTATTTTCCATGGCGACCTGTTGCCAATTTTTCATATTTTGATCGAGCGGATTCACTTGAATATCATTTTTTACCGTGGCAAGCGTGGTGGGCAAAATACCCGTAATCGCCTCAATTTCATGTTGAGCTATTTGTAATTCATTCACCGCTGCGATTTCTTGCGCGACGATTAAATCGAAACGCGCTTGCGCTTCATTCACGTCGGTAATGGTCGCACTTCCCACTTCAAAAGTAGTCTTTGCTTGGTCTAATTGACCTAAAGTCGCTACTTTTTGCGCTTTAATCAGCTCGATTTTATCTTGCGCAATTAGCACATTAAAATAGGCCTGCGTGGTGCGTAAAATAAGGTTTTGTTGACTTAAATGATATTGTTTATCGGCAATACTTACTTGTGTAAAACTTTGCTCCATTTGCACCAAATTTTGTTTGCGATAAATGGGCTGGCTCGCCTCCAAGCCGTAGTTGTAGCCTTCATATGTAGTGGTTCCGGCAAGGCGCGGAAAGCTTGAAGTGACATTATTGAATGCGAGATTACTGCGTGTACTGGTAACGCCCGCATTAAAATTGACAGTTGGACGATATAGAGCTTTGCCTTGCTCAATGATTTCTTGTGCGGCTTTATTGGCGCTTAATGCAGATGCCAGTACCGGGTCATTTGCTAAAGCTTGATGATAGACATCAATTAAATTAAGCGCTTTATCCTGTGCTTGCAAACCCATTGGCAGCAATGAGGCTAGCGCCGACAAAGCCCAAATAAGGTTCTTAAAGCGCACGGTTAAAACTCAAAAGTTTTTGCTTGTGGTGCATTAACCAGCTCAGAAATACATGTTTCAAACAATACATCCTGTCTAAAACTGGTTTCTGATAAACGCTGAATTAACGTGGCTTGCATGGCAGGCGCCGTGCCCAATACAATAAACATCACACCACCAATAGCCAGTTGATTGCGCACACTAACAGGTTCAATTGGCGATGAAGCGGTATAAACAATCAAATCAAACGGTGCGCTATCGGGCAAGCCAAACGCGGCATCCGCCACTAATAGAGTCACATTTTCAGTATTATTCTGTGTTAAGTTTTTAGCCGCTTTTGCACTTAATTCAGCATGAATATCCACTGAAATAACGTGTTTAGCTAAACTGGCTAATAGCGCAGTCATGTAACCGCTGCCTGTACCTATATGCAAAACCTGATGCGTTTTTTGTACATTCAACGCCTGTAAGATTCGGCCTTCCAGCTTTGGGCTGAGCATCAATTGATTCGCGCCGATAGGAATTTCAATATCGGCAAATGCTAATCCCTGATATTCAGCAGAAACAAAATTCTCGCGTGGGATGTCATTTAACAGCGTCAGTACGACTGGATCCAACACCTCCCATGTGCGAACTTGCTGCTCGATCATGTTAAACCTCGCGACTTCGCGAGCCATATTAAGGCGCGCTGTTTCGCCAGGTAAATTGGAGTTCGCGGTTTCAGTTATCGTTGTTTCTTGCATCATTTTAGGCACTCACATTTATTTAATTGCATTATATCTTAACTAATTCAGCCATTTTATTTATGTTATTCGAGTAGTTTTTTAACTCTGGTTTGGCGCTTTCACTCTAAACCATGCTGCATATAATGCCGGCAAGAAAAGCACCGTTAGTAAAGTAGCCACTGCCAAACCACCCATAATTGCAACGGCCATTGGGCCAAAGAATACACTTCTAGTTAACGGTATCATCGCTAATATCGCCGCCGCCGCGGTTAATACAATCGGCCGAAAACGGCGTATGGTCGATTCGATAATCGCGCTCCACCCATCCATTCCATTGGCTTTATCTTGCTCTATTTGATCAACCAATATCACCGAATTTCGCATAATCATGCCAGATAGCGCGATTGTGCCCAGCATTGCCACAAAACCAAATGGCTTATCAAATATTAACAACGCTATTGCGACCCCAATCAAGCCTAAAGGTGCGGTAAGCAACACTAAAAATACGCGCGAAAAACTTTGTAGCTGCAACATCAGCAAAGTTAACACGGCCACTAAGAACAATGGCGCTCCTTTGGCGACTGAGGCGCCACCCTTGGCTGATTCTTCTACTGCACCGCCTGTGTCAACCGTTACACCCAATGGCAAGTTGGCTTTTATTGCTGTTAATTTTTCTTCAATTTGGGCAGAGACTACTGGCGCTTGTAAGTTGCCGCGCAAATGCGCACGCACGGTAATCGATGGCACGCGATTACGTCGCCAAACCACCCCTTCTTCAAATTCTGATGAAATAGTGGCAACTTGCGAAAGCGGAACCGCCAATTGATTTCTTTGCGTATTAATCATTAAATTAGGCAAACGCGATAATTGTTTATGCTCAAGTTCCGCGCCACGCGCGACTAAATCAATTCGCTCATTTCCCTCTCTAAATTCAGTGATATAAAGCTCGCTAATAGCGGCATTTAACACATTGGCAATGTCAGTCGAGCTAATCCCCAACAAGCGCGCCTTCGCTTGGTCTACCGTCACTTTAATCACCTTGCTTGGCTCTTCCCAATTCAGCTGCACATTGGTTAAGTGATTATTTGCGCGCATTAAATCGGCAATTTGATGCGAAACTGCACGAATTTTTTCAATATCATTTCCGGCAACCCTAAATTGCACAGGGAAACCAACCGGCGGACCATTTTCTAAGCGCAATACAGAGGCTCTTAATGCAGGAAAATCACTTTCAAACAGGCTTAATAAATCTGTGCGCAGCGCCTCACGCGTTTGCAAATCTTTGGTCAAAATCACAAACTGCGCAAAACCCCGATGTGCCAATTGAATATCTAGCGGCAAATAATAACGTGGGCTGCCTGTGCCAATATAGACCACAAAATTATCGATTCCTTTATTTTGCTTATTCCAATCGCGCAACCAGGTTTCTAATTTCTTAACTTCAATGTTGGTTGCCTGATACGACGCGCCTTCGGTCATGCGCAAATCCACCATTAATTCTAATCGGGTAGAATCAGGGAAAAACTGTTGCTGTACTTTGCCAAAACCCATTATGGAAAGCACAAATAACAATAAAGTGATGGCAATAACCGTTTTACGGTAACGCACACACGCCGTCACCAACTGGCGAAATGCATTGTAAAACGTTGTGTTGTAAATATCGTGATGATGATTATCTGCAGTTTTATCAGCCAAATTAAATTTAGTTTTAAACCATATTGCCAGCTTTGATGCCTTTGGTTTTTGTGTGTAATCTGGCAGCAAGTGGTAGCCCAAGTACGGTACAAAAATCACTGCTGCTACCCAAGAGATAATCAATGCAATGGCAGATACCTGAAAGATGGATCGCGTATATTCGCCTGTGCTGGATGCAGCAGTGGCTATTGGCAGAAAACCCGCTACAGTCACCAATGTACCGGTCAGCATCGGCATTGCAGTAGAGGTATAAGCAAATGCGGCGGCTTTTGCTCTCTCCATGCCTTGTTCCATTTTAGATGACATCATTTCTACTGCAATGATTGCGTCATCCACCAATAGTCCGAGCGCCAGAATTAACGCGCCCAATGAGATTTTATGCAGGCCAATATCAAACAAATTCATCACTAAAAATGTGGCTGCCAACACCACAGGAATAGTAATCGCCACCACAATACCCGTGCGTAATCCAAGCGATATAAGACTAACACCCAATACAATCACCAGCGCCTCAACCAATGACATCACAAAATCATTGACTGAATGCGCCACTATTTTGGGCTGCGAACTCACCGTTTCAAAACTTAAACCTACGGGTAAATTTTGCTGAATATGTGCAATTTTTTTATCTAGCGCATGACCTAACGCAATCACGTCACCGCCTTCACGCATACTCACGCCCAATAACAAGGTTTCTTGGCCGTTGTAGCGCACAGAGTCTTTGGGTGGACTCTCATAGCCGCGATAAACGCGTGCTACGTCACTCAATTTAAAATCTTGGTTATTGGCACGCAACCTTAACTCGCGTAAGTCTTCTAACGTGCTGTAGCGGCCTGATACCTCAATGCGAATACGTTCATCGGGTGAATCATACGTGCCACTTTTGACGACTGCATTTTGTGTTCGCAAAATATTGATTAGTGCAGGTGAGCTAATACCTAATGTAGAAAGCTTAGCGTTTGAAAGCTCAATATAAATTCGCTGCTTTTGCTCGCCAAAGAAATCTACTTTGGCCACATCTTTGGTTCTAAGCAACTCGGCGCGAATGATTTCTGCTTGTTTCTTTAAGCCAAAATTATCAAAACCATCACCTGTTAAAGCGTACATGCTGCCGTACACATCACTAAACTCGTCATTAAAGGTTAGGCTTTCAATATTTTGTGGCAAAGTGCTGCGAATATCCCCCACTTTTTTGCGCACTTGATACCAAATATCGGGAATAGCCTTTGAAAGCGTATCGTCTTTAATCACGATAAATATCATAGATTCACCAGGGCGGGAATAGCTGTTGGTGTAATCTAGATGCGGGACTTCCTGCAATTTTTTTTCTAGCTTATCGGTGATTTGCTGCTCAACTTCAATCGCACTTGAACCTGGCCAAGTAGTGTGGATTAACATGACCTTGAACGTAAATGGCGGATCTTCAGACTGGCCTAGCTTGCTATAAGCCAGCAATCCGGAAAGCATCAGCATAAGCATTAGATACAACACCAATGTTTGGTGATTCAGCGCCCATCTGGATAAATTAAAACCTGCTGTCTCTTGCTGCTGTTCTTTTGCCTCACTCATGGCCAAATCCCTTAAAACGGGACTCTTGCACAGGCTTTACTTTCTGGCCGTTGATTAATGTATGCACACCAGCAATCGCCACTAGCTCCCCTATGCGTAAACCACTAGTAATTTTTACACCATCTTCTGTATATTGCCCTGCTGTTACTGCACGCGAATGTGCAATGCCGACCTGATCATTAAAGCGATCAATCACCCAAACGCTATTTTTACCGTTCAGTTTTGTTAACGCAGTGGATGGAATCACTATATTTTCTGGCGCATCTTTTTCTGCAAAACTGACGCCAGCTGTCATGCCGAACTTAAGCGCATCATCCGCATCAATTACCATTACACGCACATCAAAAGCGCGCGTGGCCGAGTTGGCCGCAGGTGCAATTTCGCGCACTTTACCTGAATAGGTTTTTTGACTGTTTTTATCTTGACTGTCGATTTTATCTTGGCTTGCCCAAAGCTTAATCGTCACCGCATCATCCAACTTTAAATTCGCCATGCGCGATTCAGGCACTGCGACCAACACCTCAACTTTCTGAGTATCCACAATTTGCGCAACAGCTTCACCCGCAAGTACAACTTGGCCTGGCTCAGCGCGAATTTGCGTCACGACGCCATCTTTATCTGCGATTAAAGCGGTATAACGTGATTGATTGTTTGAAACGGCTGCCTGTGCTTTCACCTGTTGCAAGCGCGCCGCAGAGGTTTTCAATTCGGCTTCGCGCAAATCTAAGGCCGATGCCGAAATAAATTTTTTATTAAATAAGCTACGCTGGCGCTCTACTTCCGCTTGTGCCAAAGAATGATTTGCCTCAGCTGCTCGCACATCAGCTTGAGCAGCCGCGGCAGTTAAATTGGTATCAGCCGCATCTAAACGCGCAATTACTTGGCCTTTTTTTACCTGCTGCCCGACATCTACTTTACGCTCAATTATTTTGCCGTTAATCCTAAATGCAAGGCTTGAGTCATAACGCGATTTAACTTCACCTACCAGCACCATAGCCTCATTTAAAGCCATTTCACCTGCCACAACAACCAAGGCCGGTCGCGGCGGCGCGAGCGGTTCTGCAGGTTTTTCGCAACCCGCAAGCAACAGACTTAACATCATTAAACTGACTATTTTTAGCTGCATACTTAGCTTTCTTTTATTATTTTCTTTGTTATTTGTCGTCTTAATTATTGAGTATTTTTTCGTCGTACTATGTACTAGCTATATCTATTCCAATGATTCTTTTAGCATGCCGCGCACTAAAGCTAATTGCATCATCTGCAAACGCGCTTCAATATCCCGCCAATTCACCCACATATCATTCGCCATACTAATTTGCAGGGCACACACACCATGCATACCCGCCCAGATAGTTTGCGCTATCAGTTCAGGGTCCGTTAAATCTGGCTTAAATTTACCAGCCAAATAAACGTCATTCACAATTGTCTTTAACTGAAAGTATGCATCTTGCTCAGCATTGTTTTGTTGCAACGCAGATAGCTTCGGATCACTGAGCGGATGTTCTGTCATAAACATCATACGATAGTGATTAGGATAGTTTAAGCCAAATTGCGCATAAGCCCACCCAAAGGCCAACATGCGCTCAACAGGGTCACTAATACTTAAATTGCTTTTTAATGCATTGGCAAGCGCTAAAAAATCCGTATCGCAAATGGCGCGGATTAGGGCTTCTTTATCGGCAAAATGCAAATAAATACTGGTGGCAGAATAGCCGATACGTTTAGCAATCTCACGCATCGTCACCGCCTCTGGCCCGCGCGACACAAACAAGTCGCGCGCTGCATCTATAATCAAGGTGCGCAACTGTTGTCGTTCAAGCTGGGTTTTGGGTTTTGGTGGCATTATTAAACAATCTACTTAACAATGTTAATTTAACGATGTTAAGTTTTTATGTCAATGATATATAGATGAATTTCATTTGAAATTTTATTGTCGCGCTAACTTAGATTAAAGTTAACGCTAAATGAGCTAACAAATTAAAGTGAAGTACCAGAAAACCAAGCAATTAAAAAATCTAAAACTGCTTAGCTAATTTGTTAAGTTATCTAAAATTTGAGCACTTATAAATAAAGTACTGCGGGGAAAACCGTCACAGCAAACACAAATACCAGCCACTCCACATTCCAACGTTCCAGGTGACCCGTAAAATGCAGCGTCAACACAGCAATAGCTAGCGCGTAATAAAGGGCGATGAGTATCATAATTACCTACATAATATTTAGTGTGAGCGACTGCGCTATTTATAACATTTTTTATTAAAAAAACCTATATTTTTGTTGCATCTGCAGGCCTGTCGCGCATCACTAACTTAAAGGCATTTCTTGCCTTTTTAGCTGTTTTCGCGTACATTGCAAACATTGCTAGGGGTCTGATTTATTTAAGAAAATAAGCCAGTGAGAATCACCCTTTGAACCTGATGCGGGTAATGCCGCCGTAGGAAAGCATCAAGACGCTTTCCTACCAATTTAAAAAAATCAAAAAAGTAATGCTTACTTTTTTGCGCTTGCATAAATGAATAGGAACGCACCATGAACGCCACCGATAAAAATCTGCACAAAAATTTGGCGAAATTTTCAGGCGAAACTGCCGAAATTGACCCCGACACTAAAAAACCTTTTGCTAACTCGCGCAAAGTTTATATTCAAGGCTCACGCCCTGATATCCAAGTGCCATTTCGTGAGATTTCACTTTCTGACACGCCATCAATGTTCGGCGCGGAAAAAAACCCACCCGTCATGGTGTATGACACCTCTGGTGTGTACACAGACCCAAATGTAAGCGTAGATATTCGTAACGGATTGCCAGCACTACGCGCAACTTGGATTATGGAACGTGGTGATGTTGAACAGTTAGATGGGCCAAGTTCAGAGTTTGGACAACAGCGCAAAACTGACCCAGAGTTAGCTGCCATGCGCTTTAATTTAACGCGCAAACCGCTACGCGCAAAAGCGGGCGCAAACGTGAGCCAAATGCATTACGCACGTAAAGGCATTATCACGCCGGAGATGGAATACATCGCGATTCGTGAGAATCAACGCCGCGAAAACATGAGTGATTTGTTGCAAAAACAACACAAAGGCCACGACTTTGGCGCGAGTATTCCATCAGTAATCACGCCAGAGTTTGTCCGTTCAGAAGTAGCGCTTGGCCGTGCGATTATTCCAGTAAACATTAACCATCCAGAAATCGAGCCGATGATTATTGGCCGTAATTTCTTGGTTAAAATCAATGCGAACATCGGTAACTCCGCACTTGGCTCTTCAATCTCAGAAGAAGTTGAAAAAATGGTCTGGGGTACACGTTGGGGCGGCGATACTGTCATGGATTTATCTACCGGTAAAAACATTCACGAAACGCGCGAGTGGATTATCCGCAATTCGCCAGTGCCAATTGGTACTGTGCCAATTTATCAAGCATTAGAAAAAGTAAACGGTAAAGCCGAAGATTTAACGTGGGAAATCTTCCGCGATACATTGATTGAGCAAGCAGAGCAGGGCGTGGATTACTTCACGATTCATGCTGGCGTGCGTTTAGCCTATATTCCAATGACGGCAAAACGCATGACGGGTATCGTGTCACGCGGCGGTTCGATTATGGCGAAATGGTGTTTGGCGCATCATAAAGAGTCATTCTTGTATGACCATTTTGAAGACATCTGCGAAATCATGAAGCAGTATGACGTTGCCTTTAGTTTGGGTGATGGTTTACGCCCAGGTTCAATTTACGACGCTAACGATGAAGCGCAATTTGCAGAATTGAAAACATTGGGTGAATTAACGCAAATTGCTTGGAAACATGATGTGCAGTGTATGATTGAAGGCCCTGGTCACGTGCCTATGCATTTGATTAAAGAAAATATGGAACTGCAACTTGAGCATTGCGGTGAAGCCCCTTTCTATACTTTAGGCCCATTAACCACTGATATCGCACCGGGTTATGACCATATTACTTCTGGTATCGGTGCCGCGATGATTGGCTGGTACGGCTGTGCGATGCTTTGCTACGTAACACCAAAAGAGCATTTAGGATTGCCAGATAAAGAAGATGTGCGCGTTGGTATTATCACTTACAAAATCGCAGCACATGCAGCTGACTTGGCAAAAGGTCATCCAGGTGCGCAAATTCGCGATAACGCACTTTCAAAAGCGCGTTTCGAATTCCGTTGGGATGACCAATTTAACTTGGGTCTTGATCCTGAAAAAGCTAAGGAATTCCATGACGAAACATTGCCGCAAGAAGGCGCAAAACAAGCGCATTTCTGCTCAATGTGCGGCCCACATTTCTGCTCAATGAAAATCACACAAGATGTACGTGACTACGCTGCGACGTTGAATATTTCAGAAGAAGATGCGTTAAAACAAGGTATGCAAGAGAAGTCGATTGAGTTTGTAAAAAAAGGCTCTGAGGTTTATCAAAAGGTTTAATCATCTTTTGTGTTAATTAAAGCAATCGGGAAACCTTTCCCCAGTTAAAAAGCCAGCAGATGCTGGCTTTTTTGATTTTGTTCGAGCCTTAAACGGCTCACCAATTCAGCTAAAAAAGAGAGCTGGATTGTGTCGATATTAATCACCTAAGCTACGCATTGGTCAAAAGTGTTTTCGTTGCTTAAGATTCGATAATTGCAAATTAACTCACGCTTAGTCTAATGTGATCTTATATATATGAATTCGAGTCAATTAAACCTCTGGCTTTAGTCCTGCCGCTTTAAGCTCTTTAATTAGAGAAAAGCCGATTTCTTCAACATTATTATCAACTTTTTTATATATAAAGCCACTCAAATCAGTAGGTATAGCAACATCCCCTTTATGAAGAGCGCAGACTTTGTGTCTGCCTAACTTGGCAACAAAATATCCAAATTCAAATATCACATTTGGGCGAGCTCTAGTTTCTTTTTTTCGCTGTTCATCTTTAATACTTGCTTGATCTAGCGTGTATGAAATTTCATCTGGTGTGAGCAATATGAATGCAAAGGAGACATCGCTATTAGCTTCAAACTTCTCAATTATTGTTTGACCGCCATCAACCTCTCTATGAAGTACAACAGGTTTCAATCCAATATGAGAAAGAAATACCTCTAGCTCAATTTTCAAAGCATGATCATGGCCATGAACTATGAAAACTTTTTTGTTGCTTTGAGATAAAACTGCACTATTTATCTTTTTTTGAGGTTTTATAGTATCAATTGGATCGGTAGGCTTTAAAAGATCGTCAAATATATCCCCTTCATTCATTAAAGTTTTTAATTTAAGTAACGCCTTAATATAGTTTTCTTTAGCAAAATCAAACTTATCACTAAAATTCCCTTCTATTGCAACCTTATTCGCAGCATTAAAGTATACGTATGGTTCTGAACTTGGTTTAGAAGTTTGTTTGAGAATATTTTCTATTCTACTTACCCATGTAGTCCATGCAGGTGCAATGTGACCAAATCTTCTACCATTACTTACTACACTGTAGTTTTCCCACTGAAACTCTTCTCCAGTTTCGATTAACTTATCAATTTTACTAACTGAAGAATTCACGCGTTTCCTTTCTCAAATTCAAAGTAAGTATTTCACTTTTGCAGTATTTAACCCCATTCATGTAACACGGAGAGCTATAAAAACACTAATGAAGAACATTAACAGGCAAACTCTAAGTAATCAATTCAAAAACTCTCACTGTTAATAAATAAAAAATTGCAGTATTAATTTGTTAAAATAGTCTTATAAATTAAACAACTGCAGATTATTTTGGCCACTATTAAAATCACTAAAAACCCTAGCGAAACGTCAACGGCGAGCAAAACGCCTGTGCGTCGCGTTGATCCTGCTAAGCGCGATAGAACACAAGCGCCAGCAAAACCTGTTATTAGAGATAATGTTGATGCAGTTAAACCAGCCAACACGCCAAAAACCGATGGTGCGCGTCAGCGTAATCATCGCTTTGATGGTAAAGCGCATGGTGAGCCTTTTGCGGACCAGACTGGTTCTAATTCTAGTGACAATAAAGCTAATATCAACAAGCCAACCGAAAACAGACCTGCTTACAATAAATCAAATGAGAATAGGCCGCTTAGAAGTGAATTAAGGGCTGAAACGTCTGGTGATTCTAAACCGTCAGATTTTAATCAAGCGCCACCAAAACAACATAAGCCAGCAGGTATCGATACGCGTATTACGCCGCGCCCTGATAAAAATGAGCCGCAATATCGTCAAGCTCCGCGCCGTGGTGGCAAGGTGCGTGATGGTTATGATGCGGTTGCAACGCCACAATATGGCGCTGCGGCAAAAGCCGCTTATAAATCATCACCTGTAAATGTCGAAATGCCGCGCCTTTCTAAAGTGATGGCGGAGCGTGGTATTTGTTCGCGCCGTGAAGCGGATGAGTGGATTGTGAATGGCTGGGTAAAAGTGGATGACGTGATAATGGAAACGCTGGGCACGCGCATTAAGCCAGATGCTGAAATTGTGATTAGTGGTTATGCCTATGAACAGCAAGCTGAGCAAGTAACGATATTGCTGCACAAGCCAGTTGGCTATGTAAGCGGGCAAGCGGAAGATGGTTATCAACCTGCGATTGTGCTGGTTCACCCAGATAACGAATGGATGGATGACCCAGACTTAAACAGCTATAACGCCAAAGAATTCCAACGTGGGTTTTTACATGGGTTAGCACCAGCAGGTCGCTTAGATATTGACTCTACAGGTTTGTTAGTGCTCACTCAAGATGGCAGAATCGCGCGCCATTTGATTGGTGAAGACTCCAGTGTAGAAAAAGAATATCTAGTCCGGGTTGAAGGCGAGTTAAGTGATGCCGATTTGCAACGCTTAAATCACGGTTTAAGTTTAGATGGCGAAAAACTCAAGCCAGCTAAAGTCAGCTGGCAGAATGAAGACCAACTTAGGTTCGTTTTGCGTGAAGGTAAAAAACGCCAAATCAGGCGCATGTGCGAAATGGTTGGCTTGTTCGTAGTCGGCCTAAAACGCGTACGTATTGGCAGTGTAAATTTAGGTAAATTGCCACCAGGGCAATGGCGTTATTTACGCAATGACGAACGTTTTTGAGTTATGCTCGCTGCATGTTAGAGTGTGGTTGATTATTTTTATTTTGGGGGGTGAATAATGGGATTACTAGATAGCATCGCTGGTACGGTATTAGGAAAACTCGGCGGCGAACAAGGCGGTATAACGCAAGTTGCCATGGATTTATTTAACCAAAACGGTGGTTTAAACGGTATTTTAGAGAAGTTTAAAGAAAATGGCTTGGGTGAAACGGCTGCTTCATGGGTAGGAAATGGGGAAAACATATCCATCTCTGCTGAACAGATTTCTAGCGTTATGGGTAATGGAGCCATTGCAGAAATGGCGGCTAAATTTGGCATTAATCCAGAAACATTAAGCACACAGATTGCTGAACATTTACCCACTTTAGTAGACAAATTAACGCCAAATGGCGAAGCGCCTACTGAATCAGGCAATTTATTGTCAACTGTATTGGGTATGTTGAAATAACAGCAAATATTACCCCGTCACAAAAGATTCAACTTAAAGGGTGCAAGCGCACCCTTTATAATTTTGCAAACCTGATAAAATGAAAATCAATTAGTCGAAAAACATCAATTATGGATTTAATACTACTTTTAAAAACCGTCATCATGGGCTTGGTTGAAGGCGCGACCGAATTTTTACCCATCAGCAGCACTGGCCACCTGATTATTGTAGGTGATATTTTGGGATTTTTAAGTAAAGAAAAGCGCGATGTTTTTGAAATCATCATTCAACTAGGCGCAATTCTAGCGGTGTGTTGGGCGTTTAAACAACGTTTATTAAACACCGTTACAACACTCACCAAAGAGGCCAATGCGCAACACTTTGTACGTAATTTATTAATCGCTTTTTTACCAGCCGCTTTGCTGGGATTGGCTTTTCATGGCGTTATTAAAGAATATTTATTTTCGCCATTTACGGTAGCTATCGCATTAATAGTGGGTGGTTTTGCAATTTTACTGATTGAAAAATTACCGCTCAAAACCTCTACGCAAAGTGTAGATGACATATCCAGCAAACAAGCATTACAAATTGGCTTTGCCCAAGCCTTAGCCTTAATACCTGGCGTTTCACGCGCGGGCGCAACCATTTTAGGCGGTATGATTTTTGGGCTAAACCGCACTGTAGCAACTGAGTTCTCATTCTTTTTGGCGATTCCCATAATGTTTGCCGCCACTGGCTACGATTTGCTTAAAAGCTGGCACTTGTTAAATGTAGATGATTTAACCGTGTTTGCTGTTGGTTTTGTAACGGCTTTTTTATCGGCTTTAATTGCTGTTAAGTTTTTAATCCGTTATGTGCAAACACATAATTTTGTGCCGTTTGCATGGTATCGCATTGTTTTTGGCGTGGCTGTATTATGGTACTTTTGGTGATTCAATCAGTTAATCGAAAATATCAAACTGATTAACGTAAACCATGCCTTTAAATCTTGTGATTTTTATCTAGCTTGAAACGAGAAATATGATGAACAAACTCATTAAATATGCGCTTTACGGTATTGGTGGCATCGTTGCATTAGCTTTGTTGATTGCTGCCTATTTTGCCGCGACTTTTAATCCTAATGATTACAAAGACGACATCATCAAACTGGTGAAAGAAAAAAAAGAGCGCACGCTACATATTGAAGGTGATATCAAACTGAGTTTTTGGCCAAAAATCGGTGCGAATTTAGGCAAACTGTCCATTTCTGAGCATAAATCTGATACAGAATTTGCCTCTGTGAATAGCGTTAAAGTGGCATTGGCCGTATTGCCCTTGCTTAAAAAACAATTGGTGGTTGACACCGTTTATGTCGACGGCGCAAAAGCCAATATCATTAAATACAAAGATGGCACCACCAATTTTGATGATTTATTAAGCAAAGACGATACAGAGTCTGAAACCATTAAATTTGATATTGATGGTGTCAACGTCACCAATTCTGAAGTGAAATACAGCGACGAAGCTTCCGGCGCAAAATACAGCGTTTCAAAATTTAACATGCAATCTGGCCATATTGCTTTGGCTGAGCCAGTTGATCTACAAACCGATTTCGTCTTAACTGCTAACCAACCTGCAATTGCAGCCAATGTGACTTTAAAAGGTAATTTTTTGGCCGATCCTGAAACTAAGCACTTTCAAGTGAAAGACTTAGATAGCCACATTACAGGAGAGATGTTTGGCGGCACAGATTTGGACATTAGAGCAAATGGCAATGTGGATGCCAAAACCGAGCAATTAGAATTTTTGGTGGATGGTTTGCAGTTGGTTGCCTCTGGAAAATTTGATGGCAGCACACAAAGTGTGAATTTAAACGCGCCTGCGATTACCATTTTAAAAGATGAAGTAAATAGCAAAAAAATCACGATTAGTTTCAGCCAAGAAAAAGCTGACGGGAATTTGAAAGCCAATATGGTGCTTGCTGATATGAAAGGCTCACCTAAAGCCTTGCAAAGCAGCGGCATCACCGGCGATTTAGCCATGGTGCAGGGCAAACGCACGGTAACAGGGACATTTGCATCACCCTTTAGCGGCAATATCGAAAATTTAATATTTGATATCCCAAAATTGGTTGGTAAATTGGATGTAAAAGACCCAAGCTTGCCGAATGGCAGTATGAGCGGCTCATTCAATCTGGGCGCACACGCGGACATTAAAAAAGAGTTAGTCAACAGTCAATTTAACTTAAATATTGCTGAAACAAAGCTGACTGGCGACGTAGATGTGGCAAGTTTTAAAACGCCGAATATCAAATTTAACTTGAATGCCGATAAGTTGGATTTAAATAAACTGCTACCAAAGTCTAGCGAAAGCAAGGCCAGCACTACGGCAAAAGCTAGTAGCAAACCTGCTGATTTGTCAGCGCTTAAAAACTTATTGTTAGATGGTAAATTAAATATCGGTAGCATTATTTATGAAAAATACCGCGTTTCTGGTTTAAATGTGGCGATTAAAGCCGATGGCCAAAAACTCAGTTTAAGCGGCTTAAACGTCAAAGTGGATAACAGCCAAATCAAAGGTAGCTTGGGCATTAGCCAATTTGATAGACCTTTATATACGTTTAATTTAGATGTTGACCAAGTGGATGTCGACAAATATGTGACGGCGGATGCTAGTACCAAAAATACGCCTAGCGCCAGTAAGGCAGCCAGCGATAAACCGCTGGATTTGAGCGCACTAAAAGCGTTGAATGCAAACGGTTCGATACGGGTTGGTAGCCTTAAATATGGGAAAACCAAAGCCAGCAATATCAATATTAATCTAAAAGCCGATGGCGAAAAGCTCAGTCTAAATCCATTGAGCGCCAAAGTTGATGATAGTCAGATTAACGCAAATTTGGGTATTAGCCAGTTCAGCAATCCCGCTTTTAATTTTGCGATCAATATTGACCAGCTAGATGCCGATAGGTACATCACCAAAACTGAATCTTCTGCTAAAACTGATACTGCGAGCAAAAACGTAGCTGATACGCCGATTGACCTGAGTGCATTAAAAAAGCTTAACGCCTCGGGCGAGGCCAAAATTGGCAAATTGAAACTAGCCAATGTGAAAACACAAAATGTAAATATAGGCCTTAAAGCCAATGGCGGCGTTGCAACTTTATCGCCTTTTTCTGCCAATTTGTATCAGGGTAGTATGAGTGGCCTGCTAAAAGTAGATGCACGCGCGACGCCAGTGATTACGTTTCAGCAAAACATGAAGAATATTGCAATTGGCCCTTTAATGGTGGACGCCATTAATAACGACATGTTGAGCGGTACCGGTAATGTAAATGTAGACGTAACGACACAAGGTGCCAGCGTGAATGTGCTGAAAAAAGGACTAGCAGGCAATGCCGCGCTTAATTTAGCAGATGGCGCGGTAAAAGGTGTGGATATTGCAGGCAGTATTCGCGAAATTAAAACTAAAGTAAACTTTTTAAAAACCAAAGAAGCGAATGCTGACAAATCCAAAAAAACCGATTTCAGTGAATTAACCGCAACATTTACTATTAAAAATGGTGTGGCACATAATGAAGATTTAGCCATGAAAGCACCTGTGCTGCGCCTAGCAAAAGGTGATAGCCGCGGTGATATTGATATTGGCAATGAAACCATTAACTACCTTGCCAAACCCACTGTCGTAAAATCACTCAAAGGTCAGGGCGGGGCAGATTTAGACGAATTGAGCGGTATTTCAATTCCTGTGAAAATCACAGGCACATTTTCCAGCCCAAAATATGGAATGGATTTCGCCGCGATTGCGACTGGACTAGCACAATCTAAATTGCTGGATAAAGTGGGTGGCGAAAAAGGTGCTGCCGTAAAAGAGTTGATGAATGGCGGCGATAAAGCAAAAGCGCTGGAAGGCTTGTTAAACAAGAAAAAACCCGCTGACTCCACAACAAGTAGCGAAGAAAAACCTGCACAGCCATCTGAAGAACCAAAATCTTTAAAAGAACAAGCCAAAGAAAAAGCATTGAAAAAACTGCTCAATTTTTAAATCAAGCAGTCTTCTTAGGTATTTGTGCTTAAAAACTGACTAACTATTTATTATGACCTGGCGCATTTTCACTGTTGCCAGGCCCATCACCGTGCTTATTATGGCCTGGTGCGTTTTCACTGTTACCAGGTCCGCGATGATCATGGCGGTGGTGCGAGTGACATGCCGTAATTAAACTTGCCAAAAATAACATCATTATTACTTGTTTCATTTTTTAATCCTTAGTCAGTTAAGCGGTGATATAGGATGTTGCTAGAAATCAATCAAAAAAGCAAAACTCATTTATAAATAATCATATGAACCAATTCTCTCAACGCATCATCAACTGGCAAAAACAGCATGGCCGTCACGATTTACCTTGGCAAAATACTGTTGACCCCTATGCCATATGGGTGTCAGAAATCATGTTACAACAAACCCAAGTGGCTGCAGTTATTGGTTATTACGCCAAATTTATGCAGCGCTTTCCGAGTATTAAAACTTTGGCCGCGGCAACACAAGAAGAAGTGTTGCAATATTGGAGTGGTCTTGGTTATTACTCACGCGCGCGTAATTTACATGCGGCTGCGCAAACGATTATTGATGATTTTGATGGCAATTTTCCAAGGCAATTCGATGACATTCAAAGCCTCGCCGGCATTGGCCGCTCTACCGCAGCGGCGATTTCAACCTTTGCGCTACATCTACCGCAACCCATATTAGATGGTAATGTGAAACGCGTTTTTGCTAGGCATTTTAATATTGCCGGCTATACAGGCGCACCCAAAGTGGCGCAACAGCTGTGGCAGATTGCAGAGCGCGAAAATCCAAATGACGCCAATAAAAACTTAGAGGCCATCGCATATACGCAAGGCCTAATGGATTTAGGTGCAACACTTTGTACGCGCACAAAGCCAAAATGTGAAAGTTGCCCGGTAAATCATAGTTGTGAAGCGCTGGCACATAATCTGGTTAAAAGTTTACCAACACCAAAACCGCGCAAAATCATTCCGGAAAGAAGTGTCACCATGCTGGTGTTGATACATCAGAATGAAGTCATGTTGGAAAAACGTCCGTCTAGTGGTATTTGGGGTGGTTTGTGGAGTTTGCCAGAAGTAATTGATGGTACAGATATGCACGAGATCGACTTGAAATATTCCACCGCGTTAGAACCGTTAACGCATGTATTTACGCATTTTAAGTTGCATATTTCACCGCAACTTATCTATGTTGATCAGCTGATTCCGCAAGTAAATCAAGCAGCAAAAATCTGGTTGCCGATTGGCGAAGCGATTACTGCCGCGATTCCGACACCTATTCGGAAGATTTTGATGTCAATTAAAGCGTTAACTCAGCAGAATATTTAGCCAAAAGCGAGTAACTTAAAAAATTAATCCGACCCAAATAATTAAGCCCAAGAAAAAAGCCGAATAGATCGGCTTTTTTCTTTATCTCAATATTAATGTGGGCGAGACTCTAAGATTCTATCTGCCAGCATTTGAAATCGCGGCGAAACAAATTGTCGTGTTTGCGAACCCGCATCGACAATCGATAATAACTCTTCAATCGCTGACCTAAATCCCAACTCAAATAACCAATAATCTGATTGATTGATTGCAGACCGTGTGTCCGTATTAACATCGGCACAAAGTCGCTCAAAAGCCTCCATACATACGTTGCGCTCAGCCATAATAGTGCCCCCGAATATCGTTTTTACACATTAATATTAAATACGCATTTTGGCAATCACGCTATTGTTTTGTGCGTGACACCAAAATATTTTCAAGCTTAGTTAACTTCAAACTTACCTAGTTTTATATCCTGTTACTTTTGATCCCAAGAATCTTCCCACATGCAGTGTTTGATTTTGTGACGATTAGCAATCAACTCATCAATGCTTGGCTCATCATTTAATGCACGTTTAATAGCTAATTTTGTCGCGTCATAGTTGTTTTTGTACATATCAGCTTTATCTAACTTGCCTTCTTTTTCCAAGGCGATACATCCTGGGTCAATCCATACCAAGCTGATAATACATAACTCGTTGACTTGATCTTTCGGAATAACGCCTTCGATTACGCTATCTAAAATCGCATCTGCTGTTGCGGCTTGCACCACACCACCAAACAAACTAACATCCGTGCTGCCTTTTAGCGTTACTTTTGGCACAGTCATACAAACTGGACGTACCAATTGGTTAATATCACGCACTGCAAACATAGCAGTGTGGCCTTTGCTTTGTGCCATTAAGTTGGCGAATGCTTGGCCTACAGGACCATCAACAGCGCCGATTAAAATTTCTGGCATTGCCGCGGTTACGTCTTTACCTTCGGTATATACGGTGGCTTCGCCTGCTTTAAAAATAATTTTTGACATAAAATTCTCTCTGGTGATTTAATGATAAAACGTTAAAAGTGTATTTTAGCAAATGCTTGGCATTGCTATCAATTAATCTTCATATACGGCTAATCTAAGCTTAACCGCATATCTACATGTGGAATCTGCACATCAGTGTATTCATCACTAATCACTTGAAAACCCGCTTGCTGATAAAAATGGACTGCATGCGTTTGTGCCGATAAATCGATCTGTTTGCTACCTTGCAAAGCACAGATTTTAATCGCTTCGTTCAATAGCATTTTGCCTACGCCCAAGCCGCGCCAAGATTTTAGCACCGCCATACGGCCAATTTTTGCATGATGAATAATCCGCAAACAGCCAATCGCTTGTTTTTCGTGCATCGCTAATAAGTGCACAGCGCTATGATCAATTTCATCCCACTCAAATTCTGGTGTGACAAACTGCTCTTCAATAAATACGCTCGTCCTTATTTCACGCAAGTAAGCTTCTGCTTGTTGCCAAGTGACCTGTTTAATTGTCACTTGTTTAAGCATGGCATTTTTAAGAGTGATATTTTCTAATGGTAACTGCAAGATTTTGTCCTTAGATAATCGCAACGACTTGCGCGTTAAGCGTGTTCAGTGCATGATTCAGGTTAATTTTTATCACCTAATTTGTTAAAGGCTATTTATGCAACCCTATTTATCTACTCTTGCCCGCATTTTACTCGCACAAGTTTTTTTATTACAAATTGTTATGCTGATTGTTGGATTTTTCAGCAATCCTGACGGCTATCAACAATATCAGGCAGGCTTGGGCAGCTTAGGTTTACCTGGAATTTTCGCACCATTGATTATTTTGGTACAGCTAGTCGGTGGCTTGGCTTTATTTTTAGGCTTTAAAACCAAATTTTTTGCAATATTGATGGCGGTTTATGCAATCATCATCTCAGTATTGTTACATTTACCAGTACTGCATTATTGGGCGATTGCAGGCGGTTTGTTGTTACTTGCTTTGAATCCAGTAACAGCTTTCAGCTTAGATAACCTTAAAAAATCTTAATCCACTGTTAATCTTTTTTAAGATAATGCAATATTAAAAAGCGGTCACTTTTAAATAGAATAAAAAGTGGCCGTTCTTTTATTCCCATTCTAAGGCTGGATACAGCGTATTTACATTACGCCGGTTGGCAATGTCGAATAACAGCCATTTGTCTTTTTCGCTGGCAGCGGCAGTATCCATCGCCTTGCTCATATCACCACCATTTTTAATGATTGCGCGTATATCCGTTAATAAGGCGTTTAAATAACGCTGCTCATTATTTAAAGCAGCTATCCAATCCTTTGCAACTGGCCCATGGCCTGGAACCACTTGTTTAACTGGATAAGTTTTAAGCGCATCAATCGCCGCGATTAGTCCTTTAATATCGCCCTCAATCACTGGTGTACGCTCTATAAATAACAAATCACCCGTAAATAAAGTGCTTGTTTTTGAATCAAGCACCGAAATGTCAGTATCGGTATGCGCATTAGGGTAGGGCGTCACTTTTAAAGTTCGTCCGCCTAAATCTAAATCCATTGGCGCTTTAATCAACAAAGTTGGTTTAACAATTTCGCTGCCTTTGGCGTCTGCACCTAAATATCTGATATTTAATTTATCGTACGCTTCTTGGCGTAATTGCATGGCATCACCCAATTTGGCATGGCCGACGAATTGCGCTTTATCTTGCACAAAAGCCGCGTTACCAAAAATGTGGTCTGGATGCACATGCGTGTTAATCACGTACAAAATGGGCTTATTGGTTACTTTCTTAATTGCCTCACGCAATTGCTTACCTACTTTTAAACTACCGCCCGTATCAATCACCGCCACGCCGCGCTCGCCCACCACAAAGCTAATATTACAAATATCGCCTTGATAGCCTTCATCAATATCTAAATGCTGTCCATGATGGACATAAATGCCATTTCCTATATCTTCAATCGCAAAATTATTTGGCTTAACATCCGCTTGAACACAACCCATCAAAGCCAAAAAACCACATATTAATAGTAAAAATTGATTGAATATTAACGACTTATTTACACGCATTTTTATCTACTTTCTGAAAGTCTTGCAGTAAGGATTTTTTCCCATGATAATAGCCTTATGATAGTAGTTTGGCCAACGTTTAGGTGTGATGGTTGTCACATAGACGGTTAATTTAAATAATGGAAGATTTGTATGACGAATAACGCATCAAGCTATACCAAAACCGCCGTAATACTACATTGGCTAATCGCTATCGCCATTTTAGGCATGTTTGCTTTGGGTTGGTATATGACTGACTTGCCAAAAGAAGGCCCTAAGCAAATGGGGTATGACTTATTCGATTGGGGCATCTACACTTGGCAGCTTGCTGAAGAGGCCAGTCCGCGTACGTTTTACTTTAATCTACATAAATCCATTGGCATCACGCTATTTGGTTTAATCATTATTCGTATTTTATGGCGCATCACCCACAGACCACCTGCGCTACTCACTAGCTATAAAGTTTGGGAGCGTAAACTAGCCACAGGTACACACCACGTACTTTATTTGTTAATGATTGCCATGCCATTAACCGGATTAATAACCGCAGTTTCCAGCAAATACGGCGTGAAATGGTTTGGAGTACCTTTTATTAAAGGTTTAGATGACGCTGGTTTGCGCGATGCTTTTGAAGCGGCGCACGAAATAATTGCCATCATTATTCTAGTCGCGCTATTTTTGCATATCGCTGGCGCGCTTAAACATAAATTTATTGATAAAGATGACACACTTAAACGTATGTCGCTCTAATTAATTTAATTAAAAAGCCCGCATGATGCGGGCTTTTGTTTTACTGATGATATTGCTTGCTATGTTCTCGCACCGCCGTAAGCATCGCTGCCGCGTTTTCAGGTGGCGTCCATTGCGTGATGCCGTGGCCTAGATTAAATACATGACCACTACCATGACCGTAACTAGACAAAATACTAGCCACTTCTTTTTCAATTGCTTCTGGTGTTGACAGTAAGATTGCTGGATCAAGATTGCCTTGCAATGCAACTTTATCACCCACTCTTTTTCTAGCTTGGCCAATATCCACAGTCCAATCTAAACCTAAAGCATCTGCGCCAATCTCAGCTTGCGCCTCAAGCCACAATGCGCCGCCTTTGGTAAATACAATACGCGGCACGATGCGCCCATCATGTTCACGGGTTAAGCCGTTCACAATTTTTTGCATGTAATTAAGTGAAAACTCTTTATAAGCATTATGTGAAAGCGCGCCGCCCCATGAGTCAAATATCATCACTGCTTGTGCGCCTGCGGCGATTTGCGCATTGAGGTATTGAATAACGGTTTGCGCTGTGGTTTCTAAAATATGGTGCAGTAAATCAGGGCGGGCATAGGCCATTTTTTTGATATTCAAGAAATCCGTGCCGCCTTTTCCTTCCACCATATAGGTCGCTAGCGTCCATGGACTGCCTGAAAAACCAATTAAAGGTACGCGACCATTCAATGTTTGTCGAATTTGGCTGACAGCATCAAACACATACTGCAGACTCGCCATATCAGGCACGCTTAATTTTTTAATATCCGCCTCTTCACGCAAAGTGCGCTCAAATTTTGGGCCTTCACCTTCTTCAAAGTACAGGCCCAAACCCATCGCATCTGGCACAGTGAGAATGTCTGAGAACAAAATGGAAGCATCTAATAACGGGTAGCGATCAAGCGGTTGTAAAGTCACTTCAGTCGCAAAATCTGGGCTTTTGCATAACTGTAAAAAGCTACCCGCTGTTTTGCGGCTTTGTTTATACTCTGGCAAATATCGACCAGCTTGGCGCATCATCCACACGGGCGTGTAGTCTGTGGGTTGGCGCATTAGCGCTTTTAAGAATGTATCGTTTTGCAATTGACTCATAATTTGCTACCTAATTGACAGTCTAATAAAAAAGGACACAAAGCAGTTTTACTTTGCATCCTTTGTTTTTTAATTCACTTAACTAAATTCAAATTTAGTTTGGCAACTTAGCGGGGCAATGTAGAAGAACCCATTAAGAATTCATCCACGGCCTTGGCTGCTTGGCGGCCTTCACGGATTGCCCAAACTACCAATGATTGTCCACGGCGCACATCACCCGCAGCAAACACTTTAGCCTTGCTAGTTTTGTAGCTTTCGGCGCCTTCTGTTGTCGCTTTGGCATTTCCGCGATTATCTTTTTCTACACCAAATGCATCCAGTAGTTTTTGTACTGGTGACACAAAACCCATAGCTAATAAGACTAAGTCCGCTTTAATAGTGAATTCCGTACCAGCAACCTCTACCATTTTGCCGTCCTTCCACTCCACTTTACAGCCTTTTAAGTGAGTGACTTTGCCATTCTCACCAATTAACTCTTTAGTTGTAATAGACCAATCACGGTTTGCGCCTTCTTCGTGCGAGCTTGAAGTACGCATTTTGAGTGGCCAGTTTGGCCAAACTAACTCTTTATTTTCTTTTTCTGGTGGCTGTGGCATTAGCTCGAATTGCGTGATGCTTAATGCGCCATGACGGTTTGATGTACCCACACAGTCAGACCCAGTGTCACCACCACCGATAACCACCACGTTTTTATTAGTCGCCATCACTTGATTAAGCACTGTATCACCAGCCACCACTTTATTTTGCGGTGTTAAAAAGTCCATGGCGTACATCACGCCATCTAACTCACGACCTTGCACTGGCAAATCACGTGGGTGCTCTGCACCACCTGCTAAAATTACCGCATCAAACTCTGCTAATAAGCTATCAGCTTGTACGTTTTCGCCCACATGCTGATTCACGCGAAACTCAACTCCTTCTGCTTCCATCTGCGTCATGCGGCGGTCAATATGAAATTTTTCCATTTTAAAATCTGGAATTCCATAACGTAACAAACCACCAATACGACTGCTTTTTTCTAATACAACAGCGTCATGTCCAACACGTGCCAATTGTTGTGCAGCAGCCAACCCTGCAGGGCCTGAGCCAACGATTGCGATTTTTTTACCTGTTTTATGGGTTGGGATTTGTGGCGTAACCCAGTTATTTTCCCATGCTTTATCAATAATTGCGTGCTCAATAGACTTAATGCCAACGGGGTCTGCATTAATGTTTAAGGTACAAGCCGCTTCGCAAGGTGCTGGGCAAATACGACCAGTAAACTCTGGGAAATTATTGGTGGAATGCAATACATCAATCGCGCCACGCCAATCTTGGCTATAAACCAAGTCATTCCAATCCGGAATAATATTATTGACTGGGCAACCAGTCGTACAGAACGGAATGCCGCAATCCATACAGCGCGCGCCTTGTTGCTTGGCTTGGTCATCTGTTAAATGCAGCACAAATTCTTTGTAATTTTTAACACGATCAACGACTGGCAGATTTGCTTCTGCCAGTCTTTCGTATTCCATAAATCCAGTAACTTTACCCATATTAAAAGTCTTTTCCCTTAAGCCGCAACTAATGCTTTATCTTCTGCGAGTTCAATCAACGCACGCTTATATTCATTTGGCATCACTTTTACGAACTTCGCTCTGTAGTTTGCCCAATCTGCCAATATGCTAGTAGCACGCACACTGCCTGTATATTTTGCGTGATTTTCAATCAGAGTTTTCAGTGTGATTTCATCTGGTTGGTCTAAATGATTTATCTTACCCACACAAGATTCTGCGCTTTCCACTTTTTCTAACGAAACCATGCTCATGTTGCAACGTTTAGCAAATAAACCATCTTCGTCGTACACATAAGCCACGCCGCCGCTCATCCCTGCGGCAAAGTTTTGGCCTGTGGTACCTAAAACGACCACTGTGCCTCCCGTCATATATTCGCAACCATGGTTGCCTACGCCTTCAACGACGGCAGATGCACCTGAGTTACGCACACAGAAACGCTCACCTGCAACACCTCTAAAGTAGCTTTCACCAGTAGTCGCACCGTACATCACGGTATTACCGATGATAATATTTTCATGCGCAATACCGCGGAATGCAACTGGTGGTTTAATAACGATGCGTCCGCCACACAAACCTTTGCCGACGTAATCGTTACCCTCCCCTGTTAATTCAAATGTAATACCTTTGGCCAAAAATGCCGCAAAACTTTGGCCAGAAGTGCCTGTAAAATTGACATGAATCGTGTCATTAGGCAAGCCAGCATTACCGTATCGCGTAGCGACTTGGTTCGATAACATGGTACCAACGGTACGATTTGTATTAGTGATTGGAATATCTAATACCACTTTTTTGCCTGTTTCTAAAGCATCATTGGCAAGCGTTATTAACTTGTTATCTAATGCATTGATTAGGCCGTGGTCTTGTACATCATTATTTTTACGTGAAACTGATGCAGGCATTTCTGGCAAATGGAACACTTTACTAAAATCTAAGCCGTTGATTTTCCAGTGATCAATGCCTGCTTGCATATCCAGTAAATCAGCACGACCAATCAAATCATCAAACTTGGCGATGCCAATTGAAGCCATCAATTCACGCACTTCTTCAGCTACAAAGAAGAAGTAATTAACTACATGCTCAGGCTGGCCAGTAAAGCGTTTACGTAATTCTGGATCTTGCGTAGCCACGCCGACAGGACAGGTATTTAAATGGCATTTACGCATCATAATACAGCCTTCAACCACTAGCGGCGCGGTTGCAAAGCCAAATTCATCCGCGCCTAATAATGCGCCAATTAGCACATCACGGCCTGTTTTCATTTGACCGTCAACTTGCACTACTACGCGACCGCGCAATTGATTCAGCACTAAAGTCTGCTGTGTTTCAGCCAAGCCTAATTCCCACGGCGTACCTGCATGTTTGACTGATGAGATTGGCGATGCGCCTGTACCGCCATCATGACCTGCAACCACAATATGGTCTGATTTAGCTTTTGCAACACCCGCCGCAACAGTACCGATACCGGTTTCAGAAACCAGTTTTACCGAGATAGATGCTTTGGGATTGGCATTTTTAAGGTCATGAATCAATTGCGCTAAATCTTCAATTGAGTAGATATCATGATGCGGTGGTGGTGAAATCAAACCTACGCCAGGCACGGAAAAACGCAACTTCGCGATATATTCTGAAACCTTATGGCCTGGTAATTGGCCACCTTCACCAGGTTTTGCACCTTGTGCCATTTTGATTTGAATTTGATCGGCTGAAGCCAAATACTCAGCTGTCACACCAAAACGACCAGACGCCACTTGTTTAATGCGTGAGCGCATAGAGTCGCCCGCTTTAAGTGGAATATCGCGCTCAATATTTTTTGCGCCAATCACGTTTGCCATAGTGGTATCAGTAGCGACAGGAATAAAACGTTTTGCGTCTTCTCCACCTTCACCCGTATTCGATTTACCGCCAATTCGGTTCATCGCGATGGCTAGAGTTGCGTGCGCTTCGGTAGAAATAGAACCTAAAGACATCGCACCTGTAGCAAAGCGTTTGACGATTTCTTTGGCTGACTCAACTGAATCTAGTGGAATGGCTGAACCCGCTGATTTAATTTCAAACAAACCACGCAAGGTCATATGACGGCGCGTTTGGTCATTAATTAACGCGGCATATTCTTTATAAGTCGTTGCAGAGTTAGTACGTGTTGCATGCTGTAATTTCGCAATAGAATCTGGCGTCCACATATGCTCTTCGCCACGCACACGGAAAGCGTACTCACCGCCTGCGTCAAGGCTATTCTCTAATACAGGGTCATCGCCAAAAGCACTTAAATGTAAACGTTCTGCTTCTTCCGCTACTTGATCTAAGCCTATGCCTTCTATATTAGTCGCAGTGCCAGTAAAATATTTATCAACAAACGCTGTGTTTAAACCAATTGCTTCAAAAATTTGTGCGCCACAGTAAGACTGATAAGTAGAAATGCCCATTTTCGACATTACTTTGTACAAACCTTTGCCGATAGCTTTTACGAATTTTTTGGCGCCTTCGTCATTAGCTTTACTATTTGATTGGTTATTCGCCATATGATTAATGGTTTCAAACGCCAGCCATGGGCAAACCGCTTCGGCACCGTAACCAGCGAGCAATGCAAAATGATGCACTTCGCGCGCAGATCCTGTATCCACCACCAGACCAGTGCTGGTTCTTAGGCCATGCTTCACTAAATGCTCATGCGTTGCGGAGCAAGCCAGCAATGCAGGAATTGCCAAGCGGTCTACGCTGACGTTTCTGTCTGACAGAATTAAGATGTTAAATCCATCATGCACTGCGTTTTCTGCCGCACTTGCAATACTCGCTACAGCGGTAGCCATACCATCTTTACCTAACGCTGCAGGGTAAGTAATGTCCAGCACTAAAGACTTATATTGGTTGTGCGTGAGCGTTGCAATGGCTTTTAATTGCTCTAACTCATCCAGCATTAATACTGGCTGTCCTGCTTCCAAGCGCATTGGTGGAGTTGTTTCATCCACACCTAACAGGTTTGGTTTTGGGCCAATAAATGTCACCAACGACATCACCAATTCTTCACGAATCGGGTCAATTGGCGGGTTAGTCACTTGTGCGAATAACTGTTTGAAATAGTTGTATAGCAGTTTTGGTTTGGCTGACAACACAGGCAATGCTGCATCATTACCCATAGATCCAGCACCTTCTTCGCCATTAGCGACCATTGGTGCCATTACAAATTTGATATCTTCTTGCGTATAACCAAATGCTTGTTGTGTATCTAACAAGCTGGCTGCCATTTCTAGCTTACCCTCTACTTTTGACATATCACTCAAAAAGTAGCGTGTTTTTTCAATCCATTGCTTATAAGGTTTGGCGGTTGCTAGCGCATTTTTTACTTCAGCATCGCCAATAATACGGCCTTGCTCAGTATCGATTAGCAACATTTTCCCTGGCTCTAAGCGCCATTTTTTAACGATTTTTTCTTGGGGGAAAGTCAGCACTCCCATTTCAGATGCCATCATCACAATGTCGTCATCTGTCACTAAGTAGCGAGCAGGGCGCAGACCGTTACGATCTAATGTTGCACCAATCATCCGGCCATCGGTAAATGCTACCGCTGCTGGGCCATCCCATGGCTCCATTAATGCCGCGTGATACTCATAGAAAGCACGACGCTCTTCATCCATCAGCGGATTACCGGAACCATCTTTCGCACCCCAAGCTTCAGGAATCAACATCATCATCGCATGTGGTAACGAATAACCACCAGCGACCAACAACTCTAAACAGTTATCAAAACAGGCTGAATCTGATTGTCCTTCTGCAATTAATGGCCAAAGCTTTTCTAAATCCTCACCAATCACGCTTGATTTCATGGTCTCGTGACGTGCTGCCATCCAATTCACGTTACCTTGTACGGTATTGATTTCACCATTGTGCGCAATCATGCGGAATGGATGCGCTAAATCCCAAGCAGGAAAAGTATTGGTTGAAAAGCGCTGATGCACTAGCGCTAACGCTGAAACGACGCTTTCATCATTTAAATCCGTGTAATAAACGCCCACTTCGTTCGCCAACAGCATACCTTTGTAAACAATGGTCCGTGATGATAGCGATGGTATGTAAAAAGCGGCTTTATCATTTAAATTGAGTGCGCGTACAGCATGTTCAATACGTTTGCGAATCACAAATAACTTACGCTCAAACACATTTTGATCTGAAACTGCGCTCGCAATGATTACTTGGCGCATGATCGGCTCAACATCGCGTGCGGCTTGGGCAATATTACTATTGTTCACCGGCACATCACGCCAACCAAGAAAAGTTTGATTTTCTTCTGCAATGATTTTTGTGATTAGCGCTTCGCAAGCTTCACGACTTTTTGCAACTTGCGGTAAAAATACATTACCAACTGCGTATTGGCCTGCTTCTGGTAGGTTGATATTTAGCTTTGCAACTTCTTTACGCATAAATGCATCTGGCATTTGCATTAACAAGCCTGCGCCATCACCCAATTTGGGGTCGTAACCTGTCGCACCACGATGCGTTAGATTGGTGAGCAGCTCCAAACCTTTTTGTACAATTTCATGGCTTTTCTTGCCTTTAATGTGCGCAACAAACCCCACGCCACAGGCGTCTTTTTCGTTCGCAGAATTGTATAAACCTTGATTTTTTGGAGCTAGGCTATTTGGTGTCGTGCTATTAATCGCCTGAACTTCATTTTTGGTATGAAGGGCTTCAATCTTTAGTGTCTTCGCGGATTGCATATTTTTTGCCTAATAATTCTGTATCAAAACATTTAGCGGAACCTTCAATAATACCGTTTAATGCTTTCAAGTTCAATCGCTTAAGCGCAAATTGATAGCCGTTTTAATACAAAATTTGCCTTACAGGCCAAAAATAATTTGACAATGCAAATGAGAATGATTATCATTTGTAAATACTGTCTTGTTTCTCTAAGGAGCTTAAGATGAAAGAAACTTTTTGCGAAAAAATTATTTTGGCGAATAGCCTAGGCGTTTGCTTAACTTATTGTCCAGATTGCAATGTAGTCGAGCTCGAAATTGGTGCGATTTCACTGCGTCTGAGTCCAGATGTAATCCAGCGCGTTGCCAACATTATGATGAAGGCCAGCTTGCAACTGGATCACATTGAAGCGGTTAATCGCCCATTGAAATCAAACGAAGCAGGGCAAGGCTCCAGGCTGCAAATGACGCATTAAAATGCATTAAACAACCTAAAAAGCCGCAAAAGCTTTCTTAGCGGCCTCGATCGTGTAGGCAATGTCTGCGTCAGAATGTGCCGCAGAAACAAAGCCTGCTTCAAAAGCCGAAGGCCCTAAGTAAACACCACTATCTAGCATGCTGTGGAAAAAGCGGTTGAAATGGTCTTTATTGTTATTTTGCATAATTTCCGCATAACTGCTTGGGCAAGCCGCACTGAAATACAAGCCAAACATACCGCCCACATTTTGCGCATTAAAGGTAACGCCTGCTTGTTTTGCCGCTTGCTTCAAGCCATCCGTTAGCTTTTTGGTTTGTGCAGTTAATTTAGTGTGAAAATCCGGCTCTTGAATTAATTTAAGTGTCGTCAAACCCGCCGTTACCGCAACAGGGTTACCAGACAGCGTACCAGCTTGGTAAACCTTACCCAGCGGCGCTAATACGCTCATAATATCCTTACGGCCGCCAAATGCACCAACAGGTAAGCCGCCGCCAATCACTTTGCCTAATGTGGTCATATCTGGCGTGATATTGTACAAAGCCTGCGCGCCGCCCAAATGCACTCTAAAGCCAGTCATCACTTCATCAAAAATAAGAATTGTGCCATGTTTGGTACACAATGCACGCAAGGTTTGTAAAAACTCAATCTTAGGCACAATTAAGTTCATATTGCCAACTACAGGCTCAATAATCACACAGGCAATCTCATCACCGCGCTTGTCGAATAGATCTTGTAATTGCTGCGTATTGTTGTATTCCAAGGTTAAAGTGTGTGCGGCCACACTCGCTGGCACGCCGCCAGAATCTGGCTCACCAAATGTTAACAGACCGGAACCTGCTTTTACTAACAAGCCATCAGAATGGCCATGGTAACAACCTTCAAATTTCACAATCGTATCGCGACCTGTAAAGCCACGCGCCACGCGAATTGCGCTCATTGTCGCTTCTGTTCCACTGCTATTTAACCGCACTTGCTCCATACTTGGCACTAGCTTGTTAATCAAGGCAGCCATTTCCAGCTCAAGCCCTGTTGGTGCGCCAAACGATAGACTATTAGCTGCGGCAGCTTGCACAGCAGCGACCACTTCTGGATGTGCATGTCCAACAATCATCGGACCCCAGGAATTGATGTAATCGATATATTCTTTGCCATCAACATCCCACAACTTAGAACCCAAGCCCTTTTTAAAAAAGACCGGCGTGCCGCCTACAGAGCGAAACGCGCGCACCGGCGAATTAACGCCGCCAGGGATTAATTGTTGAGATTTTTCGAATAAGGATTGATTAAGTGAGGTCATGGATTGAATAGTTGTGAAAATTGTTGAGAGGATAATTTTACGTCATCTGTAATAAAAATAGCTTGAATAACGGCAATCGCATTTGCACCTGCCTGTATGACTTGCGATGAATTTTGCAAATTAATACCGCCGATGGCGACACTTGGAATAGTTAACTCAGCCCGCGCCCGATTAAACAGACTCAAATCCGCCACAGGCGCATTCGGTTTAGTGTTAGAAGCAAAACAAGCACCAAATGCCACATAGTCTGCGCCTTCACTCTGTGCAGTTAAAGCCAAATCAAAGCGATTATAACAAGAGGCGCCTAATATTTTATTAGCGCCAATTCTCGCTCTAACTTCAGCCAAATTACCATCATCTGCACCTAAATGCACACCATCTGCATCCAAGTCCAAACACAGCTTAACTGAATCATTAATAATCAATGGCACATTATATTGTCTACATAGCGGCAATAATGCACGCGCCTGCTGGCTTTGCAGCCGATGATTGGCTTGCTTGTTGCGATATTGCAGAATATTAATACCGCCTTGTAGCGCAGCTTCTACTTTTTTAATCAGTAAATCGGTATCGTCAACATCTGGCGTAATCGCATAAAGCCCGTTAATACTGGAAACGTTAATGTTGGATAAAGGGGACTTTTTCATCTGCATCCGTATCATCGTCACGCGCCCAAAAAAAGCGGTCAGGGATAAATTGCCCCATGCCTGGGCGGAAAGCATTTTTAAGTGTTTGCCATGTGTATTCTTGCGCCTCTTGAATGGCTTCTTCCATACTCAGGCCATGCGCCAAACACGCCGCAATTGCACTAGTTAATGTGCACCCTGAGCCATGATAACTGCCTGCAAGCCGCTCCCAGTGGTAGGCTCTAATCAAACCACTCGCACCAGATGGGCTTGTGCCGTAAAGCGAGTTGACCACATCGGTGCTGCGTTCGTGCGTACCAGTAATCAACACATACTCTGCACCCAATTCCAATAAACGCTGTGCCGCTTCCTCTAATGAAGTATTCTGAACTTCATCGCCCTCATCGGAAAACGCTAAACGGCGCGCTTCTATACTATTGGGTGTAATTAAGGTGGCCTGCGGAAATAGCAACTCAGTCATCGCCGCTTGCATGTCTTCATTCGCCAACTCGTCGCCACGGCCAGAAGTTAAAATTGGGTCAATCAATAACGGCACATCAGGATAATCCGCCATAATTTCAGCGATTACCGCAATATTTTCAACGCTGCCTAGTAAACCTAATTTAAATGCAGATACCTGCACATCTTCCAAAATCGTGCGCGCCTGATCATTAATCCAATCGGCGTCTAGCGCCATCACGCTTTCAACACCTACTGTGTCTTGTACGGTAATGCCGGTCACAACAGACAGCGGGTGGCAACCAATACTGGCCAGCGCCAAAATATCTGCTTGCAAACCTGCGCCGCCACTAGGGTCTGTGGCTGCAAACGTTAAAACGGTTGGTGGAGTTGGTGTCATCACATTCTTTCTTGGAGCGGCTGGCGAGAATCGAACTCGTGTATCAAGCTTGGGAAGCTAGCGTTCTACCATTGAACTACAGCCGCAAATAGTCATTTAGCTAAAACGTCATTTTACTGCGTTTTTGCAGTAGATGCAGACTGGGCCATAAAACAATCTTAAAACTCCAGTGGGTCTATATCCAAACTCCAACGAATTTTTGCAGCGAGTGGTAAAACACTAATTTGCGGCATCCACATTTTGAGTAAGCGCTGTAAAGCAACACGGCTATTCGCTTGCAGCAATAATTGCGCACGCTCCAAACCTTTCAAACGCTCCATTTGCGGACGAATCGGATCGTAAATCATCACTTCGGTCTTAAGCAATCGCGCAATATTAATGGCTTGATGGAGAAATTGCTGAACTTGCGTGTAATCATTGGCTTCTGCGCGCAATAATGCAAAAAAACTAATGGGTGGAAACTGCATCAATTGCCGCTCTTGCAAACATTCATTGGCATAGCTGACATAATCTTGCGCACGCAGTGCATGAAAAAGCGCATGCTGCGGAAAAGCCGTTTGTATCAATACTTCACCAGCTTTTTCAGCGCGCCCAGCGCGTCCAGCCACCTGCATCAACTGTGCAAACAAACGTTCGCCAGCACGAAAATCTGGGCTGTAGAGTGCACTGTCCGTATCAATCACGCCAACCAAAGTCAGATTAGGGAAATCATGCCCTTTGGCAAGCATTTGCGTACCAACCAAAATATCGATTTCTTGATTATGTACTTGGGTTAATAAATCCGTCAGTGCGTTTTTATTACGCATGCTGTCACGATCCACGCGCGCAATTCTGGCGGTTGGTAGCAACGATTGCAGCGTTTGCTCCAATCGTTGCGTCGCTTGCCCAATTGGCCGCATATCCGCGTTGCCGCAACTGGGGCATTGCAATGGGATTTTTTGCTCATGCCCACAGTGATGGCATTTCAATCTTTTCTGGCTTAAATGCACCACCAGCCTTGCCGAACAACGCGTACAAGGCGCAACCCATTGGCAGGCATTGCAATGCAAAACTGGCGCATAGCCACGCCGGTTAATGAACAATAAGCTTTGTTCGCCTTTATTTAAACGTTCGCGCAAAGCCTTAATAAGCAGAGGCGACAAACCATTTTCAGTAGGCGATTTTGCAATATCAATACAAAAAATATTCGGCAACACGGCGTTTTCAACCGCACGCTGAGTGAGACTTAACAAGCCATACTGCTGTTTTTGTGCGCTTTTATGTGTTTCGTCAGGCGCGCCTGTTGCATTGAACCAGGTTTCTAAAGAAGGTGTAGCGCTACCTAAAATAATGGGGATATTCAGCTGTTTGGCACGCACCATCGCCACATCGCGCGCATGATAACGCATGCCATCTTGCTGCTTATAAGAGCCATCATGCTCTTCGTCCATCACAACCATTTTTAGATGCGGCATAGGCGTAAACACACTTAAACGTGTGCCAATCACAATTTTTGCTGCGCCAGAACTAGCGGCAAGCCAGTTTTGCAGACGCTCACTTTCGCTTAAATTACTGTGTAGCGAGACTAAGGGGAATTGACTTAAGCGGCTTCTAAAACGTGCTTCTAGTTGGGGCGTTAAGTTTATTTCTGGCACCAGCACCAATACCTGCGCACCAACTCCTTGTGCATTTTTTTGGCTAAGTATTTGTTGTAAAACCCGAATGTAGATTTCTGTTTTTCCACTACCAGTAATACCAAACAAGAGCCAAGGCTTAAAATTGTGAGTGAGTGCCAACACGCAATTTATGGACTTTTCTTGCTCGTCATTTAATTGTGGCGCATCTGTAGATGATGGCATCGAGGCTTTAATTGCCAACACTTCCTGTGCGCTGACCATATTCAACTGCTCAAGCTCAGCAATCGCCTTGCGCCAGCCAGTTGATACCAAACCAAGCTCCGCTTCGGTAACATTTGGTTGACCTTGCAAAAGCGCAACAATGCGATGCATTAAGGCTTTGCGCGCTGGAATTTGACTTATATCCGCATCATTAATCAAAGCGTAAGCAAATTGTTTACGCGAAACCGCTGGCTTAATTTGGCGCAAACGCAATGGCAGCGCCGACATTAAAGCTTGCCCCAGCGGATAGTGATAGTAATTGGCACAGAATTGCAGCAATTTAAAGGTGTGGCTATCAAAAACCACATCATCAAAAACATGTGAGACTGACTTTAATTTTTCTATTGGGTAATCGGATGTTTGTGCGATTCCCACCACCACGCCAACCAAATTGCGCCCCGCAAAAGAAACCACAACACGGTTGCCAATATGCGCGACAGAGTCGCCATTTAAGTAATCGAAAGTTCGATTTAACGGCACATCCAACGCGATATTTAAAATAATGGGCGGCATATTGATAGCTTATTTAGTCAGCTTAAAGACTAGCTTAGATTAATAGTCCTGCTTGGGTTAAAATACTGTTTTTGCATTATTCGTTTAGTGTAATTTTTAATACTATTTGATGATTATTCTGAAAGCTTAACCGACTTTGAAAGCCCATTTAACCAAATTACTCACCAGCGCCGCTGACAGCATAGGCGCAGATATTGCCGAAATCAATATTGTGCTTGAGCGCCCAAAATCAGCTGAGCATGGCGATTTTTCTAGCAATTTGGCTATGGTTCTCGCCAAATCTTTACGCAAAAACCCGCGCGAATTAGCGACCAGTTTAATCAAAGCCTTGCCACAAAGCGAATATATCGCAAAAGCAGAAATCGCAGGTGCAGGATTTATCAATTTCTTTTTGAACGCGCAATCGAAACAAAGCGTAATCGGCGATATTTTGCAGCAAGGCGCGCAATTTGGCCGCAATGACTCAGGTGAAAATGCAAAAGTACAAGTGGAGTTTGTATCTGCAAATCCAACTGGGCCTTTACATGTTGGACATGGTCGCGGCGCGGCAGTCGGTGATTGCCTTGCGCGTTTGCTGGATGCAAACGGCTGGGATGTGACGCGCGAATTTTATTACAATGATGCTGGTGCGCAAATTGATAATTTAGTGATTTCAGTGTTGGCGCGTGCCAAAGGTATTGCGGTCGATGACGCAAGCTTTCCTGAAAATGGCTATCGCGGTGATTATATTGTGGATATCGCCAATGCTTATTTAGCAAAAAAAACGGTAGTAGCGGATGACATGCAAGTAACCGCCAGTGGCGATTTGAATGATACGGAATCTGTGCGCGCCTTTGCTGTGGCTTATTTGCGACATGAGCAGGATTTAGATTTAAACGCATTTCAAATCAAATTCAATGTATTTTCGCTAGAAAGCAATCTGTATGAGACAGGCAAAGTTGAAAAAACTGTTCAAGCATTAATCAAAAACGGTCATACCTATGAACAAGACGGGGCGCTATGGTTAAAAACTACTGATTATGGCGATGATAAAGACCGCGTGATGCGTAAGACTGATGGTGGTTATACTTATTTTGTGCCAGATGTCGCCTATCACCTAGATAAATGGAATCGTGGCTTTGTACGCGTAATCAATGAGCAGGGCGCAGACCATCACAGCACGATTACTAGAGTTAGGGCTGGTTTGCAGGCTTTAAATGTAGGCATTCCGCCCGCCTGGCCAGATTATGTATTACACCAAATGGTCACCGTGATGCGTGGTGGTGAAGAGGTCAAATTATCAAAACGCGCTGGCAGCTATGTTACCTTGCGCGATTTAATCGATGAAGTGGGTTGCGATGCAACACGTTATTTCCTGGCAGCGCGCCGTGCCGATTCACAATTAATATTTGATATTGACTTGGCCCGCGCACAAACCAACGATAATCCTGTCTATTACATTCAATATGCACATGCACGTATTAATAGCGTGTTAACGCAGTGGAATGGTGAAGTTTCCAGCCTAAAACAAGTCGATTTAAGCCCGCTTAACATGCCAAATGAGGCAAAATTGATGCAGCGTTTGAGTGAATATCCTGAAGTGGTTAGCAATGCCGCAACCGAATTAGCGCCACATACCGTTGCTAATTATTTAAAAGAGTGCGCAGCAGATTTACACAGTTATTATAACGATACTAAATTTTTAGTAGACGATGAACCGACTAAATTGGCGCGCATGGCTTTAATCGCCGCCACACAACAAGTGCTGAAAAATGGCTTAGGCTTGTTAGGTGTCAATGCACCGAATAAAATGTAAGCTCATTTGAATATAAACGTTATAACAATGTTAAGTAACAAGCCATATTAAGGACGCAAGATGAGTAAAGATTATAAACCTGCCGCACGCAAAAATAGCAGCAGCAAAGGCAGCCCGTTTTTCACAGGCTTGTTAATTGGATTGTTGCTGGGTGTTGGTTTGTCAGTTGGCTTAACCATGTACATCCAAGATTCTGATAGCCCTTTCAGCGACAATAAAGTATCAAGACCAAACAAAGATATGCTGTCTGAAAAGCTACCAAAACAAAAAATAGCCACCGAAAGTGCTTTGCCAACGGAAGAAAATCCTGATGCAGCTGCGCAAAAGAAAACCGATAATCAATTCGATTTTTATACCATTCTGCCGGAAACCGAAAGTACAGTAACGGAGAAAGAAGTAAAAGATAATGCATTAACGGTCAAAAAAGATAATTATTTTCTACAAATTGGCGCATTTCAAAATGAAGCGGATGCAGACAATATGAAAGCAAAATTGGCTTTGCAAGGGTTTGAAGCGGTTGTGCAAACGGCCAGCATTCCAGAAAAAGGCGTTTGGCATCGCGTACGCGTTGGGCCGTTAAGTGATATTGATCAGATTAACAAGATTAGAGGCGATTTAACCACAGGTGGTTTTAATACCGATTTAATTAAGGTACATACTGAAACTAAAACACAATAACTTGTCCTAACAACTTGTCATCTTTTTAGCTTTATTAACCGTTGTTAAGCTTGATTTATTGCCTCAAAGATTAACTGTACGAATAATCAAATTTTTAAAATAAATATTTCAAAGTAAATTAGGAACCATCCATGAAAAAGTTTTTAAGTATATTAATGTTGTTGTTAAGCACTTCTGTTGCGGCTGAACCCAAACCAGGTGCAGAGTTTGATGCGGTAGCACAGCCAATTACCACCGATGTGGCGACTAAAATTGAAGTAATGGAAGTTTTTTGGTATGGCTGCATTCATTGTTACCAAATGGAAGCGCCTTTAAACGCTTGGGTGAAAAAATTGCCAGCCGATGTTTATTTTAAACGCATGCCAGCGCTACCACGTGCCGATTGGGCACCGATGGCAAAAGCTTATTTTGCGATGGAAACACTGGGCATTCAAGAGAAATTACACACACAATTGTTTGATGCGATTCATAAACAAAAAGTGTTGAACCCAACCGACGAAAAAGCAGCGATTGATTGGATTACCAAAGCCAGCGGTTTAGATAAAATCAAAGTAGAACAAGCATTTAAATCGTTCACCATTAATACTAATTTAAATCGCGCTGCCCAAATTTTCCGCGCATCTGGCGCAACTGGCGTACCAAGTTTGATTATTGATGGTAAGTACATCACATCCAGCACGACCAGTGGTGGCAATGCAGAAGCATTAAAAGTAGCTGATTATATTATTGAAAATGTACGTAAAGCTAAAGCCACACAAACTACAAAAGCGCCAGCCGAAAAAAAGTAGTTCGGGCACCGACTTAAGCTAGGAGTGTTATAAAGCTACAATCTAAAAACTAGATTGATCAATTATGCAGTAATCTCAAACCCGCTGATGCTCACGCACAGCGGGTTCTTTATGCGTTAAACTTATCGCCAATATGCAAAAAATATTTATTACGGGCGCATCTAGCGGCATTGGCCAAGCATTGGCACATGAGTACGCAAAGCGCCATCAATATACTGGTTGCATCATTGGTCTGGCTGCTAGACGAAGTGAGCACTTACAAGAACTAGCTGATAGCTTACAAAACCAATATAAGACCACCTGCAGAATTTATCCTTTGGACGTGCGTGATAGCTTGGCGTGTCAATTAGCAGCACAAGATTTTATACAGCAATATGGCGCACCCAATATTGTCATTGCAAATGCTGGCGTTAGTCGCGGCACGCTCACAGAATTCCGAGAAGACATGCCTGCTTTTCAAGCTGTGATGGACATTAATGTGATGGGCATGGTGCACACCTTTCAGCCATTTATTAAAGCGATGGTTAATGCTGCAAAACATGGTACTTCAAAACTTAATCCTGCAAATAAAAGTAAAATTGCACAGTTAGTTGGCATTGCCAGTGTGGCAGGCATACGCGGCTTGCCGGGAGCAGGGGCTTACAGTGCAAGCAAAGCCGCGGCCATTAGCTATTTAGAAAGTTTACGTGTAGAAATGGCTGCACAAAATATTGCTGTGACGACTATTGCCCCTGGCTATATTCGCACCGCCATGACTGACGTTAATCAATACAAAATGCCTTTTTTAATGGATGCAGATATCGCCGCAGCCAAATTTGTAGACGCCATTAAAGCGAAGCGTCGCTTTGTAGTCATCCCTTGGCAAATGGGGTTTGTCGCAAGATTTATGCGTTTTATTCCGCCATTTTTATGGGATTGGGCAATGAAAAAAGCACCGTACAAAGAACGCACTAATTGGGATTGGCTGTAGATTTTAGTGCTTCTTTAACGTGCCTATACAGCTGATTAATTCATATGTAGGACTTCGCCGATTGTATTTTTCCTATTTTAGCGCGAACATTCGCAACGATGACTTTTCTAAGCTATAGTTTGTATGAATGACTTAATTAAAACGTGCCTGAAATAACCTAAGCTTGTGCCCATGCATGAAATATCCGACCTGACTGTCTGTGAGCAGTGCGATGCTGTTTTTCAAAAGCTATCACTGGCTAATGGCGAGATTGCACGCTGCACGCGCTGCGGTAACGAAATGGACCGTAATGCCCAACAGAGGCGCAATCACCTGCTGCCATTAACCATAGCTAGTCTTATCATATTTGTGATTGCCAATATTTTCCCGATTGTGGAAATGGAATTGCAAGGCTTGCATAGCCAAACAACATTGTTGGGTGCAGTTTTATCGCTGACTACCGAAGGCATTTCGATGGTGGCATTGTTGGTGCTGGCGACGACTATTTTGTTTCCGTTTATGCAAATGCTGATTTTGTTCTACCTATTAGTGCCATCAAAACATCCCGATAATCGACCTGGTTTTAGCTTATTAATACGTGTGATGCAGATGCTACGCCCTTGGGGCATGATAGAGGTGTTTTTGTTAGGCGTGCTGGTTGCACTAATCAAATTATCCAATATGGCGACCATTATCCCTGGCATTGCCTTGTGGGCATTCTGCATGTTGACCGTTATGCTCACCGTTGTGGTGTCGTTTAACCCGCGTTATCTGTGGCAACTAGAAGAGTCTGAACAGTAACACCATGCTGAATTCTTATCGAAACTTTGCCACGCAAGATACTGCAGATAGCACGCATTTTAATACTGCCACTGGCATAGGCTTGTTATCCTGCCACCAATGCGGCAAATTATGGAAAAGTGCAAAGCAGGGCGACCGTTGTAAGCATTGCAATGCCACGCTGCATACACGTAAACCCGATAGTATTAACCGCACTTGGGCGTTGGTGATTGCCGCGTGCATTATGTATATTCCAGCCAATATGATGCCGGTGATGATTACTAGCACCTTTTTTGAATCACATCAGGACACTATTCTGAGTGGCATTATCTTTTTTTGGGTATCGGGTGAGTGGGGCTTGGCTGCAGTGGTTTTTATCGCCAGCTTTCTGGTGCCTTTACTTAAACTAGCTTCATTATTTATATTGCTTATAAGCGCACAGCAAAAAAGCACTTGGCGGCAACTGGAGCGTGCGAAGTTATACCGTATGGTAGAACTGATTGGACGCTGGTCCATGCTGGACGTATTTGTTGTCTCATTGCTTGTCGGTTTAGTGCAAATTCAAGGATTTGCCCAGATATCCGCAGGTGTAGGCATAGTGGCTTTTGGCGCAGTAGTGGTGTTAACCATGCTGGCCTCAATCAGCTTTGATCCACGCTTGATTTGGGATACTGCAAATTCACATAACGATGCACAGCAAACTCAACCAACTGATATCACGAATACTGGCATTGCTAGATCACCAGAAAAAACGTTACAAGAAAGAACCTAATGAGCGAAGAAGATATTAAACAAAACTCTACCGCCAGCTTACCCTCACCAAAGCGTGAGCGTCAACGCGACTGGTTACCATCACTGGTCTGGCTGATTCCCATTCTGGCCGCCGTTATCGGTATCGCACTCATGGTAAAAGTTCTAGTCGATCGCGGCCCAGTGATCACAATCTCGTTCCGCACTGGTGAAGGTTTAGAAGCGGGTAAAACCAAGGTGAAATACAAAGAAGTTGATATTGGCGAAGTGCAAACTATCACGCTGAGTAAAGACCGCTCGCAAGTATTAGTAACCGTGCAATTATCCAAAAATGCCGAAAGCTTTACCGCAGTGGATACACACTTTTGGGTGGTACGGCCAAGATTAGGTGCGTCGGGCATTTCTGGGTTAGGTACATTGTTATCAGGCGCCTATATCGGCGCAGATGGCGGAACCTCAGAAGATACGACTAAAAAATTCACTGGATTGGAAGTACAACCGACGGTAACGCGCGACGCTTCGGGTAAGCAGTTTAAGCTGCATGCCGATGACTTGGGCTCGCTGGATGTAGGTTCACCGATATTCTACCGCCGCATCAAGGTGGGTCGGGTATCCGCATATGACTTGGATGCAGATGGTAAAGGGGTCACGCTACGTATCTTTATTGATACACCATATGACAAGTTTGTCGGGGCGAATACGCGATTTTGGCATGCCAGTGGATTAGATATTCAAGTCAACTCTGGCGGATTTAAAGTCAATACACAGTCGCTGGCTACTGTGGTTCTGGGTGGCATGGCATTTCAATCGATAGATGATAGCCCTGGCACGCTGTCCAAAGAAAACACTACATTTCTATTAGCACAGAACCAAAGTCAGGCATTTCAAGAGCCCGATGGTCGTTCAATAACCGCTATGCTGCACTTTAATCAATCGATACGTGGCCTAACGCCTGGTGCAACAGTCGATTTTCGCGGTGTCGTGCTGGGTGAGGTCAAATCAGTCGGTATTGAATACGATCCCAAACGCCGTGAATTCGATATGCCTGTGGTCATTGAGATTTATCCAGCAAGGTTGGGGCGTAAGTACGCCAAGGATCAGGCTCAGTCGCCCTATACCCAACAACAACGTATACAGTTTATGGTCAGCCGTGGCTTACGCGCACAATTGCGTACCGGCAATTTGCTCACTGGTCAGCTTTATATCGCGCTCGATTTCTTCCCTAAAGCGCCAAAAATAACCGTGCAAAATAGTGCGCAAATCGAACTACCAACTATCCCCAATGGATTGGATGAGTTGCAAACGCAGATTTCTACTATCGCCAACAAACTCAGCAAAGTACCGTTTGAGGAAATTGGTCATGATTTACAGAAATCATTAGCGACTTTGAACAAAACCTTGAGCAGCGCAGAAAGACTAGCGCAAACATTAAACCAAGATGTTGCGCCAGAAGTGGCCGCGGCGATGAAAGATGTACGCAAAACTCTGGATAATGCCGACCGTACATTGTCGGAAGACGCGCCATTGCAGCAAGATTTACGACAAACGCTACAAGAGTTATCGCGCGCGGCGGCGTCTATGAAAGTATTAACCGATTATCTTGAACAGCATCCTGAGTCATTGATTCGCGGTAAAGCGCTGGATAACCCTTAAAAACAATCAATAGGATTAAACTGGATAACCCATGCAGAATACATTAATACCGTTTTAACATGGAAAAGTAATAGGAAAATGGGAAAAATCAGATGAATTTCACTAAATTTACAGTATTAATGTCGGTATTGGCGGCTATGCTAACTGCCTGCGCAACACCCAGTACAACCGCGCGTTTTTATACGTTGGCTAATAGCAGCCCAGCAAAAAGCCCAACTGCAAACTTGCCTACAGCCGCACCAATTGCCATTGAGATTTTACCAGTTAATGTTCCAGAGCGGCTGAAACGGCCACAGCTAGTCATTACCGCCAAAAACTCTTCTCAACTCAAAATTCTGGAACAGGAACGCTGGTCATCCTCATTCAATGATGAATTGCAGGATGCATTTGTCAGTGGCATTAGCAACCAGTTAAATGCTATTGATATTTCACGCGGTGGTCGCACGGCAAACCAGCCCACTTACCGTATTGCCATTGTGTTACAGCAATTTAACGCCACTCCGGGTGAGCAGGTACAAGCCAATTTTGGCTGGACTATTACACGTCTAGATGCTGGTGCGCGCTCTGCTGACAAGCGCGCGCTGTCATGCCAAACCACTATTACTAAAACGGTAGGTGACGATATGGATGCCGTGGTAAAAGGTGTGCAAGAAGCGGCCGCAGATGTGATACAGGCAATTTCTGCGAATGTCACTAGTCTTAATAGTGGCGAAGAGGCTAAATGCAGTAGCTAGAATAGTCAGTGTTACTTCCAAATAAAAAGGCTAACAATTCGTTAGCCCTTTTTATTTAGTCACAACATTACTCTATGCGTTAAGTAATAGTTTAAATACTCAACGCTTAAACCTAACGAGTAATCGGTTTATAACGAATACGCTTGGGTTTAGCGCCTTCTTCACCTAAGCGCTTACGTTTATCCGCCTCATATTCTTGATAATTTCCGTTAAAGAAAGTCCATTGCGATTCGCCTTCCGCCGCCAAGATATGCGTGGCGATACGGTCTAAGAACCAGCGATCATGTGAAATCACCAATACGCAGCCCGCGAATTCCAATAACGCATCTTCCAACGCACGCAAAGTTTCCACATCCAAGTCGTTTGAAGGCTCATCTAGTAGCAACACGTTGCCGCCAGAAATCAGCGTTTTAGCTAAATGTAAACGTCCGCGCTCACCACCAGAAAGATTGCCGACGATTTTTTGCTGATCACCACCTTTAAAGTTGAAGCGTCCAATATAAGCGCGACTTGGCGTTTCATAACGGCCAACCGTTAAGATATCTGAGCCGTTGGCGATTTCTTCAAAAACGGTCTTGGTATTAGCTAAATCGTCGCGGCTTTGGTCTACATAAGCGAGCTTAACGGTTTGACCAATATTAACTTCACCGCTATCTGGCGTTTCTAAACCCAGGATCATTTTGAATAATGTCGATTTACCCGCGCCGTTCGGGCCGATAATGCCGACAATCGCGCCAGCTGGTACACTAAAGCTCAAATTATCAATCAATAATCTGTCTTTAAACGCTTTAGTGACGTTGTTGAATTCAATTACTTGGTCACCTAAGCGCTCACCTGCAGGAATAAAAATCTCCTGAGTTTCATTGCGTTTTTGGTATTCCGCGCTGGCTAATTCTTCATAACGCGCGATACGCGATTTACTTTTGGCTTGGCGCGCTTTCGGGTTTTGGCGCACCCATTCCAATTCCGTGTTTAAGGCTTTGCGACGTGATGACTCTTGCGACTCTTCAAGTGCCAAACGTGCTTGTTTTTGGTCTAACCAACTAGAGTAATTTCCTTTCCATGGGATACCATGCCCGCGATCAAGCTCTAAAATCCATTCAGCGGCATTATCAAGGAAGTATCTATCATGTGTTACCGCTACGACTGTGCCTGTAAATCTCACTAAAAACTGCTCTAACCATTCCACAGACTCTGCATCCAAATGGTTGGTTGGCTCGTCCAGCAACAACATATCGGGTTTGGATAATAGCAATTTGCACAGGGCCACACGGCGTTTTTCACCGCCAGATAATGGACCGATTTTTGCATCCCAAGGCGGTAAACGCAGCGCGTCAGCGGCAATCTCTAACTGCGTACTTAAATCTGAACCGCTGGCGGCAATAATGTTTTCCCACTTGGCTTGTTCTTCAGCCAATTTGTCAAAATCCGCGTCTGGCTCTGCATAAGCCGCATACACGGCCTCTAGCATTGCCTGCGCCTGCATCACCTCACCCATGCCGCTTTCTACCTCTTCACGCACGGTTTTTTCAGCATCCAACTGCGGCTCTTGCGGCAAATAACCAATGGTCATATTCGGCTGCCATTGCACTTCGCCCTCAAACTCTTTATCTGCATTGGCCATAATGCGCAATACGGTTGATTTACCTGAGCCGTTTAAACCCAGCAAGCCGATTTTTGCACCGGGGAAGAAAGATAAAGAAATATCTTTGATGATTTGCCGTTTTGGCGGCACGATTTTGCTCACGCGGAGCATAGACATTACATATTGAGCCATAGCGATAACTTACTAATTTGAAAGAATGAAAGCTTAACAGAAAGCGGGCTTAACTGGTAAGCAGGGCAGGCGTGTGTATAGGTATAATGCACTCACTTTAACAACTTGCGATAGCATTATGGCAACTACTTTCGGAGCGCGCGATGGCGCTTAAATCTACCATTTATAAAATTGACCTGAATATTGCAGATATGGACAGGCAATATTACGCGCAACACAGTCTAACGCTTGCCAAACATCCATCCGAAACTGATGAGCGCGTGATGGTGCGGCTGATTGGTTTTGCGTTATATGCCACCGAAACGCTTATTTTCGGCAAAGGCTTAAGCGATGACGAAGAACCTGATTTATGGCAAAAAGATTTAACTGGCGCGATTGAACTGTGGATGGATGTTGGATTGCCCACTGAAAAAGACATTCGCAAAGCAGCAGGACGCGCCAAGCAAGTAGTAGTCGTTTTATACGGCGGACGTATTGCTGATATGTGGTGGACGCAAAACAGCAAAGCTGCATTAAAAATTAACAATTTAACAGTGATTAATCTGCCAGAAACCCAAGAGTTAGCCAACATCGCTAATAGAAGCATGCAAATAAGTTTAACGATTCAAGATAGCCAAATATTGGTGAGCCATGATGGCGGCAGCTTTGATATCACGCCAATTATCTTAAAAGAACCCAGTACTTATTAACGTTTATTTACCGTGTTATCTGACAAATTTATAGGACATATACCGATAATTTGAGCAAAGCGAATCTTGTTTAATAACGTCTAGGATATTTTTCCTGACCGATATTGGAGAAGAACATGATTAACACAAGTACGATTAAACCAGATATGCCTGTTGTATGTTCATTAGATGGTCAATTTGCAACTGTTGACCATATTGAAGGCGCAAAAAGCATTAAGTTGAATAAAGACAAAAATGGCCAACACCATTACATCCCGTTAAATTGGGTAGTTTCAACCGCGGACGGCAAAGTTAAAATTGACCGCTCTGGTGAAGAGGCGATGCAAAAATGGTCAACAACACCAAATTAAGTTAACCATTATTTTTTAAGCAAAAGAGCCTAGTAATTACTAGGCTCTTTTGTTTTTAGAATTAGTCATAGACAAAATTCAAAATGGATTCCTGCCTATGCAAGAATGACGGCGCTAAGTTGGTTTTGACCTGTAATCCCCTGATGCCATGCCGAGCAATGCGAACTTATACAACTATTATTTACTAAATAAATTTAAATATTCAGCAAAAACATACACCTTCCCTCTTTTACCACCAGTTACTTCTTTTAAAATTCTTGGTTCTAAATCAGCAATCAATTTATAGGCAGAGGCTAATGAAATTTCCGCTACTTCCGCTACTTTGTTCACATTAATCATTGGTCGCTGATATAAGTATTGCACCACTTTCTGAGCCGTAGTCGCTCTGCTACCTAATTTTTGAACTTCAATTTCTATTTTTTTCTGCAATTTCAGTATATTGTCAAAAGTAATAATTCCATTTTTAGCGGTTTCTATTACACCCACCAAGAAAAATTTAAACCATTGCAATAAATCGCTTTTGTCTCTAACTCGCATCAAATTATCATAATAAAGTGATCTATTTCGCTCAAAAAAATCGGATAAATATAGAATAGGACGTTTTAATATTCCTTTATTCACTAAATATAAGGTAATTAATAATCGACCCACACGTCCATTCCCATCTAAGAATGGATGAATCGTCTCAAACTGATAATGTATAAGTGCAATTTTTAACAACTCTGGAAAATACTGCGTTTGATTATGTGCAAATTTTTCAATGTCGCTCATCAATTCACTAATTGAATGATGTGTTGGTGGGATAAAAACTGCATCACTGATAGTTGCGCCCCCAATCCAGTTTTGACTACGCCTAAACTCACCAGGTTGCTTATGTTTACCACGTACTCCTTGCATGAGAGTCTGATGTGTCTCACATATTAATCGAGTAGAAAAAGGTAAATGCTCTAGCTTAGAAATAGCCTCGTTCATAGCCACAACATAATTTTGTACCTCCTCCCAATCATCTCTTTTATCTAGGGCAACATCTTCTTTCTCTAATAGAGCATCTTCTATATTTGTCTGGGTTCCTTCGATTTTGCTAGATTGTGTCGCTTCTTTAAACACATGCATATTGATAAATAAATCAATATTCGGAATATACTCAGAGTACATATCTAATTTGCCAAGCACTCTATCTGCTTCGCCAAGTAGTTGAATCAACTCCATATTGTCTAACGACCAAGATCGATTTATTTCATTTGGCTGAAAGCTTTTATATGATTTTTGCTGAACAACATGACCTGATTTGAAATGGCGCATTTTGACGATGACTCTAAACTATAATAGTAGGAGATATTATTATAGTTTTTAAATTAAATCTATAATAGAAGAGTGAGTTATTATAGATTTTAGATAAAATCTATAATAACGTTAAGCATTATTCTTAATATCAGCAAATTTATGTTCGTAAATATTTGTCTTATTCAACCGTCACACTCTTAGCCAAATTCCTAGGCTTATCCACATCCGTTCCCTTCAACAACGCCGCATGATACGCCAGCAATTGCACAGGAATGGTATGCAGAATAGGGGAGAGTATGCCCACATGGCGCGGCGTGCGGATAACGTGCACACCTTCAGACTCTGTAAAGTGGCTATCCGCATCGGCAAACACGAATAGCTCGCCGCCACGCGCTCTAACTTCTTGCATATTAGATTTTACTTTTTCTAACAAGGCATCATTTGGCGCAATCACTACCACTGGCATATTGTTATCTACCAATGCCAATGGGCCATGTTTCAATTCACCTGCTGGGTAGGCTTCTGCGTGGATATATGATATTTCCTTTAGCTTAAGTGCGCCTTCCATGGCGATTGGGTAGTGCACACCGCGGCCTAAGAATAGAGCGTGTTCTTTGTCACCAAAGCGTTTTGCCCATTCGCGGATTTGCGGCTCTAGATTCAATGCAAATTGCACACTGCCAGCCAATTGGCGCAATGCGCCTAAGTATTCTTGTTCTTTTTCGTTACTCAGTATGCCTTTTTGTTTGGCCAATGTAGCGGCTAATACAAACAAAGCGACCAATTGCGTGGTGAATGCTTTGGTGGATGCCACGCCGATTTCTGCGCCAGCGCGCGTGTAGAAAACCAATTGCGATGCGCGTGGAATCGCACTTTCTTGCACGTTACAAATGCTTAGGCTTAATTCTTGGCCTAACGATTTGGCATGTTTTAAGGCTTCCATCGTGTCTAAGGTTTCGCCCGATTGTGAAAGCGTGACGATGAGTTGATTGGGATTCGGTACCGATTCGCGATAGCGATATTCACTGGCGACTTCTACATTGCAAGGTATTTTCGCGATGCCTTCTAACCAATATTTGGCGGTTAAAGCGGCATAATAACTGGTACCAGCGGCTAATATTAAGATGCTATCCAGTTGCTTAAATACATCGACTGCGCTTTTACCAAATAACTCTGGCCTAAATGCACCGTCATCAATTAATGCTTCAATGGTGTCGTTTAGTGCAACTGGCTGCTCATAGATTTCTTTTTGCATAAAGTGGCTGTAAGGGCCGAGTTCTAGGCTGGCTAGGGAAACATCACTGGTATGTACTTTACGCGCGGCTAAGGCGCCATCTTTGCCGTAAATGGTCACAGCATCGGTGGTAAGTGTAGCGACATCGCCATCTTCTAGATAAATCACTCTACGTGTGACAGATAGCACGGCAGAAACGTCTGAAGCGATAAAATTTTCATTGCTACCCAAGCCAATTAATAACGGACAGCCTAAACGCGCGCACACCATTAAATCTGGCTGATTCACCGCAATCACGCTAATAGCAAATGCGCCTGTTAGTTCTGCAATGGCGGCTTTAGTCGCGGCTAATAAATCAGATGATTTTGCATAATAATGATGAATTAAGTGAGCAATCACTTCAGTATCGGTTTGCGAATGAAATTCGTAACCGAGTGCTTTTAATTTCGTGCGTTGCTCATCATGGTTTTCAATAATGCCGTTATGCACAACGGCAATTTCTGGGTTTGATTGTGCAGGCGAAACATGCGGATGCGCATTGCTTTCAGTAACACCGCCGTGGGTTGCCCAGCGTGTATGGCCAATACCAACAAAACCACTTAAATTGGCATCAATGGCTTTTTCTGTCATCGCGGCCACACGCCCAACGGCACGCACGCGCTCAATGCCATTGCTATTCAGTACAGCAATACCCGCTGAATCGTAACCACGATACTCCAGCCGGCTTAATCCTTCGATTAGCGTTGATACGACGTTTCGTTTAGCAACTGCGCCTACAATTCCACACATATGGTTTCTTTCAAATTCTGAATGTTGTAATTACTGCAATATTTTCAATGTTAGCTGAGCTAATCTTTTTTAATTTTGACTGGGCGTTTCCAACCCACAATAGTTTTTTGCTCTTTAGCACGGCAAAAGGTTAACGCATCTGCTGGCGCGTTCTTTGTAATGGTTGAACCCGCTGCAATCGTGGCATTTTTGCCAATGGTAACAGGCGCAATTAACTGTGAGTCGGAGCCAATAAATGCACCGTCTTCAATCACGGTTCTAGATTTATTCGCACCATCGTAGTTACAAGTGATGACGCCTGCACCGATATTGACGTTTTTGCCAACACTGGCATCGCCCACATAACTCAAATGATTAATCTTGCTGCCAAGATCCACCTGCGCATTTTTAAGCTCTACAAAGTTGCCAATATGCGTATCAGCCGCCAGTGTAGTGCCTGGCCTTAATCGCGCATATGGCCCAATGCGACTATTTGCGCCAATTTCAGCGTCATCAATATGTGTAAAAGCAGCAATTTGTGTGCCCGCAGCAATGGTTGCATTTTTAATCATGCAATTGGCGGCAATTTTCACGTTATCGCCTAATGTGACATTGCCTTCAAATACGCAATTCACATCAATTTCCACATCGCGGCCGCAGCTAAGCAAACCGCGAACATCTATCCTAGAAGCATCTTTTAACGTGACGCCTTGCTGTAATAGTTGTTGCGCGATACGCGTCTGATAGACACGCTCAATCTGATTTAAATCCACTTTGGAGTTAATGCCAGTAACTGACCATTCATCCGCTGTGATTTCTGCAATCACATCTACTTTATCTTTAACAGCAAGCTCAACAATATCGGTTAAGTAATACTCGCCTTGTGCATTGTTATTACTTAAGCGGCTTAACCAATTTTTAAGATGAATATTCGGCATCGCCATAATGCCTGTATTCACTTCAATAATTTGGCGTTGTGCATCGGTGGCATCTTTATGCTCGACAATTGCGGTGACTAAATGGTTGTTGCGAACAATGCGACCATAACCAGTCGGATCAGCTTTATTAAAAGATAAAATCGCTAGCTTCTTATTCGCGCTTTCAATTAACTTCTTACAGGCTTCAACATCGACCAACGGCACATCACCTAGCATAATCAAGCTATTGGCATCTGCATGCAAATAGGGCGCTGCTTGCTGAACCGCGTGGCCCGTACCTAATTGCTCCGCTTGGTTTACCCATATAATCGTTTCATGCGCGAATGCTTCACGTACTGTTTCACCGCCATAGCCATATACAACGATAATCTTTTCTGGATTTAAGGCTTTTGCACAATCGATTACGTGCGCCAAAATTGGCTTACCGCCGATTTCGTGCAACACTTTTGGTTTGTTTGAATGCATGCGCGTGCCTTTGCCCGCAGCAAGGATAACTATGTTCAATGGATTCATCATTTTTATAGAGTTTTGATGTGCTTTAATTAAGTACGGTTTGATTAGGCAAGTGATTCATAAAGTATAACAAAAAAGGCAGCCGAAGCTGCCTTTTTGCTGATGTTAGCTTAACGCTAATATCCCATGATTTAGTGCGTTTTACGCAGACGCTCAATAGCATGAATCTGTGCCATTGCTTCTGACAATTCAGCTTGTGCTTTTGCATAATCCATATCTGAAGTGCGATTTTTCATCGCCTCTTCAGCAGCTAGTTTAGCTGCAATGGCTTTTGCTTCATCTAAATCGTGACCACGTACTGCAGTATCCGCCAATACAGTGATAAAACCTGGCTGAACCTCTAACAAACCGCCAGAGATAAAAATCAACGTTTCTTCAGCTTCATTGGCTTGCTTAATGCGCAATGCACCCGGTTTGATAGTCGTAATCATCGGCGCGTGATTTGGGTAGATACCCACTTCACCAGCACTTGCAGGCGCAACCACAAACTCAGCTTCACCTGAGAATATGCTTGCTTCTGCGCTTACTACATCGATATGAACAGTATTTGCCA
>JAZKDP010000019.1:0-65936 GCA_040387515.1 Pseudomonadota bacterium
TCAGTGCTTTTGCTGATTACAGTTGGAATTTCCCAGAGCCAGTAACCCCAATGGCCTTAGATACCTTGCATGTGCATAATAAATTTATGCTGATCACAATGGTTATCTTTGTGGTTGTGTTGGCTATCATGATTTATTCAATTTTTGCGCATCGCAAAAATAAAGGCTATAAAGCTGTAGCAGACAAAGCCCCATCAACCGCAGTAGAGATTTTTTGGGTATTGGTTCCATTCGTGATCTTGTTGCTGATCGACTTTGTGATTATGGGTATTCCTGCTTATCACAGCGTGGTGATGATGGAAGATACACGCGACAAAGCAACCATGGTGATTAAAGTAACTGGCTCGCAATGGCGTTGGCAATATGAATATTTAGATGGTGATGCACAAGGCATTAAATTTGTGAGTAACTTAACTACAACGGCTGATCAGCAGCACAATGTGGCTGATAAAGGTGAAAACTACTTGCTGGAAGTTGACAATCACTTAGTGCTCCCTGTGGGTGAAAAAGTACGCATATTGATGACAGCATCAGATGTGTTACATAACTGGTGGGTGCCACAGTTCGGTTCGTCACGTGTGGCGGTGCCAGGTTTTATTCGTGAGACATGGGTGCAGGTGGATAAAGCTGGTACTTATCGCGGACAGTGTAAAGAGTTATGCGGCAAAGGCCATGGTTATATGCCGGTTGTTGTAGATGCTGTGCCAATGGCTGAATATAAGGTGTGGGTAGCTGCTAAAAAAGCCGAGATTGCTAAAGCGGGCGAAATTAAAGAAATGACTAAAGAGGATTTAGTTGCGCAAGGTAAGGCTGTCTACGAGAAAAACTGTGCAGTATGCCATCAGGTAAATGGTGCAGGTCTACCACCTGCTTTCCCAGCAATGACTGGTAGTAAAATTGCCCTTGGCCCAGTATTTGGCGCCGATGGTAAATATTTGAAAGATGGCCATTTGGACCGTCTGCTCAATGGCAAAGGCGTAATGCCGGCTTGGAAATCTACATTGAACGACACGGAAATTGCTGCTGTCATAACCTATGAGCGCCAAGCACTAGGTAATGCCGCAAGCGTGGACCCTATTATTCAGCCAGCACAAGTTCAAGCGGCGCGACAATAATTTAAATTCAATATATTGAATCATTAGTTTGTAATTTATTTTTGTTTAAATAAAAGTAATCAGGAGAGCGCTATGAGTACCACAACAGTAGCAAATCACGAAGAGCATCATGATCACCCAACAGGTATCATGCGTTGGTTGACAACGACCAATCATAAAGATATCGGTACGATGTATCTGACTTTTTCTTTGGTGATGTTTCTAGTCGGCGGTTCAATGATTTTGGGCATTCGTGCCGAATTGTTTAAACCGGGTTTGCAGTTAATGAACCCGGATTTTTTTAATCAATTGATTGGCGTGCATGCGTTAATTATGATTTTTGCAGCGCTAATGCCAGCAGCAACCGGTTTTGCAAACTGGATGATTCCACTGCAAATTGGTGCACCAGATATGGCTCTGCCGCGTCTTAATAACTGGGGATTTTGGTTATTACCACCTTCAGCTATTTTATTAACACTCCCATTCACGTTAGCAATGTTCGGTATTGGTGATGGCGCATTGGCAACTGGTTGGACATTTTATCCGCCATTGTCAGTGCAAGGTGGTATCGGTGTAGATTTTGCGATTTTTGCGGTTCACTTGTTGGGTATTTCTTCAGTCATGGGTTCTATCAACATTATCGTGACGTTGTTTAACATGCGTGCGCCTGGCATGACGCTGATGAAAATGCCAATGTTTGCATGGGGTTGGTTAATCACTGCATTCTTACTAGTTGCTACAATTCCTGTTTTGGCTGGCGCAGTCACTATGTTGTTGACAGATCGTCACTTCGGTACGCATTTCTTTGATGCGGCAGGTGGCGGTGACCCAATTATGTTCCAACACTTGTTCTGGTTCTTCGGTCATCCAGAAGTGTATATTTTGTTATTACCAGTTTGGGGTTTCATTCCACAAATCTTACAAACATTCTCACGTAAACCAATGTATGGCTACAAAGCACAAGTGTACTCACTATGGGCGATTGGTGCATTAGCTGTGGTTGTTTGGGCACATCACTTCTTTACCGCGGGTATGCCAGTGCCAGCCTTGCTTTACTTTATGTATAGCACGATGGCAATTTCACTCCCATTAGCTGTGTTGTTCTTCTGCTGGATTAAAACCATGTGGAAAGGCTCAATGACATTTGAAACACCAATGTTGTTTGCTGTGGGTTGGATTATCTTATTCGGTATTGGTGGTTTGACTGGTTTAGTCTTGGCTGACGTTGCGGCTGATGCACAATACCATAACAGCTACTTCGTGGTAGCACATTTCCACTACACACTATTTGCTGGCGGTATCATGGGCATTATGGCTGGTGTGTACTATTGGTTACCAAAAATGACCGGTAATATGTATGATGAAAAACTGGGTAAATGGCATTTCTGGTTAACAGCAATCTCATTCAACCTGACATTTATTCCACAATTCTTTGTCGGTTTGGCTGGTATGCCGCGTCGTATTCCAGACTATGCATTACAGTTTGCTGAATTCAATATGATTTCTTCAATTGCAGCATTTGCACTAGGCTTGTCACAATTATTATTTGTCTATGTGATTATCAAATGCGTAAAAGGCGGCAAAAAAGCAACTGATAAAGTATGGGAAGGTGCCGAAGGTTTAGAGTGGACACTTTCATCACCACCTCCATATCACAGCTTTACTGAGCAGCCTATTATTAAGTAATGTGATAATTGAAAGCCCAAGTTAGCTTGGGCTTTTCTATTCAATAGAGAACTTAATAGATTGGAATAGTTAACTAAATGGAAGATAAAGAACTGGCAAGACGTAGTAGAAATAAAAAAATTGCCCTGATATTTGGTGCGATAGCCGTTATTTGGTATGTGCTGTCGATGTTTACAATATGGAACCTGTAATCGACCCTAAACCTGACGCTAATGACGTCAGGCAAAAAACGAAAGCTGAACGGGATAAAGCCAATAGTAAATTAGCAAAAAAAATGATTTGGGTGGCGGCAGGTTCGTTATTGTTTGCATTTGCTCTAGTACCTTTATATGATGTTTTATGCAATATTACTGGCCTAAATGGTAAAACAGATAATAATGCAGCGACATTAAGTAAAGCTAAAGTAGATGAATCTAGAAGCGTCACTGTGCAGTTTACCTCAGCAGTAATGCCAGGATTAGGTTGGAATTTTTATCCAAAACAAACCAGCATTACCTTGCATCCAGGCCAAATAGAAACAGTGCTGTTTGAAGCAAAAAATATTACAAGCCATATTGTCACAGGCCAGGCAATACCCAGTGTTACGCCAGGCATTGCTTCTGTTTATTTAAAAAAAATAGAGTGTTTTTGTTTTGTGAATCAAAGCTTAAAACCTGGTGAGACTAAAATAATGCCTTTGCGCTTTTTTGTCGATCCTGCAATACCAAAAGATGTAAGTGAAATGACTTTGTCATATTCATTTTTTGAAGCAACAAAAAAATAATTTTTAGTTTTACGTAAGTTTTGTGGTTAAAAATCAGGGAGCTTGTATCGCCAGTAAAGCGTTACAAAGTTATAATTTAAAGTGATTAAAATTTTAAGTGCTTGGGAGTAAACGATGGCAACTCATTCAGAAAATCAATATTTCGTTCCACATGGCAGTATCTATCCGTCGATTCTATCGGTAGGTTTGCTGTCTCTAGCTTCTGGCTTCATCTTCAATATGAATCATTTAGCATTTGGACAGTGGATGATGTACCTAGGTGCAGCCATTATCATTGCGATGACTTTTAAGTGGATGGGCACCGTCATTACTGAGAGCTTGACTGGAAAATATAAAGCCTGGGAAGATAAGTCATTCCGTGTTGGTATGATTGTGTTTATCTGTTCTGAGATTGCTTTCTTTGCTGCATTTTTTGGGGCTTTGTTTTATATGCGAGTGCTGTCAGTGCCAGACTTAGCTGGTTTTGATGCAGACATTACGCCTTACAAAGACTTTCTAAGTACATGGCCATCAGCTGGTCCTGGCGGAGTCGTGTTAGGGACAGAGTACGCAGTCCCCAAATTCACAGCCATGGGCCCGTGGGGATTGCCAGCCATTAACACAGCTTTACTTTTAACTTCTGGTGCTACCATTACTTGGGCACATTGGGCATTAATCAAAAATAAACGTACGCAACTTGTTTTAGGTATGTTGACAACGGTATTATTGGGCATTGCTTTTTTAATTTGCCAAGGTCTGGAATATCATCACGCGTATACGGAATTAGGTTTAACTTTAGGCACGGGTGCTTATGGTGCAACTTTCTTCATGTTGACTGGTTTTCATGGCTTCCATGTGACGCTCGGCACTATTATGCTAATCGTGATTTTAATCCGCTGTATGAAAGGCCATTTTACGCCAGAGCATCACTTTGGCTTTGAAGGTGTGGCTTGGTATTGGCACTTTGTGGATGTGGTTTGGTTAGGTTTGTTTATATTTGTATATTGGCTGTAAGTAGGCTGTAAAAAAGGGCGATGCATTAAATGCCTCGCCCTTTTTTATTTGATTCAAATTTTACAGAGGGTGACCGATTAACCCAAAATAACCCGCGATGAGCAAGCCAATAAATAAAACAATCGAAAGACCAATACGCACTGTAAGTGCTCTAACGGTGCGCTCACTACCAGACTTGTCTTTATTCAAAAAGAACAATGCTGAAAATAAGCTACCTAAAATGACCATTAATACCAAAACGACTGCAATTTTTATAAGCATTGATTTGTCCAAATGAAGTTATTTAATAATTATGCGACTGGCCTAGTATAAATGCAATTTAGTTTTTTGAACGTTCAGTTTAAAGCTTCCCTGTTGAGTACTTTACTCACGATTATTTGTATTCCACTTTTCATTAAATTGGGTTTTTGGCAGTATGAAAAGGCGATATTGAAGCAAAAAATTCAAGCGAGTTTTGAATCATCTAATAGAAATATGACGCCTGATTTAAAAGATTATTTAACCAACAGCCGTATTTTAGAGTTTAAAAAAATACAAGTGCAGGGTGAGTATAAAACGCAGTATCAAATCTTAATCGATAATAAGGTAGAAAATAGTCTAGTTGGGTATCACGTCGTTACGCCGTTAAAAATAGTTGGCACAGATGAGTATGTATTAGTGAATCGTGGTTGGATTCAAGGTGAAAAAAATCGCACTGACTTACCCATTTTTGATACACCAACAGGCGTTTTAGATATACAAGGTATGGCCTGGATTCCCAGCCAAAAAATATTTACTTTGGAAGATAAAGCGCAAATCGAAGCGGATAGTAAAACCTGGCAACCGGTGTGGCAGAATTTGGATATGCAGAAATATGTTAAAAATGTACCGATTAAAATCCTGCCAATTATTATTAAATTAGATAACAAGAGTACTGCGGGTGGTTTTGTTCGAAATTGGGAGATGTCCCAAGAGCGGATTGTGACGCATTTGGGCTACGCGTACCAATGGTTTGGGTTTGCGTTTGCAACATTAATGATCTATTTATATTTAAGTATTAGTAAAAGCAAAAACCCCTAATTGCCAGTTAACATCCATTCAGTAAAAATATTCGTGAATATTAAGGTAAATCTTCATCATGCAAACAGAGCAACCCGATAACATTAACAGCAAAAATCAACGAAAAGGGCGCGCAATTTTTCTGATGATGCTCACTTTTTTTGTGGTGCCAATTATTGCTGTTGTGTTGATGTTTAAGTTTAATTTTAAACCAGCAGGTGAGAGCCGCGGTGAGCTGGTTACACCGCCTAAATTGATTCAAGCGCCTGCAACATTGCAAGATAGCAATGGCAAAGATAGCCATGAGTTTTGGGTTGAAAAATGGAACATGGTTTATGTGACAGATACTTGTGAAGCTACTTGTATGAAAAAATTAAGGGATATGCGTCAAATCCATGTGTCACTGTACAAAGATATTCCGCGTACGCAACGTGTGTTGATTACCAATGTGCAAGATTTGAGCAAAATTAAAAAAGATTTTCCTGATTTAACGGTGATTAATCAGTCCGCGGCAGATGTTAAAACATTGAGTGCGCAATTTAATTTAAATGGTGAAAATGCGCTTGAATCAAATCGCCTATATTTTGTTGATCCATTAGGCCATGTGATGATGAGTTATCCAGCAAATGCTGATCCTGCTGATATACGCAAAGACATAGCGCGGCTCTTAAAATACTCTTGGGCGGCATAGCATGTTGTTTAAACGCATTGCAATGTTAGGCGCCATTATGGCGCTGTGCGTAGTAGTGTTAGGCGCTTATGTGCGTTTAACAGACGCAGGTTTAGGCTGCCCTGATTGGCCAGGTTGCTATGGCACGCTGAGCGTACCGCAAAGCGAAGCAGCAATTCAGCAAGCGCAAACCAATTACCCGCACAGTGTGATTGAAACAGGAAAAGCTTGGAAGGAAATGCTGCATCGTTACTTAGCTGGTACGTTAGGATTGGTTGTATTAGCGCTGTTTGTATTGGCTTGGAAAAATGCCAAGCAAGGCAATCTAAAAATTCCGGATAAGCAGCTAATTAAAGTATCACCGTGGCTGACGACATTACTGCTTGTCGTCATTGTATTTCAAGCTGCATTGGGTATGTGGACAGTGACCATGTTGCTTAAGCCCGCTATTGTCAGTGCGCACTTATTGGGTGGCATGGCAACTTTGGGCTTATTGACGTGGATAGCTCATCGGCATTGGGGACAATATTCAAATACGTTATATGCTAATACAACAGAACAATCTCAAGCATCGCGTTGGTTCATCCGCTTTGGCTTGCTGGTATTGTTTATGCAGATATTTTTGGGCGGCTGGACAAGTACTAATTATGCTGCATTAGCCTGTACCGATTTTCCGACTTGTCATGGCGCGTGGATGCCTGAAATGGATTTCAAAGATGCATTTCATTTAATCCGCGAATTAGGGCAGAGTGCAGATGGCGGCAATTTAAGCTTGGCATCGATAACCGCCATTCAGTGGACGCATCGAATAGGGGCCATTATAACTTTGATTTACTTAGGGTTTTTAGGCTTAAATAGTTTAAAATACGCGCAGTTAAAAAGCCTTAGCATCATATTAATTACTGTGCTATTTGCGCAAATCGGCCTTGGTATTGCAAATTTGGTTTTGCATTTGCCTTTGGTCTTAGCGGTAGGTCATAATTTGGGAGCAGCTTTACTGGTCATTATTTTGGTTATTTTTAATTCAAAAATTACTGGCAGCCAAGTCAATCAATAGCTACAGACAGCAACTAAAAATTGCACCATGTTAAATGAAATAAAGTGAGTATTAATTGAGTCAAAAATCGAATATCAATACAGTCAGCACCCTACAAGCTTTTGTGGCAAGCTTTAAAAACTTTTTCGCATTGTGCAAACCGCGCGTAACGATGTTGATTGTGTTTACCGCGATTATTGGTATGTTCTTGGCAACGCCCGGTATGGTGCCGTGGCCGCTATTACTGGCGACAACGGTAGGTATTGCTTTTGCGTCAGGCGCAGCAGCGGCTTTTAATTGTTTAATTGAGCATAAAATTGACGCAGTGATGGCACGTACGCGTGGTAGGCCGCTGCCAACTGGCCAAGTATCTCATACAGAGACAGTGGTTTTCGCCACACTTTTAGGCGGTACAGGGTTGTTGATTCTGTATCTATTCGTTAATCCGTTAACAATGTGGCTAACATTCGCCACATTTGTGGGTTATGCCGTTATTTATACCGTATTTTTGAAACCAGCAACTCCGATGAATATTGTGATTGGTGGTGCGTCAGGTGCAATGCCGCCAATATTGGGTTGGGCCGCCGTTACTAATGCGGTTTCGCCAGAATCACTCGTCATGTTTCTAATCATTTTTGCATGGACGCCACCGCATTTCTGGGCTTTGGCATTATATCGCCGTGAAGAATATGCAAAAGTAGGCATGCCAATGCTACCTGTCACGCACGGCGAGGCATTTACGCTATTACATATTTTGTTGTACACCGTTATTTTGGTTGTCGTGTCTATCATGCCTTACGGCCTAGGCATGAGCGGCTTAATTTACTTAGTTTCTGCGATCTTATTAAATGCAGTATTTTTGTGGTATGTCATTGGTTTATATCGAAAATACTCTGATGAATTAGCAAAAAGTACGTTCAAATATTCTATCCTGTACTTAACCCTAATTTTTGCTGCATTATTGGTGGATCATTATTGGAAGATCTAAGAGGTTTTTGATAGTAATCTCATGGCTATGCAAATTAACCATTACATTTTTGCTAATACTTGTTCTATATCCGCGATGATGTCACACACATGTTCTAACCCCACCGGATGTGTATCCTGTCTTCACTAACGCCAGACGTTTAGTAATTCGTTTGGGTTGAGTTGGCGGTGCGTGGTAGTCACTGGGTGGCATACTAAGCTTTTCGCATCGCCGATATTAACTAAGCGGGTGATTTAGTTGCAGTGCATCAATAAAGCGCGGGCTACCTTCCTTTTCTATGCACAGAGACTAAGATTTAATCTATCTTGGCTGTAAGATGACATGCAAATAGGTCGTCGAACACGTTGCAAATAATCCAATTAACGCTAGGTTTAGCTTGTTTGTCTTTTACAGTGACTTCTCTATTTCTAAACATAACTTAAGCATAAAGTTAAAGTGCTTAGCAGGTAATTTATAAGTTTATTGCTTGTAAATTGCAATATTAAAAAAGACTAATGTATTATTTGGCGGCAAATAAAAGTCGTCTAATTAACTAAGAATAATACTAATGAAAATAATCGATAGGCTAGCGCTTTTAACCGCGCTTCTTTTTATACCTTTACCAATCAGTGCTATTGCTGCTGATATCAATCAGGTAGACACCAACACCCAAGAGCAAATACGTAGTCAAGAACGGCAGCGTTTGTTACGCCAGCAGCAAGAATTAAAGCCTGACGCTAGAGATGCTGGGGAGCAACTCAAAAACTCAGCGCCTATTCTGACAGATGTTATTCCAGATAATGAGACACCTTGTTTCATCATCAATCAAATTGAATTGATCGGCGATTCAGCCGATCAATTCAAGTTTGCCTTAAACAGAGTGTTGGACAATAAGCCAATTTTAGGTCGCTGTCTGGGTGCTGTTGGAATCAATGCTGTCATGGCAAGTGTGCAGAATGCCATTATTGCTAAAGGTTATGTCACTACACGCGTATTAGCGGCGCCTCAAGATTTAAAGGCGGGCATTTTGCAGTTAACGATTATTCCCGGGCATATCAATGCTATTCGATTCACGCCAGATTCGAGTAAGCGTGTCAGTGCTTGGAGCGCATTACCAAGCAGCAAAGGTGATTTACTCAATTTACGTGATATTGAGCAGGGCTTAGAAAACTTCAAACGCGTGCCTACTGCTGAGGCTAACATTCAGATTGAACCAGCAAGTACTGAAGCTAATACACCTGGTTTAAGTGATTTGGTTGTGCACTATCAACAACGTTTTCCCGTGCGCATCTCACTCAATCTAGATGACAGCGGTTCAAAAACTACTGGTAAATATCAAGGTGGACTTACACTGTCGGGTGACAATCTGCTGTCACTCAATGATTTGGTCTATGTGAACTACAACCATGATCTAGGTGCTGGTAATACGGGTAGGCGAGGTAATGATGGCTATACCGCACACTATTCAGTGCCTTACGACAATTGGTTATTAAGTGCTACAACTTCCACCAACGATTTTTATCAAACGGTTGCTGGAATCAATCAGACTTATGTCTTTAGTGGGCGCTCACAGAACGCTGAGATTAAAGTCAGCAGATTGCTTTATCGTAATAGCATCAATAAAACGTTTGCCTCTTTAAAAGGTTTTTTACGTAAGTCGAATAACTACATTGATGATACTGAAATTGAAGTTCAACGCCGCCGTACTGCAGGCTGGGAGTTGGGTGTTAATCAAAGTTGGTATATTGGCCAAGCGGTGCTTGACTATAATCTTGCGTATCGCCGGGGCACTGGCGCAGATGATGCACTTCAAGCGCCCGAACAAAGCTTTGGTGAAGGCACATCGCGCATGAAGCTGTTGCTTGGCGATTTAAATCTCGTTGTGCCTTTTCAAGTAATTGCACCTTGGGGCCAGCAATCGCTTCAATACAGCGCGTCACTGCGCGGTCAAACTAACTATACTCCGCTAACACCTCAAGACCGTTTCAATATCGGTAATCGATTTACTGTACGTGGGTTTGATGGTGAGCAAACACTGATTGCCGACAATGGATGGCTTATCCGTAATGAACTGATTACTCCGATTGCACAGTCTGGCCAGGCAGTTTATTGGGGGCTGGATTATGGAGAAGTGGGTGGTCAATCTTCTAAAAACCTAATTGGTAAATATTTAGCCGGCACCGTACTTGGACTACGAGGAAGTGCTCAGCCTACAGGTTTAAACCTATTGAGTGGATTGAGCTATGACTTGTTTTTAGCTAAACCTATCAATAAGCCCAAAGGCTTCGAAACACATGATGTTACTGCAGGCTTTAATTTTAATTACGCCTATTAACGCTAATTGCTATCATTTACTTCCCCTAAGCTACTATCCCCACAATATTTACGCCTAAATTAGTAACGCTAATAAGGTACAAATATTGCTTATAAAAATTTCATGTGTGAATCGACAAAGATCGATCACACATGAAAATAATAACATATGCAATAAATCAATCACTTAAAACATTACGTAGGATCGGAAAATCAGATTCTTGGTTTGTTGTTAAGCAATTACGTGCGCAGATTTGTCACATCGCTGCCGATTTTTGACGATTGATATTAAAAACTAATAATAAGATTGACAATAAAAATGAATAAAAACCAATTTCGTATTGTTTTTAACCATACTCGCGGACTCATGATGGCAGTTGGCGAACATGTTAAATCCCACACTTCGGCATGCTGCACTGAATCTATTGCTAGGAATAGCATAGGCGCAGAAAAATCGCACAATGCTCAACAAACGGCGACTATTCGACCACTGGTCTTTTCTGTGATGCTATCACTGGGTATGGTCGGTATCGTGCCTAACCCGCTCAGCATACACAAGGCATATGCTGATATCATCGCAGACCAAGCTGCACCTGTTAATCAAAGACCAGTCATTATCAATGCGCCTAATGGTATCCATCTGGTGAATATACAAACACCTAGCGCAGCAGGGGTTTCTCGCAATACTTATAGCCAGTTTGACGTAAATACTAATGGTGCAATTTTAAATAATAGTCGCACCAACGTTCAAACGCAACTAGGTGGTTTTGTGCAGGGCAATCCTTATTTAGCTACTGGGACTGCGCGAATCATCTTAAATGAAGTCAACTCACAAAACCCAAGTTTGCTAAACGGGTATATAGAGGTTGCTGGTAGTCGTGCACAAGTTGTCATTGCTAACCCTGCAGGCATTTCATGTGATGGTTGTGGTTTTATCAATGCAAGTCGCAACACATTAACCACAGGTACTCCAGTCATTAATGGGGGCGACTTAATTGGCTATCGAGTCACGGGTGGGATAATCAACTTACTAGGTGCAGGTTTAGATGCCAGTCAGTCTAATTTCACCGATATTATTGCGCGAGCAGTTCATGTGAATGCAGGTGTTTTTGCTAACAATCTCAACGTGATTACTGGCACGAATCAGGTCCATGTTGCTAGCGCTGGTGATATCAGCAATGTTGTGCCAATTGTTCCTATCAATACAGTTTCTAATCCCGTGCCTAGCTATGCGTTAGATGTGGCAGCACTTGGTGGCATGTACGCAGGTAAGATTCATATGATAGGTACTGAGGCCGGATTAGGCGTGAATAATGCAGGTACGATTGGTGCTGGCGTAGGTGAAATCAGCCTAACTGTCGATGGGCGATTAACCAATGTAGCCAGCATAGCGAGTACGACACAGACGAACATTCGCGCACAAAATATCCTTAACACCGGCGGTACGCTGAGTGCAGGCCAAGAACTTAACCTGAATACAAGCAGTTTAAGTGGTGACGGAAAAGTGTTATCAGGCGGCAATGCGAACATCACGCTTAACAGCGATTATATCCACACAAATACAGCAGGGCTACTAGCCACTGGCAATCTCACGCTTTCAACCACAGGCAAGATTACCAATCAAGCCAGTATTCTGGCAGGAAACACACTCACGCTTATAGCCGCTAATATTGATAATAGTGTTAGCGGTGAAATCATTGGTACTGACACATCCATTAATGTGACTAATACGCTTATTAATCGAGGGTTGATTGATGGCAGTAATACATTTATTACTGCAAATACATTGAGGAATACTGGTACAGGTAGCGTATTTGGCGACCATTTAGCAGTTCAAGTGAGTTCGCTTAACAATCAAGCAGAAACGCTTAACAGTATAGAAACGGCGGCAATTATTGCTGCACGAACAAGGCTAGATATTGGCGCACAAAACATTCTTAACGAAAATAACAGTCTGTTATTTAGTGCAGGCGATTTAGCAATAGGAGGTAGCTTAGATACTAATCATCAAGCCACTGCTCTGATGGGAAATTCTCAAACGACCATATTAATCAATCACGGAGCGACAATTGAGGCTTTGGGGAATTTTAACGCCAATGTGGCTGATTTACAGAATCTTAACGCTGGCATTACGACCACTCAAGTAGTGACAGGGAGCACGGCGTACGACCAGTTCACGCCTCGCGACACAGGTGTGATTCTAAATTCAGCAGATTACCCAGGTGCACAGATTGGTAACTTTAATATTTCTTATCGAACAGCAGGCGCCTATTCTTTTAGAGAATATTATCGCTACTTGTACACAGGCACTACAACAGCAGAAACCCTCAATACCAGCTTACCTGCACAATTGGTTGCAGGTAATAATATGACCTTAATTGGCAATATCAATAATACTGACAGTAAAATTATCGCTGGTAACTTGCTTGATATGACAGGCGCAAGTCTTAACAATTTAAACACGCAAGGTATCAATACCGTCAGCTATAACGGCACTTCTTATTATTACGACTATGACGGCGATGAAAGTTGTGGTGACGCAGGTGATGGTTGTTATGATATTTCAGTAGCGCCTTACAACCCTGCTAATACAGTAACAACGTTCAATCTCGCTACCTCACAGGTCGCACAAAATACATCCACTGCTGGTGCAGCAAGTGGTACAACAGTCGCTACATTTAATAATAGTCCTTTGCCTGTGAGTAGCTTATTTCAAACTAATCCGAATCCAAATAGCAATTATTTAATAGAAACTAACCCAAGATTTGCCCACTATAAAACTTGGTTAAGCTCGGACTACTTACTCAACTCATTGCAGTTTGATAGCGCACTGAGCACCAAACGTTTGGGTGATGGATTTTATGAACAAAAACTTATCCGTGAGCAAGTAGCAGAACTCACTGGTAGGCGTTATTTAACTGGCTATGCAACAGACGAAGCGCAATACCTAGCCTTAATGACCAGTGGAGTTACTTCAGCCAAGGCATTAAATTTAACGCCAGGGGTTGCATTAAGTGCCACTCAAATTGCGCAGCTCACTAGTGATATTGTTTGGTTGGTAGAGCAAGAAGTGACTTTGCCCAACGGCACCGTCACACGCGCACTGGTTCCACAAGTGTATATGGTCTTAAAAGCAGGTGATTTAGCTGGCACTGGTGCACTCATCAGCGCTGACAGTCTACAGTTAGACTTAACTGGGGATTTCAATAATCAGGGTTATTTATCAGGTAGACGTGTCGTCAATATCACCGCTGAGAATATCAATAATTTAGGCGGTCAAATAAGTAGTAAAGAGGTGAACTTAATCGCGCGCCAAGACATTAACAATCTAGGTGGTAGCGTTATTGCCGAAGATAAGTTGATAGTCAATGCTGGCAACAACTTGAATATAGTCAGCACCACACAAACTAGCCAAAACACTGTCGATAAGAGTGCATTTAGCCGAACCAATCTGGATCGTATTGCTGGCCTATATGTCACTGGCGAAAAAGGCATATTAGTCGCCAGTGCAGGCAGCAATGTCAGCTTTTTGGCGGCCAGTGTGAGTAATAGTGGCGCTGAAGGAGCGACTGCCATTTCAGCCGGCAACAATCTAACATTAGGCACGGTCAAAATATCAGAGCAAAATAACAGCATCCGTGACGCTAAGAACTACATTAAACAAGGCAGTAGCGATGACATTGGTACGACCATACAAACATCAGGCAACACTACCTTAATTGCAGGCAAAGATTTAAATTTGAAGGCGGCTAATGTCACCAGTGATACAGGTGCAATTGTTGGTATTGCTGGTGGTGATATCAACATCGAAAGTGGTGAGCATGCCGATAACATGGCAACTGCACGTTACGTTAAAAAAAGCGGGACGCTCTCTAGTAAAAAGACCACCACCCGCGATACGTTTAATAACACGAGCAGTATCGCCAGTACTTTAAGTGCTAATAGCATCACTTTAGTAGCTGGCGCAGCAGCAGCTAACGATGGCATAGTCAGCACTCAACAGGGGCAAGGTAATTTGAATGTCAAAGGTAGTCATATCATAGCCACCAATGATGTTAACTTAAGTGCAGGATATAATATAAATATTGTGGCTGCAGAAGATACTCATGACGAAACCCATTATAAACAAGTTAAGCAAAGCGGTTTAAGCTCCAGCGGCGCCAGTGTCACTTACGGTAACAGCAAACTCACCAACACCAACGATAGCCAACAAGTGACTAATGTAGCGAGCGTGCTTGGCAGTGTTGAGGGAAATGTGAATATCAATGCAGGTAAGACTTACACTCAAAAAGCCAGTGACATTCTGACACCAGAAGGTGATATTGATATTACGGCACAACAGGTGAATATCAGGGCGGCGACAGACACCTACAATAGTCAGCAAACCATGAAATATAAACAGACAGGGATTACAGTTGCAGTGAGTAACCCTGTTATTTCTGCTATTCAAACAGCGCAACAAATGAGTAAGGCCGCTAAAGAGACCGATGACCCAAGAATGCAAGCGTTGGCGGCAGGTACCACCGCCTTAGCGGCAATCAATGCCAAAGATGCCATTGTTGCGGGCAGCACCCCTAAGTTGGATGAACATGGACTTGAGGTATTGGACGCTAATGGCAAAAATACCGCTGACAACCTCGCCAACCAAGTTGGCGGCATTAATGTATCCATCAGCATTGGTAGTAGTAAAAGTCAAAGTAGCAGCACACAAACCAGCAGCAGTTCTGCCAGTAGTCATTTAACAGCGGGCGGTGATGTTAATATCACTGCTATGGGAGCGAGCAAAGAGAGTGATATCAATATTATTGGCACACAAATCAAAGCCGCGAATAATGTTAGCCTTAAAGCCGAAGACCAAATTAATCTAATTGCCGCACAAAACAATGAAACACTTCATAGCACGAATAAAAGCAGCAGCGCCAGTATCGGCATGAGCGTTGGCAGCAATGGTTGGACAGTCAATGCAAGCGCATCGGCATCCAAAGGTAAGGTTAACGGCACCGATGTCACTTGGACAGAAAGTTTAGTACAAGGCGGCACCAACGTAGCAGATAAAGTATTTCTGCAAAGTGGTACAGATCTCAATCTCATCGGTACTCAAGTCAAGGGCAACCAGATTATTGCCGACATCGGTAGTTCTGGTCACGGTAATTTAAACATCCAGAGCCTGCAAGATGCCAGCACCTACGATAGCAAGCAAAAAAGCATGGGCATCAGTATAAGCGTACCAATTGGCGCAGGTGCTTATGGCGGTTCAATCAGCGGTTCCAGCACTAAAATACAATCTGACTATGCCTCAGTAAACGAACAGGCTGGTATTCTTGCCGGAGATGGGGGTTTCCAAGTCAGCGTGGCTGGCAATACCAATCTAGCAGGCGCAGTGATAGCTTCCAACGAACAGGCGATTGAAGACGGAAAAAACAGCCTGACAACTGAAACACTTACCGTATCAAATATTTATAATAAAGCAGAATATGAAGCTAAAGGCTCTTCGGCAACAATTGGTGGTGGCTTACAAGCTGGGTTGCCACAACTCTCCGGTGCAGGTATAGGAAGCGATAGCGATAAAACCGATAGCGTTACACTAAGTGCTGTAAGTTCAGGCACTGTCATCATCACAGATAATAGTAAGCAAGTAGACTTAACCAGCAAAGATACGATTACCACACTAGCTATCCTCAATCGCGATGTGTATGTGAACGAACAAGGGGAGGCAGTGGATAGTCAGGGCAATAGTATGGCCAATACCATTGCCCCAATCTTCGACCAGGAAAAGGTACAAAGAGAAATCGAAGCTCAGGTGAAGATTACTCAAGCGTTCAGCCAGGAAGCTCCGAGAGCACTCAACGCCTTTGCTCAAGAAAAAACAAAGCCTTATCAAGATGCGAATAAAACATTGAAAGAAGCAAAAGCAGAGTTAGAACAAACCACTGACCCTGAAAAACAGCAAAGACTACAAGATATTATCATTGAAGCGGAGCAAACGATTGCAGATACGCAAGCAGACTATGATAAATGGAAAGAAGGCGGAGAGTACCGTATAGCCAGTAATATCATTATTGCGGCTATTAGCGGAAGTACATCAGGCGCTGTGGGCGCGATTACCAAGGAGTCCTTGTCTTGGGCGGCTGATGTGATGCAGCAAAAGATGATAGAAGATTCTATGAAGTTTCCAGGTATTTGCGATAATCAAGGGAACTGTTTAGATAATAAATCGGGTGTGAGCGAAGGGGTAAGTGGGAATAAATTTAAACTTGCAGGTGGACGAGTTAATATTGATGAGTTATGTAAAAAAGATAGGTGTGCAATAAATGAAGATGACAGCCTTACATTTACAGGAAATCTTGCTGAGTTTCTACAATCTGAAGAAGGGCAGAAAATGCGTAGTCCGATGGGAGGGTTTCAAGGTGCAAAAGGATTGTTCGCTTTTTTTGATTACGAAGCAGGTACTATTTGGGACATTATTGCAGAAGCTTATGCAGGCCCCCATGACATGCTAAACAGCAATATTTGGTACGACGAACAAGGAAATATCAAAGCAGGTGTTGAAGAAACAATTACTGGCAAAGTTGGCAACATCACAAACTACACCAATGTTTTGTTGGCCACTCCATTTGCTTTGAGTGTTTTACTACCACCTGAAGTTTGGAGTGCATTAATGGTTTTAGTGGGGGAAAATTAGCCCATGAGATATTTCCGCTTGACGCATTATGTTATTCCAATAATTCTCATTTCTGGCTGCGCGGTCGCACCTGCTAAAAATTTTTACAATGAAGTTACATGGAGTCCAGCGACTTTATCCAAGAACAATTGTCCTCAATTGTCAGGCTTCTATATTGGAGATAAAAACCTATTGGATATTTTTCCAACGGAAGTTATCTCAAAACAATTCTTAGATCCAATATCTGTAATTACATATAAACAGGCACTCCCTGTGGAATGGAATCCTGAGGGTTCACCTAAGAAAGGTGAGAAAATTACCCCTCAAGTATCCAGCCGTATAAAAAATATAAGACAAAAATACAATGAAGATATTGAGATGTTTTATAAATCAGCTTCTATCCAAATTGAGCAATCTTCATCGTTACTGACGCTCACTACCATCTCTAACGGAACGATATATGAGAAAAGGGAATTTGATTTGCAACAGCCAGGTGTTGGATGTGATAACGGAACTTTATATATTCGTTATCTGAGCGCCTCTGGCGGAGGGCCAGAAGCAAGAGGAGGATCTGCATATGCTTCAGAAAAGCTTATAAGAAAATTATCAACTGGGGAAATCCAAGTTGAAAAGAAACTACGTGCGTGGGAGTTCAGTAACTGGACAGGAGTAGGTAAGCAATACAAAAAACCTTACATGGCAACACCTGTTTTAATGATGTTCAGAGAAAAACAATAATAGAAACAATAGGCAGAGCACAATCAATGCGACTTTTCCTACATGTAAAAACGTGATCTGTCCCTATTGACTATTCGCATCTAGGGGTGTGATTCAAATGGAAAATCAGTTATCTAGAGTTATTCATTTAACGTGAGAGGGCCTCACACCTTGTTAGTCTAGTGAAAAATGAATCTGCAGCTCGGAGATTAAAATGACGATAGATTAAGTAAGTAATTAATAGCCTCTTAGGCGGAAGCATAAAACTGGCTTTTGGACAAAGAGGGGCTTCCGCTGACAATTAACTAATTGATGTATAACGATTTAATGGCGCGCCCGGCGGGAGTCGAACCCACGACCTTTGGCTTCGGAAACCAACACTCTATCCAGCTGAGCTACGGGCGCTAATGATGGCGCATTATAACAAAGCAGCAAGCATTAAGATAACTTGTTTAGATTCTTTGTAATAATGGCAATTGGCGTTAATTTGACTTTTAACCTTGTAAGCGTGTGGGTATAATAGCGCTAGTTTATTTTTAAATAATTTAGGAACTAACCGCGATGAGTAAGCATGATGAAGGATATTCAAGTTCTAGTTTTTGGCAATTAATCATTGCTATCCCAGGTACTATTTTAGCATTTACCTTGGTAATCTCATTATTAGCCTACTTTTTCGGTAAGCCTGCTGAGGCACCGGCTACGGCAGTTGCCGCTACTGCAGAGGTTTCTAAAGTTGACGAAGCAATTAAGCCTGTTGCCGAAGTGGAAGTTGCGGCAGCAAGTACTGGTCCACATGTTAATAAAAGTGGCGATGAAGTGGTTAAAGCTGTCTGTTCGATGTGTCATGCAACAGGATTAATGCAAGCGCCAACAATTGGTAATAAAGAGCAATGGGCGCCACGTATTGCATTAGGCTATGAAACATTAGTCAAACATGCAATTGAAGGTGTTCGTAATATGCCAGCACGCGGCGGCAATGCTGAGTTAACCGATGCTGAAGTAGCCAATGCTGTTGTGCATATGGCTAATGCATCTGGTGCAAAATTTGCAGAACCAAAACCTGCTGCAGCGGAAGCTGCGCCTGCTTCTGAAACTGCGGTTGAACCAACGCCAGCAGTTGAAGCGGCACCAGCAAGCTAATTTTAAGTTAATTCTAGTATTAAATAAAAAGCCGCTTAAATTATTTAGGCGGCTTTTTTGTTTGGCCAATTAAATTGGGCGTCATTAAACATCTATAATCAAACCATTATGGCAACTTATGCAATCGGTGATATACAAGGCTGTTATAACGCTTTTATAGCGTTGCTCAATCAGCTGCAATTTAATCCAAAAACAGACCAACTTAGGTTGGTTGGCGATTTAATTAACCGGGGTAGTGGTTCGCTAGAAGTGTTGCGTTGGTGTTATCAACATCAGTCCAGCGTTAAGGTGGTGTTAGGTAACCATGATTTACATGCTTTAGCGGTAACGCATGCGTTAAAGCAAGCGCATAAAAGTGACACTCTGCACGCCATTATAGACGCGCCTGATGGTGTTGAATTGCTGACTTGGTTGCGCAACCAGCCGTTAATGCTAGTCGATTGCGATGAGCATCAAAATGATTATGCAATTGTACATGCAGGTTTACTACCCCAATGGAGTATTCAAAATGCACTGGCTTATGCGCATGAGGTGGAAGCGGCATTGCAGGCAGATGATTACCGTGATTTTTTAACACATATGTATGGTAATACACCCAATATTTGGAAGGATGATTTGGTTGGCATGGATCGGCTAAGAGTCATTACCAATGCAATGACTCGTATGCGTATTTGTACAGCGAATGGTGAAATGGAATTCACGTTCAAAGGTGAATTGCAAAATGTGCCGATAGGCTACATGCCTTGGTTTAATGTCGCTAATCGACAATCACAAACCACAAGAATTCTATGTGGACATTGGTCGGCGCTCGGCTTAAGTCAGCACAATAATGTGATTTCATTAGATACGGGTTGTTTATGGGGTGGGCAATTAACAGCTATTTGCCTTGAAACTGGTGCAATTACTCAAGTGCAGCATGATGTGAGGGATTGGGTTGCAAAGCCAGTTTAGTGACAATTGCATCATAGGTTTGTTGAGTCAAATCGCGTCTGTTCTGGTTATTTGCATGGATAGGTGTTAGAAAATGCAACTCGACGACAGCATTTCTTTGTTTGATGATTTGCTGCATGGATTCTACTAAGCCAGTTTCACCTGCATAAGCCATTGCAGTATTGATGCTGCCATCTAAATTAACATAGCGGATAGCAACTGGCCAAACAGTCGTGTTGGCATTAATAGCCGCTTGTAATACGCTGCTCTTAAAAGCTAAAACTTGTTTACCATCAGTGGTCGTTCCCTCAGGAAAAAAACAAAGATTATCGCCTTCTGCCAAACTTGCTGCGGTGATGCCTACGATTTTCCCCGCTATTTGTCTTTTACCTCTATCGATAAATAACGCATCGGTTTTTTGCGCCAAATACCCAAATACTGGCCAATTTTTAATTTCTGCTTTGGCAATGAAGCGCAATGCAATTTGACTGTTTAACGCATGAATATCTGCCCAAGAAACATGATTGGCGACAAACATCACACCTAGAGCTGAGGTGGGTGGTAGATTGCCTGAGGTGATAACTTTAATATGAAAAGCGCGCAATAGGCCACCGCACCACCATTTAATAAGCGACTGTTTAGACGCCTTGTTCAACATAGGCAAAATAGCTGCAGCTATAATCAGTCCGGTAATGGTATGAAAGAAAATGCGTAATATTCGATAAATTCGAATGATTAAGTGACTGTTATGATGCAAATTATTTTAAGAAATGCGATGCATATCGACTGTTGATTTTAGATAAGGGTAACATTACCAGCATATCCGCCGTATTGAAATAGGCATCCCATGCAGGTTCACCACAAATATAGGCACCGAGTCTTAAATAACCTTTAATGAGAGGTGGGCAAGCAACTTGCATATGTGGATTTAAGGCATGAATTGGCAAGGGAGTATGTGGAAATACACGGTATTCCGCAGGCGATAAATATTCATCTTTAAGCTTGTGATACAAACTTGCTGCCATATGTCCGCCATCATTAATAGGGACGCTGCCACAGCCAATCATATATTCATAATTATGCATTTGCATATATTTAGCTAAGCCTGCCCACAGCATTGTAATGGTGCCGCCATTGCGATAATTTTGATGTACACAAGCACGACCAACTTCAACTGTACTTTTGAATAAATGCGATAGGCGAGTGAGATCAAATTCTCCTGCAGCATAATAGCCACCAACTTCGTTGGCTTTTTCTGGGCTTAAAATTCGATAAGTACCGATGACTTGATGTGTAACACTTTCGCGCACGAGTAAGTGCTCACAATATGCGTCAAAGCCATCAATATCTAGGCCGCCAGTACCTGAAAGCTGCGCACCCATTTCTTCCGCAAATACTTTATAGCGCAAGCGTTGTGCTTCTGCAACTTCTGCAGGATTACGCGCTAGGCTAATGCTTAAGCCTTTTTGTTGATGATTGGATTGTAGTGCTTTAGGTTGTACTAATAGTGCTTTTGCTAGCTTGCTGTCAGACATAACATCTCTCCTGTATTTTTGAGAGATGTTATGTGCTTAATATGAATGAATCATGAAAATAAGATGACTAAATGATGACACCACTAAAAGTGATTGATTTGCTGTTAATGAGTTACGCGCGAAGTGTCAGCGTTTTCAACAATACGTACTTTATCACCCGGTTTAAACTCTTCATCGGCTTCCTGCACAATAGCCACCATAGAGCCGCCGTCTAATTTAACCGTGATTTCAAGACCGTCTTTGCGAGTAACTCCCTCTTCAAGAGCGGAGCCAGCAAGTCCACCGGCAATAGCGCCAATGACAGCAGCAATTGCACTGCCACGGCCACCGCCGATTGAACTGCCTGCGATGCCGCCGACTGCACCACCGCCTATTGTACCCACTGGGCTTTTTGTGCCCTCTAATTTAACCGTACGCACACTTTCTACTACACCAGTTTTAACTGTTTGTACTTTACGGGCATCGTCACGTTTGTATACGCTGCCAGAGTTAGAGCTTGCACAGGCGACTGTTAAAATAGATAAGATTGCCACAATCAATAGTTTTGAAAATTGCATAATGGGTTCCTTTTAATTATTAAGATTTTATTTGTTTTTAGATGCTATTTACTTAGTCTATTTAACCAGTATTTAGTTTTACTAGCGATAGTTTTTTACTTGTTTAAAGCGGCTTGCTCAGTGCTTACTTCTGCTATTAATGCTTGCGCATAAATATTTTCAATTTCAATACGCGTTGGCTTGTGATTTTGCCCACCACGACTTGCGATTTTAATTGCACCCATAGTTGCGGCTAATCGCCCACAAGTGAGCCAATCCCAGTCGTTTACGATACCGTATAGCAAACCTGCGCGATATGCATCACCACAACCAGTTGGATCGACAATCTTCTCAGCCTTAACGCACGGCACTTCATAGCGTTGACCATCCGCATAAATATGTGAGCCTTTGGCGCCCAAAGTCACAATCAATGCTTTCACTTTGCTGGCTAATTGCTCAAGATTTAACCCGGTTTTGTCCTGTAAAACTTGTGCTTCGTAATCGTTCACTGCTAGATAAGTTGCCATTTCAATGAAATGAAGCAGTTCTTCACCATTAAACATGGGTAAGCCTTGACCAGGATCAAACATGAAAGGAATGCCAGCATCAAAACATTCTTTAGCATGTTGAAACATACCGTCGCGACCATCTGGTGCAATAATCGCTAAGCTGACTTCTTGGGCATCTCTAACGTTATTTTGGTGCGACTCCACCATTGCACCTGGATGAAATGCGGTAATTTGGTTGTCATCAATATCGGTTGTAATAAACGCCTGCGCGGTAAAACTCGCCTCAATTTTTTTAATATGCTGGGTGTTGATATTGTTTTGAGTTAACCAGTTGGTGTAGCTGCTAAAATCCTCACCCACTGTTCCCATAATTAATGGTTTGCCTTCAAGCAATTGTAGATTGTATGCAATATTACCTGCAGTGCCGCCAAACTCGCGTCGCATTTCTGGCACATAAAAAGATACGCTTAAAGAATGAATTTTGTCAGGCAGGATATGATTTTTAAATTGATCTTGAAACACCATGATGGTGTCGAAAGCGAGAGAGCCACAAATAAGCGTATGCATAGTAATACCGATTTTTAAAACGATATTATCTTAGAGCAAGCATGCAGTAGGCAAGGGGAGTTTTAAATGCGCGAGTGATTGCAAGGGTAAAACTTTGGTAAAAATAATGGTTAACTATTGCCGATAGTTAACTAGACAGTTAATTTAGGATTGTTTAATCGCGCCATCGATTAAGATTTTGGCAGCTTTTTTGGCGTATTTGATTGCACCAGAGCCGCGCTTCATTTGCTCAGCTTGCGCTGCACCTTCAAACAATAGTGATAATTGCAGCGCCAAACCATCGGCATCCTTAATATTGGCATCAGCGGCTAATTTGCTGATAAATTGTCTAAACTCACGCGATTGCAATGAAGATAATTTATGAATGGCATTTTCTTCGTTAGGGAATTCTGCAGAAGCTTTAATAAAACCAACGCCGATAAATGCAGAAGAATTGACCCATTCTTCAATGTAGTCAAATAACAATTGAATTTTTTCAGCAGGCTTTTTAGTGCCAGTATTTAATTTTTCATTTAACCAGTTTTGAAAGTCTTGCTGGCTTTTTTGTAACACTTCAATGATTAACTGTTCTTTGGTATGGAAGTATTTGTAAAGCGTCATTTTAGTGGTGCCAGCTACTGCAACAATCGTATCCACACCAGTAGAGTTGATTCCTCTAGTATGGAATAAATCAGTCGCGACCAATAAAATTTTGTCTTTTAAAACACTCATAAAAATGAGTATAGCATGAGATTAATTGGCTTTGTCAAATATACTTGTAGGTAATATATTTATGGGAATGGTTTTTTAAATTCTAATTAAGTGGTTAATATTAAAGATAAATTTTAATTAAATATTTAGTTTTTTAATTTAATTATACTTGATAGTATAGTTGGATATAAATGCTGATTTGAAAATGGTTATTGCGGATTGCACGTGAAAAAATGATTAAGTTGCGACTTAAAAGTGTAGATTTTGCATGCACAAAAAACTTTAGAATAGAAGGTAGAGCGCAAATGGTTGGGTGTCAGCCTTTGGAATTGGCCATTAACATGGGTGTGTAATTACAACGGACCATTTCTAATAGGTGCTGCACCAATTTTTGGTCTTCGATATTGGTTGAAATTTGACCTAAAACAACATTCTCAAAATATACTTTTTTAGAAGAGTCAGGCAATTGCACTGCTTCAATCAGTTGGCAGTTGCCTTTGCGCATTTGATCAAGCTGAGCAAGTAATGCAGCAGTTTGTTGAGGGCTTGCAATCAGGCTGGTGTGGATAGCGGCAGAACTAGGTTCGGTTTGTGCAATTTTTTGATTGGAAACTGAGTTGGTTTGGTTAAATGTAAATAAACTGCCTGCAACGATTAATGCACCTAAAAAACTGGCAGCAATTGCATAGGCAGATACTTTTGAAATGCGAAATTCCTTTTCAGTTTGCGCCGTAATGAGTGCGCTAGCTGCGTTTTTAGCGTGGCTTAAGCTCAGTTGATTATTGGTCTGAAGTTTTTCTTGTGCGGCTGCAACAGCCATAAAATACAGTTGGTTCGCCAGCATTTCAGGCAGCGCAGCACCTGCTTTAGCGGCTTCTATGGCTAAAAAATCTTGTAAGTGATGGTTTGTAGATAGGCTTGGATTGGATTGGGCCGGCGAGGTTGATGTGTCTGATTGCTGTGCATTAGGCGCATCAAGCCAATCTTCTAGGATATCAAATAGGCTTAAAAGCCGCGTCTGTGGCTTGGTGCTCGATTTTTTGAGCATATGAATCAGCCAATCGGAATGGATAATGTCTAGATTATTCATGTTTAAATTTCGTTTAACCTTAGAATGGTTTTACCACTGCCAAAATTACAATTGCAAATAATGCTATTACAGGCACTTCATTAAACCAGCGATACCACACGTGGCTATGCGTATTTTTACCAGATGCAAAAGCGCGCATCAATTTTCCGCAATATATATGGTAAGCGATTAAGCCAGCAACCAATAGTAGTTTGGCATGCAGCCAGCCACCTTTAATGCCGTAACCCAGCCAAAGCCACAAGCCAAAGACAATTGCCAGCGTCGCCAATGGCAACATAAAGCGATATAGTTTCTGTTCCATTAAACTGAGTCGTTCCCGCGTGGCGGTGTCTGGAACCATGGCGTGGTTCACAAATAATCGCGGCAAATAAAATAAGCCGGCAAACCAGCTGATGACAAAAATAAGATGGAATGCTTTAATCCAAAGCATTATTTCGCCAGTTCGATGTTCAATAGCTGGTGTAACTTAACAAAATCCAATTCGCCAATTGTGCGCTGTAAACGCTTGCCTTGTTTGTCAAAAATGAACGCGGTGGGGGTTAAGTTAACGCCGCCAAACGCTTGTGTAATTTCAGACAAGCCATCATGCATCACAGGGAAGGGTAAAGATTTTTGACGCGTGTAATTAAGTACCTGCGCCGGCGGGTCGTAAGGCATGGCAACAGAAATAATTTCAAAGCCTTTGGTTTTGTAATCATTGTAGATTTTTATTAGGTCGGGCATTTCTTTAATGCAGCCAGGGCAATCGGTGGCCCAGAAGTTGACCAGTACGACTTTGCCTTTTAAATCAGCCATGCTGATTTTTTTGCCTTCAATAGTGGTAAATGTGACTGCGGGTGCCTGTGATTTATTGCTAAGGTTTAAGCCTAAAAACAGTAATAAAGCCAGAATGGCGGCAGGGATGATTAATTTTTTAATGGTTAACATCGTATAATTTTAACGCTTTTTATGCATAATTGTTATCAATAACCATAGAACGCTTGTAGTTATTTGACGGTCTACAGCATGTTATAATTAACTATTAAATTTAGCTCATTTTTATCCAAAAGATAAACACAAACATAGATGAATGCACCTATCCCCGCTGAAATTTTACAATCAGAGCCTGCTCCTGCAGTGCGCCTGCGCGAAATTCCCTACAACTACACTTCTTTCTCTGACCGCGAAATTGTTATTCGGTTTCTGGGCGAAGAGATTTGGGATGTTTTAAATGCACTGAGAGGCGAACGCAAAACTGGCCGCAGCGCGCGCATGCTATTTGAAGTGCTGGGCGATTTATGGGTGGTCAGCCGTAACCCCTATTTGCAAGATGATTTGCTGGATAATCCCAAGCGCCGTAAAGCGTTAATTGACGCGCTTTATCATCGTATTAAAGCCATTGATGAACGTAATGTTAATGGCAATAGTAGCGGCAATGAAAAAGTACAGAAATTGGTTGACGCTGCTACAAAAGCCGTTGAAAAGTTTGCTGAAGATTTTCGTCAAACGTATGATTTACGCAAAAAAGCGTTAGCGAAATACAGCAAAATCACACGCAAAGATAATATTCAGTTTGACGGACTTGCGCGTGTTTCTCATGTGACGGATGCCACCGACTGGCGTGTTGAATATCCATTTGTGGTGCTCAACCCAGATACTGAGATTGAAATTGCCGCGTTAGTAAAAGCTAGTATTGAGTTAGGCTTAACGGTTATTCCACGTGGAGGTGGTACAGGTTATACAGGCGGCGCAATTCCACTTACACCATTATCTGTGGTGATTAACACGGAAAAATTAGACCGCCATACTGGTGTGCAAATGCGCACATTACCTGGCGTTGCGCGCCAAGTTGCTACTATTGAATGCGGCGCAGGCGTAGTCACGCGTCGCGCGATGGAGGCAGCAACCGAAGCAGGATTAGAGTTTGCTTGTGACCCAACATCGGCTGATGCAAGTTGTATTGGCGGTAATGTGGCCATGAATGCCGGCGGCAAAAAGGCTGTGTTATGGGGCACTGCGCTGGATAACTTGGCTTCCTATCGTATGGTAACGCCTGATGCGACTTGGATTGAGGTTGAGCGCTTAGATCATAATTTAGGCAAAATTCACGATATTGCAATGGCGCGATTCAAGATCACGCGCTTTGATATTGACCTAAAAACGCAATTAGGTGAGCCTGAGATTATTGCGATACCCGGGCCAAGCTTTAGAAAAGTGGGTTTGGGTAAAGATGTAACCGACAAGTTTTTAAGCGGCTTGCCGGGCATTCAAAAAGAAGGCTGCGATGGTTTAATCACCAGCGCTACTTTTATTTTGCACCGCATGCCAAAATACGTGCGCACCATTGCATTGGAGTTTTTCGGCAATGTGTCACATGCCGTGCCAGCCATTGTTGAGATTAAAGATTATCTCGATGCGACTGCTAAACCAGATCCTGCAAATCCTAATAAGCCCTTAGTTATCATGGCTGGTTTGGAGCACATGGATGAGCGCTACATTAAAGCGGTTGGTTACGCCACAAAAGCGGCAAGACAGCAGCGCCCAAAAATGGTGTTGATTGCGGATATTGCTTCTGATGATGAAAATGCGGTGGGTGAAGTTGCCTCAGCCATGGTGCGCATGTGTAATGCCAAAAATGGTGAAGGTTTTATTGCCGTTTCAGGCGAGGCGCGTAAAAAATTCTGGTTAGATCGCGCACGCACAGCCGCTATTGCCAAACATACCAACGCCTTTAAAATTAACGAAGACGTTGTGATTCCGTTGCCTAAATTGGGTGAGTATTCTGATGGAATTGAGCGCATTAATATTGAGCTTTCAATTCATAATAAGCTTAAGTTAGTGGATGCTTTAGAAGCGTTTATGCAGACGGATTTACCACTGCAAGCGGATGAAGATGGCAATGCTGACGCGCAAATGGTGCATTCTAAACAAGTAATGGCACTGCAATTGCTGCGCGATTTGCGAGAAAAATGGCGTTTAATTTTAAACACGTTAGATGAACCAGTCAGTGTGTTAGGTAAGCTTGGCGAGCCGTATAGTCAATACGAAAATGTATTCCGCGCTGTGCAATCATACGATTTGCGTATCTCTTGGAAGCGTGAACTAAAACGCCCAATGGCGGATATTTTTGCTGGGCGTGAGTATCAAAAAATCTTGACGCGTTTTGATGAGATTCATAAAGCCGTGCTTAAAAGTCGCGTGTTTATTGCCTTGCACATGCATGCAGGCGATGGCAACGTGCATACCAATATTCCGGTCAACTCTGATGATTACGGCATGATGCAGCAAGCACATGCGGCGGTTGACCGTGTGATGGCGCTGGCTAAAGGTTTAGATGGCGTGATTTCAGGCGAGCATGGTATCGGTATCACCAAAATGGAGTACTTGGATCAAGCGACGATTGATAACTTTACGACATACAAAAATAAAGTAGATCCAAATGGTCACTTTAATAAAGGTAAGTTGTTGGCCGGTTCTGGGCTTGAAAATGCCTACACGCCAAGCTTTGGTTTGCTAGAGCAAGAGTCAATCATCATGGAACAGTCCGCCATTGGCGAAATTGCCGATGACATTAGTGATTGTTTGCGCTGCGGAAAATGTAAACCTGTTTGCACGACGCATGTGCCGAGGGCGAATCTTTTATATAGCCCGCGCAATAAGATTTTAGGTACATCACTGTTAATTGAGGCGTTTTTGTATGAAGAACAAACACGTCGCGGCATTTCACTTAAGCATTTTGATGAGTTTAATGATGTAGCCGATCATTGCACGGTTTGCCATAAGTGTTTGAATCCATGTCCTGTGGATATTGATTTTGGTGACGTATCCATCAAAATGCGCAACTTTTTACGCGAGCAAGGCAAAAAGCAATTTAACCCTGGCACTGCGGCTGGTATGTTGTTTTTAAATGCTAAAGATCCTGCCACCATTAAATTCATACGCACCACCATGATAGGTTGGGGTTATAAAGCACAAAATATTGCACATACTTTTGCCAAAAAATTGGGTCTGCTTAAGGATAAAATTCGTCCTCCTGCCACAGTTGGTAAGCCAGAAATCAAGGCACAGGTGATTCATTTTATCAATCGACCTATGCCTAGAAAAATGCAATCTAAAACCTCACGCGCTATGCTGGGTGTGGAAGATGACAGCATGATTCCAGTTATTCGTAATCCGCAAAAAGTCACTGAAGATTCTGAAGCAGTATTTTATTTCCCTGGTTGCGGCTCAGAACGACTGTTCTCAAACGTCGGCTTAGCCACACAGGCGATGTTGTATGAAGTGGGTGCAATCACCGTATTGCCACCTGGCTATTTATGTTGTGGTTATCCACAGACATCAGCAGGCAATCATGACAAAGGTCAGGAAATTACTGCAGATAATCGCGTATTGTTCCACCGCGTCGCCAATACCTTGAATTACTTGGACATTAAAACGGTTATCGTATCTTGCGGTACGTGTATGGACCAACTGCAAAAATATGAATTTGAAAAAATATTCCCAGGTTGCAGATTGTTGGATATCCACGAATATCTGATGGAAAAAGACATGCGTTTGCAAACGGTGACAGGTACGCGTTACATGTATCACGACCCATGCCATAGCCCGATGAAAACTTATAAGCCAATGGAAGTCACCAATAAGCTAATGGGCCAAGAAGTGCAACTGAACGACCGTTGTTGTGGTGAAAGCGGTACTTTCGCTGCTGCTAGACCTGATATTGCCACGCAAGTTAAATTCCGTAAGCAAGAAGAGCTGGAAAAAGGCATGAATAAAATGGGCTTAACCGTTGGTAAGCCTGAAGAAAAAGTGAAAATCCTCACCAGCTGCCCAAGCTGCCTGCAAGGCTTAGCACGCTATGGGGATGATACGGGTATTGAAGCCGACTACATTGTAGTGGAAATGGCGAAGCATATCCTGGGTGAAAACTGGATGGAAGAATATGTGGAAAGAGTAAACAATGGTGGGATTGAAAAGGTGTTGTTGTAAATGCTAGAGCAAATTTAAATAGCTAGATGAAAGAAATTATCACCATTATTATGCCTATTACTTTTTTGCTCTCATTTAAGAAGTAACTAATTTTAAGCGTGATGCTCATTTACTGTTCATAAATGCCCCTGTGCTCTGAGTCACATTTTTTACAAAACTGACCTAACATTGGAATAGATAGCAATTATGATGGGGGAGCCTTGCGAGAGCCAGCGGTGCAATTAATCGATTGTTAACAAAAAAGCGTGATATGAATAAGTTCATCCTCTCTTTATTCTTATTGACCCAAAGCTCATTAACATTAGCTGCAACTGAAAATGGCCGTTGGCATGCAGGTATTGGGGATGCGACTATATTGGGGTGGATAACCGTTGCTTTTTATTTGTTGGCTGCTGTGCGTTGTATTTTTAAAGCAAGTGCCTCTAAAAAGTTTGGTGGCAATTATCTGTTCTGGTTGTATTTAGCTGTTTTTTTGCTATTTTTAGGTATTAATAAACAGCTGGATTTACAAAGTTGGTTGACGGAAACGCTTAAAGATAGCGCCCAAGAGCATGGCTGGTATGAGCATAGAAAGCCCTTGCAGTTGGCTTTTATAATGGCGCTAGGCTTTGGTATGTTGATTACTTTAGTCAGTTTTAGATTGTTTTTGGCTAATACGTTGCGTAATTACAAGTTAACTTGGGTGGGAATATTTTTTCTGTGCGCTTTCATCTTGATACGTGCCGCCTCATTTCATCATGTTGATTTACTGATTAACTATGAGATTTTAGGGATTAGGCTCAATGTGTTAATGGAAATTGGCGCGATTTTGCTAATTATAATTGGTACATATTTCAATAAAAAACAGGTTAATTCATTGCTTGCCGATACGGTTTCGATAAGAGATTATGTAGAAATTAAAAAAGAAGGCGATACCGTTAGATGCCCACAGTGCGGCACTCAGCCTTTATCAAAAACACGTGATGAACGTCTGTTTAAATGTCGATCATGCAGCTATAAATACACGGTCCATGTCGTCAATAATTAGCGCTAGCTGTAATTGATTTAACTTACGTAAAATAACCATATGAATTATTACCAGCTTGCCAAGCCTTTACTGTTTCAATTAGATGCGGAAATTGCTCACGATATCACCTTAAAAAGCCTTAAGTACGCTGAAAAATCTGGCTTATTGGCGCTTTATCCAAAATCACCTGTTTGCCAACCAAGGCAAGTAATGGGATTGAATTTCCCCAATCCAGTTGGTCTGGCGGCGGGATTGGATAAAAATGGTGCAGTCATCGATGGCATGGCTGCATTGGGTTTTGGTTTTATTGAGGTAGGTACTGTCACGCCGCGCGCGCAACCAGGTAATGCTAAGCCACGTTTGTTTAGAGTGAAGGAAGCGCAAGGCGTGATTAATCGCTTTGGCTTTAATAATTTGGGTGTGGATAACCTGATTAACAATGTAAAAGTGGCCAAATTTAAAGGCGGACTTTCTAATCAAACTTCAGCTAATCAAATTCTAGGCATTAACATTGGTAAGAATTTTGATACGCCCATTGAAAACGCGGTAGATGATTATTTAATTTGCATGAAAAAAGTGTATGAACATGCCAGTTACATCACAGTAAATATCTCGTCACCCAACACTAAAAATTTACGCGCCCTGCAAGAGAAAGAGGCGCTATCTAGTTTGCTTGCTAGCTTGAAGGCAGAGCAAAATAAGCTTGCACAGCAACATAGTAAATATGTGCCAATTACTTTAAAAATCGCGCCAGATTTAACCCAAGAACAAGTTGTTGAAATTGCAGATTTGCTGATGCAGCACCAGATTGATGGCGTGATTGCTACGAATACGACGCTTGCGCGTGATGTAGTAAAAGGCATGAAAAATGGTGCTGAAACAGGTGGATTGTCGGGTGCACCAGTGCGGAATCAATCGACGATTGTGATTCAACAGCTTTCAAAGCAATTGCAAGGTGCTTTGCCAATTATTGGCGTGGGCGGCATATTAACTGGCGCAGATGCAGTTGAAAAAATTGCAGCAGGTGCAAGCTTGGTGCAGGTATATAGTGGGCTGATTTATAAAGGCCCTGCTCTGGTGCATGATATTTGCAAAGTATTAGGTTAATTAAAAGTGTATTTGTTTAAATAGAATTTCTAAGCAAAAATTTCGCTGAAAATATTATTAAGAATTTTGATTTAGTCATGTTGCCAATTTTATATTCCTACCGCCGTTGCCCTTACGCCATGCGCGCCAGACTGGCGATTTATGCAGCGGATATTGCGGTTGAAATACGTGAAATATCATTGCGTGACAAGCCTGCTCATCTAATACAAGTGTCACCAAAAGGCACCGTGCCAGTGTTAGCGTTGCAAACGGGCGTGGTAATTGAGCAAAGCTTAGACATCATGTTTTGGGCTTTGCAGCAAGACGATTCACAAGATTGGCTAGATGCAGATTTTGGCAAGATGCAGGCATTAATCACTGAGAACGACACACATTTTAAACAAGCGCTGGATCGCTATAAATATCCTGAGCGTTATCCGCAACTTACTCAAACGCATTATCGCCAGCAAGGTGAGATATATTTACAACGGTTAGAAGTCTTGCTGAATCAACATATTTATTTGCTCAAAGATACTGCCAGTTTGGCCGATATGGCGATTTTTCCATTCGTGCGCCAGTTTGCGGCGGTCGATTTAACTTGGTTTGAATCATCAAGTTATCCAAAATTGAAAAATTGGCTTAATGGGTTATTGAGTTCAACGTTATTTGAACGCGTGATGAAAAAACAGCCAACCTATATTGCATAAGTTGGCTGTTGAAATAACGTATTAAATTTTAATCCGCAGTTGCCAGTAATTTATCGCTTGATTGATTATCTTTGCTAAAAACCAGTTTTACTTGGTCTTTGTCATCGATATCTACATGCACCACACCGCCATTGTTTAAACGACCAAATAACAACTCATCAGCCAAGGCTTTACGGATGGTATCTTGAATCAAACGCGCCATCGGACGTGCGCCCATTTGTGGATCGAAACCTTTTTTACCCAGATAAGTTTTAAGTTCATCGCTAAATGTAACATCCACTTTTTTCTCATGCAATTGGTCTTCTAATTGCATTAAGAATTTATCCACTACACGGATAATAATGTCTTGCGACAAGCTACCGAATGACACTGTTGCATCTAAACGATTACGGAACTCTGGCGAGAATAGACGTTTAATATCCGCTTGTTCATCACCGGCTTCTTTGGAATTGGTAAATCCAATGCTTGATTTAGCCAAATTCTCAGCGCCTGCATTCGTTGTCATGATAATCGTGACATTTCTAAAATCCGCTTTGCGGCCATTATTGTCAGTTAAAGTGCCATGATCCATCACCTGCAACAGAATATTGAAAATATCTGGGTGCGCTTTTTCAATTTCATCTAGTAGTAAAACGCTATATGGTTGTTTGGTAATCGCTTCGGTCATCAATCCACCTTGCTCAAACCCAACATAGCCTGGAGGCGCACCAATCAAGCGACTCACCGCATGGCGTTCCATATACTCACTCATATCAAAGCGAATTAATTCAACGCCCATGATATAAGCTAATTGTTTAGCGACTTCAGTTTTACCCACCCCAGTTGGACCGCTGAATAAGAAGCTACCAATCGGTTTGTTGTTTTGGCCTAAGCCGCTACGCGCCATTTTAACTGCGCTAGTGAGTACTTCAATCGCTTTATCTTGACCAAACACCACCGCTTTCAAATCGCGTTCCAGTGTTTTAAGCGCACTGCGGTCATCGCTAGAGATATTTTTAGGTGGAATGCGCGCAATTTTGGCGACGATGTCCTCAATTTCTTTATTGCCGATAACTTTTTTCTGCTTGTTTTTAGGCAAAATACGTTGCGCAGCGCCTGCTTCATCAATTACATCAATCGCTTTGTCAGGCAAATGGCGGTCATTAATGTATTTAGCCGCAAGTTCAGCCGCTGTTGTTAACGCACCAGCACTGTATTTCACGCCATGATGTTCTTCAAAACGTGATTTCAAGCCTTTTAAAATTTCAATCGTTTCAGCGATACTTGGCTCAACTACATCTACCTTTTGGAAGCGACGTGATAGGGCGTGATCTTTCTCGAAAATACCGCGATACTCTTGATAAGTGGTCGCACCGATGCATTTGAGCGTGCCGTTTGAAAGCGCAGGTTTAAGCAGGTTAGAAGCATCAAGCGTGCCGCCACTAGCGGCACCTGCACCAATTAAGGTATGGATTTCATCAATAAATAAAATCGCATCTGGCTTTTCAGCCAGTTGTTTCATCACAGCTTTTAAACGTTGCTCAAAGTCACCGCGATATTTGGTACCAGCCAATAATGCGCCCATATCTAATGAATACACGGTTGCATTCGCCAATACATCTGGAATTTCTTTTTCAACGATACGACGTGCTAGACCTTCTGCAATCGCAGTTTTACCCACACCCGCTTCACCAACAAGTAGCGGATTGTTTTTACGACGACGGCATAATGTTTGAATGACACGCTCAATTTCTGGGCCACGACCGATAAGCGGGTCAATTTTTCCAGCTAATACTTGAGAGTTTAAATTAAGCGTGAAGCTTTCTAGCGCGCCATTGGGCGCGGCTTCTGCTTCGGCATCGGTTTCGGTACCTTCAGGTTTCGCATCACCTTCTGGCACTTTAGCCACGCCATGCGAAATAAAGTTAACTACATCTAAACGAGTAATACCTTGTTGATGCAAGAAAAATACCGCGTGTGAATCTTTTTCGCCAAAGATGGCCACCAACACGTTAGCGCCAGTGACTTCTTTTTTGCCTGATGATTGCACATGCAGCATAGCGCGTTGGATGACGCGTTGAAAGCCGAGCGTTGGCTGTGTATCGACTTCTTCTGTCCCATTAACAGTCGGTGTGTGTTCTTCAATGTAATGATTCAGCTCCGTACGCAACACATCAAATTTTGCGCCGCATGCACGCAACACTTCTGCTGCAGTAGGATTATCAATCATCGCTAGCAGTAAATGCTCAACCGTAATGAGTTCATGGCGCTTTTGTCTTGCGTCCATAAATGCCATGTGCAAACTTACTTCAAGTTCTTGCGCGATCATTTTGTACCAACTTTCATTTACTTATTACATTCACTGCCAGCATCAGCTGGTGCTTTTACATTTATTACAATTTAGATGAGTAATCTTTCTTGCCGCCAACTTGGGCTGGTACTCTTATGTTTCCACCAACTCAAGCTGATACTCTTTTTTGTCACCAGCTACGCTGGCTCAGTCACGCACTGCAACGGATGTTGCGACTCTTTGGCGTGTGTTAAAACCTGTTTCATCTTGGTTTCCGCAATATCTTGTGGATAAACACCACACACTCCCATGCCTTCTGTATGTACTTGGAGCATAATTTGCGTCGCTTGTTCACGGTTTTTGTTAAAAAAACGTTCAATCGTTTCTACAACAAATTCCATTGGCGTGTAATCGTCATTTAACAATAACACTTTGTACATCGCAGGCAATTTTGACTTAACTGCGCTGGGTTTAATTGCAAGGTCTTGATTAGGGTTTGTGTTAGCCATGTGCAACTTTGTTAAATACTTAACTATATTTTGAGCCGACTACAGAAAATTTCAAGCCCAATATGAGTAGGGATATAGAGATTTAATACAATTAAGGGAATATTTTGACGCTTTTAACGATTCTATCTTGCGTCTGCATGATTTCAAGCGTGTGACTATTGATTCTAAAACTGGTGCCAGGCTCAGGAATATCTTCAAAATGTTCCAGTATTAAACCGTTAAGTGTGCGTGGTCCATCTAGCGGCAAATTAATATTGAGCTTTTTATTTAAATTGCGTAATGCACTGCTACCGTCAACCAGCCAGCTACCATCGACTTCTTGGCGATAGCTGCCAACGCGACTGGGTGATTGCGTTGTGAAGTCGCCAATCACTTCTTCTAAAATATCTTCCAACGTTACCAAGCCTTTAAACTCACCATATTCATCTACCACTAAAGCAATACGCTCTTGGTTTTCTTGGAACTGCTGAATTTGCGTATAAAGCGGCGTACCAGAAGGAATGAAGTAAGGTTCGCTGATAATTTCACGCAATGTTTCTCTGCTAATTTCTGCGTCCTGCTGATAACTACGCAACTGATTAATGACTTTGCGTACATGAATAATACCAATGATTTCCTCGTTGTCGCCTTCACGTGCAGGTAAGCGTGTGTGATGGCTGTTTGAAATGCGTTGCAGAATGTCATCGATTGGCGCGTCAAAATCAATGACTTCAACCAATGTATGCGCGGTCATCACGTCATCTACCGTGATTTTTTCCAGATCAAACAGGTTAAGTAAAATAGTGCGGTGTTTTTTAGGCATAAAATGCCCGGCATCCGTCACAATGCTGCGTAACTCATCCATGGTGAGCGATTGCGAGCTCTCACTAAAGTTGATATTCACTCTTAATAACTTAAGCAAGCCTTCAACAAATAGATTGATAAACCAAACGGCGGGGTACAGCACTTTTAAAAGTGGGTACAGAACATAGCTGCACAATATGCCAAGTTTTTCTGGATATGCGGCCGCGATTACTTTTGGAGATATTTCGCTGAAGACTAAAATGGCGAAAGTGACGGCTAAAGTGCCGAACATCAACACCCATTCGCCCTCTCCGAACAGTTCAACCGTAATAATAGTAACAAGTGTCGCAGATGCGGCGTTAGCAAAGTTGTTGCAGAGCAGAATCACACCAAGTAGTTTGTCGGTTTTGGCGAGTAAGCTGCTAGCCAATCGTGCGCCACGGTTACCTTCTTTAACTAAATGCCGCAACCGATAACGGTTGAGCGACATTAAGCTGGTTTCAGCAACAGAGAAAAAGCCGGAAATCAGCAGAAGCAAGGCTAAAACGCCAAGCTGATAGGGAATGGGAATATTATCCAATTAGCGTTAAATCAAAAATAAACAGGTAATCAGTTTACCTGTTTATTCATTTAAAAATCAAGCAGTTAAGGTTGAGTTGTTGGTGAATTGTCGTTTAAATATATGTTTTGATGAATATATCTAATTAAGACAGTGCTTCTGTGGTGTTATCAGAATCTTTTTTGTTCGCATCTTTTTTCTCAGTATCACCAATTAAATTAGCGCGACTTACACCTAGATACATCGCAACTGGGCAAGCAACCAATACAGAGGAGTAGATACCGAATAGGATACCAATCGTGAGCGCTAGTGCAAAGTTATGCAGCACTTCGCCACCGAATAACAGCATTGAACCGACCATAGTTTGTGTCATTAAGTGAGTAATCACTGTGCGTGACATCGTACGTGTAATAGCGTTATCAATAACATGTACCACAGTGGCTTTACGCATTTTGCGGAAATTTTCGCGCACTCGGTCAAATACTACAACCGATTCATTCACTGAATAACCTAAAACGGCTAAAATTGCAGCTAGTACAGTTAGGTTAAACTCCCACTGGAAAAAGGCAAAAAAACCTAGAATAATCACCACGTCATGCATGTTGGCGATAATTGCCGCTACTGCAAAACGCCATTCAAAGCGTATCGCCAAATAGGCCATAATGCCAGCGCAAACAAGTAGTAAAGCTAATCCACCACTGGCATACAACTCATCACCTACTTGCGAACCAACTGACTCCACGCGACGCACTTCAGCGGTTGGATCTGCGGCTTGTAAGGCTTTTGTGACCGTTTCGGATAGTTGTGCAATCGATGTATCTTTCTTTATCGGTAGACGAATCAATACATCGTGGCTAGTGCCAAAATTTTGAACAGTGACATCCTTTAAGCCGATTGAGTCAACCGCTTTACGGATATTATCGATATTTGCAGACTGCGGATAATTCACTTCCATCACGGTGCCGCCAGTGAAGTCAACGCCATAATGCAGGCCTTTAGACCAAAGGAAGAATATCGCCACTAAAAAAGTGATGAGCGAGACAGCCGTGGTTAAACGACCGTAACTCATGAATGGGATGTCTTTTTTAATTCTGAAAAATTCCATAATCCATACTCTATATAAAATTAGCTGCTAAATTGCTAAGGCTAAATCCTTAGCAAATTGAAATTTAATCGAAGTTTAAGCTTTATAAATCTGGCCGATTGAAAGAGTGGTCACTTTACGGCGGTAGCCATAAATCAGATTCACAATCGCACGTGACACTAAAACTGCAGTAAACATCGACGTTAGTATGCCCAGCACGTGTACTACGGCGAAGCCTTTAATAGGGCCTGTGCCAAACATAAACAGGGCAACACCAGCAATTAAAGTCGTCACGTTGGAGTCTAAAATCGTGTCAAATGCTCTGTCGTAACCTGCATGAATGCTTGCTTGTGGCGTGTTGCCATTGCGTAACTCTTCACGAATTCGTTCGTTAATCAGCACGTTCGCGTCAATCGCCATGCCCAGTGCCAACGCAATTGCCGCTAAACCTGGCAAGGTAAGTGTCGCTTGTAGCATCGAAAGAAGAGCGACTAGTAACAGCAGATTAATACCCAGCGCCAATACGGAAACACCACCAAAAATCATGTAGTAAATCATCATCATCACCGCAATAGCCGCGAAACCCCACAGCGTTGAGTGCACGCCACGTTTAATGTTTTCTTCACCCATGCTTGGGCCAACGGTACGTTCTTCAATGATTTCCATTGGAGCTGCAAGCGCACCAGCACGTAACAGCAGCGCAACATCGGTGGCTTCTTGCGTGTTATTCATGCCGGAAATCTGCACACGGCCACCACCGATTTCTTCATTAATCACTGGCGCGGTAATCACTTCAGTATTGCCTTTTTCAATCAGCAGAATCGCCATGCGCTTGCCCACGTTATCGCGTGTGACATTTTTAAATATGCCAGCACCGCGACCATCTAATGTGACATTCACAATTGCGCCACCAGTTTGATTATTAACGCCTGGGCCAGCATCAGTAATGCGGTCGCCGGTTAATACCACATTCTTTTTAACTAGAATTGGATTACCTTCGCGATCCATATACACTTCGTCACCAAAAGGCACTTGTCCTTTGACAGCCGCTTCAAGCGTGGCTAGGTCTTTTTTATCTTCATCCACCATACGAATTTCAAGCGTTGCAGTACGGCCTAAAATTTCTTTCGCTTTGGCTGTATCTTGTACACCTGGCAATTGCACAACTATGCGGTCAAGGCCTTGTTGTTGCACGATTGGTTCAGCTACGCCTAACTCATTAATACGGTTATGCAAGGTTTGTAGGTTTTGTTTGAGTGCGAACTCTTGGATTTTCTTTTTCGCCGCTTCGCCAATGGTGGCCGTTAACACTTGTTCTTTGCCATCAGTTGAATCATTCAGCGTTAAGTCAGGGAAATCTTTGCTTAATACTTTACGTGCGGCATCTAAGTCTTTTTTATCGCTAAAGCGCACCTGCACCTTTTGGCCTTCGCGCGAAATGCCGAAGTAATTCACTTTTTCACGGCGTAATGTTGTGCGGAAATCGCCCACGCTACTTTCTGCTGACTTATCTAATGCCGCTTTCATATCCACTTGTAGCAGAAAATGCACGCCACCACGTAAATCCAAACCCAAATACATGGGTTTAGCGCCAATACTTAATAGCCAATTCGGCGTTTGCGATAACAGATTTAACGCAACCGTATAATCTTTGCCCAAATTAGCAATTAATTTATCTTTGGCTTTAATTTGCGCTTCAGGATCAGCAAAGCGTACTTTTACACCGCTTGCATCCAAATAAATACCATTGAACGGCACATTGGCTAATTTGAGCGTCGCTTCAACTTTGCTCAGTAAAGCCGCATCTGCTTTCAGTGATGTTTTAGCTGGGCTGACTTGCACAGCAGGCGACTCACCAAAAAAATTGGGTATGGTGTAGAGCAACCCAATCAAAACGATAACGGCAATTAGAATGTATTTCCAGGTAGGGTAGCGGTTCATAAATGCGGCTCAAAAATACTAAAATGCAGATTCAATTTAGTAATAAATTGTTAGTTTAAAAATGTTATTTTTAAATGATGATTAAGTTGGATACAAGCGCAAAATCGCTTAATAATTAAGCTGTTAAATGCCTTTAATCGTGCCAGGTGGCAGTAAAGTTTGCACAGCGTGCTTTTGCACATTAATCGTTGTGTTAGCAGCAATTTCAATGCTTACAAAGCTATCGCCCACTTTGCTGATTTTGCCAATCACGCCGCCTGTTGTTGCTACTTCATCGCCCGCTTTTAAGCTTTCAATCATAGCTTTCTGCTGTTTGGCCTGTTTCATTTGCGGGCGAATCAGCATGAAGTAAAACAAGGCGAAAATAATTAAGATCGGTAAAAAGCTCAATAAGTCACCACCTGGAGCGGCTGGAGCGGCGTGTGCGTTACTAATAAATAGATTGTTTAACATGCGGAATAACTTTCAAATAATTTTTAACTGTGCGATTTTAGCACATACTGTTCAGCTTGAGAGGCGTGCGCGCTTGGCTTTAAAGTCTGTTTTAAATGTTTCAAATTCCCCTACTTCAATCGCGCCGCGCATGCCTTGCATTAATACTTGGTAATAATGCAAATTATGAATCGTGTTTAAACGTGCGCCTAAGATTTCACCTACTTTATGCAGGTGATGCAAATAAGCGCGGGTAAAGTTGCGACAGGTATAACACGCGCAATCATCATCTAACGGTTTTGTATCTTGTTTATAAAACGCATTCTTGATTTTAATGTCACCATATTGGGTAAATAGCCAGCCATTGCGGGCGTTGCGGGTTGGCATCACGCAATCAAACATGTCCACGCCTTGCGAAACAGCAGCAACTAAATCTTCTGGCGTACCAACGCCCATTAAATAACGTGGTTTGTTTTGCGGCATTTTGGGTGCCGTATGCGCCAAAATGCGCAACATATCTTCTTTGGGCTCGCCAACAGAAAGCCCGCCAATTGCGAAACCATCAAAGTCGATATCGACTAAACCATTTAAAGAAACGTCGCGTAAATCTTCAAACATTCCGCCTTGAATAATTCCAAATAGTGCATTTGCGTTGCCTTGATGCGCATCTTTGCTGCGCCTAGCCCAGCGCAGACTCAGCTGCATCGAATCATTTGCTTCTTTATGTGTTGCTGGGTAGGGCGTACATTCGTCAAAAATCATCACGATGTCGCTATTTAACACTTTTTGAATGCGCATGGATTCTTCTGGCGTTAAAAAGCAGGTGTCGCCGTTGATGGGCGATTTAAACTTAACACCTTCTTCTGAAATCTTGCGCATCGCGCCCAAACTCCACACCTGAAACCCCCCAGAATCTGTGAGAATCGGTTTATCCCAACCCATAAATTTGTGCAAACCGCCATGCGCGGCAACCACTTCTAAGCCAGGACGCAACCACAGGTGAAAAGTATTGCCCAGCACAATGTGTGCATCAATTTCAGCTAACTCTAATGGTGACATGGCTTTAACCGTGCCGTACGTACCAACCGGCATAAACGCAGGCGTTTGTACATCGCCATGTGCCAAACTAACGGTACCGCGACGGGCAAGGCCGTCGGTTTTGTGAAGGGTGAATTGCATGTTTAAACCTAAATTGAAGCGTTAATTTTAAGTCGCGATACTATCATAAGCGAGCGCTTACACTAAACATCGGCGTCGCATAAATAATGCTGTTAAGTTGCGCTAACCGCGACTAATTAACAAAGTCAGTGATACCAAATGACCATGATAATCAATTTAGAGTGAGCAAAATAAGTATGCTTTGATATACTGGATGTAATTTTATTAGCAGGCTGAATACAATGGCTGTCGTTAAAGCACGTGCACCACGCAAACAAGTCGATACATTAAAATCGCGCGGCATTTATTTGCTGCCCAATTTATTCACCTCCGCTGCTTTATTTGCTGGCTTTTATGCCATTGTGCAGGCGATGAACTTTAACTTTGAGCAATCTGCGATTGCCATTTTTATTGCCATGGTGATGGATGGATTAGATGGACGTGTAGCCCGCATGACCAATACCACCAGCGCATTTGGTGCAGAATACGATAGCTTGTCTGACATGGTTTCTTTCGGCGTGGCGCCAGCATTAATTATGTATGTGTGGGCGTTAAAGCCGATGGGGAAATTGGGCTGGATAGCTGCTTTTATTTATTGCGCCTGCGCGGCGTTAAGGTTGGCGCGTTTTAATACCAAGTTAGACGATGATTATCAAGATAAACGTTATTTCCAAGGCTTGCCCAGCCCAGCAGCAGCGGCATTATTGGCGGGCTTTGTATGGGTGGCGTATGAGTATGATGTAGATGGACGTGAAATATTTTTTGGCGCATTACAGATGAAATGGATGGCTTGGGGCTTAACGGTTTTTGCAGCTCTCAGTATGGTGAGCGATCTTAAGTTTTACAGCGGAAAAGACATTAATTTAAAACAAAGTGTACCTTTCGTGGCTATTTTGGCGATTGTTTTAGCTTTTGTGCTGATCTCTTACAGCCCACCCGAAGTCTTGTTTACTGTGGTTTTGGTCTACGCATTATCTGGCTATTTTTTGTGGGTAAAGTCGCGTGCGGCAAAAAAAAGCATAAGCTAATTTGATATTAAGATGCCATTATTAAAGGCATCATTAAGTTAAAACCTGTTAAATTAAAAACAAGTCCTTAAGCATAAACGCACGATTAGCTACTTGAAAAGCCAGCATTAAATATTTATACTAATTACATGTTGAATCATTTCACATTTCAAGCAACATCTTTTTACGCAGGCTTATTTTTAAGCCTTGCTTTAGCATTGGCTGCGCTACGCCCAGCTATGCTGCTGCGCGCCAGCGCACAATAATCCCCCAACCCCCTAAAGTAATTTCGTGCTCACTGTTTTTTACAGTGCTCAGTTTAATTGTGATCAATAAACAGTTACTCTGGCTAGTTAACAGTACAGTGAGTAAAATGATTGTATTTGTAGCTTTTGCGCAATTGATTAATAAATAATCAAAGCAAGCTGCAGCATTAGGAATAAAAAACATGAACACAGCAAATCAAACTAATACCCCGGCCAATAACCAAATTATTATATTTGACACCACTTTGCGCGATGGCGAACAAAGCCCTGGTGCATCAATGACCAAAGAAGAAAAAATTCGTATCGCACGCCAACTTGAAAAATTGGGCGTCAACGTGATTGAAGCAGGCTTTGCCGCCGCAAGTCCAGGTGACTTTGAGGCAATCTCTGAGATTGCCAAGATCGTCAAAAACTCTACCGTTTGCTCACTTGCCCGTGCCAGTGAAAATGATGTGCGTCGTGCTGGTGAAGCGATTAAACACGCTGCCTCTGGCCGTATTCACACGTTTATCGCCACCAGCAAAATCCACATGGAAAACAAGTTGCGCATGACGGAAGACCAAGTGCTGGAGCGCGCAGTACAAGCCGTTAAATGGGCATTGGAATATACACCAGATGTGGAGTTTTCTGCTGAAGATGCAGTGCGTTCAGATATCGACTTCTTAGTACGCGTATTTGATGCGGTGATTGAAGCCGGTGCGAAAACCATCAATGTGCCAGATACCGTGGGTTATTCGATTCCCGCGCCGTGGGGCGAAACGATGGCGACTTTGATTAAGCGCGTAAAAAATTCTGACAAAGTGGTGTGGAGTACGCATTGTCATAATGATTTGGGCATGGCGGTTGCCAACTCTTTGGCGGCGGTGATGGGCGGCGCGCGTCAAGTGGAATGCACAATTAACGGGTTAGGTGAGCGCGCAGGCAATGCCAGCTTAGAAGAAGTAGTAATGGCGTTACGCACACGTAAAGACATTTTCAAGCTTGAAACCAGTATTGATACTACGCAAATCGTGCCAACTTCTAAATTGGTTTCTACGATTACCGGTTACCCAGTGCAGCCGAATAAGGCGATTGTCGGCGCAAATGCGTTTGCGCATGAAAGCGGTATCCACCAAGATGGCGTGTTAAAGCATCGCGAAACCTATGAAATTATGCGTGCAGAAGATGTAGGCTGGAACGCAAATAAATTAACTTTGGGTAAATTGTCCGGTCGCAATGCCTTTAGAACTCGCTTGAAAGAATTGGGCATTGAGTTGGAGTCTGAAGATGCGATAAATGCCGCTTTTGCGCGCTTTAAAAATTTAGCGGACAAGAAATCAGAGATTTTTGATGAAGATTTGCATGCTTTAGTCAGTGATGAGTTTGTACACGAGGCCAGTGAAAATTACAAATTGGTATATTTGCAAGTTGCCTCGCAAACGGGTGAAGTGCCGCATGCCATTATTACCTTGTCAGATAACAGCATAGAAAAACGTGCAGAAGCAGATGGCGGCGGCCCTGTAGATGCGACGTTTAAAGCGATCGAAAGTATGGTCAACAGCGGTGCTGAGTTGCAATTGTATTCAGTCAACAATATTACCAGCGGTACCGATGCACAAGGCGAAGTCACCGTGCGTTTAGCAAAAGGCGGGCGTATCGTGAATGGACAGGGCGCAGATACCGATATCGTGGTGGCTTCAGCCAAGGCGTATTTGAATGGATTGAATAAATTGTATTCCAAAGACGAGAAGATGAATCCGCAACTTTAATTTTTTATCTTTAAAATTCGCCAAGAACTATTAAAACGGTTATTGGCGAATTTTAGTTAAGCAATTTAAATGTCCTCTAAAAATCAAACTTTATTTATTTTTTTAGCCCTGTTTTGCACCTATTTCATCTGGGGTTCAACTTATTTAGCGATTAAATTTGGCATTGAAAGTTTTCCGCCATTTTTAATGGGTGGCATACGTTTTACGGTGGCTGGTGCTTTGTTATATGTGGTGATGCGTTTTCTTGGCTCGCCGAATCCGACAAAACAGCAATGGCTGGGTGCTACGGCAGTCGGTATTTTGTTGCCTGCGTTGGGTAACGGAACTGTGTGTTATGTGCAGCAAACGGTTTCATCCAGCGTGGCGGCGCTTTCTATTGCCACTGCGCCAATCTGGATGGCGATTTTTGCATCCATTTGGGGGCACAAGATAACCCGTCAGGAATGGATTGGTATTGCGGTTGGCTTGGTAGGGATTGTGCTATTAAATGTGGGCGGTAGTTTGCAAGGTCAGTTATTTAGCGCATTTTTATTGATTTTTGCAGCTGCCAGTTGGTCGTTTGGCTCGGTTTGGGGTAAGCAATTAAGTATGCCAGCAGGGTTAATGGCGCCAGCATGCCAAATGTTAATGGGCGGCATTGCGTTACTAATATTCAGCACACTTCAAGGTGAACAATATCCCAGCGTAATCAGCGTAAAATCTTGGGCAGCGATGTTGTTTTTAATTGTTTTGGGTTCGTTGGTTGCTTATAGCGCTTATCAATATTTGCTTAAAACTGTGCGGCCACTGGTCGCTAGTAGCAATACGTTTGTTAACCCAATCGTGGCATTCGCTGTGGGTATTTGGCTGGCAAATGAGCATGTCACCCCAACTGAATATATTGCGCTGGCGGTGATTTTAGTGGGCGTATTTTTAGTCCTTTCTGCAGTCAATGAAAATACAGAGCGGTAACTGCGTTGGCTTTTTCTTGCCGTACTATTCGTACTATCTGCGTCAAGCCGCCTTTCTCAACTCTTTATTTTCATTGTCTTAGTTAATTCGTAACGGAGTAAATTTTGAATTTAGCTTTATTTGATCTTGATAACACATTGCTAGCAGGCGATTCAGACTATAACTGGAGCTTGTTTTTAATAGAAGAAGGTTTATTAGATGCTAAAACGCATCATGACCGCAATGAACAGTTTTACTTGGATTACAAAAGTGGCAATTTGGATATTTTTGCCTTTTTAAAATTTCAGTTACAGCCTTTAAGCCAGTATCCTAAAAAATTCTTGGATGAATTACACGTTAAGTATATGGATAAAGTCATTAAGCCGATGATGACGGATAAAGCACAGGATTTGGTGAATGAGCATAAAGCGGCAGGGGATTTATGCATCGTGATTACCGCTACTAACAGTTTTGTGACCAAGCCAATTGCCACTGCTTATGGCATTGAGCACTTAATTGGCACTGACCCGGAAATGGTTGATGGCCAATTTACTGGCGGTGTGAGCGGTGTGCCGAGTTTTCAGGCAGGCAAAGTGACGCGGATTAATGAATGGTTGGCGGAAAAAGGCCAAACATTAACTGGCTTTGACAAAAGCTATTTTTATAGTGATTCGCACAACGATTTGCCATTGATGAAATTAGTGACGAATCCTGTAGCGGTGGATGCGGACGAAACTCTTACCGCATATGCCAAAGCACATAATTGGCCTGCTATTAGTTTACGTTAGGATTATTGCCGTTTAATTTAAGCGGCTACAAGGCGCTTATATCGGATTAATTTAGATGAAAGCGATTGTTTGTTTTGAGCTAAATTTAGGGCTAAGTTAGCACTGTATGTAGTTAAAGTTGGTGAAAATAGTATGTTAAGTAGGTATTCACTAGTAAATACAGCCTGAATAATTGTTAACGCTATTATTTATTCAATAATACTTGCAGCACAAAACGGCTGCCGATATAAGCTAGCAGTAACAGCAAGAAACCGATTAAGGTCAGCTTAATTGCTTTTTTGCCACGCCAGCCGTATTGGTAACGTCCAAATAATAACCAGCCATAAATCACCCAAGACGCAATCGAAAAAAGAGTTTTGTGATTCCATTGCAATGGTTTACCAAAAATTTGCTCGCTAAATAACACGCCGCTTATTAATGTTAGCGTGAGCAAGACAAAACCAACGGTAATCACTCGAAATAATAAGCTTTCCATCACCATTAATGGCGGAAAGCTGGGCAGTTTAATTAATGTGGGTTTGTTGTGTAGACTACGTTCAGCGATTGTCATTAACAGTGCATGCAAAGCGGCAAATGTGAATAAGCTATAGGCCAGAATCGCAATGCCGATATGCGCCATAAATAAGCCTTCGTGCGCAGTGGGTAAATAATGATTTTTGATGGCAAAGGCGGGCAGCAAAACAAAAATCGCGGCGGGTGGCAATACAAAAGCTTGCAGGCTATGTAATTCGTGTTTTAAATCTGTTAACCAATACACCAATACCGTTAGCCAAAAAATGGCCGACAACGCATAGTAAAAACCTAAATTTACACTGCCAACACTAAAGACATCACGGTATAAAAGCCAGCCATGCAACATTAAGCCCAAGGCAACCATGGCAGAATGCAATTTAAGTGATTGCACATTAGTGACTGATTTGGCGGTGCGCCAAAAATCCGCAGCAACTGCGATATAAATAAAAGCGACAACCAAATACGGAATGAAATAGTGCATTGAATTTTGCATATGACAATTATGGCAAAACTCGTCTAATTAGCATAGCTTGATGTAAAATTACTGCAAACTCAGTTAGCAATATCTTTCAGTATCACCTTTGAAGGTAACCCCGAAAATGTTAGAAAATTTAACCGGCCGTTTACAAGGCGTCATCAAAAATCTACGTGGCCAAGCACGATTAACAGAAGACAATATCAGTGATGCGATGCGTGAAGTGCGTATGGCGTTGCTAGAGGCCGATGTGGCTTTGCCTGTGGTGAAAGAGTTTATCAGCCGCGTTAAAGCGCGCGCACAAGGTAAAGAGGTGTTGCAGAGCTTAACGCCGGGCCAAGCCGTGATTGAAGTAGTCAACGATGAGCTGACGGAGTTAATGGGCAAGGCCAATGTGGGCTTGAATTTAGCCACGCAGCCGCCAGCGATTATCTTGATGGCTGGTTTGCAAGGCTCTGGTAAAACAACGACATCGGCCAAGCTGGCCAAACTGCTTAAAGAGCAAAAGAAAAAAGTGTTGTTGGCTAGTGCCGATATTTATCGCCCTGCTGCGATTGCGCAATTGCAAACTTTGGCTAAACAGCTGGATATAGATTGTTTTGATAGCAATGCTAATCAAAAGCCCAGTGAAATTGCGGCATTAACTTTAGAACATGCCAAAAAGAATTATTACGATGTCGTGATTTTTGATACGGCAGGTCGCTTGGGTATTGATGAAGCGATGATGGCGGAAATCAAGGCGCTACATACACAATTAAATCCGATTGAAACATTGTTTGTCGTAGATGCGATGCAGGGCCAGGATGCGGTAAATACCGCCAAGGCTTTTGGTGAAACGTTGCCATTAACCGGCGTGGTGCTAACTAAGTTAGATGGCGATGCGCGCGGAGGTGCGGCTTTATCTGTGCGGCATGTAACAGGTCAGCCGATTAAATTTATCGGTGTAAGTGAAAAAGTCGATGGTTTAGAGCCATTCTATCCAGAACGCATGGCTGGTCGTATATTGGGCATGGGCGATGTGCTGGGCTTGATTGAGCAAGCGCATAAAAATGTCGATATGGCCGAAGCGAAAAAAGTCGCAGATAAAATCAAATCGGGCAGTAAATTTGATTTGGAAGACTTTAAAAGCCAAATGAGTCAAATGCGCAAAATGGGTGGCATGGGCGCACTAATGGATAAAATGCCAGCACAAATGGCCAGCATGGCAGCCAAGGTGAACAATGAGGATGCAGATAAATCACTGCGCCGTATTGAAGGTATTATCAACAGCATGACGCCGCTTGAGCGTCGCAAACCAGAGCTGATTAAAGCTACACGTAAAAAACGTATTGCTGCGGGCAGTGGCGTGCAAGTGCAAGAAGTGAACCGTCTATTAAAGCAGTTTGAAGAAACGCAAAAGATGATGAAAATGTTTAGCAAAGGCGGCATGGCAAAAATGATGCGCGGTATGGGTGGCATGATGGGCGGTAAATTGCCAGGAATGCGTTAAGATATTTAAAGTATTTTTATATAAAAATCTCTAATTAAATGTCAGTTAATAAGCTTGAGAAAGTGTTGTAGTTTTAAAGTGCGCGCGTGCCAAAAAATAAAGAATATAAAAAGTTAATTTATTTAGCAGGTTGTCATTGACCAAAGCCCGAGTTTCTTGCATAATTGCGCCCTTTCGTAGGTAAAGCAAAAGCAATTCAAACTGCTTACGAATTAAGTAGCAATATCCAGTATTACCCGTTTCACAATGGGGCGTTAGCTCAGCTGGTAGAGCAGCGGACTTTTAATCCGTTTGTCGTGGGTTCGATCCCCGCACGCCCTACCAATTCCATGTTTTAGATTGTCCTAGAACATACAAAAAACCAGCCTAAGTGCTGGTTTTTTTATTGCCTTTCTCTCTCAATGTCTAAAGTTGTTTTACGCAATCTAGTGACTCGCTGGGAGTATCTCCATAGATAGCTGCAAATAGTTTTGAGGTAATCGTTAGAGCATAGCTTAAAAGTGATGCTGCAGACCTCTACCAAAAACTAAACGGGAGACTTCCGACTTCGCGCACACTCATTGCTACGTTAGCACGCAGTGAGGCGTGTTGTCGCTCCGAATGAAAGATGCCCTCACACCCTAGCATCTCGCGCTTATCTGCAATTCTGGAATATGGCAGACTGCCAGATAATGTTCCGCCACGCTCGGGTTGATTTGCTGCTTGAGGTTCTATAATGCTATTTAGATCCGACTCAGATGCGCGAACGATGTCGCTACATATTCTGTGTTCTGCATGGGTTATTTAAGTTCTTTTCAGTGAGTATCAGCATTTGAATATAGTTGAAATATTCTCACCATGAGTAACGAATCTGGCCGCTAAATTTTTTATTTATGGGTAAAACCCAAATGCATTAATTAATACACATCACGACGGTATCGCCCTGATGCGATTAATGTAGATAATGTGGCTTCGCCAAGAATCTCAAGCAACTCAGTGTGCACTGCGGGTGCCATGCCGCTGGCACTGCCACAAACGTAAATTGCTGCGCCGTTTTTGACCCAGTTTGCTATATCTGTTGCTGATGATTTTACAATGTCCTGCACATAAATACGCTCTGCTTGGTCTCTTGAGAATGCGGTTTCGAACTTAGTTAATAGACCTTGATTCTGCCAAACGTATAACTCATCTTTAAAGTAAAAATCATACTTGGTATTACGCTCACCAAAGATGAGCCAATTGTTGCCTTGCCCTGACGCCACGCGCGCTTTTAGATGCGCTCTTAAGCCTGCAATTCCTGTACCGTTACCGATTAAGATTAGTGGTATATCAGTTAATGGCGGATGAAATGCTGTGTTCTCACGTATACGTAAGGCGATATCGCCATTTATTGCTGAATATTCCGTTAACCAACCAGAACCAATGCCTAATCTGCCATCTGTATAATGTGTCTGGCGAATAAGCAGCTCAAGGCTGCCATCTTGTGGGATAGAGGCAATGGAATATTCGCGATGCGGTAATGTTTTTAATGTGAACAAAATCGCTTCGGCATCCATATTGGCTAAATCTTGAAAGCCAATTTCATCGTGCGGTAGTAGTTTATCTAGCAAGGCCTCTGCAATAGTTATGCTTTCGGATTTGACTTTGACTGAACCATCCAACCCGAGGTGATTGAGAAATATGTTCACTAATTTTGGTGAGTTGCGTGGCCCGATTTCTGCAATATCACCCGCTTGCCAGCGCATATTTTTCTTTTGCGTAGATAAGCTTAAATGGTAAACGGGCGCGCCCACACTGCCTTTATTCAGTTGCGTGCGGCTGGTTAGTTTCCAACGTTGATAGTCTGGTGTTTTCCAATCAGCCATTTCGGTGTCTTTAGCCAGAACGCCTAACTGGTATTGCCAATGCCTTAATGCCCCATCGTCATTGCGGTCGACTTCAACTATGTCGAATAAAGGCATGGCATGCGCGTGCTGTAGCCATGTATCAAGCGTGTGCCCGAAACCGCAAAAATGCGTGTAGCTCGCATCGCCTAAAGCTAAGATGCCGTATTTAAGATTGGGGAAACCTGCATCTTTATGCATGACTTTACTCAAGAATTCGCGAGCATTATCTGGTGCGTCTCCTTCACCAGTCGTGCTGACGACAAATAAAACACGGGTGAATTTCTGTAGCATCTCAATATCGATTGCTGAGAGCGAATGTATTTCGACAGTTAATCCTGCAGTTTTTAACGATTCTGCTGTTTTTTGAGCAAGCTGTTCGGCATTGCCAGTTTGGCTGGCGTATGCCACCAGAATGCTATTCTCATCACGCAGATTTAAGTCTGTGTTAACTTGATTTTTTCCCAGCAGATTTTGAGCCATTCTTTTCTTGTAGCGCCAAATAATCCAGCCACAGAAGAGTAGATAAAGTGCAACAACTATAAGTGCATTGATGGTGTGAGACATGCCCATGCTGGCAGTATAAGATGGATTAGCGATTAACAGGCTTAAGCCTGCAAATAGATATTTCATTCCAGCATCGCCATTAATTTGGGAGAAAGGTGCTCTTCAAAACCTTCTGCTTTGTGTTCAATCAATAAAACTGCAATATCTTTTTGCTTAGCGTATGCCAGCGCAGCTTTAACGCCCATGACTGTGAAAGCCGTTGCCAGCGCATCCGCAACCATGCACTCTGCATGCAGTACGGTGACGGAAACCAATGCGTTGGTAGCACGCTCAATGGGAAAGCCAGTTCGCGGATCAATGGTATGTGCATAGCGCTTGCCTTGATAATCAAAATAGCGCCGATAATCGCCAGATGTCGCAACCGCCAAGCCATGTAGGGCAGCGATTGATTCTGTGACTGATGAAGCAGAGGCATCGGGCGAAGTTTCAAGTGCAATCCACCAAGGTTGCCCATCGGGCTTAATGCCAGCGCCATATAGCTCTCCACCAACTTCTATCAGGTAGTTTTCTATGTCTGTATCAGTCAGCACATGTGCAATCCTATCGACGCTGTAGCCTTTTGCGATACCTGAAAAATCAACATAAACATTGCCAGGTTGCAAGGCACGCATGGATTCGTTATCCAATTGCAGTTTTTGCCAACCACAGTCTGCATGTAATGTTTTTACTTCTATAGCATCAGGTGGAGATGTTCTTTCGCCATTTGGACCAAATCCCCATAAATTGACTAGTGGGCCAATAGTTGGGTCAAATGCGCCATCAGTTTCTGCGGCAATTTTTAATGCGCAATCCAGCACCTTAAAAAATGGCGCTGGTAAAATATGCCAAGTATTCGCATCAGCACGATTGAAAACACTGAGATTTGAATCTTCTTGCCATGTGCTCATTTGCGCTACAACAAGATTCAACTCGCGTTGAATAAGCGCACGAACATCATCATCGGTTTGTTGATTCGTATTGACAAAACGGACAGCCCAACTTGTTCCCATGGACTGTCCGGTGAGCGTATGTATCTCCCCAATTGGTAATTGCTGCGGTAATGTTTGCAGGCTTTGCGGAATTAATACGCGGCGCATCAGCTTACTGCGGCAATACTTCCAGCGTCAGCACATAAGCTAAACCGCGCTCTTTAGCGAGCTTGTTTGAAACATTATTATCTTTGAAATCAGCATCAAGCCAGTACAAACCAGCTTCCTGCAAAGTCACTTTCACTTTGCCGTTTTTATCGGTTTTGTATTTCTTCTCATCTAGCTTGTTTCTGTAACGTGTTTGGTTGCGAATCATCTCAACTTCAACGCCTTCGGTCGGTTTGCCATCCACAAGGAACGTAAACTCAACAGGCTCACCAACCACTAAATCATTAGGATGTGTGGCCGAGACTAATTCAAGACCACTACCTGTTGTCTTTAATGTTGAAGGCTTGCCGACAGTGATAAAGTTTTCCATGCGACTGATTGATTCAGTGACTTTTAGCTCTTTTGCATCTGCAGGTACTTCCTTCGCTAAAGCTTCAGCCGTGCCCATAAAACGTTTAGGCTTATTCTCTGCATCTTTCCAGTTTGCTCTAAAGCCAGAGCGCACAAGTTCTAAACGATACGTACCAGTTTGTTCTAGTTTTGCATCAAAAACCGTACGTAGCTCGCCTTTCATCACATTAACCGGTGGCACTTTGCTGCCATCGGGCGCAATAATTGATAGTGCATCGATCACAAGCGGACGATGATCAATTAGGAATGGCACGCTTGATGATGCTGCGTCAAAAGTCACAAATTGAGGCGCAGATAAAACTGAACTTGAAGAGGTGATCCAAACGCCATGTGCATGCACAACAGAAGCTGACATGCCAATTGCCAAAGATAATAAAGCGGACTGTAGTTTTATTTGGAGTTTCATAGTGATTCCTTAAAATAATTTAAAAGTTAGGGCTTAAGCTCTACAACAACATCGCCAAGCTCTTCTTGACCACTTGATTTTGCAGTCACCGCTTTTTGTACAGGCCATGTGAATGGCACACGGACCAACTCGCGTCCGCCTTTTTCGCGGGCAGATTCAACCACCACGTTATATTGGCCAGCTGGCAAATTACCTAATGGAGATTTGCCTTCAACAAAGCTTAACTTCTGCTCGCCAACAGGGCGGGTTGCACCTGTCACACCATCTAATGGCATCGCTTGATCGCGACCACTTTTACGCCACCATTGACGCAAGTCTTTCAGCCATTTATCACTTTGCTCGCCCTTGTCAGTTTTCTTTTGGCTATACCAAACAGCCAAGTTTTTTTCGACGGTTTGGTCAGGTTTTTCAATCCAAATTGCCACATAAGGGCGGTGATATTCAGCCGAATTGATTTGGGGAAGCGTCACTTTAAGATTGATTTCCCCAGCGACAGCTTGACCAGCGAACATGCCAGCAATTAGAGCGGGCAATAAAGCCGGTGCTAAAGCTGGTAAAGATATAAATTCAGGAACCCATTTACGCATTGACGATATCTCCTATAACTTAATGAAAAAATAAACTGAATTGATTAATGAATAAATAAAATGACTAAAATTAGTGGTACAACAACGCCCAAGCCAACCAAAGGCCATGTGGCGGGGCGGTTACCCGCGTGCATGTTTAACATGAACATGCCTGTGATGCAGAACACCAGCGTGGTAATAGAGAAGATATCCAAGAACCAGCTCCAGGCTGTTCCTGTATTTCGACCTTTATGTAGGTCATTAAAATAAGAAACCCAGCCACGGTCGGTTCGCTCATAACTCACCTCACCGCTTTCGCGATCTATCACCAGCCATGCATCACCACCGGGTCGGGGTAATGATAAATAGACTTCGGCATCTGACCATTCACCAGGCACATCAGCCAATTCCACACCAATTGCGTCACTAACCCAATCGGCGGTGGTTTTAGGTAATGCTGCCTTGTCGTTGGCTGGCTCGGCTTTAAGCTGATTTAAAAGTTTTTCAGGAACTGTAGCGGATTTTTTACTCACCACAGGTTTCGATTCAATATGCGCAGAGTTGTTTAGCGTAATGCCGGTCGAAGCAAATAACAGCATGCCAATAAGACAGGCAGCGGAACTGATCCAATGCCAACGGTAAAGGTGCTTGAGCCAGAATGCTCGATTTTTCTGATTGATTTGATTTTGCATATCTGGCTAATTTTGCATGTTCTAGGGTTAAATGTTGGTTTAGTCGTCAATGTAAAAGCTGATTGTGCTGATAAGCTTCAAATACAAATGAGAACTAATCTCATTATAGCAGAAAGAAATGGGCAATCAATGCGCGCCTTTTAAACTTACGTAGATTTACAATTCATGTTAATAAATTTACAAAATCCAGCATTAAGATAACATCTTAATAAGTCGTTTAAATTTGCCTGATTTTTAGTCATTTCTTGGATACAACCATATGCTTAACGATAAATTACCAAGCCCAATATCTGGCGCATTTAGCCGGCGAAATATGCTGCAAATCATGATTGCTAGTGGCTTCAGCCTGTTAACCAGTTGTGGTGCCGCATCGCAGAACAAAAGCACCTCAAATCTGGCTTGTATAGTGACGCCTGAGCAAACTGAAGGGCCTTATTTTGTGGACGAAAAGCTGATGCGCTCGGATATCCGCTTCGATCCCACTGATGGTTCGATACAGGAAGGCATGCTATTAACGTTAACGATTAATGTTTTTAAAACGGGTAGTAGTGCGTGCACACCGATTAAAGATGCGATTGTCGATATTTGGCATTGCAATGCTGAAGGCGTTTATTCTGATGCAAAAGATAGAAGTTTTGATACCCGGGGCAGAAAATTCTTGCGCGGTTACAGATTGACAGATGAACTTGGCGCGGTGAAATTTTTCACAGTTTATCCGGGCTGGTATGACGGCAGGGCGGTACATATTCACTTTAAAATTCGCACCACCGATGCTAGTGGGAAAAGTCACGAATTCACCTCTCAACTATATTTTGATGACAAATTGAATGATGAAGTTTTTGCGCTGGCGCCATATGCAGGTAAAGGTGTGCGCAGAATAAACAATAGCAACGACGGAATTTACGAAGAGGGTGGTCGGCAATTAATGCTTAAACCCTATAAAACCGCAGATGGTTATATGGCCAACTTTGATGTGGGCTTAAATCTAGGTTAAGCCTTTAGTCCTGAAAACTAATAGCAAGCCTAGTAACTGAATTTCCTCCTCTGACGAAATTTTTTATACACCACAAAAATTCGCTACTAATAGCATTGGGTAAGCGTGCGTTATCGCACAGACAGATTATTTTCAAAATAGGTTTAATTGAGGCAAGATAAAAGCGCTTGAAATAAACCTGCATGAAAAAATTATGGCTACTCATTAAAACCACTGTTCAATCCTGGAATGACGATTACGCCCCAAGTATGGGCGCAGCGTTGGCGTTTTATACGCTATTTTCAATCGCGCCATTGTTGCTAATTGTGCTATCCATTATCGGATTGATATTTGGTGAAGAAGCCGCGCGCGGCGAGATAGTCGGGCAATTGCAAAGTTTGATGGGTGAGCAGGGGGCGATGGCGGTGCAGGCGCTGCTGCAAAATGTTAACAAGCCGACAGAAGGAGTTTTTGCCACCATAGTTGGTATCGTGCTGTTGTTAATAGGTGCTACCAGTGTGTTTGGCGAACTGCAAAATGCGCTGGATCGCATTTGGCGCGTGCCAGAACGTGCTAAAACCAGCGGCTGGTGGAATTTAATCCATATGCGTTTGCTGTCATTTGGCATGATATTAGGCATCGGCTTTATTTCAATGGTGTCTTTGTTGTTAAGTGCTGGCCTTTCTGCCATCAGCAAATGGTGGTCGCCGATATTGAATCATGCAGAAAATGAATGGATACTATTGTTGAGCAGCCTTAATGCACTTTTCAGTTTTTTAATCACAACAGCCATGTTTGCGCTGATATACAAACTAATGCCACGTGCAAAAATTCACTGGAAAGATGTATTAATCGGGGCTGTGATTACATCCATTCTATTCAGTGTGGGTAAATCATTAATTGGCGTATACATAGGCACCAGCGCTATCGCCAGCGGCTATGGAGCGGCTGGCTCACTGCTGATATTGTTAATGTGGGTTTATTACTCAGCACAAGTGTTTTTGATGGGCGCAGAGTTCACTTGGGTATATGCCAACATCTATGGTTCGCGTAAAAGTAAATCCAGTTAGACATATCAATATCTTGCAAAAAGTAGCCCAAAACTTATTGTATTAAATCTAAATAACGAACAGACGATAAAAAAGCATTCACGGCACCGATGACAAACGGCACCAATCAATGCATCTGCATGTGAAGCGGCAAAGAGTATTTCACTCGCTAAGCTAATTGAATATGACAGCGTAGTGCAATGAAATTACAAATTTTGCCTAAAAATAATGGTTAACTCTGGCGTAATTAAGTTTGAGCCTATTAAGGTTTAAGCACAGTAAACCCATATTTAACAAAAACCGCTTTTGCCTTTTCTGATTTTAAATAGTTGTAGAAACCAGATGCTTTAGGTTTCGCGTTTTTGGTTAAGCTTAGCGGATACACGATAGCATCATGGCTGGCATCAGGAAAAGCGGCGATGGTTTCTACTTTTTCTGTCACTTTTGCATCTGTTTCATACACAATCCCTGCGTCACATTCACCACGTTCGACTAATGTTAAAGCCGCGCGAACGTCTTGTGTGCCAACAATTCGGGTTTTGATTGCATCCCACCAGTTGAGCGCTTTTAAAGATTGCTTGGCATAAATTCCTGCAGGAACAGATTCTGCTTCACCCGTGCATAATTTGCCAGCAAAAGCGTTATTAAAACTAAAGTCCTGTTTCATGTCCACTTTAAAGGCTTTGCCTTTTGGGGCAATCAGCACAAGGCGATTACCTAGCAGGTTCGTTTTGCTATCCGTTTTTAGCAAGTCTTTTTCTTGTAGGTAATTCATCCATTTAGTGTCGGCGGAAATGAAAATATCTGCTGGCGCGCCATTTTCAATTTGCTTGGCGAGCATGGAGGACGCAGCCAAAGACGTTTGAATTTTTTGCGGGCTTTCACTTTCATATGCAGTCACTATTTCTAAAATAGCATTGGTTAAACTGGCAGCAGCAAACACGGTGACTTTTTGTTCTGCAATCGCACTGCTTGTGATGCAGGCGAATACGATGGAAATAGTTAAGTCGAGAATATTTTTTGTCATATTGTTTTCCTATTTAATAATGGTTAAAAAATGCGAAATGTGAAATCATTTACTTCATCTGCCAACAGTGGGGTTGACCATCCGATCATTGTGACGATTGCCCAATGAATTTTCTTATACTTAACTCCCATTTTATTGCCTTTCTGACTATTTAACTGTTTATCGGAATGCGATATTGAGTGATTTATTCTGTTGTTTATTTATTTTCTATCAATTGATTGCCGCCGTTGGTAATCAGTATCTTCAGTGCATTTGTCATCAATACCTAAGATGAGTTTTGCTTAATTTGAGAGCGGTTTTTAGGCCAATTACCATCAGAAACATACTTCTAATCTCGCTATTCCCATTTAATCATAATTAACGCTATTTTCAAATGGGAATAGCGATAGGCGCATAAAGTTACGTGCCATGATAATGAGGAGTATTTGAAGCGATACGTACTTAAAGACTTAAGTGTAGATAATTGAAAGAGGGGCGTTATTCTGAAGTTTTAATCTGAGACAGGATTTGATTAAGTTCTACTTGTGCAGCAGTAGATGATTTAGTCACTAGATCTCTGTAGCTTTTGAGAATGCTATGACCAAAATCAGAAAGGTGCGCGCCGCCGCCATGATGACCGCCAGGTGAGCTGATAACCAACGGTTGGTTGAAACATTTATTCATCACATCCACTAACTCCCACGCTCTGCGATAAGACATTTTCATCTGCCTTGCCGCAGAAGAAATGGAGCCGCATGCATCAATGGCGTCTAATAAATCTGCTTTGCCCGGACCCATTGCAGTTGCTTTTCCATTGGCTATTCTTATTTTGAGTGATTCATTCATCATTTATGCAGTTTTTTAATGGTTAACAAGTGGAGTCTATGTCACCTGAGCAAGTATTTAAACCCTATTTTTAGATGATAAACGTTTGTCATTTTTGATGGAAATGAATTTATCCGGTGAGGGTTCATCGCTCTCATATACTTTGAGTCGCTTATGTCAGTGTCTGACAGTCAAGTCTGACGCCAAATTGCTGATTTATCTGATATTTAATCTTTTAAAAAAACGAGAAACTGTGGTTTCTGGCTAATCAACCTTAAAGTTGAAATACATGGCCCTAATCTGATTGCTTTAAAGATTTTAGGAGAAATTTATATGATTAACAATGACGAAGCTATCTCAGTACTTAACGATTTAATTGAGGTTTCCAAAGATGGCGAAAAAGGTTTTCTTCAATCATCAGAAGGTGTAGATGATTCCAAATTAAAAGCCTACTTTTTACATCGCTCGCATGAAGTGAAGCAAAGTGTCTATGAGCTTCAGGCATTGGTACGTGAGTTAGGTGGCAAACCTGCGGATTCAGCATCAATCAGTGGCTATTTACATCGTCGCTGGATAGACATTAAAACCGCTATTACTCGTAATGACAATTTGGCAGTGCTAAATGAAGTGGAGCGCGGCGAGGATGTGGCGCTGAATGCCTATCGTGAAGCATCTAATAAAGCATTACCAGCAGCGGCGAACTTGCTTATTTTGCGTCAGCTTAAAGGTGCGCAGCGTAACCATGACGAAGTAAAACAATTGCGTGATGCATTTGAATTGCAGGCGCACTAAAACTCAATAATAAAACCAGCTAGCCTAGATAAATAAAATAGGTGAGTAACTGGTTTTATTTTCTATATTTTATTAAGGAATCAAAATGAATCAATTTATTGCAAGTATCTTTGCTGCAGCAATTACCTTTAGCGCAGTCTCGGCTATTTCTGCAACGACGACTGAGAACGCGGATGACGCAAGTAGCATCGGCACCTCAGAAACGCCACAAATTAAACAACAGGATAGACGTGTTGATAAGGGCGCAATTGAAACCAACACAGGTAGCGTGAATGATCCAGCCAGTAATTTAGGCAATTCTGAATCTCCTCAAATTGTTGAGCAAAACAAGCGAGTTGACAAAGGGCCTGCTCAAAATGTGACGGAAGGTGAGTACACCAAAAAAAGCAGGCTGCTTAAAACAAAAGAAAAGAATGCTGGTACAACCAAAGGTAATAAAGTGCAACCTAGCCAACCAGAAGGTGCAGCGCCAGCAACGAAATAATATTCATTAACTAATATTGATTGAACAGCATCAATAAAAAGCAGGATAACTTTTAAAGTTATCCTGCTTTTTATTTTGTTTTTATGATGAAAAATATCTTCGCGTTGATTGCACATTTAGACTCCGCGCTAAAATAATAGTGCATTAACGATGCGCACTTAAATGGTGCGTCCTAACGTTGCATGTTGTAGAATTGCGACCAGTTTTGTCCTTGGATATTGAGTGTGAATAAATTTGCAGATTGGATAAAAGGCTTTGCTCCCGAGCCTATTTCCATTAACTATACAGAACGCTTACGCGCTTGCACCGGCGCTTTAGTCGGCATATTGTTGACCGGCCTTGTGACCTATTTAATTGAAGGAAACGCCGAGACTCTTCCGTATTTAATCGCTCCGATTGGTGCTTCTGCCGTTCTTTTGTTTGCGGTACCTTCTAGCCCTTTGGCGCAACCATGGTCTATTATCGGCGGCAACATTTCTGCTGCGCTGGTTGGTGTGACATGTGCGCTTTGGATTAGTAATCTCGCCGTAGCGGCTGCGTTTGCTGTTGGCATATCAATTGCGGTGATGTTTGCTTTGCGCTGCTTGCATCCGCCCAGTGGTGCAGTAGCACTGACTGCTGTATTAGGCGGGCCTTCCATTATTGAGCAAGGTTATGGTTTCGTACTTTCTCCCGTCGCTATTAACTCCTTGTTATTGCTGGGCGTTGCGCTTATTTTTAATAATATAACGCGCCGACCTTATCCGCATGCAGTAAAGGTTCTAGATTCCCATCAAACAAAAGATATCCCGCCAGAAATGCGCTTTGGGTTTACGCCGGAAGATTTGAATGAAGTACTGAAACAATATAACCAAGTGTTGGATGTGAGCCGTGACGATTTGCAAACGCTATTGCAACAAACGGAGATGCACGCTTATCGTCGCCGTTTTGGTGAAATCACTTGTGCGGACATTATGTCGAAAGACGTTGTAAGCGTGGAGTTTGGCACGGAATTGGAAGATGCTTGGGCGCTATTAAGAAAACATAAAATCAAAGCATTGCCAGTGATTGATCGGGCGCGTCGCGTGATTGGCATCATCACTCAAATCGATTTTATGAAAAATGCCGATTTAGAAGTGTATGAAGGATTTGAAACTAAGCTTAAGCGCTTTATTAAAACGACCACTTCACTATATTCAGAAAAACCAGAAGTAGCAGGGCAAATTATGAGTTCTCCTGCGGTAACTGCAAATCTTAATATGCATATTATCGAGTTGATTCCATTAATGACGCAGCAGCGAGTGCATCATCATATTCCAGTAGTGGATGACAATCGCCGATTGGTCGGTATCGTTACCCAATCTGACTTGGTGTCTGCGCTTTATCATGGACGCATTGCTAATACGCGCACATTGGGCTTATCGTCTTAGTATTTGCTGTATTGAAGAATGTCGTAGTAGATATGTCATATTCATGCACAATTTATGCAGTATGATTCAGTCTAAATCTTAAGTTGTAGGCACAAAAAAGTATGGCTATATTAATTACAGGTGGCGCGGGCTATATTGGCTCGCACACTAGCGTGCAAATGTTGGCGGCTGGGCATGAGATTGTCATCGTGGACAATCTATCCAACAGTTCGCAAGAGTCACTTAAGCGCGTGGCAAAAATTTCTGGCAAAACATTTCCGTTTATTCAGGCAGATATTCGCGACAAACAGGCCATGTGCGCTGTTTTTAAAGCACATGCTATCAGCGCAGTGATACATTTTGCTGGACTTAAAGCGGTGGGTGAGTCAGCTGAAAAACCACAGTTGTATTACGATAACAATGTTGTCGGCAGTCTGAATTTGTTTGAAGTGATGGCTGAGTTTAACGTTAGGAATATCGTATTCAGTTCGTCTGCAACCGTGTATGGCGACCCTGCCAGCGTACCGATTAAAGAAGATTTTCCACTTAGTGCGACCAACCCATACGGCCGTTCTAAGTTGATGATTGAAGATATTCTGCGCGATTTACACAAGGCAGATAACACATGGCGCATTGCCTTGTTGCGCTATTTTAATCCGATTGGTGCACATAGCAGCGGCTTGATTGGTGAAGATCCAAATGGCATACCAAATAATTTATTGCCGTACGTAGCACAAGTGGCAGTGGGGCGTTTGGCGAAACTGCGCGTATTTGGCAATGATTACGCCACGCACGATGGTACCGGCGTACGCGATTATATTCATGTGATGGATTTAGCCGATGGGCATGTAGCGGCATTAGATTATCTGGCTAAGAATCAAAACATGATTACAGTTAACTTGGGCACGGGTATTGGCTACAGCGTACTAGATGTAGTGAATGCCTTTGCAAAAAGCAGCGCAAAAGATATCCCCTATGAAATATTGCCAAGACGTTTGGGTGATGTGGCGATTAACTATGCGGATGCCAATGTGGCAAAAGAGTTGCTGGACTGGCATGCAAGCCGCAGTTTAGAGGAAATGTGCGCTGATACTTGGCGCTGGCAGGCTAATAATCCGAATGGGTTTAACGCGGCGGGCTAGATTTAAATATTTACTAGATTTAAGTTTTAAAAGCCAAACTCACTGCTTTTAAGTGTACTTTTTAATAGTTAAGCTTAAACAAAGCCTTAAAAAACAAAATGCGCGCGCGGTGCTTGTTCTTGCAGGTTGATGTGCTCTAAATTTAAACGAATGATGTCATCTACAGTGGTTGTACCAACACCGATTGACTCTAAATGTTCATCGTCTGTTTCTATTAGTTCTGGCGCAAAATGTTCATAGCGTAATTCACGTAATCTAGTTAAAAGTTTCATGGATGATCTCCTAATAAAAATAACAGTATCACCGTTGAATATGTCAGTTTGATTGTACATATATGTCAGTTTGATGATTAGGTATCTTGAGCCGTCATCAAAATAACTGTCTTGCGGAGTAATAGTTGGTTTTGCATGAGGCAAATCACGGCATCATTCAGGGATAATTTATTGACAAATTTAGGTCTATTAAAAACTTAAGATAAAAGCTAACACAGTACAAAACGCGCTGTATTAATACATTAAATTGCCTTAGAAAAACGATTAACTACCCATAATTATGTTGCCAGTCATTACCTATTTAGATCTTGAAACCACTGGCGCGACGCCATTGCGCGATCGGATTACTGAAATAGCATTGGTGCGTTTTGAGCATGGCGTAGAAGTCGCGCGCTGGCAAACTTTGGTTAATCCAGAACAGCCGATTCCGCCATTTATTCAACAATTAACCACGATTAATAATGAAATGGTCGCCAATGCGCCTGTTTTTGCTGAGGTGGCGGATACGCTGCTGAGTTTTCTAGAAGGCTCTGTGTTGGCTGCGCACAATGTGCGTTTTGATCACGGCTTTATCAAGGCGGAATTTAAGCGCATCGGCATTACTTTTCGGCAAAAAGTGTTGTGCACGGTCAAGCTTTCGCGCCTGCTTTATCCGCAACACAAAAGTCATGGTTTAGATGCGATTATGCAGCGACATAATTTGACAACGATTGCCCGCCATCGCGCCATGGGCGATGTGGAAGTGATGTTGGCATTTTTGGAATCAGCAAAGTTAGAGCTGGGCGAAGCGCCGATTCTGCGTGCAGCGGCGCAGTTGATGAGTCAGCCAACATTGCCATCACATTTAGATGCAACATTAGTGGACGATATGCCCGAAACGCCTGGTGTTTACTTGTTTTATGGCGAAAACGATTTGCCGCTTTATATCGGTAAAAGTGTGAATATTCGTGCGCGCGTGTTGTCGCATTTTAGTTCAGATCAAGCATCGACTAAGGAAATGCGCATCTCTCAAGAAATCAAGCATATTGAATGGATAACAACGGCGGGTGATTTTAGTGCTTTGTTGTTGGAGTCTAAATTAATTAAAGAGCGCCAGCCAATTTATAATCGTCAATTGCGAAACGAGCGGCAACTATGCAGCTGGAAATTACATCCTGATCCACAAGCCAAAATTTTGTTAACGCTAGTGCGTGAAAGTGATATTAATCCAGCTGAATTAGGTGTGCTTTTTGGTACCTTTAAAAGTAAACGCCAAGCGATAGAAGCGTTGCGCAAAATAGCCGAAGCGCATCAGCTATGTCCGCGCTTATTAGGCTTAGAACCAGCAGGAAATGGGGCGTGTTTTTCTAGCCAAATCAAACGTTGCAAAGGTGTTTGCAGCGGTCGCGAGTCGCCCGAAATACATTATCTACGTTTGCAACAAGCATTAATGGCGCACAAGCTTAAAACGTGGCCATACGCTGGCAAGATTGGTATTCGCGAACAGAATACAGAAAATGACAAAGTACAATTGCACGTTTTTGAGTATTGGACTTATCTTGGCGCGATTGAGCGTGAGTCAGACTTAAGCGAACTACTGCAAGAAAAAGTCGAATTTAAATTTGATCTAGATTCCTATAAATTGTTATTAAAGGCGTTTAATCATCCCAAAACCCACATTGTTGAATTGCCTACAAAAGCAGATTCTTTGCCCAGTTAATATAAAAGTCATTTGCCTTAAAGCAAGCTGATTCGCGGTGTACAATGCCAACAATGATAGTCTCCCAAGCCCAGCAACGTCTGCACGAAGTATTCGGTTATTCCAGTTTTAGAGGTGAACAGCAAGCCATTATTGAACATGTGGTTGCAGGCGGTGATGCGCTGGTGTTAATGCCCACAGGCGGCGGAAAATCGTTGTGTTACCAATTACCTGCTTTGTTGCGTAGCGGAGTAGCAATTGTGGTTTCGCCGCTGATTGCGTTGATGCAAGACCAAGTGGATGCGTTGCAGCAGCTGGGCGTTAAAGCCGCATTCTTAAATTCCAGCTTAAGCGCTGATGAAGCGCGTCAAGTGACTTCATCGTTAATCCAAGGCGATTTAGATATTTTATATGTTGCCCCTGAGCGGCTTTTGTTAAGTGGCTTTTTAGCGCAGCTGGAACAAGTCGAAATGCATACTGGCATTGCGCTGTTTGCCATTGATGAAGCGCACTGCGTATCGGAATGGGGACATGATTTTCGGCCAGAATATCGCAACTTAACGGCACTGCATACGCGCTTTCCCAATGTGCCGCGTATTGCCCTGACCGCCACCGCTGATGCGCCCACTCGGGCGGAAATTGTTGAGCGATTGTCCTTAGAAAACGCGCAGCAATTTGTATCCAGTTTCGATCGCCCTAATATTCGTTATCGCGTAACGCCCAAACACAAAGCACGCGAGCAATTAGAAGCTTTTTTAGAAACCGAACATGCTAACGATGCGGGTATTGTGTATTGTTTATCGCGTCGAAAAGTGGAAGAAACGGCTGCTTGGTTGAAAGCGCGTGGCTGGGATGCGCTACCTTATCATGCCGGCTTGGATGCCAGTGTGCGCAATCAAAATCAACGTCGTTTTTTGCGCGAAGAAGGCGTGATTATGGTGGCGACGATTGCTTTTGGCATGGGCATTGATAAGCCGAATGTACGCTTTGTTGCGCATTTGGATTTACCCAAAAGTATGGAAAGTTATTACCAAGAAACCGGCCGCGCTGGTCGCGATGGTTTACCAGCTAATGCGTGGATGACGTTTGGCGTGGGCGACGTGGTGAGCATGCGCCAAATGCTGGATTCAAGCGATGCATCAGAAGCGCGCAAACAAGTTGAGCGGCAAAAATTGGATGCGCTATTGGGTTTCTGCGAGTCGGTAAATTGTCGCCATCAAACATTGCTGCGTTACTTTGGTGAGCAGCACGCAGGTAATTGCCAGCAATGTGATAATTGCTTACAACCTGTCGATACTTGGGATGCGACACAGGCAGCGCAAATGGCACTTTCAGCGGTTTATCGCACAGGGCAGCGTTTTGGAGTGGTGCATTTGATGGATGTGTTAATGGGTAAAACCAACCCAAAAATAGCGCAATTCAGCCATCAAACTTTAACTGTATTTGGTGTGGGCAAAGACCTTGCACAAACACAGTGGAGCAGCGTATTTAGGCAGTTAGTCGCTGGTGGATTTTTGCATAGCGATATTGATTCGCATGGTGGCTTAAAACTCACCGAAGCCGCCCGCCCAGTATTAAAAGGCCTGGCCGAGGTGTGGTTAAGACGTGATGCGGAAATTGAAAGCCGTAAAATCAGCAAAGCAGGGCGTAGCGCAAACGCCAAAGCCGCTTATGATGGATTGGCTGACGATCCACTTTGGCATGCACTAAAAGCCAAACGCTTAGAACTCGCGCGCGAACAAGCCGTGCCGCCTTACGTGATTTTCCATGACGCCACATTGATTGAGATTTTAAATCGTCGTCCTACTAGCTTGCTGGAGATGAGCCAAATTATGGGCGTTGGGCGCGCTAAGTTAGATCGCTATGGGGACGATTTTTTACAGGTACTTAGCCAATGAAAATGTCGCATCATTTCAATGCTGATTCAGCAGCAGGGAGTTCTAACTAATTACAAATTGCAATTGCATTAAATACAGTCAATAATTAAACGCAGTTAATAATCACGCGACATTGTACGCGGCGCTACAGTAAGTCAAAATTGTAGCTGGATAAAATAAGAAAAATAGGCATGCAAAAACTTTTATCAGTCAATAA
>JAZKDP010000019.1:65946-102334 GCA_040387515.1 Pseudomonadota bacterium
AAACAGTTGCTAAAAACCATCTGGCCATTTTGTTTTATCGTGGCTTTGTTACTATTTTTAGGCATTATTAGCATGCAGGTTTTATCGTCAGTTAGAGCCTATGTCAGCGGCGAGAGCTTTTGGTCAAAAGCACAAAAAGAATCGACATATCATTTAAATCGTTATGCAGTAACGCACTCCGAGTTCGATTATCAGCAGTTTTTACGTGAGATAGAAATCCCTTTGCAAGATAAAGTGGCTCGACTTGCGTTACAAAAAACCAACCCAGATACACAAGCCGCGGCTGTGGCACTTATAAAAGCCAAGAATAATCCTGATGATGTGACTGGTTTGGTGCAACTGTTTTTATATTTTCAGCATACTAGCTTGATGGCGCCTTCTATTGAATATTGGGTAGAAGGCGACGAATTGATTGCGCAAATTGTTAAGCTTGCGGATGAGTTGCATCAGCACATCGCGGCTGGCAATATTAGTGAAGATAAAGTGAGTGGGCTAGTTGAACAAATTAATCAAATCAATTCGGAATTAACACCGCTTGAGGATGCTTTTTCCAATGCGTTAGGGGATGCTTCACGTAACGCACAGATTCTTATTGTCAGTTTCATGATTGGTATCACGTTTGTGTTGATGCTAATCGGCGTCTATCTAACCCGAAGACTAGTGCTTAGGGACGCTGCGCTTTTGAGGACGATTCAAATAAGCGAGGAGCGTTGGAAGTTTGCACTGGATGGCGCCCGTGATGGAGTTTGGGACTGGAATCTGCTGACCAATGAGTTGACACTCTCTAGCCAATGGAAAGAAATGTTGGGATACGACGACGATATGGTTGCTACCGCTGAGGAGAGGGGAAAGCTATTGCATCCAGATGATTTGCCTAAGGTATTAGACGCACTAAATGCGTGCGTACTAGGGAAAGCAGACCGATATGCGATTGAGCATCGCATATTATGCAAGGATGGGAGCTATAAATGGGTGCTTGGTCGGGGCAAGGTCGTTAGTTTTAGCGAGTCTGGTAAGGCTGAACGTGTGGTTGGTACACACACTGACATTCATGAAATGAAGAATATTGAAGCAGCTTTGCGGGAAAGCGATTCAAACCAGCGCGCATTATTAGAGGCAATGATAGACGGTGTATTTGTAGCGCAGGATTATCGTTTCATTTTTAGCAATCCAGTATTGCCTAAGATGTTGGGATACAGTCATGAAGAGTTTGTCGGCCTTCATTTTGAACAAGTGATTGCGCCAGAGTGTTTGGAGGTTTGGAACCAGCGATTTACGAACAGAGTTGAGGATGATATTGGATATGCGCAAAGCGACCAAGTAAGATTTTTGACGAAAGATAGTCAAGAGTCTATTTGGATGGATTTACATGATTCACGTGTGTATTTTCATGGTGAACGCAGTGTTTTAGGTATTTTGCGAGATGTCAGTAAACAGAAAGAAGCGGAAGATTTGATCTGGCAGCAAGCCAATTTTGATGGATTAACTGGTTTGCCTAATCGACGTATGTTTCGTGACCGCTTAGAACAAGAGCTTAGAAAGACAGAACGTACAGGCTCGGCATTAGCGGTAATGTATTTGGATTTAGATCACTTTAAAGAAGTGAATGACACGATGGGGCACGACAAGGGAGATACTTTATTAAAAGACGCAACCCTTAGACTGAAAAGTTGTGTGCGTGATACCGATACAGTTGCTCGCCTAGGTGGCGATGAGTTTGTGATTCTTTTAAGTGAAATTGATGGTTTAAGTGGGCTAGAGCGTATCGCCCAGAATATTCTAAATCAATTGGAGCAGCCATTTACACTGGATTTAGAACCAGTCTATATATCAGCAAGCATAGGCATTACCATCTGTCCAATAGATGCGGCAGATTTTGATAGTTTATTAAAAAATGCAGATCAAGCCATGTATGCGGCAAAAGCGGAAGGACGTAATCGCTATAGTTACTTTACGCCATCTATGCAGGCCGCTGCACAATCTAGAATGCGCTTAGCCAATGATCTAAGGCATGCCGCTAATCGAGATGAACTTAAATTAGTGTATCAACCGATTATCAAGATAAGCAGCGGTGAAGTATATAAAGCTGAAGCGTTGATCCGTTGGCATCACCCTACACTTGGTTTAATTAGTCCTGCGCAGTTTATCCCTGTTGCTGAAGATACCGGGATTATTTATGAAATTGGCGAATGGGTGTTTAATGAAGCTATACAGCAAGTTAAACAGTGGCGCGAGTCCTTACATTCCGACTTCCAAATCAGTATCAATAAGTCGCCCGTTCAGTTTAAAACTCCCAATTCAACCTGGGTAGAAAGTATGGAAAAAATGGGGCTTCCAGGCAGTAGTTTGGTTGTAGAAATTACTGAAGGATCGCTGCTTGATGCGACTGACAATGTTGCAAGTAATTTGCTTAAATTTAGAGATGCAGGCATTCAGGTGGCGATTGATGATTTTGGTACAGGCTATTCCTCTCTATCTTATTTAAAGAAATATGATATTGATTACATTAAGATTGATCAGTCTTTTGTTAAAAATATGACGGCTAACTCGAGTGACTTAGGCTTATGTGAGGCGATTATTTTGATGGCGCATAAACTGGGTATGCAAGTGATAGCCGAGGGCGTGGAAACGCAGGGACAGTACGATTTGTTAGCTGCAGCTGGCTGCGATTATGCACAAGGCTACCTGTTTTCTAAACCAGTAGATACTAAAGCGTTTGAGGATTATTGGCACGCGAAAATGCATTAAGCGAGATGGAAAGCTGAAAATCAAAGGCCTGAAAGTTGGTTTTAAGCCTTTGATTTTTTATGACGTAAAGAAGATTAAGTGAGGGCTAGTTAATCTTCTTTATTTTTAATAGAACTTACTTTGCCACAAAAGCACGTTCAATCACGTAGTCGCCTGGCACGCCGATTCTAGGCGACTCTACAAAGTTCCTAGCATCCAGCAATGCCGCTGTATCTGCCAGCATTGCTGGACTACCACAAATCATCGCGCGGTCATTTGCAGGGTCCAGCGGCGGCAAGCCAATATCCTCAAATAACTTACCTGAGGTAATTAAATCGGTTAATCTGCCTTGATTGCGGAATGGCTCGCGTGTGACAGTTGGGTAGTAAATTAACTTCTCACGTACCAACTCACCGAAAAATTCATTATTAGGCAACTCTTTTTCAATAAAGTCTGCATAAGCCAGCTCGCTTACATGGCGCACACCATGAATCAATATAACTTTTTCAAATTTTTCATATACGTCAATATCTTGAATCAAGCTAATAAAAGGTGCCAAGCCAGTACCTGTTGATAAAAAGTAAAGATTTTTTGCTGGTTTTAAGTCATGAATAACCAGTGTGCCAGTCGGTTTGCGACCAACTAAAATGTCGTCACCTACTTTTAAATGTTGTAAGCGTGAGGTGAGTGGACCATTTGGCACTTTAATGCTGAAAAACTCTAAATGCTCTTCATAATTTGGGCTAGCAACGCTGTAGGCGCGCGCTAAAGGACGACCTTCAACTTCAAGGCCAATCATCACAAATTGGCCGTTTTCAAAACGCAAACCTGCGTCACGCGTGGTTTTAAAGCTGAATAAGGTGTCGTTCCAATGATGAACGCTCAATACGCGTTCGGTAGAGTATTTGCTCATAAGCTAATGTTTTCTATAGATAATATTTTATTGTGATGGTTGGCTGCTATTATAAAGTTGTTGCGTTAATTACGGCTATTAACTTCTGCTGTTAATTTCGGCACAACTTCAAAAAGATCTGCTACCAAGCCATAATCGGCCACTTGAAAAATAGGCGCATCGGGATCTTGGTTAATTGCCACCACGATTTTACTATCTTTCATACCATATGTGTGCTGAACTGCACCAGAAACACCAATTGCAAAATAAAGTTCTGGCGCAACCACGACGCCAGTTTGTCCTACTTGAATATCATTTGGCGCATAACCAGCATCTACAGCGGCACGGGTTGCACCTAAAGCTGCGCCAAGTTTAGCCGCCAGTGGTGATAGCACCTCTTCAAATTTTTCAGCACTACCTAATGATCTGCCACCGGAGATGACAATCTTAGCGGAGCTTAATGCTGGTCTGTGCGATAGATTATGTGTTTCACTGACCCAGCGTGTTCTAGTGAAGGCTGCTGGCGCATCAATATTGATAATCTCAGTGCTCGCACCAAGGGTTGCCGCTGCAAAGTTACTGCTGTGTATGGTTAAAAGCTGTGTTTTATCAATACTTTGAATCACATTGTGCACATTGCCAGCGTAGCATGAGCGTGTGTAAATGTTATTCGCCTGAATCGTCAGCGCGTCTGAAATCATCGCCACATCCAATAAAGCACCAACGCGCGGCAAAATGTTACGGCTATAAGAAGAGTGTGCTGCCAGAATGACTTGGTAATCATTTGCAAGAGATACGATTAAGTTGGCAACATCTTCCGCAAGAGGATGAGCCAAATGTGCGGCATTCGCATGAATCACACGTGTAACACCTTGAATTGAAGCTGCTTTTTGCAAGATGGTTTCATTGCCACCCGCTATCAATAAATCGATAGGCGCTTGCCAAAATTGCGCCGCAGTCACGGCTTGCTGTACTGCCGGGCTGAGTTCTTTGCCGTTATGTTCGGCTAATATTAAAGTTTTCATAGCTGTATACCTTCATGGGCGCGCAATTTACTCACCAGTTCTTCCACACTATTTACTTTGATGCCAGGTTTCCTAGCTGGCGGCTCATTAACTTTTAATAGTGTTAAACGTGGCTGAATATCTAAACCTAATTCAGATGCGCTAAGGGTTTCAATGGGTTTTTTTCTAGCCATCATCAAGTTTGGCAGTTTTACAAAACGCGGTTCGTTAAGGCGTAAGTCAGCAGTAATAACCGCTGGTAAATCTAATGCTAGTGTTTCTGTTCCGCCATCTACTTCCCGCGTCACAATCGCTTCATTGCCGTCTAGTTTGATAGATGATGCAAAAGTCGCTTGTGGATAATCTAACAGTGCTGCCAACATTTGCCCCATTTGGCCAGCATCATCATCAACTGACTGTTTGCCCAGAAGAATAAGATTAGCTTGTTCGCGTAACACAACCGCTTTTAGCAATTTAGCAACACCCAAAGACTGCAGCTTTTCATCGCTTTCTACTAGTATGGCGCGGTCTGCACCCATCGCCAGCGCATGTCTTAACACATCATGATTGGCGGTTGAGCCAAATGAAACTACGATAACTTCAGTCGCTTTGCCTTGTTCTTTAATGCGTAACGCTTCTTCAATCGCGTTTTCATCAAACGGATTAACGCTCATTTTTACGCCCGCAATATCCACATCAGAACCATCTGGTTTGATACGCACTTTAATGTTGTAATCAACAACTCGTTTGACTGCGACCAGTATTTTCATAACGGCTTCCTTAACAATTAGCGCGTATTTTATAGTAAAATCAACTATATGTTAAATGGATTATAGTGATTATATATATCTGTAATATAGATATATATAATTCATATATAAAATTATTAGAATATAAATAGTGAATGAAATATAGTTTAAGACAACTGGAGATTTTTGTGGCTATCAGCCGCACGGCCAGCGTATCGCGCGCGGCGGAAGAGTTGTCATTATCTCAATCTGCTACTAGTACCGCTTTGGGCGAGTTTGAAAAACAGTTTGATTTGCAATTGTTTGATCGCGTGAGCAAGTCACTACGCATTAATGAAGCTGGCCAGCAATTGTTACCGCGTGCGGTAGAGTTGTTAGATAGAGCAAAAGAGATCGAAGCATTACTGCAAGGCCATATTAGCTTTGGGCACATGAAAATTGGTGCAACATTGACTGTAGGAAATTATCTCGTGACGATATTGGTTGCGCGTTTTTTACAGTCGCATCCAGATAGTCGTATTCAGTTGCAGGTACACAATACCAGTGCCATTGTTCAGAAAATTGCTAATCATGAACTAGATTTAGGCATGATTGAGGGCGATTGTGATCATCCTGATATTGAAGTGCAACCTTGGGTGGCAGATGAGTTGGTGGTTTTTAGTGCGCCCAATCATCCATTGGCAAACTTACGCAAAGTAACAACAGAGCAATTGCTACTTGAATCTTGGATATTGCGCGAAAAGGGTTCTGGCACGCGTGAAACGTTTAGTCGTGCTTTTCACAATTATAATGCTAGATTAAACATTCGACTTGAGCTTGAACACACCGAAGCAATTAAGCTCGCGGTAGAATCTGGTTTGGGCATTGGCTGTATTTCTCGCTTAGCCCTCAAAGATGCATTTAAGCGCGGCAGCTTGGTGCCGCTTGCCACGCCGCAACTCAGCTTAAGCAGGTATTTTTACTTTCTATGGCATAAGCAAAAATATCAGACAACTGCTATGCGTGAATTTTTAACCTTATGCAAAGAACTGACAGCGGGTGTTAAAAGAAGTGATTTGGTCAATCTGCCAGAAGTTGCCTAAATAAAGCAAATTCTGGTTATAACTAACCCAGTAACTGCTCATATAGTTGTAACAATTGTGATAACAAATAATAATTAAATTAAGATTCGAACAAGGAAGAATCATGCAGCGTGATGTGATGAATTATGACGTATTGATTGTAGGCGCAGGCCCAGCAGGCCTGGCAGCGGCAATTCGGCTTAAACAACTGGCACAAAGTGCAGGACAGGAACTAAGTGTTTGTGTCTTGGAAAAGGGCGCCGAAGTCGGTGCACATATTCTTTCTGGCGCGGTGATAGACCCAATCGCATTGAATGAGTTAATTCCAAATTGGCGCGAATTAGGCGCGCCGCTCAATACGCCTGTTAGTGATGATGAGTTTTTAATATTAGGCCAAAGCCAATCTTGGACTATTCCACACCATTTATTGCCGCCGTTAATGAGCAATAAGGGTAACTACATTGCCAGCCTTGGAGATGTTTGTCGCTGGCTGGCAGAACAAGCAGAGGGTTTAGGGGTAGAGATTTACGCTGGTTTTTCTGCACAAGAAATGCTGTATGACGAAAATGAACAAGTGGTCGGCATTATCACCGGTGACATGGGGCGAGATGCGAATGGCGAGCCAACCGCGCAGTTTGTACAAGGCATTGAAATTCGCGCGCCTTATACCTTAATTGCAGAAGGCACGCGTGGTTCATTAACGCGTCAATTAGAAGCGCGTTTTAATCTGCGTGAAAATGCATCACCACAAAAATACGGTTTGGGTTTTAAAGAAGTATGGCGCGTTCCTGCTGAACAGCATCGATTAGGCTTGGTGCAACATAGTCAGGGTTGGCCATTAAGCGCAGATACGGGCGGCGGTTCTTTTATTTATCATTATGGTGAGCAATTGGTTTCCATCGGTTTTGTGGTGCATTTGGATTATAAAAACCCACATTTGTCGCTATTTGATGAATTTCAGCGTTTTAAAACACACCCTAAAATCAAAGCCTTATTGCAAAGCGGCAAACGCTTAAGTTATGGTGCCAGAGCAATTAGTGAAGGCGGCCTGCAATCATTGCCCAACTTAATCTTTCCTGGTGGTGCGCTAATCGGTTGTAGCGCAGGCATGGTCAATGTGCCGCGCATCAAAGGTAGCCACAATGCGATGAAATCTGGCATGTTGGCGGCTGAGGCGGTATTTGATGCTTTTAACAATAGCAAGGAAAGCTTATTAACCGCTTATCCAGAGGCACTGAAACAATCTTGGGTTTGGCAAGATTTGCACGCCGTACGTAATGTAAAACCTTTGTTATCAAGATTTGGCAGTTGGGGCGGTACGTTATTGGGCGGTATCGAAATGTGGTTGTCTGCATTCAAAATCACCATACCTTGGACATTGCAACACAGAAAAGCCGATCATGATAGCCTTAAGTCAGCGGCTGAAATGCCTGTGATTCATTATCCAAAACCAGATGGCGTATTTAGTTTTGATAAACTGAACTCTATTAATTTAAGCAATATTGCGCATGATGCAAATCAGCCCTGCCATTTGAAGTTAATAGATTCAAACGTGCCGATTAGCATTAACCTGGCAAAATTTGATGCGCCAGAGCAACGCTATTGCCCGGCAGGTGTGTATGAAATTGTGCAAAAAAACAATGCGCCGCATCTACAAATTAATGCGCAAAACTGCATTCATTGCAAAACGTGCGATATAAAAGATCCAACACAGAATATTGTATGGGTTCCGCCAGAAGGCGGCAGTGGGCCAGTTTATACGGGCATGTAGCGCTAGATTTTGGTGATTTTTAAATTAAAGTTGCTCATTAAAACTTAATCAAAGTTTTAATCGAAATCATCTGCATCAGTAAATGCCGATTTAACGCTGCAACCAATTGCATCATATCCTGCTTTTTCTAATTGCATGCGATACTCACATGTAGCAAGATGGCCCTCAAGCTGGCCATTAATCACTGTTGTTTCTTCTTTGCAATAAACGCAGCGATAGCGATGCATCTGGTTTTCAAAATGCTCTTGCGGAAAGTCTATGTAATAAGGTTTTTTCATCGCCATTTCTCCGTTGCCATTTAATAATTGATTATATGACTAATATAACGGGTGAATATTCCAGCGCGTAATAAATTTGAGTGATAGTAGGCTTAACTTAAAATTACACACGCTGAGAAAACTTTCACTTACTTTAAGCCTTCTTTAGCTTCTTCTGCACTACATTTTGCAAACTGTTGCGCTGCATTTGCGTAGGTAATAGCATCTGCGGCATACGTGTTGAGTTTTTTCATATATTTGTTGATTGTATCAATGTAGTTTTCGGCTTCTGTGCTTGAGCAATCATGTTTGCCAGTGCTTTTGTAGCTAGACATGCAAATAGGTAGCGATGGCTTTGCGCTGGGCGCATCTGGCGCATTGGGTGTTTCGCATGCAGCGTAAGCATGATTAACACTTAAGCTGAATAACACGGCAGTGCATACAGTAGAAATGGTTTTTTTCATGTTGGCTCTTATCTAATAAATAGTCTAAATAACATGCTTTTATTGCGGGTGATGCGTAGTAAATTTACCTTTTAAACATGTATATTTTTTGGCGCGTATTGCTCAATAATAAACTCACACATGCCTTTCGCAAGCTCTTCTTCGCCATAAAACACTTTGCCAATACTTTCTTCTCTTAAGAATTTTGATTCGTCTTCATTATGTGTTCTCACGACAATTTCAATTCCAGGTTGAAGAATTTTCGCCGTCTCAACCATTTTTCGTACATCAATGGTATCTGGTGTGGCAATCACCAACATAGACGCGTTTGCAATATGTGCTTGAATTAGCACGCTTGGTTCAGCAGCGTTGCCTGATACCGCAGGCAAGCCTTTTTTACGCAGGCTTTCAACGATTTCTCGATTTTCTTCTGCTACAACAAAAGGGATATTGTTATCGGTTAACGCTTTAGCGATGCGTTTCCCCACTCTGCCATAACCTACAAGCACCACCTGTCCTTCTAGGTATTTGCGTTCCGTGCTCATGGGCAATTCTGAGAATGGATCAGTGCGCTTTTCAAGGTGGCGTGCCAGCTCTGAAAAGCCAAGAACCCATTTTTTAAACGGCGTGATCATGGAGAATAACAGCGGATTCATGGCGATCGAAATTAAAGCACCCGCCAAAATCAGGCTCATGCCTTGAGTGGGCAGAATGCCTAATGCCAGGCCTAATCCGGCTAGAATAAAAGAGAACTCACCAATTTGTGCCAAGCTTGCCGCTACAGTAAGTGCGGTACTCAGTGGGTAGCGGAATGCTAAAGTAATCACCATTGCGGCAATCGACTTACCTAAAATAATGACCGCGACCACGGCTAATACGTTAAATGGTTGCTCTACTAAAATTGCAGGTTCAAATAACATGCCTACCGATACAAAAAACAGCACCGCAAACGCGTCGCGCAACGGTAATGACTCTTCTGCAGCTCGATGGCTGAACTCTGATTCGCGCATGACCATGCCGGCAAAAAAAGCACCTAGTGCAAACGAAACGCTAAATAAGTGGGCCGCACCAAAAGCAATACCAATGGCGGCAGAAATAACGGCGAGAGTGAATAGTTCGCGCGAGCCAGTTTTTGCCACATGCCATAGCAGCCATGGCAGTAGTCGTTTGCCGACAACTAGCATCAGCACAATAAAAGCGGTTACTTGTAAAAGGGTAAAGCTGATGGTCTGCCATAATGGGGTGGTACTGACTTCTGTAATGGTGCCACCTAAAATAGCGGCTAAAGGCGGCATTAAAACTAACACTAACACTGTTAACAAGTCCTCAACCACCAGCCAGCCGATGGCTATTTTGCCATTCATGCTATCCAAAATTCCTCTGGCTTCCAGCGCTTTTAATAACACCACGGTACTTGCGCAAGATAACGCCAAGCCGAATATCAGCCCTTCCCCGAACGTCCAGCCCCACCAGTGTGCGAGTGCCATGCCCAATAGCGTGGCGAATGTCATTTGTACGAGGGCACCAGGTAATGCGATGCGCTTAACTGACATTAAATCGTTAACGGAAAAATGTAATCCAACACCGAACATCAGCAACATAACGCCAATTTCAGATAGTTGAGAGGCTATACCAACATCTGCCACAAAGCCTGGTGTTGCAGGACCAATGACAATACCTGCCAATAAGTAGCCGACTAATGCGGGCAATTTGCAGCGTTCTGCGATGAACCCAAAAATAAGTGCCAGCCCAAAGCCAGCAGCGATTGTGGTGATAAGTGTTAAGTTATGATCCATAGATTTATATCGTTAGTTTTATTATTTAGATGTGGTTTTTAAATGATTAATTGCGGTAAGAATAATTGGTTTCTTATTTATTATAATCTAGTAAAGCTGTTAACTTTTTATAAATATACCATCTCAATATGACGTGGTTGTTATATTGAACAGTGTGGTATTGAGGATATTTTAAGTTCTCAGCGCTTAGTTTGTGGCCTATAGAACGTAGTTGGCGTTTAAACAAATAAGCCCCAATTGGCGTTAATGCGGGCCTTGATTTTCAATACTGTGCAATGACGGTATTAGTGTTTGTTCAATTGGTGCCAGTGTTAGCGACAGTCGCCAGCAAAACACGCTTATTACCGTTACGACAAGAACGGCACCAGCGAATCTGCGCCAAGTCCAATGTGTGGGTGGCGTATAGGCCGCGAGTAGCAGAATGCCGCCGACAATAGTAATTGCATCAAAACTAGCACGTTGCCAATAGCTGCCGCCCAAATGCAACCACATACCAAACTCATCAAAAGTTAGCGCCAAACCTACGCCGTAAGCAATCGCTATGACACTTAACCATTTTTTTGAAGGCGAGGTAAATAGCAGCACGGCACCGACCGCAGAGAGCAGAAAAATTCCATAGTTCAAATGATGAACGTGTGTTCCGCCAACATGTAGAAACAAGTCAGGAATATCGCGCGTCATAATCAGCAGTACGATTATGCGCGCGCATGCAAAGGTGACGACAAAGCTTGTAAGTACAAGTCTTTGAAGATGTTTGGACGAGTTGAAATATTTTTTAAGCATAGTTTTAAGCGTTTAATTTAAACTTTTAATAGATAGTTTAATGCTAGATTCTCTCTCATTTCTATTAGCTGTATTGATGCGCAAAATCACCGTGTATTTCAAAACCCAACCATCTATTCACGCGTAATCGCGGATGTTTTCTTAGCGGTCGTATTGGTCGTGCTATAAGTCACCGCACAAATGACAATGACCGCACCCATCAATTGCGCTAAATTGGGCGGTATGCCTTCAAAAGTGGCGATGACAATCGAGGTGACTGGGACGAGATTCATAAATATAGCAGCCTTGGCGGGGCCAAGTTTAGCGATGCCCGCATTCCAAAACAAATAAGACAACACGCCGCCGCAGATGCTCATGATGAGTAATGCAGAACCGGCATGCATACTGGGTAAGATAAACGCATCACCATGAATGACCGCAACCAGCGTTAATGCGATTGCGCCAACCGACATAATGCCTGCAGTACTGGCGATGCCGCTGACATCGTTAGGCATGAGTTTACGTACCAGTACGTTATAAAATGCCCAACTTAAATTGGCGATGAAGATAAAAATATCACCTGTTGATACACGCAAAGTTGCGCCTGCGCCTAGTACCACAATGGCCACACCAATAATGCCAATAGGGAATGCCAGCATTTGTCGGTTATTAGGCTTGTCTTTTAAGACAAAAAAGGCAATAACCGCCGTTAATAACGGGTTAAGCGCCATAATTAACGCGCCATTTACGGCCGAAGTTGTTTGCATGCCCATAAAGAAAAATAAGTTAAAACCAAACACGCCGACCACGCCAAGCGTGAGATAGGTTTTAAAATAACGCGCAGGAATGCGCTCATTCCTAAATTTCACAATCATCAACATAATGGCTGCCGCCAAAAGGTAACGAGTTGCGCCTGCAATATAGGGACCCATTTCTGCAACCACTGGTTTTGCCAAGTTAAAATTGGCGCCCCAAAATATGGCAGCAAGTGCAGTTAATAAATAAGTTCTAAACAAAACGTCATCCTTTTATGCAGCATGTCCAATGATGTTATCTGGCGTTATATAAATGCTGGCGTTATATAAATGAAAGTGCCATCTTAAGGCTCAGAATCATGAGCAGCACGCCGAATATTTTTTTCAATATTTGAATCGGCAAGCGTTGCGTTAGCTTTGCGCCCAGAGGCGCAGTAAAATAACTTGGAATCGCCACCAGCAATACTGCCGGCAGATAAATATAGCCCCACGTGTGCTCTTTAGCTGTGGTATTTAGCATGCCGTTGATTAAATAACCCAGTGTTCCGGCAATTGAAATGTAAAATCCCAATGCTGCAGATGTGCCTATTGCGCTTCTAATATCAATGCCGCGCCATGTTAAATAAGGCACAGTTAATGAGCCGCCACCAATAGAAACCAATGCAGATATCGCACCTATTCCTAGCGTGACTAATCTTAACTCGGTTTTATTGATATCTCCCGTACCTAGCGATACCTTGTTTTTTTTAAACATTTGCACGGACACATAGGCCATAAAAACAGCAAAAAATATGGCTAAAACTTTTGAACTTAAGTAAGTGGTTAAAAAAGTGGCAGAAAATGTACCAACAACCATGCCGATGGACATGATTTTTGCCAGCGACCAAATCACTACGCCATTTTTATGGTGCGAGCGCATGCTTGAAAATGAAGTTAAGGCGATACAAGCCATTGAAGTGCCTAGTGCAAGATGCACAACACAGTCTTTCGGAACGCCTTGGTAAATGAAAATGGACGTTAAAACTGGCACTAAAATACCGCCGCCGCCAATACCTAGCAAGCCTGCCATCACGCCAACAAAAGCGCCTAACACCAAAAATACGACAACTAACTCAACGCCCACTCAATAACCCTTCTAATTTAATTTACCCGCCAAAACGCTTATTGATTCCTAATGTTAATGGATGAAATGGCAATAAATATTAAGTAGGCATTATTTTTTTGTCGTCAGAAACAGGCTTAGTATCGCACCTGCCAACGCAAATAATGCACCAATCGCAAACGCTAATTGATAGCCGCCATTTAGTGCGCTTATCGCATTTATTCCATTATCGGCTAAATGATGTGTGTGCATTGCCGCCACACTCGCCAGTATCGCTAAACCTAACGCGCCACCCATCATAAACGAAGTATTAATCACGCCAGAAGCTAGGCCAGAGTCACTCGGCTCTACATCATTCATCGCGGCCAACAACATCGGGTTAAATGCGATGCCAGCGCCTAAGCCAAGCAACAACATGCCGGGCAATACGTCGATTGTAAAATTCCCGCCCAATGGCATACGAGCAAACAACGCGAGCCCAATCGCTGCAAGTAATAGACCAGATGCGAGCGGTATTTTTAACCCAAAACGCATGATTAACTTGGCCGAAATACCCAGCGAAAAAGCTGCCATAATTAAATTAGCAGGTAAAAAAGCCAATCCGACTTGTAGTGCGCTATAACCAAGCACCGATTGCATATATAAGGCTGAAATAAAAAACCATGCGAACATTGCAGCCGCCCATAAAACGGCAGTTACATTGGCTATGGCGAGATTGTGCAATCGAAACATACCAAGCGGAACTAAGGGCGTTTTAACGCGTTGTTCAATCAGGATAAAAGCAATCAATAAAGCCGCAGAAACCAATAACATCATAACCGTTGGCATGGAAGTCCAACCAGCTTCGTTACCATTGACGATGGCATAAACGGCTAACATGAGCGATGCCGTAATTGTAAAAGCACCGCCTACATCGTGACTTGTTGCGTCTGTTTGAGTTTGATCGCGAGGCAATAATTGCATGCAAAGTACAAATACTGCGATGCCGATTGGTAAGTTCACCAAAAATATCCAATGCCAACTGAACGCACTGGTTAATAAGCCGCCAAGCAATACACCAATACTGCCGCCACCAGCACACACAAACCCATAGACGCCCATCGCTTTTGCGCGTTCATTTGGTTCTGTAAATAAGTCCATAATCAGCGACAAGGCGACGGCTGAAACCACTGCGCCACCTAAGCCTTGTATAGCTCTAGCAACGATTAATATGGTTTGAGAATTCGCTATTCCACATGCAAGCGATGCAACGATAAAAAGTGTTAATCCAATTAAAAATACTTTGCGATGCCCATAAAAGTCGCCTAAACGCCCACCTAACAGCAAAAATCCGCCGAAAGTGAGCATATATGCATTCACCACCCAAACCAATGATGTTTCGCTGAAAGCTAAATCGGTACGTATAGACGGCAATGCAACATTGACGATTGTCGTATCCAGCACAATCATGAGTTCGCCAAGACAAAGCACAATCAGCGTTAACCACTGTTTATTATGTGGCGTTATTTGTAACATTTAGAGTCTCCTGCGGGCATTTTTTACTAAGCGACATGATATATATGACTTGCTAATTTGCGTTGTTAATATGCGCTGTTGAGGCGTCATGAAATGAACAATCTGAACTTAGTGAGCAATCGGCTTTCTCAAAGTTAACCATTATTTTTGCATAGGATACTGAATGCGTCGCTGTTTATTTGTTTTTACTTTAATTTCACTCTCATTGGCAACAAGCGCTAACTCTGCCGAAACCCCGATGAAGCCTGGGCTGTGGGAAGTGACTACTACGTCTAATCTATTGAGTCTTGCAGCGCAAATTCCGCCAGACCAAATGGAAAACATTAATCAAATGGCCAAGGAATATGGTTTTGAAATGCCAGCCATTCAAAATGGCGCAGCAAAATCGAGTGCTTGTATCACACCGGAAATGGCCAGCAAAAAAATCATGCCGAGTTCATTTCAAGAGCAAGCGGGTTGCACTGTCAATAAAGCAACGCAAAAAGGCAATAGCTATCGTGTGGAATTTGTCTGCAAAAACCCGCAATTAGATGGCACTGGTGTGGCAGAAGGTACTTTCACCAACACAGAAAACTTTACTGGACAAACCGTATTCAATGGAACGGTGCAAGGCAACCCAATCAAGGATCAGGCCAATATGAGCGGTAAGTGGGTTAGTGCAAATTGTGGCAACACTAAACCGTTGCAGCAATAATATAATCAGACCACTTCCCATGTTGCTGGCATTGAAGCAACCAAGTGATTCACAAAGGTTTTTACTTTTAAGGTCATCGCATGCTGATCACGAAAGCAAGCATAAAACTCCAAGGGCTCGCTGTCGGAATGCGTAAGCGAGCTATTTGATTCCTGTTGCTGAAATAAAGCCACCAACTGTCCATTTTTAATTAAAGGGTTTGCAATAAATGCAGCAAGCCTTGTAATGCCAGCGCCTCCAATGGCTAGTTCAGCTAGCGAGTTTATATCGTTGCTGATGATAAATGGTTTAATCTCGGGTTCAAACCGCAAGGCATCTCGCACAAATCCCCAGTTCATCAACCGTCCATTCATCGGCATTCTAAACATCAGGCAGTCATGATATTGCAAATTCTCAGGCTCGTTTGGCTGACCTTTCCGCGCTATATAAGCAGGTGATGCACAATATATAACCGGAATTATCGCAATCTTTTTAGCAACTAAACCAGGCCCCAATTGTTGCTTAAATCGAATACTGATGTCGATATCCTCTTTAACATGATCAACGTTTCGATCTGTCAAAACCAGCTCAATGGATAATCTGGGATGCAACGCCGTGAATGTTGGAATAATCGAAGACAACACATGGCGACCAAAGGCAGCAGATGCTGCTATTTTTAATCGTCCTTGAGGTTCCCCGTGAAAGTCGGTGACTAATGACATTGCGCTTTCAATATCACTGATGATATGACGCACCTTGGCATAATAAATTTCGCCTGCCTCGGTTAAGGCTAAACTACGTGTTGTCCGCGTGAGTAAACGCGCATTTAAGGAAGACTCAAGCCTTAAAATATTCTGGCTCGCTGCCGCAGGCGTGATGCCTTGCGTGCGAGCGGCTGCAGCAATACTTCCACCTTCAATTGCTTTAACAAAACTTTCAATACTTCTTAATGTATCCATATTAACTATCGAATTTATGCAGTTATTCGATAGTTTATCTTGTTAATGCATATAGTGTTAGCAGTCTACCCATTCATAGACTTTACCATTAAGATTCGGAGCTTAAGTTTTAATCAATAAGGATTCTGATGAAAATAAAAATACCTAAACGTTATACACACTACGTATTTGCGTTCTTTATGGCGGGCATTATGGCATTTTTGATGTGTATGGTAATTGTCGCCGCCAATAGCGGCTTGCATGCTGATTATTTACAGCGTGTCATACGCGCCTATATATTGGCGATGCCTGTAGCATTTGTATGCGTGCTTATCGTTAGGCCGATTGTCGTTAAGCTTGTTACTTTAGTGGTAGCGCATTAATTACTTAGCCACGCACACTAAATGACAAAGCATTACTCGTTCAATAAATGGCCTAATTTATCTTTTTTTGTTTGCAGATAATGTTTGTTTGATTCGTTTGAGCTGATTTTTAATGGCATCAGGCTATTCACCAACGTGCCGTGTGCTTTTAATGCGCCGCATTTGGCTGGATTATTACTCATTAATCGAATGGATTTAACCTGTAAGTCGTGTAATATTTCTGCGGCAATATCGAATGTGCGGCTATCAACAGGCAGGCCAAGCGCAAGGTTTGCCTCAACTGTATCTAGGCCTTCATCTTGCAACGCATAAGCGCGAATCTTATTGGCTAAACCAATGCCTCTGCCTTCATGGTCGCGCAGATAAACAATAACACCAAGACCTTCTGCAGCAATTAACTGTTGAGCGAGTTTAAGTTGCTCGCCACAATCGCAACGTTTTGAAGAAAATATATCACCCGTTAAGCATTCCGAATGCACTCTAACGAGAACATTCTGTTGTAGGTGAACGTCGCCCATTACCAGTGCTACATGTTCTGTAGCCGTTGTAAGGTCTTGGTATAAATAGATTAAGTAATCTCCAAATGCTGTTGGCAGTTTGGATGTTGAAACTCGAGTGACGTTGCTCATTAATTTTCTTTAAGGCTTAATATTTGGTGATTTATTTCAATAATTTTAGCGAATGATTCGCTTTAGTCATTATAAGCTTCAATAATTAACTGAGCCATTATCTAAAGTTATTATTCTAAAGCTATTATTTTAAGTGCACTAATAAGTAGTCATTTTAATTAATTTTGCTTTTTTAGGTAAAGCTCACCCACTTCAGTAAAAATGTCGCAAGACTCGTGTAATTTAAGTTGTCTAACATTCATAATGTATTGTAGAATGCGCCTCCTGTTAGTTAAGACGGGTGCTTAGCTCAGTTGGTAGAGCGTCGCCCTTACAAGGCGAATGTCAGCGGTTCGACCCCGTTAGCACCCACCAATCACTAACATATATTGCCTCATGATTACTTAAGAGTGCTAGATTCTTTTAGCGCTCTTTAATTTTGAGGGATTTAAGTTTTGCATGATTTAAACCATGCAAATTAAGCAGCAAGAAAACTGGAGTGGTAGTTCAGTTGGTTAGAATACCGGCCTGTCACGCCGGGGGTCGCGGGTTCGAGTCCCGTCCACTCCGCCAATATTAAAAAGCCTTATAAGTTAATCGCTTATAAGGCTTTTTCTTTTAGCTAGCCAGGCTTTGCAAGATTGTGGCGATTCAGACATTACCAGATACGATAGGTCTGACCAGTTTGTTTACCATCGATACTTTTACGGAAAGCCAAAGCGACTTTTTCACCTGGGGCAGGGTCGGTGCCTGAGAAATAGGCGCCATACACATCCAGTGATTCTTTCAGCATAGTTGGGCTGACGGAGTTGATGCGTTTTCCGTTGTTGAGCTCAATCGCTGCGCCACGGATGAAGCCATCAATGGCTGCGTTAACTGTTGACGCATTTGCCCCATAAACAATCGGATCATGGCTCAAGCTACCACTTGTGAGCGTAATAGATCCGCCATCATTGAGATAATGTTGACCAACTAATGCAAGATTGACTTGGCCCAGCAGTTTGTCATGTAGACCAATTTTGAATTGCTCTGCTGTCATCTCACTTAATAAACCAAAATGTGCATTACCAGCTACAGATACGATGGCATCGACTTTACCAACCTTTTCAAATAATGCTTTAACGTTGTTCTCATCGGTAATATCTACTTGGAACTGACCTTTTGTTTTACCCACTTCGATGATTTCGTGGTTTGTGCTCAATTCCTTCACGACTAATTTACCGATAGTGCCTGATGCGCCTACGACTAATACTTTCATAATGATCTCCTGTAATTAATGAATTAACGCTGCTCATTCTCTACTCTTTATCTTTAATGATAAATAACCTATTATTTAAATAACTATTAACTGGTAGGTAATAATGCTTGATCGTTTATTGAGTATGGAAATATTTGTTGGAGTTGTTGAACTGGGCAGTTTTACTGCCGCGGCTAATCACTTCAAAATGTCTACGCCGATGGTGACCAAACACATTCAAGAGCTTGAATTCCGCTTAGGCACAAGTTTGCTTGCGCGGACGACAAGAAGGCAGCATTTGACCGAAGTCGGCCAAAAGTATTATGAAAGTTGCAAAGAAATTCTTGGCTCAATCAAGCTGGCTGAATCAGGCGCAGAGGAAATGGGGTCATCAGCTAAAGGCAAGTTGCGGGTTACAGCCTCACTTTGGTTCGGAGCAATTAGTCTTGCTCCGGTTGTGGCCGATTATCTGAATAAATATAAAGATGTCACTATTGAGCTATCCCTGACTGATAGATTTGTAGATATAGTCGATGAGGGCTACGATGTTGCCATCCGAATTGGAGAGTTGGCGGATTCATCATTGATTGCCAGAAAGCTGAGCAATTTTGATGTCACCATCTGTGCTTCGCCTGAATATCTTAATCAATACGGAACACCAACAAAACCTTCTGAATTACTTAATCATCAATGTTTAGGTTTTACCAATTGGCGAAGCTCAAGTGGCTGGAAGCATATTGCCAAGGAACTCAGTTCAAAAAAGGGTCAAACCCCAAGATTTGAATCTAACAACGTTCAAGCTTTGCGTGTTGCCGCGTTGAAAGGGCTGGGGATAATTAAGATGCCTAAGGATTTGCTGGCGGAAGATTTGAAGCAGGGTCGTTTGATTGAAATACTAAAGAGTGCTATCCCGCCAACTAGGCCCATTCATGCGGTTTATCCTAGGGAAGGACAATCAGTTCGAAAGTTGACTACCTTTGTCGATTTTTTATTAGAAAGATTTAAAGTGCAATAGTCGGTTTTGGAGTCGGTAGCAGCTATTAAATTATAAAGAATGTGCTAATTTGCTAACGAGTGCTAGTGATGGATAGCGAGTAAATATTATTAAAAATAAATGACTTATAAAACGCCAAGCTTCTGGACTATGAGTTCGGTATAGAAGTGACTATGCCATTTTCTAATAATTCATTCAGTTGTGAAATTGGTATTGGTTGACTAAACAAGTATCCTTGAAAGTGCTCACAGCCCTTATTTAATAGCAGCTGTAGTTGTTCTTCTGTTTCTACACCTTCCGCAATTACATTTAGGTCTAAGCTTTTTGCCATGGCAATAATGGTACGCACAATCGCTCTATCACTACTATCGGCGACAATATCTCGCACAAACGATTGATCGATTTTTAACTGAACTAAAGGTAGTCGTTTAAGGTATTGCAAGCATGAATAGCCAGTACCAAAATCATCTAATGCAAACTGAATGCCGATTTTATTTAGTGCACTCATGATTGCGATTGTATCGTCAATGTTTTCAAGCAAAAAGCTCTCTGTGAGTTCTATTTTGAGTTGTAATGGATTAATGGAATGGCGTTTTATAGTATCTTTCAACTGGGTGACAAATCCTGCTTGGTGAAATTGCTTCGCACTGACGTTTACAGAAAGTGTTAAATCGCATGTTTTTGCGTTTTGTTGCCATGTTTTCAGCTGGCTACAAGCCGTTTCTATGACCCATTGTCCGATAGGTAAGATTAAACCTGTTTCTTCGGCAAGTGGAATGAACTCAGCGGGTGGTATAGAACCGCGCTCAGGGTGTAACCAGCGAATGAGCGTTTCAGCACCGAGTATGCGATTGAAACGGTCTACTTGGATTTGATAAAATAATTGAAATTGCTGATTTTCAAGAGCTTTTCGTAGTTCACGTTCTATGTCGACGCGGCTGTTTACAGCGTCTTGCATCTGCGGATCAAAAAAGCGCAGTGTGTTGCGTCCAGCTTTTTTGGCTTGATACATGGCAATATCCGCATGTTTAAGCAATTCTTCCAGAGCTTGGGCATGCCCGTTGAAAAGTACTACACCAATACTTACGGTGCTTTGATATTCTTTTTCGCCCAGTTGGTAAGGTTGTTGTAGGGAAGCTAAAATCCTTTCGCCAATAAACTCTGCTTGTGTTGCGGCCATAGTGTCTTGGCGGCTCAACCCTTCAACTAATACAACGAACTCATCACCGCCTAAACGTGCAACCGTACCATCTTCATTCAGGCAAGTGGTCAAACGTGTTGCAGCTTGGCGCAGTAGTGAGTCACCCGCATCATGACCATGCGAATCGTTGAGTATTTTAAAATTGTCAAGATCGAGAAACAGCAACGCGCCATTTCTCTCACTATGCGCGCTGGCCGTTAGTGCCTGCTTGAGTCGGTCAAGTAAAAGCTGCCTATTGGGTAACTGGGTGAGAGAGTCGTAGAATGCCAAATTCTCAATAATATATTCTGCTTTTTTGCGTTCACTAATATCCTGAACGATGGCAATACCACCCACGACATTTCCGTTGCTATCTAGCGACGGCGCACAAGTCAGCGATATCCATATATTTACATCGCTATAAGTTGCACTATAACGACCTTCGTAATGACCAACTTCACCTGACAATGCTTTTTCTAGTGCGGGGAAAGCTGATTCATCCTTGACAGATTTCAAATCAATTCCAGCAAAATGCTCTACTGAATTTTGCAGAAGATCAGCAAAGCGCTGGTTACAAAATGTGATGATATAGTTCGCATTGTAATGAAAGATGCCTACAGGCGAATGGTTCAGAAGCAAGCGAAATCGTTCCTCGCTTGCTCTAACTACTTCTTCACGAGCAGCGGCTTCAACATGCAAAGAAATATTCTCGCGCATATTGCGATTAATATGCCATGTGCTTGCGAGCATAAATCCAAAATACAATAAGACAGCTGCTGCCATTGCCATAGAGATGTTGTCTCCGGCAACAAATAGACGAACCATCGTTGGCACTATAATCATTACTGCAAATGAAATCGCGCAAACTAAATCGGCCGAAAACGCGACAATGCCCCCGGCGGTTAAACCAGCCAGCATGAAAATTAAAAATAATTGATGCTGAGGATGATCCGCGGGGAAAAGTAAGACACCGGCCGTGCCCCACAAAGCACCTACAATAAAAACTAACAAACGATATTTTTTCAACCAGCTTTGACTGTCAGTTACTTTGTTTACATTGGAACGTAAATAAGTCGCAATGAGTACTGCACGTGCGAGTGAGAAAAAAATAATGAGAGAAAGCCACGGGAAAATTATTGTAGAACTGATTACATCCCGCTGCACATAAGCAAGAAGAAAGGCCAGAAATATACTGGTCACCAACGATGCTCTACCTACCGAAAATAACTGCCTTGTTAGTTTTTCTTGTATGGTGGATTGTTTGTCAAAACCGTTTATATTGGTATTCATTATTATCTATTTACGTAATGCTCAAACGGCAAAGGAGTTATTAAGCTTGCGCCTTAATCCAATGGATTATGCCTTAAGAAGTTTATTGACTCAACAAGCGACATGATTTACCTCATCTAACGTTTAATTAGATCAGATTCGACTCAGGGATGTAATCGTTCAATCTCAGCATAATAAATGCTAGTATTTATTAGGGGAACGAAAAGTCATGTATCGAAGCCTAACCTAGTTAAGGAGTTAAGCGGTGATGAACATATTGTCTTCTATCAAAGGCGTTTTGTTCGATTTAGATGGTGTGCTATACATTGGGTCGCACGCCGTCGAAGGCGCTATTGAAGCGGTAGGAAAAATTCAAGCTAGCGACATACAATGCAGGTTTGTCACAAACACCAGCACGTTATCATTGGCATCGTTGCAACAAAAAATCAACGCATTAGGTTTTTCAATTCCTGCAAATGAAATTATCAGTGCACCTCAAGCTACTTATCTTTATTTAAAACGTCAGCATAACCCTGTTTGCCGTTTGTTATTGGCGGAAAATGTAAAGCGGGACTTTGAAGAATTTAACCAACCTGACAAGCTAGTGAATTACATCGTGATAGGTGATATTGGAGACAAATGGTCTTATGCTTTATTAAACCAAGTTTTCAATGACTTGATGCAAGGAGCAAAGCTTATCGCTATCCATAAAAACCGATTTTGGCAAACAGAGCATGGTTTGCAAATGGATATAGGTGGCTTTATCGATGCCTTGGAATATGCGAGTGGCATTAAAGCGATGATTATCGGTAAACCTTCGCCTGATTTCTTTCAGATCGCTTTAGATGATATGGCGCTTAAACCTTCCGAAGTTATAATCATCGGTGATGATATTGATGCAGACGTAGGCGGCGGGCAACAAGTTGGCTTAAAAGGTATTTTGGTGAAAACAGGCAAATACCGACAGAGTTATGCTGAGGCGTCTAGCATTAGACCGAATTTAATTATTAATTCAATAGCAGATTTACCTATCGTGCTGGGGCTTAAGTAGCGATCAATGTTACATTGAAAAAATGACTAAATTTTTAGACTGGATATAGTAGTTCTAGCTTTTAACTGACTTGTTTGAATTGCTCACGGAAATTAATAGCTGTTATCGATTCGAATCACTGTTTAACTGTTCGCGTTTGGTTTGTTCAATCTGCGTTTTAATCTGCTGACATTGCGCCCCTGAGAACTTAGCTTCAAGAGCATCTAAAAATACGCGGGTGCGGGCGGGCATCAATCGACGGCTAGGAAAAACAACCCAAGCCGCGACTGAAGGCAAATCCCAGTCCGCCAGCACTTGGACTAGCTCACCGCTTCTCACATGCGGTTCGGCAAAGTAATCCGCCATGATTGTGATGCCTATACCTGATAACGCTAGGTTAACCAGCAATGCTGGTGAATTTGCGGTGGCACGTCCGGGCGGTATGCCCTGCCAGCGCTCTTCAGCGCGCTTCATGAGCCAAGGCACGGGCTCGCCATTGCGCGCAAGCAGATGCAATACGTCATGTTCCATCAGCGCCTCTGGTTCAGGAGGCGCAACGCGGCGCGTCAGATAGTCTGGTGAAGCGTACATTCCTACCGAAAGTGTAGCCAAGCGTCGTGCTACCAACGAAGTGTCGTCGGATAAGTCGCCCATGCGAATCGCCAAGTCAAAATTTTCGCCAATCAAGTCTACTCGCCGTGGAGAAATATCTACTTCGAGCGAAATGGCTGGATACTCAGCGATAAACTCTGCCATCAATGCCCCCAGGACGTTATTGGCAAAATCCCCTGGCATAGATATCCGTAAGCGACCGCTTGGCTCGGCTTGTCTGTGTTGGGTAAGTGCAAGCGCTGCTTCTACCTCTGCTGTAACTTGGTGGGCGTGCGACAACACGGCATTGCCAAAATCGGTGACGGTAAGCTTGCGCGTGGTACGCAACAGCAGCCGCTCGCCTAGTTGCGACTCCAGTGCAGCCATACGGCGAGACAGCGTAGATTTTGGCATTTTCAGGTGCTCTGCTGCGCGACTGAAACTACCCTCATCAACTACTCGAGCGAAGAGTAAAAGATCATTTGGCTCTAGTTTCATAAACACCTCTGTTCCATTAATGGAACAATTATATCCATTTTAATGACTTACGCATTTATTTTGGAACGTATACAGTGTGACCATCGTAATCACAATTGAAAAGGATGTCACCATGAATATTTTACAAGTTAATTCCAGCGCACGCGCCGAGGGTTCTCATTCCACCAAGTTGGCTAATGCATTAGTCGAGCGCCTAAGCGCGACGCAGCCGCAAGCTGTAGTTACTGTACGCGATCTTGGCCGCACACCTCATCCTATGCTTGATGAAACAGCATTGCAGGCTTTGTTTACCCCTGCGGAACAGCGTAGTTCTGAACAAGCAGCCCGTGTAGCATTGGATGACGCACTAATTGCGGAAATCCAGTCAGCCGATGTGGTGGTATTAGGCGTGCCAATGTATAACTTTGGCGTGCCTGCCCAATTGAAAAGCTGGATCGACGCCATCTCACGTGCCCAGGTGACATTCCGCTATACAGAACAAGGGCCTGAAGGGCTGCTCAAGGGTAAAAAAGTATATGTCGTTTTGACAAGAGGCGGACTCTATCGCAATACACCAACCGATACCCAAACACCATACCTTAAAACATTATTTGGTTTTCTCGGTATGACAGACGTGCAATTCATGTATGCCGAAGGATTGGCAATGGGGCCAGAAGCGGAACAAGCTGCTCTAGCATCGGCACAAGAACAGATTGAGGAGGCAGTGCTGGCATAACATCTTGGCTTCTGTTATCTAAGAATTTATTGAGCCTATCGGTGTCGCAGCACGCGCTTCATGGAGGATGCTGATCTAATCTTCAACCTCCCAGTGCTGTGCGAGTAGTGAGTAGTTGAACTATTTTTTGATTTACTGTTATGGTAGGGCATAGGTAGAGCGTAGGTAAACAAAAGACTTACAACGATTAAATTGTAAGTCTTTTTTATATGGTGCGCCCGAACACACTCGAGCCCCTTACCACTTAGTGAGCAAAAGGGCTGTGGTAATTAAATGATTAATTAAATCAATGTCTTGCGAATATCAGTCAAACTGATTTTTAGACATACAAAGTCTGAATTACACACAAAAAGTCTAGAAAAGTTACAAATTTTCAACACAGAAAGTCTAGTTTTAGCTCTAAATTGCACTTCGCCAGAGAAGTAGCATCACATACGGCTATTGATTCCAAGTAAATGGTTAAAAGGTAGATTTTAAGAGAGCATGAAGCTACGTAACATATAGATTGATATGACTGTTGGTTTTCAGTGAATTGGCCTAGAATTAAGCCCATCAGTAAATTTGATTAATTTATTTATCTAACATTAACCTTTACGCAGATTTACACACTCTTAACAGTGTTTTACAACTAGCGACTGCATAATGGCAACATCCTAAAGCGCAACAGAAATAGGGTTTTTGCAAGTTGCACCCTACAAACCAATACTAAAAACATTTTTATATAGACTAGATTCTTTGAGTAAAACTATGCATAAATTTCGAGCAGTGCAGTCTTTAGTTCTTTGTTGTGCCTTTTTTTCAAATGTCTTGCTGCTAACAAGTTGTGGCCAATCGGCTAACGAAAATAAGCCTGAATCCAAAAGTCTGCCAGAAGTCGGTGTAGTAACCGTTAAATTACAAAAACAATCAATTGTGACTGAGCTACCTGGGCGCACTGTGGCGCAGATGATTGCTCAAATAAGACCGCAAGTTGGCGGCATTATTCAAAAGCGCGCTTTTACTGAGGGTGCAGATGTGAAGGCAGGCGATTTACTTTATCAAATAGATCCTGCGCCGTTTCATGCTGTTTACGACAGTGCACAGGCCAATGTGAAAAAATCTGAAGCGAATCTGCTTTCTTTAAAATCGAAAGCAGAACGTTATGCTGAATTGGTCAAAATTAATGCAGTCAGCAAGCAGGATAATGATGACATCAATGCATTGTTCAAGCAGGGCGAAGCTGATTTGTTGCTAACTAAAGCGGCATTGGAGACGGCACGAATCAATCTTAATTTCACCAAAATTGTTGCGCCTATATCAGGCCGTGTAGATGCTTCTGCGGTAACACCAGGCGCTTTAGTGACAGCTAATCAAGAATTGGTATTAACCACTGTTCAGCAATTAGACCCAATTTTTGTGGATATAACGCAATCGAGTAACGAGCTATTAAGGCTCAAGCGAGAGTTTGCAAATGGCAACTTAACAAAGGCGAGCAGTAATGAAGCGCGCATTAAAGTGGTGCTGGAAGATGGCAGTTTATATAGTCAAGAAGGCATATTAAAGTTCAGTGGCGTCACGGTTAATCCAACTTCTGGCGCGGTAACATTAAGAGCAGTAGTGCCTAATAAAGAAAGACTTTTGCTGCCAGGCATGTATGTGCGTGCGCGAATTCAAGAAGCGGTAAACGAAAAAGCGATTCTTGTTCCGCAGCAAAGCGTTAGCCGCAATGCGCAAGGTGAAGCAACAGTATTGGTTGTTAATGCTGAAGGAGTCGTTGAGTTACGTACGCTTTCTGCTGATAAATCGGTGGGTAGCCAGTGGTTAGTCAATGACGGGTTAGTGGCTGGTGACCAAGTCATTGTTGACGGTATGCAGAAAATCAAAATCGGCGACAAAGTTAAGCCTATTGAAGTTGCGGCATTAAATAACGCCAATACCGCAGTTAATCCAACCAATCCCTAAAGAGAACTCATGGCTCGTTTTTTTATAGATCGCCCCATTTTTGCCTGGGTTCTCTCCATTGTCATTATGCTAGCAGGCGCTGGGTCTATCTATCAGTTATCACTGGAACAATACCCAGACATTGCTCCAACCCGCGTTAATATTCGCGCGAATTATACCGGCGCTTCTGCACAAACCATTCAAGATTCAGTTACCCAAGTAATCGAACAATATATACAAGGTATTGATAACCTCAGCTACATGTCATCCACCAGCAATGCTTCTGGTGGTGCAAACATCTCTCTGACTTTTGATGCGGGTACAGATCCCGACGTCGCGCAAATTCAGGTGCAAAATAAATTACAGCAAGCCTTGCCGCGACTACCGCAAATTGTTCAAAGCTTAGGTGTAACGGTGACAAAAACCGGCCTTGATTATCTAATGATAATCTCACTTGTATCAGATAACCCAGATGTATTATCAACGGATATTGGTGACTATATTTCCAGTACGCTACTTGATCAAATCAGTCGAGTGGATGGCGTGGGCGAGGTGCAGGCGATTGGTTCAGGATACGCGATGCGTATTTGGTTAAACCCAAAGAATCTTCAAAAATATAATCTCATGCCATCGGATGTTAGCGCCGCTATTCTTGCCCAGAATGCTGAAGTGTCAGCAGGCCAATTAGGTGCTTTGCCCGCTGTGGGCGGGCAACAGTTGAATGCAACCATTACCGCGCGAACCAAACTGCAAACAGCCGAAGAGTTTGAAGATGTGGTGCTTAAAACAAGCACAGATGGTGCAATTGTCTACTTGAAAGATGTAGCGCGCATTGAACTGGGCGCGGATAGCTACACACCAGTGACTTCCTTTAAAGGACAGGCATCAGCAGCTATCGGCGTAAGGCTGGCAGAGGGCGCTAATGCACTTGGTACAGCAGAAGCAGTTTTATCTAAACTCGACCAATTAAAAACTTTTTTCCCTAATGATTTAAAGCTTAAAACAGCGATTGGCTATGACACCACGCCTTTTGTACGTATTTCAATTGAAGAAGTTGTTAAATCGTTAGTTGAGGCGATTATTCTAGTGGTGCTCATCATGTATCTGTTTTTGCAGAACTTTCGTGCGACTTTAATTCCCGCCATTGCAGTTCCAGTTGTGCTACTTGGTACTTTTGGTGTGTTGGCGGTATTTGGCTACTCCATTAATACTTTGACTATGTTCGGCTTAGTGCTAGCTATTGGTTTGTTGGTAGATGATGCGATTGTTGTGGTTGAAAACGTTGAACGCGTCATGAATGAAGAAGGGCTTTCCCCCAAAGAAGCAACACGAAAATCCATGAGTGAGATCACTGGTGCATTAGTGGGCATTGCACTGGTTTTATCTGCTGTGTTTATTCCCATGGCATTTTTCGGGGGCTCAACAGGGGTTATTTACAGGCAATTCTCTATCACTATTGTGTCTGCCATGCTGCTGTCTGTTGTGGTTGCTTTAACATTGACCCCAGCTTTGTGCGCAACATTGCTTAAACCTGCTGATCCTTCACACCGACAAAAGCGCGGTTTTTTTGGTTGGTTTAACCGCAGTTTTGAAAACGCTTCCAATCGTTATCAATCTACTGTTGGTGGATTAATGAAGCGTAAATTTTTAGCAGCTGCTATATACGGGTTAATCACACTAGTCATGGCCATACTGTATTTTCAATTACCTACTTCTTTTTTACCTGATGAAGATCAGGGCATACTTTCAGCACAGGTGCAGTTGCCCGTTGGCGCAACAGACACCCGTATGAGCGCGGTGATGAAAGAGGTTGAAAAATACCTGCTGGCGAAACCTGAGGTTGAATCGGTGATTACCATCAGAGGTCAAGGGCAGAATGGAGCCGCCAGTCAAAATGCAGGACGTGCTTTTATTAAGTTGAAAGATTGGAGTGAGCGTAAAGATATCACCCAAACTGCACAGGCACTGGCACAGCAGGCAACTAAAGATTTAGCCCATATTCGTGATGCCAAGATTTTTATCTTGCAGCCATCAGCGGTGCGTGGTTTAGGGGCTGCTTCTGGCTTTACCATGCAGCTTAAGGATTTAGGTGGGTTAGGGCATGAAGCATTGATAAAAGCACGCGATCAGTTTCTATCTCTAGCGGCAGAGGATAGTCGACTCAATAAAGTGCGCAGCGCTGGTTTAGATGATACGCCGCAATTCCGCATCAATATCGATGATAAGAAAGCTGGTGCTTTTGGCCTAACGCCAACGAGTATTAATAGTACCTTGTCCATTGCAATTGGAGGCAACTACGTCAACGATTTTATTGATCGGGGACGCGTTAAGAAAGTCTACCTTCAAGCAGATGCGCCATATCGCATGCAGCCTGAAAATATTAATGATTGGTTTGTGAGAAATAACAATAATGAGATGGTGCAGTTTTCATCTTTTGCCAGCAGCAATTGGACTTACGGCTCACCACTTTTAGAGCGTTTTAACGGGGTATCTTCATTAGAAATGGTGGGCGAAACTGCCAATGGAGTTAGCTCAGGCGATGCCATGAAAGCTGCTGAAGAAATCGTGGCTAAGTTACCAGAAGGCATTGGTTATGAGTGGAGCGCACAGTCGTATCAAGAGCGACTTTCTGGCTCACAAGCTCCGTTACTGTATGCGATTTCAATCTTATTCGTGTTTTTATGTTTGGCGGCCTTGTACGAGAGTTGGGCAATTCCATTTTCGGTCCTTTTGATTATTCCGCTGGGTATTGTGGGTGCGATTTTGGCAACCACCTTGCGCGGTATGACGGCTGATGTTTATTTTCAAGTAGGCTTATTGACCACCGTTGGACTTGCTGCCAAAAATGCCATTTTGATTGTCGAATTTGCTAAGCATTTGCAGGAACAAGGAAAATCTTTGATAGAGGCAACACTTGAAGCAGTACATCTACGTTTACGACCGATATTAATGACGTCATTAGCGTTTCTTTTTGGTGTGTTGCCATTAGTGCTAAGTACAGGCGCAGGTGCCGCAAGTCGCCGCGCTATTGGCACTGGCGTATTCGGCGGGATGCTAACTGCGACGATGTTTGGGATCTTTTTTGTGCCTTTATTCTATGTGTTGATACGCACATTATTCCCTCATCAGTATGTGGAAAATAGCTTGAATAAAGCAGAGCACAAGGTTGAGGGTTAAGTGATGATAAAAAAATATCTAATTAGCCTTTTCATGCTGTCTAGTTTGATGTCTGGCTGCAGTTTTATACCAGACTATATGCGACCCAAAGCCCCTGTGGCAGATAATTGGCCTACTGCGACACAAGAGCAAAAGACCTCTCAATCGACTGACATAGGTCAAATGGCAGATGTCGGTTGGCGTGAGTTTTTTGTGGATGAGAAACTGCGTAAGGTCATTGAGCTAGCGCTTAATAATAATCGTGATTTACGCGTTGCAGCTTTGAATATTGAGCGTGCACGCGCTCAATATCAAATCACATCTTCAAACCTGTTTCCAACGGTTAATGCCTCAGGAAATGCAACCATTCAGAAGAGGGGAGAAAGTAGCTCTGGCAACGACAGTTTGAGTAATATTACTAACAACGGTGTTATACAGCAATCCAATGACTCTGGTGGAGGCATAAGTCGCAATTATCGCGCGGGTGTCAGTTTTAGTAATTATGAGTTAGATTTTTTTGGACGTATTCGCAGCTTAAAGGAACAATCGTTGCGATTGTATCTGGCAACAGAAGAGGCAAAGCGAAGCGCGCATATAGCATTGATTGCGGAAGTAGCAAATGCATGGCTAACATTGCAAGCAGATAAAGAGCGACTAAAACTTGCACAAGATACTTTGCAAAGCCAGCAATCATCATATGACTTAAATAAAAGTCGCTTCGATTTCGGCATTGCTACTGGGCTTGATCTACAACAGTCACAAATCAGTGTGGATACAGCTAAAGTCGATGTGGCACGATTCACCAGCCAGATTCAGCAGGATGAGAATGCATTGGTATTGCTAATAGGGTCGAATTTGCCTGCTGAGCTGCGTCCGGATTCGCAACTTCAAGCAGTGACAGTGCTGGCCGACTTACCTGCAGGAATGCCATCTGAAGTTTTGCAGCAAAGACCCGATGTGCTACAAGCGGAGTACAACTTGCAAGCGGCCAGCGCAAACATAGGTGCTGCACGTGCTGCTTTTTTCCCAACGATTGCGTTAACGGCTTCAGTCGGATCGGCCAGTAGTGAGCTTAATAATTTATTTTCAGCTGGTACAGGTTTCTGGAATTTTGTGCCACAGATAGTAGTGCCTATCTTTAACGCTGGCCGCAACCGTGCCAATTTAAAAAGTGCTGAAATCGACCGTGATATTACACTTAACCAATATGAGAAGGCGATACAAGTCGCGTTTAGGGAGGTCGCAGATTCGCTAGCAATACGTCAAACTTTAACTGAACAATTCACTGCACAAAGCTCACTTGTGGATGCCTCCAGTGAAAGTTACCGCTTATCAGAAGCGCGATATAAAAGCGGGATAGATAACTATTTGACGGTATTGGATTCTCAGCGCACATTGTATGCTGCGCAGCAGAACTTGATTGGCATACGCTTGATTGCCTTTAGCAACCAAGTCACCCTGTACAAGGTGTTGGGAGGTGGTTGGAATGAATTTACCACCAAGACCAGCATTGGCGATGATGAGCAGTAAACAGTAATCAAAAGCTGTATATGGAGTTTTAAACGACATGATTGAGTTAAAAGCACAATGTAAGAAAATTTGGGCAAAATTAGCTGAAATGTATGGCAGCAGCATTATCGTATTTATGCTTTGGATGTTGGGGTTTGTCGCAGTCCTATGTTTAGCCATTTTTTTATTCTTTAATTCTGCTGCACCCACTACCTTGACGATTGCATCTGGTGAAGACGGCAGTATTTTCCAAAGAAATGCGCTGAAATACAAACAAATTCTGGCAAGAGAAGGCGTGAAACTTATTATATTGCCATCAAATGGTTCTATCGATAATCTCAATAAACTGAATGATAAGCGCATTAAAGTTGATATTGGCTTTGTACAAAGTGGTGTTGCCGAAAATATTAAATTAAATAAGCTCATGTCGCTTGGCAGTGTTGCCTATCAGCCAATGATGATTTTTTATCGTGGCGATAGTAAAAGCTTGATTGCGGATTTTGCTGGCGAACGCTTGAATATCGGCGAGCCTGGAAGTGGGACACGTTCTTTGGCGTTAAATATATTGGAGGAAAATGGAATCTTACCAGGTGGCAGTACGCAATTAATTGAAAAACCAAGCCTCAATCCAGTGGAAGACTTATTAGAGGATAAGATTGATGCGATATTTGTAATGGGGGATTCTATCTCAATACAGTTGATTAAAAATTTGGTGAAAACGCCAGGTATTAACATCTTTAATTTTGATCAAGCAGATGGTTATACAAGACGCATTAAATATTTACATAAATTGGTTTTGCCTGAGGGCTCAATTAATTTAGGTAAAAATATACCCGTAAATGATTTAAATTTAATTGCACCTACGGTTGAATTAATCGCCCGCGACACCCTGCATCCGGCATTATCTGATTTGTTACTAGATGCAGCAAACGAAGTACATGGATCGGCAAGTTTATTTGCGAAAAGCAGAGAATTTCCTAATCTGACTACTCAGGAGTATCGAATCAGCTCAGATGCGACGCGCTATTACAAGTCGGGCAAAAGCTTTTTATATCGCGACTTTCCGTTCTGGGTCGCTAGTTTTATTAATAGAATACTTGTCGTTTTAGTACCGCTACTATTGATATTGATACCCGCAATTAAATTAGCACCTAGTATTTACCGTTGGAAAATACAACTGGCAATTTATCCCTTTTACAAAGCGTTACTTGAGTTGGAAAAAGATGCGTTTGGTATGACTATTGATGCAGATAAGCGCCAAGAAATAATGAATAATTTAGATCAGCTAGAAGCTAAGTTAAGTAAAATAAAAATACCCGCCGCATTTGCCGATATGTTTTATGGCTTACGTGGGCACATTAATTTTGTGCGCACAAGACTGTTGGCGGAACAAATTTCCGATGCAACTGAATGATAAAAAAACATCAATAATTATTTATCGTCGATATTTAAGAAAGTAGACAATGCAAATTACTGATATTGGGCCACTTCCATTAACACTGATAGCGTCCTTAGTGATAGCCGTCATTTTGTTGGCAATACGCGTGTTCGTCATGCAGCGTGTGCAACAAAAACGCCAGCGTGAGAATAGGCAGGAGACAGAGCGCCTTAAATCACTTGTGGCGGCTTATCGATCGCTAGCAGGCTCATTCACACCAGCAAGGCAAGATCATACCCCCCAGTTAGAAGAGACGCTTGCTGACCTCATCTTGTTTGGCTCTATAAATCAAGTTGAGCTATCAGTTGCTTGTGCAAACGGCTTAAAAAATGACGAGTATGTTGATTTTCAGCCTCTGATTAAATCGCTACGCTCAGATTTGCGGACTCAATTGGGTTTAGAGCAAATTCCAAGCACCTTAGTCATGCCAGCGTCAGGCCCAGCAAGGTTGTCGCGCTCAACGCGTGGCGAAGACGAGGGGGACGGGCGTGGAGATTCTAAAGGCGGCGGTGGAGCAGCAGGTGGAGGGGGTGCGGGGGGCGGTGGTGCCGCAGCTGGCGCTGGCGGTTTGAGTGTAGGACTAATCGCCGCCGAAGCTAGTAGTCCTAGAGAATAGCGGTAATCAACGTACAGTGTTTCATAAGCAATAAGCTACTTTAAGTAGGTCTTAGTTGATAACTCCAACATTTCATAAGTAATATTAATATTCCGTTTACCTAATCTTAAAAGAGACCATCAGCTGTTAGTTAGTGGACTTCACTAGTTTAAATTTGAAGGAGTACTTACTCCTAGGTTCTTTTTCATGGATGAGTTGAAAAATCGCAATGCGTTACGCCCGGAATCTTTCGCTTTGTACATCGCCAAATCGGCCTGCTTAAGCAAGTCATCCACACTGTACGTATTGCCGCAGAATAGGCTTATTCCAATACTGCCACTAATACGGTACTCATTATCTTGTAGAGAATAGGGCTGGTTAATCATTGCACCAATCTTTTTCCCAACGATATTAGCTTCGATAGTTGCCTTTTTTACATCCTCGCTTAGACCTTCCAACATCACCACAAATTCGTCACCACCCAACCGTGTGACGGTATCACCCTCGCGGACACTGTCCTGTAGGCGATAAGCCACTTCCATCAATAGCATATCGCCAAAATTATGCCCCAAAGTGTCATTCAGTGTTTTGAAATGATCAAGATCGATGAACATAACTGCACCATAGCGGTTGCTTCTCACACTACCGGTGATTGCCTGTTGCAGTCGATCTTGTAGCAGACGCCGATTGGGCAATTGAGTAAGAGGATCGTGGAAGGCAAGAAGCAGGATATTCTCCTGAGCTTCTTTAAACTCGCGGATGTCAGAAATTGCAGCGACGAAATTCGTGACCTGGCCATTAGAATTGGAAACTGCCGTTATCGTAAGCCGATAGGGATTAATTACGCCATCCTTGCGCTTGCTCCAAACTTCACCTACCCAACATTTATCATGCCGTAATGCTTTTAAAATATCTTGGTAAAACTGTTCATCATGGCGCTCGGAAATAAGCATTGCAGTTGTCTTTCCGAGTACCTCTTCCGTGCTATATCCAGTCATTTTAGTGAAAGATTTGTTAACCCGCAGAATGACGTTGTTAGCATTGGTAACCATCACGCCTTCTTGTACCTCAAAAGCACTAGCGGCAATATTTAACTCCTTCTCACGTGCCTCTAACTGGGCATGGCCCAGTCGCAAATTGTCCAGTGCCAGATGTCTATCAAGTGTATTAGCAAATGCGCCACCACTGAAAAGAATAAAACAGCCAGATGTGACTATCAAAGCCAATAAATTAGGTTCTATTTGCAATCCGTCAACCGAGCAGATACTACCAGGTGCGAAAATAGCCCCTGCCATCGCGGTGTAGTGCATACCCGCAATCGCAAAACCCATAATAATTGCGCTTAATAAATGCTGGATTAGTGGATGCAATCCAGTCTTTTCGCCGGCATATACGATAAGAAGCGCGCTTGTAGCGGCTGTAATGGCAATGACAACAGACAGGGTGAATATCGTGGGATTGTAACTAATGGCGGGCTGCATTTTGAGCGCGGCCATACCCGTATAATGCATGGCCGTAATGCCTAATCCCATAAATAAACCGCCGATTACAATCTTTTTCAACTGCAATTTGGGGCTTCGTAGCAAATAAAAACCGAGCAGTGCGGCAGCAATAGCAGGTAATACTGAAATAAACGTCAGACTACTGTCATAAGCAATAGGGATAGTTAAATGAAAGGCAAGCATGCCGATAAAATGCATCGACCAGATTGCCATACCCAGAGTCAAACCACCGGCCACCATCCACGCCATAGCTGGATATCCAGTACTTTCCCGCATACGCTCAGCATGAGAAAGTGCTGTGAAGGAGCCAAACATAGCGATCAACACAGACAAGGCTATAAGATTACCGTTCCAGCTAATCGACAAGCGCCGTCTCCTTAAAACTCAAGTATTTTTATTAAGACTCATTAATGCTAGATTGTAATCCACATGTAATGTCGATTACATATATATTCAAAGATGGGGCAGGTCTTTTTGTAATTAAATTTATTTGCTTACAATCTGGGTTAATGCCAGATTTGGGGCCGATAGCTACCATAATTTTTTTATGATAAATTCGCTACATATTTTTAAATATCAAGTTATACCTCTGCTCTAATTGAGTAGTGACTATGCCGTTTACTTGGGGGTATGTGGACCGTTTTTCACAATACAAGCAGGTTAGGAAAGTAGAGCTACATTCCGTAAAATGACAAAGGGCTAGCCTAAGCTAACCCTTTGTTTTATATGGTGCGCCCAAGATGAAAGTGCTGGGCAATGGCAGGAGCTAATATTAATTCTTTAAAATCTTGAGAAATATCTTAAACAATTAGCGATTCATGTCGACATAATAATTATGACGTTTAAACCAACTATTTTGTTGTACCACCAGTTCCTGTGCCAGCACCACTTGTGGCATTCCCTGTACCAGAGCTATCTGTATCAGTACCACCAGTTCCTGTTCCGGCACCGCTGGTAGCGTTAGTTGTGCCAGCAGCATTTGAATCACTACTACCAGCCTTATTATCAGGTGTCGTCGCCGCACATCCTACGAAGAAAACAACAGTCAGAAACGTTAATATTTTCCATGCATTAAACTTTTCCATGATTAAATTCCTTTAATTTATTAAAATAATTATGCTTAATAAGACTAATAGAAAGTGTTATCTTTGTATGTGCGATGGAACACATATAGAATTTTGGATTTAATTGTTGCCCAGATACATCATTTACGGATTAAATAAAAAAGGCTGAAACCTGTATGGAATCAGCCTTATTAATTAGTGGTGCGCCCAAAGAGATTCGAACTCCTGACCCCTTGGTTCGTAGCCAAGTACTC
>JAZKDP010000020.1:0-49714 GCA_040387515.1 Pseudomonadota bacterium
CAGTAGAACGCACCCTTAGCATTATCAAACCAGACGCAGTGGCAAAAAACGTAATTGGTCAAATTTATACGCGTTTTGAAAACGCTGGTTTAAAAATCGTTGCAGCCAAAATGGCACAATTGACTCAAGCTGAGGCTGAAGGTTTTTACGCTGTGCACGCAGCGCGTCCATTTTTTAACGATTTAGTTAAATTTATGATTTCTGGCCCTGTGATGATTCAAGCGTTAGAAGGAGAAGGTGCTGTATTGAAAAATCGTGACTTGATGGGTGCAACAAATCCTAAAGATGCTGCTGCTGGTACGATTCGCGCTGACTTTGCAGAAAGTATTGATGCAAATGCAGTGCATGGTAGTGATTCTGCAGAGAATGCTGCGACTGAAATTAAATATTTCTTCGGCTAAATAATTAAAGTTTCGTCGCTATGCTGCGATGCTTACAAAAAATGATTTCTTGTATGTTTATATATGCGGCGTCTTAGTTTTGTGTTTGCGTACTGCTTAGCTTAGAAACTTAAATTATTTAAATAGACAAAAAGGCTTAACTAATTGATTAATTTATTAAACTTTAATCAACCGCAACTCGCCGATTACTTTGCAAGTATCGGTGAGAAGCCTTTTCGCGCCAAGCAATTGATGCGCTGGATGCATCATTTTGGTGTGCACGATTTTGCGCAGATGACAGATATTGCTAAAAGTTTACGTGAAAAATTAGCTGTTAATACTGAAATTACTTTGCCAAATGTGCAGTTAGAGCAAGTGTCTAACGACGGCACGCGCAAATGGTTAATCGGCACGGATGACCTTAAAACTGGCGCTGCCAGTAGCATTGAAACGGTATTTATTCCAGAAGATGATAGAGGTACTTTGTGTATCTCTAGCCAAGTGGGTTGTGCGCTGGCGTGCACGTTTTGCAGTACGGGTGCGCAGGGTTTTAACCGCAATTTAAGTGTCTCAGAAATTATTGGTCAGTTGGCTATTGCCAATAAATCCTTAAGAAGTGAGTCTGGTTACGATTTGCTTTCTGCTAATGACCGCATCATTTCAAATGTGGTGATGATGGGCATGGGCGAGCCGTTGACGAATTACGATAATGTCGTCACCGCCATGCAGATTATGTTGGATGATAGTGCGTATGGATTAAGTCGCCGTCGTGTCACGCTTTCCACAAGTGGTGTTGTGCCAGCGATGGATAGGTTGAAAGAAGATTGTCCTGTTGCATTGGCGGTGAGTCTGCATGCGCCGAATGACGCGTTGCGCGATGTGATTGTGCCAATCAATAAAAAATACCCTATTAAAGAATTAATGGCGGCTTGTAATCGCTATTTAGAAAAAGCACCGCGTGATTTTGTGACATTTGAATATGTGATGTTGGATGGCGTGAATGATACGGTTGAGCATGCCCATCAATTGTTGGATGTGATTAAAAGCGTACCGTGCAAACTGAATTTAATTCCATTTAATCCATTCCCAAATAGTGGATATGAAACCTCAAAGCCTAGCCACATTCGCGTGTTCCGTGATATTTTAATGCAAGCGGGTTATATAGTAACCGTGCGCAAAACGCGTGGTGATGATATTGACGCGGCTTGCGGGCAGTTGGCGGGTAAGGTGTTAGATAAAACGAAGCGGTCACTTAAAAATATTCCAATAGAGGTGGTTGCATGATTTTAGATTTGGTTAATGTTAGAAGTTTAGCGAAGAGTTTGATGAAAACTTTTGTGCTTGGTTTGTTCATGACATTGCCGCTTGCCGCTTGTGTCACAAACTCGCAAACCAGTAATCAAGGTATTTACAGCGAAACTGCCATTACGGAGCGTGCGCGTGCACATAGCGATTTAGCCGCCGCCTACTTGCAGCAGAATAAATATGAAATCGCATTAAACGAATTTACAATTGCCACGCAAATCGATCCGAATTTTTCACCAGCCTATAATGGATTGGCTTTAGTGCAGGCGGCTTTGGGTGAAGATGCTAAAGCGGATGCTAACTTCAAAAAAGCGCTTCAACTTCAGCCTAACAGTTCAGAGTCGCATAATAATTACGGCAGCTTTTTATGTGCCAGAAAACGCTATGATGAATCGATTACCCATTTTTTAGAGGCGGTAAAAAATCCGCTTTATACGACGCCTAATTTGGCGTATGCCAATGCTGGTATTTGTTCAGCACGTAAAAACGATATTAAAAATGCTGAGCTTTATTTGAATAAAGCTTTGCAAATACAGCCGTTAACTTATTCTGCGGCTTATCAATTGGCGGATATCCAATTTAAACGCGGTGATGCAGTCACTGCAAAATCTACCTTGCAAAATGTTTTGGTGGCTGCACCAAGCCCAGAATCATTGTGGTTGGGTATTAAAATTGAACGTATTCTAGGCGGGCGAGATAATGAGGCCAGTTATGCATTGCAACTGCGCCAACAGTATCCAAACTCTGAACAAACTGGCTTACTATTAAGCGGTCAATAATCATTTGCTAAATGTAGGGCGATAATATGGCGCGTAAAAATACCGATAAAGTAGAAGAAAAGCAAACGTCTGAGCAGGCTAATGTTAGCGAAAATCTAGCAACTGTTGATGGTGCTATTCAGGCGGAGTACCTGACTTACTCACGCTCGCGTTGTGGTGGGGCGCTACGAATCGCACGTGAAAAGCTAGGTCTGTCATTAAATGACGTGACAAGTCGGCTTAAAATCAGCAATAAGCAGCTTGAGGCAATTGAAGCGGATAACTTTACGGCTTTACCTGAGGCGACGATTGTGAAAGGCTTCATTCGCAATTACGCTAAGTTACTTAAGCTGGATGCAGAGCCTTTATTGGATGCTTATAACGTATTAATGCCAAGCAAAGAGCCATTGGCTTTTACCATTAAACCTAGCTCTACCATGAAAGTCGGCGGGTATAAAAAGCCCAAAACAGGACGTTATATTGCGTTTAGTATATTGCTGGTATTGGCATTGGCAGCATGGCTTTTTTATCAACATTACATTGAGAAACCTAGCCCAACTGCCCCTATTGCCAACACAGAAAAATTAGAACCTTTGCCAGAGCAAGCTTTACCAGCAGTTGAGCGGATGGAACAATCCTCTGAGATTACATTGCCGCCAGCGGCTTCTGTTGATTCTTTGAGTTCGCCGCAACCGTTGAATTCATCCGAATCTTTAAGTGCGGCACAAACGGCGTTAACGCCAAATCCTACAGCTACAACTAATGCACAGCTTATATTAGATTCTAATGCTGCATCAGCTAATGCGCCAGCAGTTGGTGGAAGCGTGGCTCGTTTGGAGCTTGCCGCCAGTCAAGAAACGTGGGTGAGTGTTGTAGATGCCAAGGGGAAACAGATGTATAGCAAAATTATTTTTGCTGGTGGACGTGAAACGGTTGAAGCTAAAACACCATTAGAATTGGTGGTTGGTAACGCGATTGGTACTACTTTGATGGTGAACGGAAAATCTGTTGATTTGGCTCCGCATACGCGTGTAAATGTAGCGCGGCTTAAATTAGAATAACTTAAATTAGAATCATTGGAATAGTAGAGTCGTTATTCATGCGTAGAAATACCCGTCAAGTCATGATAGGCAATGTGCCAGTAGGCGGTGGCTTGTATGGCACTATTGTTTCTCCAGTTGTCGTGCAAAGTATGACGAATACAGATACCGCCGATGCGCAGGCCACTATCCAGCAAGTGTTTGAGTTATGGCAGGCGGGTAGTGAAGTTGTACGCATTACGGTTAACTCGCCTGAAGCCGCGGCGCAAGTCGGCAATATTCGCGCTGGTTTGGATGCGCTCGGTTGTAATGTTCCTTTGGTCGGCGATTTTCATTATAACGGCCATAAATTACTAGCTGCTTACCCTGATTGCGCGAAAGGTTTAGCTAAATATCGTATTAATCCAGGTAATGTAGGTAAAGGCAGTAAGCGTGATGAGCAATTCGCCGCCATGATCGAAGCTGCCATTCAATACAAAAAATCAGTGCGCATAGGTGTTAACTGGGGCAGTTTAGATCAGGCAAAAATGGCACAGATGATGGACGATAATGCCAAGCTTCCTGAGCCATTATCATCTGATGCTTTGATGCGTGAAGCACTGATACAATCCGCTTTAGAAAGTGCGCAACAAGCGGTTGATATAGGTTTAGATCCTAATCAAATTATTATTTCTTGCAAAGTCAGCAATGTGCAGGATTTAGTAAAAGTCTACGTAGATTTGGCAAGCCGCTGTGATTATCCCTTGCATTTAGGTTTAACAGAGGCCGGCATGGGTTCCAAAGGTATAGTTGCCTCTACTGCGGCATTATCATTATTGCTGCAGCAAGGCATTGGCGATACGATTCGTGTGAGCTTGACGCCAGAACCAAACGAATCACGCACCAAAGAAGTGATTGTTGCGCAAGAGATTTTACAAACTATGGGCATCCGCTCATTTACGCCGTTGGTAACAGCTTGCCCGGGTTGCGGACGTACTACTTCAACTTATTTCCAAGAGTTGGCGATGCAAATCCAGAGTTATTTGCGCGTACAAATGCCTGTTTGGCGCAACGCATATCCAGGTGTAGAAGATATGAGCGTTGCTGTGATGGGTTGTGTTGTAAACGGGCCTGGTGAATCTAAGCTGGCTAATATCGGCATTAGCTTGCCTGGTACTGGTGAGACGCCAGTGGCACCTGTATTTGTCGATGGTGAAAAAACCGTGACCTTGAAAGGCGATCACATCGCTCAAGAATTTCAAGCGATTGTAGAAGAATACGTACAGAAAAATTATGCTGAAGGTGGCAAGTTGCGTGTTGCTGCGATTCAAAAAACCATTCCTATTCAATCTATCAGCTAAATAACGGCTGTACAATTTCTAATATAAATCGTGTCTAATACCAAATCTACTAATACAAAATTTCAAAGCATCAAAGGTTTCTACGATATTCTGCCTGAGGCGACGCCGCTATGGTTTAAGCTGGAAGACACCGCTAGGCATATATTAAGTCAATATGGCTACAATAATATTCGCATGCCCTTGGTCGAGCCAACCGATTTATTTGTGCGCTCAGTAGGTGAGCATACGGATATCGTTGAAAAAGAGATGTACGCGTGGGAAGATAAACTCAATGGCGACAAGCTGACCTTGCGCCCAGAAGGTACGGCAGGTTGCGTGCGTGCGGTTGTTGAACATAGTTTGACGTATAACGGGCCGCAGCGTTTGTGGTATTCAGGGCCGATGTTTAGGCATGAGAATGTGCAGAAAGGCCGTCAACGCCAGTTTCACCAAGTTGGCGTAGAAGCATTTGGTTTTGATGGTCCGGATGTAGATGCTGAACAAATTGTTTTATTAGCAAGATTGTGGCGCGAACTAGGCATTACAGACGTTGAATTGCAGATCAATAGTATTGGCGATGCGGCAGAACGAGCCGAGTATCGCCAGACCTTAATTACTTATTTTGAGCAGCATCTGGATTTGCTTGATGAAGATGCAAAACGCCGATTGCATACGAATCCTATGCGTATCTTGGATACAAAAAATCCGCGCATGCAGCCCTTGTGCGAAGCAGCGCCTAAGCTCATGGATTGTTTAGGTGAAGCCAGTCGAGCCCATTTTGAAAAATTGTGTCATTTATTAAATGGCGCAGGTGTCGACTTTGTGATTAATCATCGTCTGGTGCGCGGCCTGGATTATTACAACCGAACAGTATTTGAATGGGTGACAACTAAGCTGGGTGCGCAAGGGACGATTGCAGGTGGTGGACGTTATGACGCTTTAGTTGAGCGTCTAGGTGGTAATCCAACGCCTGCATGTGGTTTCGGTATTGGTTTAGAGCGCGTGTTTTTATTGATGCAAGAATACGGTGTGACCGCCACAAATTCACCGGATATTTATTTGGTTAACGTGGGCGATTTAGCTGAAAAACAAGCCTTTATGACTGCTGAGGCCTTACGTAGCTTTGGTTTGAGCGTCGTATTGCATGCAGGGGGAGGCAGTTTTAAATCACAAATGAAAAAAGCCGATAAGAGCGGCGCGCACTTTGCGGCAATTATCGGTGATGATGAGGCTGCGGCAAACGAAATATCCATAAAACCCTTATTACAAGCGGGCGAACAAAAACGTTGTAAACTAAGCGAAGTGGTAAGTTTTCTGCGTAGCTAGACAATATTAGCCGCCAATGAAAGGAATAATATGACCGACAGTAAGCTGGGAGAAAGTAAACAGTTTTCAACTGCCATTATTGTGCTGGGTTTATTGTTGGCGATTGGCATGGCAAGCGCTGCATTCATATTGGGCGTGCAAGCGAAACGTGCAGTTGCTGGTCAGCAATCGATTACGGTAAAAGGTCTTGCTGAAAAGCCGATTAAAGCAGATAGCGCAGAATGGACAATCACAATTGGTGTGACGCAACCTACTCAGGCTGCTGCATTAGAAAATTTGGCGACAGAACGCAAAGTGGTCGAAGCGTTTTTAGCTAAGCAAGGTTTCGCTAGCGAAACTTGGTCGGCAGACGTTGAAACAATCGGGCCACATTATGAAGAGGTTTTTGTAAAAGATACACCGCGCCAAGTGCAAAATGGTTTTGATGCTTATCAAAACATTCGAGTCACCAGTCAAGATTTAACTAAGATTGCCGCTGCAAACAAAGCGTTTTTGCAATTGCGTGCAGAAAATCATCCTGTTACTGCGCAGCCGCCTAACTATTTAGTTGGCAATTTAGAAGCCATTAAAATGTCGTTAATTGCAGACGCTACAAAAAATGCACGCAGCCGTGCGACAGAATTTGTTAAACAAGATGGCGTAAAAGTAGGTGTGATGAAGTCGGCTAGCCAAGGCGCTTTTTATATATTGCCTGTAGGCGGTGATGCTGGTGATGATAGCTATGGCGGGGTTTACGACAAATCAACAATCGACAAAATCGCGCGTGTTGTGGTGACGATCGTTTACAACATAGAGTAAACAATGACCGAAATTTTAAATATCAGCAATTTATCCGTCACACCGAAAAACGAGCCAAATCGGTTTTTGGTTAAAGATGCAAGCTTGCGTTTATCTGCTGGCAAAACCACCTGTATCGTGGGTGAGTCTGGCAGTGGCAAAAGCTTAACGGCGTTGAGTATTATGGGTTTGCTTTCTAAGCAATTGCAATCGACGGGTAGTGTTGTATTTAAAGGTCAAGATATTGCGACGCTGGATAATAAGGCATTGCAAAAAATACGCGGCGCCAAAATCGGCATGATTTTTCAAGAGCCGATGACTTCGTTGAATCCTGTTTTGACTGTCGGTTATCAAATTGGCGAGTCGTTGACTGCGCATTTAGGGCTTAAGGGCTCTGGTTTAAAATTGCGTGTTGAAAGCCTGTTGCAGCAAGTCGGCATCCCAATGGAACGCGCCAATAGCTATCCAGATGAATTGTCAGGTGGGCAGCGTCAACGTGTGATGATTGCGATGAGCATTGCCTGCGAACCAGCATTATTAATTGCGGATGAGCCAACGACTGCGCTGGATATGACTGTACAGGCGCAAATTTTGCACTTATTAGATGAGCTTAAAACACGTATGAACATGGCGATGTTGTTTATCACACATGATTTTGGTGTGGTAGCAGATATTGCCGATGATGTGATTGTGATGTTTAGGGGTGAAATTGTTGAAACTGGTACTAAGAAACAAGTGCTAGAGAAACCGCAACATCCTTATACCAAAGCTTTACTGGCATGTGTGCCCGATTATGAAGGTAAAAAACAACTCAAACCCATTGATTATGCTTGGTTAAAAGATAGCAAGGCTGCCGCATGAGTAATACAGATGCCAGCAATATTATCTTGCAAGCTAATCATTTGGTTAAAACTTACTCACAAAGCAGTGGCCGTTTTGGCTTTGGGCAAACACAAGTTAGGGCGCTAGATGATGTCAGTATCGCGCTTAAAGAAGGTTCTACGCTAGCGATAGTCGGTGAATCTGGTTCTGGTAAATCCACCTTGGCACGTTGTCTGTTACAATTGCAACCTATGGACAGCGGTGAAGTGCTGTTTCAAGGACAAAATTTAGCCAAATTAGGTGCGCAATCACTTAGGTCCATGCGTAAAAACTTACAAATGGTGTTTCAAGATCCATTTGCCTCGCTTAACCCCCGTATGCACGTTGGTGAAATCGTTGGTGAGGGCTTACTGATTCATGGTTTGGGCAATGTTGCTGAGCAAAAAAATAAAGTGTATCAGATGCTAGAGCGTGTTGGCTTAAAGGCAAATGATGCACTGAAATATCCCCACCAGTTTTCTGGTGGACAAAGGCAACGTATTGGAATCGCCCGTGCTTTGGTATTAGAGCCGAAAGTGGTGGTCTGCGATGAACCCGTGTCAGCGTTAGATGTATCGGTGCAAGCGCAAATTTTGTTGTTATTAAAAGAATTGCAAGTTGAGATGAACTTAAGTTATTTGTTTATCAGTCACGATTTAAGAGTAGTACGCCACATTGCTGACGAAATGGTAGTTATGCATAAAGGTAAAATTGTAGAACAGGGTAATGTAGTAGAGATTTACAATTCGCCGCAGCAGCCATACACACAGCAGTTATTAAGTGCAATTCCAGGTCGAAAAGCGGCCTAAACTTTTAGTTAAAGAAGTTATTTGGAAACGAATTAGTTATTAAGAGAGAAATAGTAATGGCATACGATTTAGAAGAACAAGAGCAGTTAGATGAGTTTAAAGCTTGGTGGAAAAAGAGCGGAAAATTAATCACTAATTTAGTACTGGTAGTATTGCTAGCTTATGCTGGATGGCAAGGTTATCATTATTTTCAAGCTAAAAAATCGGTTGAAGCTTCTACTTTATATCAAGCTTTGGTTACGACCGATGCCAGCAAAGTAGCCGATATTCAGGCACAAGCCACAAAATTAACCGCAGATTATGCTGGTACGCCCTATGCTGGACGTGCCGCAATCTATGCGGCAAAAGCGAATATCACCGCAAACGACCTAAAAAATGCTAAAACTCAGTTAGAGTGGGCGGCTAAAAATGCTAAAGAAAGTACAACTAAAGCAATAGCCAGTTTACAGTTGGCTGGTATTTTGTTTGAAGAGAAAAACTATGATGCTGCGCTGAAATTGTTGTCAAGCGACAGCGACAAAGGTTTTGCAGGACTAAAAGAAGATTTAAAAGGTGATATTTACATGGCTCAAGGTAAAAAAGTAGAGGCTAAAAAAGCTTACGAAACAGCCTTAATTGAGTTGGATTCGCAAGGTAAATTGTCGCAATACACGCGTCAAAAACTTGAATCACTTGGCGTTTAATTGCTGGTCTGCACAATGAGTAAATCCATTTTTAAATACTGTCTAATTGTTAGCTTGGCGTTATTAAGCGCTTGTAGCGCACTGACCGAGTTCCGTTCTGACCTTTCCGATAAAGTGTTTGGCCGTGAGCCAGCAAATCCAGCCGCAGAGTTAGAAGATTTTAAAGCGACTTATGTTGCTAAAATTGATTGGTCAGCCAATGCGGGTAATACTGAAAACTATGACTACACGCCAGCAAAAGATTCCGATGCCGTTTATGTCGCCAATACAAAAGGGGAGATAACTAAGTTTGACGCAGCCAGCGGCCGTGAATTATGGCGTATGAGTGTTGGTGAACCTATTAGCGGCGGTGTTGGCGTAGGTGGTGGAATTGTGATGGTCGGTAGCAATAAAGGCTATGTGCATGCAGTAGATACTGCGGGCAAATTTTTATGGAAAGCCAAAGTTTCAAGCGAAATATTAAGTGCGCCACGTTATTTCGATGGCATGGTGATTGCGCGGTCTGGCGATAACCGTATCTATGGGTTAGATGCCACAGATGGCAGCCGCAAATGGGTTTATGAGCGTATTACACCAGCATTATCATTACGCAGTAGCGTTGGCTTTGTCGTAGATGCAGGTGCTGTGTACGCAGGATTTGCCGGTGGAAAATTAGTTGCCATACGTGCAGATACTGGCAAGATTCTATGGGAAGCAACCGTTGCACAGCCTAAAGGTGTGACCGAAATTGAACGGATTGCTGACATCACCAGCTTGCCTTTTATCGATGGTAATATGATTTATGCAGTCGCTTATCAAGGAAAGATTGCAGCAGTGGATCGTGCAACTGGCAAAGTGCTATGGAATCGCGATATTTCTAGTTATTCAGGCTTAAGTGCGGAAGATGCAAAAATATTTGTTTCGCATACTTTAGGTTCTGTTTACTCACTTGATTACACCAGCGGTAAGACTTTCTGGCGACAAGGCGCCTTGTCAAATCGTCGCCTGACCGCGCCATTACCAATGGGCAGTTTAATTGCCGTTGGCGATTTAGAAGGCTATATCCATTTTTTAAGCCGAGATGATGGTAATTTTTCTGCCCGAATTAAAGTAGATGACAAACCTGTCATGTCGCTTATTCACGGCTCTAATACTTCGCAATTAATTGCAGAAACACGCGACGGTGGCGTTTACGCCATCAGTGTAAAATAGTCGCCTCAAAAATATGTTACCTACCATTGTATTAGTTGGCCGACCTAACGTCGGAAAATCTACCCTCTTTAATCGCATGACTAAAAGTCGTGATGCGCTAGTGGCTGATTTGCCAGGCCTAACGCGTGATAGACATTACGGCCGTGGCATTGGCGCGAGTAAGCCTTATTTGGTGATTGATACGGGCGGTTTTGAACCGACTGCTGAAAGCGGTATTTTAAAAGAAATGGCGCGCCAAACTTTGTTGGCGATTGATGAAGCCGATCTAGTCATTTTTCTAGTAGATGGTCGCGCTGGTATGACGCCGCAGGAATTTATCATTGCCGATAAATTACGCAAATCACAACGACCTGTATTGCTGGCGGTGAATAAAACTGAAGGTATGAATAAAGCTGTGGTTTCGGCGGATTTTCATGAATTAGGTTTAGGCGAGCCCTTATCAATATCTTCTGCGCATGGAGAAGGCGTTAAAGATTTAGTGGAGTTGGCTTTAGAGAGTTTCCCAGAACATGATTTTGACGAAGTAAGAACCAACCTTAAAAAACCTAAAATTGCTATTGTTGGCCGTCCAAATGTGGGTAAATCAACATTGGTAAATGCACTGTTAGGTGAAGAACGCGTCATTGCGTTTGATGAACCAGGTACGACGCGTGATTCGATTGAAATTGATTTAGAAAAAAATGGTAAAACTTACACCATTATCGATACGGCAGGCGTTCGTAAGCGCGGCCGCGTATTTGAAGCCGTGGAGAAGTTCTCCGTTGTTAAAACCATGCAGGCGATTGAAGACGCAAATGTGGCTATTTTGGTGGTGGATGCGCAAGAAGGTATCACCGAACAAGATGCCCATGTAGCTGCGTATATATTGGATGCTGGCCGTGCGCTGGTCGTTGCGGTGAATAAATGGGATGGTTTGCCAGAAGATGAGCGCGAATTTATCAAAAAAGAAATCGACCGCAAATTGGTGTTTCTAGATTTTGCTAAATTCCACTACATTTCAGCCTTACGTAAAAAAGGCTTGCCAGAATTATTCACATCAGTAGATGGTGCGTTTAAAGCGGCAATGGCTAAATTAGCCACACCACAGCTGACAAGGGTTTTGATTGACGCCATCGCGCAACATCAGCCACCGATTAGCCGTGGCACAAGACCAAAATTAAAATATGCTCATCAAGGCGGTATGAATCCTCCGATTGTGGTGGTGCATGGTAGTCACGTAGATGATATTAAAGACAGCTATAAACGTTATTTAGAAGGTGTTTACCGCAAAACTTTCCAGCTTACTGGCACGCCATTACGCGTACAGTTTAAGCAGGGCGACAACCCATTTGCCGAGCCAGATAAACGCAAAGCAGGTGAGGGTATTGTGAGTATGCGTCGCCGTAAAACTGCGCAGCGTGCAGAGCTTAAAGCTAAGAAAGATATTGAAGATAAGAAGCGCTAGCTTTTTGTTTTGGTTGCGCTAACGTTGGTAAACGTGGGGTTTACTTACCAAGTTAGCTTAGTCAGCTAAATCTAAATTAAAGTTGGCTTCACATAAGCTCAAACATCAGAGCTTAAACACCAGCCGTTTTAATACAAGCTTTCCCAAAATTTCCACCAAACACGTTCGTCATTACTTACTTTACCTAATACCATCGGGTTTTCTGGATAATTGGTTTTCAGTATACGTAGCGTATCTTCTTTTAAGTCCGTTAAATCCATATAGTCGTAGGCACTAATACTAATCACCAGCGCTTCTTCAACTGAAGTGGTGTTTGGGTAGTATTCCAGTACATATTTAGCGCGATTTAACGCCGCTAAATATGCTGTGCGGTTCATGTAATAACGCGCGACATGCAGTTCATGCTGAGCAAGCGTATTGACTAAATACACCATGCGCTGTGCTGCGTCTTTGTAATAGCGGCTTTTTGGATAGCGCTCAACTAATTCTTTTAATGCGGCAAAAGATACTTTGAGTGTTTTAGGGTCGCGGTCGCTGATTTCTTGGGCGGTATATTTTTCAATCACACCACGCTCATTAAAACTGGCTAAACCTTTGATGTAATAGGCGTAATCTACGTTAGGATGATTTGGATGCAATTTAATAAAGCGGTCTGCGGCAGCGACAGTAGAAACTGGATCTTGCTTTTTGTAATGCGCATAAGCAATTTCTAGTTGTGCTTGTGTGGCATATTTCCCATGCGGAAAACGCGACTCAAGTATCTGAAAATATTTTAAAGCTTGATCATAATCTTTATCAAGCATTTTCTGTTCGCCTTCCGCATAGATGCGGTCGGCTTGCCAGCCTTTTGTCTCATCTAATTCGGTAGGGTCGCCAAAAATGGCGCAGCTAGTTAATATTAAAGGCAGCAATAAAGCCGCAATAGAACTGCATAAAAGCGGTAAAATACGTTTCACAATTTAAAACCTACAATCAATTTAAGTTTTATTATAACTTAAGCTGTTAAGAATCTGATGCCAAAAAAAGAGTTACAACACAACATACCCACTAATCGTTTAGATAGTCCTTTGGAAATGCTGAATATTCCGATGAGTTTGGGCGGCGAGCGACTAGATATTGCTTTGCAACAAATGTTGCCCGCGCATTCACGCTCGCGTTTACAAACTTGGATTAAAGCAGGTTTGGTCACATTAAATGGTGAAACTGCTACACCCAAAACCAAAGTATGGGGCGGCGAGCAAGTGTCCGTTGCTATACAAGCCAATGCACAAGAGCAGGCTTTTTTGCCAGAAAACATTCCGCTGAATATTGTGTATGAAGATGACACGATTTTAGTCATTAATAAGCCTGCAGGTTTAGTCGTACATCCCGCTGCGGGCAACTGGAGCGGGACGCTTTTAAACGCATTACTTTACCATTTGCCGCAATTAAGTGATGTGCCACGTGCAGGCATCGTACATCGCTTAGATAAAGATACCAGCGGTTTGCTGGTTGTTGCTAAAACATTAGAGGCACAAACTAGCTTGGTACGCCAATTGCAGGCGCGTACAGTTAAGCGAGAATATCGCGCAATCGTATGGGGGCAGTTATGGCGCAATGGCACCATTAATCAGCCGATTGGCCGCCATTCACATGCGCGTACAAAAATGGCGATTTCGCGTACAGGCAAGCCAGCTGTCACGCATTACGAAGTGCTGGAGCGTTTTGGCGTGCATACCTATTTACGTTGCCAATTAGAAACCGGCCGTACGCATCAAATCCGCGTGCACATGCAATTTTTAAAAGCGCCCATGTTGGGCGACCCTGTTTACGGAATCGGCAATATTATTCCGCATAAACTCATGACGCAAACATTGCGCGATGCGGTGAGCGATTTTAATCGCCAAGCCTTGCATGCGGTAAAACTTGGTCTAATTCATCCTAAAACAGAGACGTTTATGGAGTGGCAGATTGAACTGGCAGACGATATGAAGGTTTTGCTGGAAGCGATGCGTCATGAAGATGCGCCGCTGGAGGATGAAGAATCATTTGATTTTAGTTACCAAGACGGGGATTATTACGAAGGTGAAGCGGATGATGATTTTGAGGACTTGGATGATGACGAATTGGACGATGAGTAAGTGCTGAGATAATATTTAAAACTTAAGACTATGCTTAAAAATAGTGATTTTATTATTCCCGATTGGCCAGCGCCAGCCAATATACATGCCCTGCAAACCACGCGGCACGGAGGCATCAGTTTGGCTTCCTACTACAGTTTTAACTTAGGTAGCCATGTGCAAGATGATGCTATGCGTGTTGCGCATAATCGCCAGCTATTAAGCCAGTTTGTGCCGTCAGAGCCAGTTTGGCTGAATCAAGTTCATGGCATAAATGTAGTAGATGCTGCGAATACCGATTGTGTGCCTGATGCGGATGCCAGTTTTACCACACGGCATAATACGGTATGCGTCACCATGACAGCCGATTGTTTGCCAATATTGTTATGTGATAAAGCCGGCACTGCCGTTGCAAGCGTTCATGCCGGTTGGCGTAGCCTTTGTGATGGTGTGATAGAAGCGACAGTGCAAAAAATGCCAGTTGATTCGAATCAATTAATGGCTTGGCTAGGCCCAGCGATTGGCCCACAAGCGTTTGAAGTGGGTAGTGAAGTGAGAGCGCAATTTTTAGCAAAAGATGCACAGGCAGAACTTGCATTTAAACCCCAAAGTGGCGATAAGTGGTTGGCAGATATCTATAAACTTGCCGCGCAACGTCTTAATAATATAGGCGTCAGTCAGATTTACGGCGGCGAGCAAGAGGCGTACTGTACGTTTACCGATGAGCAACGTTTTTTCTCGTTCCGTCGCAATAACCTAACAGGCCGTATGGCCACGCTCATCTGGTTAACTTAAAAAGCTAACTGATTTTCAAGTATTAACTGGCTTTCAATCATTAAGTGAGATTAATGCAATAAAGTTGCATTATTGAGTGCTGCGGAATAGCAGTTAAAACAGTGTCTTACGCTATAATGCCGTTTATTCTTGAATCTTTAAGTTCGCATGACCATCCCTGACTTTTCCGTTTTACTTTGGATTTTATTATTTAGCTTGCTTGGCGGCATGTTAAGTGTCGCTGGTGCAGCTTTGGTTGCGCTTAACATCAGTAAAACCGCTGTTCCTATGTTGATTAGTTATGCAATCGGCGCTATGTTAGGTGCAGTGTTTTTAGAGATTTTGCCAGAAGCGATTGAAGTTGCCATTAGCCCCAAACATATCACGGTGACGGTCTTGTTGGGTATATTGCTATTTTTTGCTTTAGAAAAGTTAGTTATTTGGCGGCATTGTCATGGTGACCATTGCGAAGTGCATGCGGTACATACTGCGGATGATTGTCCCGATGCCGGAATGCAAGCTGAAACTATGCTTGCAAATGGTTCATTAGCAACCAACTTGCCAGCAACAAAATATAAAGCAGTCACAATAAAGCAACCTTCCATTACGGCACACCATCATCACGCGCAACACGATCATGGCCGTAGTGGTTTAATGATTATGATTGGCGATACTTTTCATAATTTTGTGGATGGTATTTTAATTGCGTCCGCTTTTATGGTGGATATAAAAGTTGGCATTGTCACGGCTATCGCCATCATTGCGCATGAAATTCCACAAGAAGTGGGCGACTTTTTGATTCTGTTACATTCGGGCTATAGCAAAAAACAAGCTTTTATTTTCAATTTAGTATCCAGTTTAGCTACCGTAGTTGGCGGGATTATCGCTTATTTTGCCTTAACCCATGTACAAACTTGGATTCCTACCATTTTAGGTTTAGCCGCTGCCAGTATGCTTTACGTGGCTGTTGCCGATTTAATTCCCAGCCTGCACAAGCGCACCGAATTACGCGCCACTATTTCGCAACTAATCCTGATTGCCTGCGGTGTTGCATCCATTTGGCTGGTTGGCTATTTTTTAGAGTAAAACTATTGATGAAAACAAACGTATGAAAACACCTGCATTAACATCCACACCAAAAGTTGGTTTTGTATCACTTGGCTGCCCTAAAGCAGGCTCTGATGCAGAACGCATACTCACTCAATTACGCGCAGAAGGCTATGAGATTTCGGCGAGTTATGAAGACTCTGACTTAGTCGTCGTGAATACCTGCGGCTTTATTGACTCTGCCGTGCAAGAGTCTTTAGATGCGATCGGCGAAGCGATTAGCAAAAACGGCAAAGTGATTGTGACTGGCTGTTTAGGTGCTAAAAAAGGCGTGGTAGAAGCAGCCCATCCGAGTGTTTTGGCCGTCACAGGCCCGCACGCACTTGAAGAAGTAATGACGCATGTGCATGCTAATTTACCAAAATTGCACGACCCATATACGGATTTAGTGCCACCTCAAGGCGTGCGTTTAACGCCTAGTCATTATGCTTACCTGAAAATTTCAGAAGGCTGTAACCATCGCTGTAGCTTTTGTATTATTCCAAGCATGCGCGGTGATTTAGTGAGTCGCCCAATCGGTGATGTGCTAAATGAAGCTGAAAACCTTGTTAATGCTGGCGTTTCTGAAATTTTAGTCATTTCGCAAGATACGAGTGCTTATGGCGTAGATGTGAAGTATCGCCCAGGCTTTTGGAATGGCCGCCCAGTTAAAACGCGTATGACAGAGTTATGTGGTGCCTTAAGTGAGCTAGGTATTTGGACACGCTTACACTATGTGTATCCATACCCCCATGTAGATGAAGTGATTCCATTAATGGCTGATGGCTTGATTTTGCCGTACCTAGATGTGCCATTTCAACACGCCAGTCCACGTATTTTAAAAGCCATGAAACGCCCAGCGCATGCGGAAAATAATCTAGCACGCATTAAAGCATGGCGCGAAATCTGCCCAGATATTACCGTGCGTAGTACGTTTATTGCAGGTTTTCCAGGCGAGACAGAAGATGATTTCAAAATGCTGCTTGATTTCTTGGAAGAGGCTCAGTTGGATAGAGTTGGTTGCTTTACTTATTCAGCAGTGGATGGCGCAAAAGCGAATGAATTGCCAGACCACGTGCCGCAAGAAGTAAAAGAAGAGCGCTTGGCACGATTCATGGAAGTGCAAGAGCGCATCAGTGCTGCAAAATTACAAGCTAAGATTGGCAGTTTGCAAACGGTTTTAGTGGATGAGATTAACGAGCTAGAAGACGGTAGTTTTGAAGCGATAGGCCGCACAAAAGCAGATGCGCCAGAGATTGATGGCGTGGTGTATTTGGAAGATGCAGAAGGTTTAACGCCTGGTGATTTTGTAGAAGTTGAGATTTACAGTGCGGATGGACATGATTTATGGGGCGGGCCGCCGAGAGATTAATTTATGGCAGCCTCAAATTCAACTGAAGTGCTAGCCTCTGCAAGAAATTTAGCCTTACTAAAATTAGGTAGGGCTAAATAAATCAGGCAATATCGGTGCTGGTCTTTGGCTATCGGCTCTGTCTTCCAAAAAATCAAAAGTAAGCGGGCAGCGAGTTGGTTTTTTGACGGCTTTGCGACGTTTTGGCGTGGCGGCTTCTAAATCAATATATGGCGTTTGGCTAATACGGATATAGCCTGATGCAGCTAATTTTTGTGCTGTGGTTTCAAATAAACTCAGTGGGTTGTCAATATTTTGCAGGGTGACGATTTCATCAGTCATTCCCTTCGATTTGGTGACTTTTAGTACGTTGTACATCACCAATTTGGCAGCAGTTTGTTTGCCGTAAATTTCGCCTGTTTGTATCTGCAAGGTTACTCCAAATGGGCTATAGAACATTCGTTAAAAATAATAGTACAATTATTGGGGATTATAAAGCAATTAACCAATTGATTAAGCTAATTAACGGACGTGATTATGCATGCTGAATTTAAAAAAAATGGTTATGTATTCATTAAGAACTTTTTTTCTCAGACTGAGGTTGCTGCGCTGGTCGCTGATATTAAAGAGGCGTCTGCGACTAAATCAGGGGAAGATGTCTTAGATAAAGGTAATTTAAAGTTTCATGCATTAATCATGCATCGCAGCGAAAAGTTACGTGCTTTTATTTCGCAGCCCAAAATCATCGACTTTCTAAAACAATTTGTAGGCCCTGATATTTGGGTGAGATGGGATCAGGCAGTAGAAAAAAAACCGGGTGCTGGTACTTTTCCATGGCATCAAGATAATCAGTACAGCCAATTGAAAGACCAGCATTTTCAATTTTGGATTTCATTAACAACAATGACGGCAGATAATGGCGGTTTGTGGGTCGTGCCGGGCAGCCATAAAGGCATGTTGAAATATGATGTGGATGACAATCATGTTTCGTATAACGGCGATGTGAGCAAAGCTGAGTTTATTTCGGCTGAACCAGGTGATGTTGTTTTGTTCTCATCCTTTTTATTGCATTCCACAACGCCCAATATTACGCAAAACAGTCGCTGGGCATATGTCATCGAATATATGCAAATGGACAAGATTGACCCATACATTGATGCGCCACATTTGGTTGTGGCTAAAAATGGGCAATCACATTTGGAGTATTTAGATAGGTTGCCGAGTGAAAGTGACTGGGTAAATCGTTGGAAATATTGGGATATGAAGCACAAAGTTAAACAACAAATTAAGACTAGCTTAGCTACAATTAAAAATACAGTTTTTTAAAATTTAGCTTAAAGTTTTAATGCATTTACGTCGTAAACTAATGTGCGATTGAATTAATTCAATTGCTTGATAGCGGAATCGACTGCCGTCAGCATCTTTTACCCACATATGTAATAAGCCGCTAAAAAACAAGTGCGTATCAAGCGCTAATGCACGAGGCGTATGGGCTACTACTAGAATATTCTGTGCTTGCGCACGTTCGTATGCGAGTTGAATTTTTTCAGTAATGTTCGAACAATTGTTTAGAATTTGTTGTAGCACAGTGGCAAATTCATCTACATATTCACATTTAATCATCATGATTTCATAAATCTGACGCATTTCAATGTTCTCATTAAGCTCATTAATCGTGTCAGACATACTATTTTCAATTTGAGTCAGTGCGTCAATATCGTCCGTTTGGCTAGCGATTGCGAGCGTGTCGTCCATACGATCAATCAAAGGTAGAAAAACGCGATCGCGAATGGCATGGAAAATTTCAGTTTTACTTTTAAAATGCCAATACACGGCACCACGTGTGACCTCGGCTTGTAACGCAATGTGTTCAATCGTAGAGCGACTAACGCCACGTTTTAAAAACACCTCTTTAGCCGCGTCAATAATGCGTTGTCTTGTAAGTTCAGCATCTTCTTTAGTTTTTCTTACCATAATTTAAGCACTTAATTTCCGTTTAACATTTATTTAAAAATTGACGTATGTTAGTTTATTGCTTGAAGCTTAACTTCAGAGTTTGTATAACGATTTAGTTAAAAAATTGTTTACATACATTCTTGTTTGTATATAATATACAACAAATATGATTATAAATAAATAACTATTATCATTACCAATATCATGGTTAATCATTAATTGTGATAAAAATTACTTTAAACAGGGCTCTTAAATCATGCTTTTTTTGCCACAAGAAAATAACTTAAAATCAAAACACTTAAAAAAACAAAATTTTTCACGAGCTAGCTTAATTGTTCTGGCAGTTGTGGCCATCACTTTACAGGGCTGCGGTAAAAAAGAAGATGTTGCTGCAGGTGCGCCACCAGCAATGCCAGTTAGTTATGTAAGTGTGCAACCTACTAATGTACCAATGAGTGTGGAAGCGGTAGCGCAAACTGAGGGTGCCAGGGAAGTTGAAGTTAGACCACGTGTAGGCGGTATTATCTTAAAGAAAATGTTTGAAGAAGGTGCTTCAGTAAAAGCTGGTCAAGTACTGTTTATTATTGATCCGGTGCCATTTCAAATTGCATTAGCACAAGCTAAAGCACAAGCGGCTGGTCAGGGCGCACGTATTACGCAAACATCACGTGAATCTAATCGTTTAAAAGAGCTGCTTGAAACACAATCAGTAAGTCAACGCGAATATGACAATGCAACTTCAGACGCCAGTATTTCTCAGGCAGACATGCAGCAAGCACAGGCAAATATTAAAGAAGCGGAGTTGAATCTTTCTTACACGCAAGTAACAGCACCTGTTTCTGGCATCGCTGGACGTTTCCAGTTTTCAGAAGGTGCGTTAGTGACTGCAAACACTAGTTTATTGACGACGATTGTTCAATTGTCACCAATTTGGGCGCGTTTTAGTTTGTCTGCATCAGAGCTTGCCAGTTTGGGTGGGCATGTTAATTCAAGTAGCGTGACTGACGTGACCTTGGTATTGCCTAACGGTAGTGAATATGCACAAAAAGGTAAACTTAATTTTACCGCAAATCAAATTGATCCAACTTTAGGCACGCAAGAGTTACGCGCGACTTTTAATAATGACGATAAAGCCTTATTGCCAGGCCAGTTTGTCCGCGCTCGCGTAACGACTGGTGAACGTGAAGGTGTTTATTTAGTGCCGCAAACTTCTGTACTGACAGGCGATCTAGGTAAGTTTGTCTATACAGTGAATGCCAAAAATGAAGCAACGCCAACACCAGTTGTTGCAGGGCAATGGCTTGGTAAGGATTGGATTATCTTGGATGGCTTAAATGCCAATGATAAAGTTATCGTTGATAATTTGATCAAATTACGCCCGGGCGCAGTAGTTCAACCCAAAATTTTTGTTCAGCCTACTCAATCAAGTCAAGAACCTGCTGCCGCTACAGAAAAGTCGACATCTAAGTCTACGGCTAAATCTGCAGTAAAAGTTGGCTAATCATTCATCTGAGCATATAAAACCATGACCAAATTTTTTATCACAAGGCCTATTTTTGCCTCAGTTCTGTCCATCATCATTGTGTTGGCAGGTTTAGCTGCTGCGCTTAAATTGCCGATTGCACAATATCCACAAATTGCTCCGCCGACAGTATTAATTACTGCCAATTACCCTGGTGCTAGTGCCGATACATTATCTAAAACCGTTGCTGCACCAATTGAAGAACAATTAAGCGGTGTTGAAGGTTTGCTGTACTTTAACTCTAGTGCTGACTCAAGTGGAACGTTAACGATTACAGCTACTTTTGAAATCGGCACGGATGTGAATCAAGCAACATTTAACGTGAGCAATCGCGTCAATATTGCCTTACCACGCTTGCCCGATGAAGTGCGCCGTACCGGTTTAGTGGTACAAAAACGTTCAAACGATATTTTGCTTGTGGTGATGTTGACCGATACACAAAAGAAATATGACCCACTGTATTTAAGTAACTACGGTACGCTTAATGTATTAGATGAGCTTAAACGTATTAACGGCGTAGGCGATGCAATTATTTTCGGTGCGCAGGATTACTCTATGCGTATTTGGCTGCGCCCAGATCGCATGGCGCAATTGGGCGTGACGACTACTGATATTGCCAATGCAATACAGTCACAAAATGCCCAGTACGCAGCAGGCAAAATCGGTCAAGAGCCATCACCTAATTCGCAACAGTTGGTTTATACCGTTACTGCTAAAGGTCGTTTAATTGATCCGAGTGAGTTCGGCAATATTATCATCCGCGCAGATGGCCCACGCGGTGTACTTTACTTAAAAGATGTTGCACGTATTGAATTGGGTTCGCAAAGCTACAACGTGCGTACAGCGTTAGATGGTTTGCCAGGAGTGGGTATTCCTATCTTCTTGCAAACAGGTGCCAATGCGCTTGATACGGCACAAGCTGTTAAAGATAAAATGAATGAGCTAAAAAAACGCTTTCCAGAAGGTGTTGATTGGGTAACACCTTATGACACCAGTGACTTTGTTAAAGCATCGATATCGGAAGTGCTTAAAACACTGGCTGAAGCCTTAGTGTTGGTTGTGCTAGTGGTGTATGTGTTCTTACAAAGCTGGCGCGCTACTTTAATTCCGTTGATTGCGGTGCCTATTTCCTTAATCGGTACGTTTGCAGGTTTATGGCTATTCGGCTTCTCTATTAACACCTTAACGCTATTTGCTATGGTACTTTCAATTGGTATCGTGGTGGATGACGCGATTGTCGTGCTAGAAAACGTTGAGCGACTGATGTCAGAAGAGAAATTGTCGCCGATTAAAGCGGCAGTTAAATCAATGGAGCAGGTTTCTGGTGCTGTGGTGGCGATTGTGCTGGTGCTTTGTGCCGTGTTCGTTCCTGTGGCATTCTTAGGTGGTATTGCGGGTGAAATGTATCGCCAATTCGCAGTTACTGTCGCCGTGGCTGTGGTCATTTCAGGTATTGTTGCCTTAACATTAACGCCTGCATTGTGCGCAATCTTGCTGAAATCTGTACATGAAGAATCTAAATTCTTTAGACCATTTAACCGTGGTTTTGAGAAGCTAACGAATTTTTATACCAGTACGGTTAACCTAACTTTGCATCATAAATTTATTGGTACTATTGTATTCGTTGGAATTATTGCGTTGGTTGCGATATTACTGAGAACTGTGCCGGGTAGTTTTGTGCCAGCAGAAGATCAAGGTTATGTTGTGACTGCAGTGGTTATGCCAGATGGTGCAACTTTGAGTCGAACCACTAAAACCACGGAAGCCGTACGTACGGCAATTCATAAAGACTCTGCGGTTGCAACAGAGTTTGCGGTGTACGGTTTTGATATGATTGGTGGCGGGAATAAAACCAATGCAGCCACGATGTTTGTGCGTATGACCGATTGGGATAAACGCACAACGACAGCGGATGACATTGTCGGCAAGTTATTTGGAATTGGTATGCAACAGCCAGATGGTATGGCGATTGCATTTAATCCGCCTGCAATTCGTGGTTTAGGCAGTTCTGGTGGTTTTGAGTTGTACCTACAAAGCCGTGGTGACTCAGACCCGTTACGCCTATCAACTGTCGTTAATAATTTTATGGACACCTTGCGTAAAGAGCCGCGTTTAACAGGTATTAACTCATTTTTCCGCCCAACTGTGCCGCAATTATTTGTAGAAGTCGATGAGGCAAAAGCGATTTCGCAAGGCGTGCCAGTGGCAGACATTTATGCGACGCTGCAAAGTACGATGGGTTCTTTATACGTGAATGACTTCAATAAATCTGGCCGTACTTATCGCGTGCAATTGCAAGCAGAAGCTGAATATCGCATGAAGGCGGAAGATTTAGGCAAAGTATATGTGCGTTCTAATACAGGAAAAATGGTGCCCTTATCTGCATTAAGCAAAGTGAGCAATATCGTAGGCGCTGAGCAATTAGAGCGTTACAACGGATTACTTTCTGCCAAAGTGATGGGTAGCGGCGCGGCTGGCGTGAGTTCTGGTGATGCAATTAAAATGGTGGAAAAAATCGCTGCGGAAAACTTGCCTGAGAACTATCAAATTGCATGGACAGGTCAAGCGTACCAAGAAAAACGCACTGGCTCTGCCGCGGTTTTAGCTTTTGGCTTTGCTATCATCATGGTGTTCTTGATTCTTGCAGCACAATTTGAAACTTGGGCATTACCTCTGGCTGTGATTATGGCAGTGCCATTTGCATTGGCTGGGGCACTGTTAGCCGTGCTGGTGCGTGGTATGCCAAATGACATTTACTTCCAAATTGGGCTAATTACGCTGGTTGGATTGGCGGCGAAAAACGCGATTCTGATTGTGGAGTTTGCCAGCCAAAAAATGGAAGAGGGCATGCCAGTTGCACAAGCTGCGATTGAAGCCGCGCGTTTAAGATTCAGACCAATCGTGATGACTTCGATGGCATTCGTATTAGGTATCGTGCCGCTGGTTATCGCTACTGGCGCAGGTGCTGCGGCGCGTCGTAGTATGGGTACTGGTGTGTTCGGTGGCATGATGTTAGCAACGTTTGTGGCGACGATATTTATTCCACTATTCTTTACATGGTTAAGTAATACACATGTAGATAGAAAACATCATGACAAAGGCTTGGTAGATCACTCTAAAGAAACCGTATGATGCAGTACAAAAAATCAAATAACATCAATAAGGCTTAATTAATAAGCCTTATAAATTAAGTATAAAAAATTAGGTAAAAATCTGTATGAAAAAACTAAGTTTATTGTTATTACTGCTTTTGGCTTCGTGCAAAATGCTGGGGCCAGACTATCAACGTAGCGAAACGAATTTGCCGGCTACATTTAGTCAAGCAGATGCGGGTGCTAGCACTTCGGCAGAGTTAACGAAGCAGTGGTGGAAGCATTATCAAGACGCAAAATTGAATGAGTTGGTTGAGTTAAGTTTAAAAAACAATACTGATATTCAATTGGCGATAGCGCGCATTGAAGAGGCTGATGCCAGCATGCGTGAAGTGGGAGCCTCATTGTTTCCTGAAGTGAATCTATCTGGCAATGCAACGCGTACAAAAGTAACCGAGCTAGGTGCATTCCCCGTGTTTATCGCGCCCATTCGCAATAATTACACAATTGGTGTTAACACTAATTATGAGTTAGATTTTTGGGGGAAAATTAGACGGGCTAAAGAAGCTGCAACTGCAACTGCACTGGCTTCGTACTATTCAAAAGAAACCGTTGAGCTTTCACTCATTGGATTGGTCAGTAGCAACTATTTGCAATTGCGCGGCATTGAGGCACAAATTGCGGTAACAAAAGATAGCTTGCGTAGCCGTACAGAGTCATTAGGTTTAACACAACGCCGTCTTGCTGGTGGTATTGCAAGTAGTTTAGAGGTTAGCCAAGCAGAAGTGGCTGTGTCGAATTTAGATGCGCAATTAATAGAGTTGAATCGTTTACGGGCATTAAGTTTGCATCAATTAGCCGTATTAACGGGCGTGCTGGATTTGAAATTAGATAATGATACTAATCAGGCTGATATTCGCTCATTACCTTTACCGCCAGTACCACCTGCAGGATTGCCATCGGCATTGCTTGAAAATCGCCCAGACATTCGCCAAGCAGAACAAGCGCTGGTTGCTCAAAATGCTCAAATTGGTGTTGCCAAAGCTGCGTTATACCCTAGCATTAGCTTAACAGGCAGTTATGGTGGTGAAAGTTTAGAGCTTAGTAATCTATTGAAATCGGGTGCACGTGTTTGGTCGCTTGGATTGGGATTGGATTTACCAATTTTTGACTCAGGCAGACGTAAAGCGCGAGTTGATCAAGCAACTGCGCGACAAAAACAAGCATTGGCGCAGTATCAATCAGCGATTCAAAGCGCGTTTAGAGAAGTGAACGATGCGCTGGTGACCAGACGTCTAAACGTAGAACGCGAACAAAGTTTGGCTTCAAGTGAAGCTTCTGCTAAAAAAGCACTTACTGTTGCTGAGAACCGCTATAAAGCAGGTTACTCTGCTTATTTAGAAGTGTTGGATGCGCAGCGTGTACACAACGATGCTGCTTTGGCAAAAGTACAGGCTAGACAAGCAAGCAGTCTAGCAACGGTTGAATTGTTTAAAGCGTTAGGTGGCGATTGGCGTGGTGATGCCCAAGTGGATGCTAGCAATAATCCTACAGTTCCAAATAGTTCCGTTCCAAGTGACTTGGCGCCAGTTAATGCAGTGCCAAATGCTGAAACACCGTCTCAATAAAAGTCTAAAACGGGAAGGCGACTTTCACCCAGTCGTCGCGTGATTCAATTGGTTCACCCAGCCTAGCATGTTTGGGTGAACCAGAAATATTGATTGCGTAAGATGTGTTAGGACGGTAATTGATTTTTGGTAATATCAGTGTTGATATACTAGACAAGCCTGCTTCAATGGGTAAGTAAATACCTGAAAACAAACCAGTTTCAATCGATGCTGATTGATTTGTCGGCATAATTTCTGACACCGTATCTGCAAAAGATTCGCCATGATGTAATTGCCGTAACTGCACCCAATTAGGGTGGCGCGACAGAATTTCGATGCCAACTTTGAATTGATTGCCCGTGGTTGACTTTACACTCCTGATAATGCCAATCACAATTTCACTTGGATCCTCATCCATCATCAAGCCAATTAATTTATCCGGCCTAGCCAGAATGTTTGCGTACTTATTGACTCTAGTGCCTAAGCCGTGTGGGCTTTCATCCGTCACAATCCAAGTATCAAGTGAACCACTGTTAAGGCCTAAGCCAGTAGATTGTGTTAAAACGGTATGGCCTCTTAGTCGTTCATCAAACGATCTGCCATCACGCGATAATCGTAAGCCGCTACTGATTTGATTGGCTTGTAGTACTTGATTGCATATGCTCAAAACCCCTGCGGTAACTTTGGCCGTTTTTGACGTTGCATGACGTTCTTCCTTACGACGTTGTCTCACATAATGCGTTTTAGTCCATTCTGCCAGCATGATGTTTAATGTGCTGTTTAATTTCTGTGCATTATCGAATCTTGCAAACTTTAAACTATCTGGAATTTCGCCGCGATCAGTCACTGTAATGGCAATGGTTATTTGCTTTTCTAACTCATCTAACTCCCAATAGCGACATTGCTCATTGGCTTCAAAGTTGCGCATACGCTTGGCAGCGACATCTTTTTCTAGATCAATATAAAACAAGTATTGTTCTGGCGTGTCGTTTTTACTGATATGCGCACGTGTTAACCAAGTCGTTAATATACGATAAGCAATATCTACCTGTTGCTTATTCAAGTTGGTTTGTGCCAATTGGCCCAGCATGCATATTTGAACAAAATAAGCAGATAAGGTAGTCGGTGGTGATAGTTTAAACAGTTCAATCGGTATATTTAACAATGCTTGCTGGCTGGCAATACGGTATAGCATATAAATTTGAATCCACATTTTTGTCGGTGGATTGGCTTGTGTCAGCATGCGCCATTTCATCATATTCATTGCTGCAAAAATTGCTCTGGCAATGATAATAATCGGCATGCTCCCTTCTAATTTAAACTTACTGGGATTAATCACTTTTTCAATGATTTTAAGATGCGCGATATACGATTGGCGGCAGTAGTTATAGCAAGTTTCTGAAATGTTAACTTCCAGCTCTGGCTTTAAGTTCTCTACTTGCACAAATTGAGATGAGATTTTTTCTAAGCGCGCAAAATTAAGCTCTTCAAGCGTAATCATTAAATCGAGTAGGGCGCGATAATCCGTCGATTCATCAGATTGCATCTGCGCGATAATGACGGCAAGTTGTTGATAACTAAACTTTAATGCGGCAAGACCTTCCATCTCTGCAAGGTCATCTACCCAAGCAAGCTGTGAGTGCATTTTTTTGCTGTGGGCGAGACTAAATAGTTGTTCGATAATGTTTTTCATTTAGCTTACTAAAGATAATTTCAGATTGTTACAGCATTGTTCTAATATGTTTAGTTAAAATATAAATGTAAATCATTGAATAATCAACAGTTATCTTTATGTTGGCCATTAAAAATTCGCAAATAAGCTATCAAAATAAGCCATTAAGTGCATGGTAGAATAGCGCTTTCCAATAAAATGATTTAACACATGAACGTTCGTACTCGTTTTGCCCCAAGTCCCACTGGTTTTTTACATATCGGCGGCGCACGCACCGCGCTATTTTCTTGGGCTTATGCTAAAAAAAATGCGGGTCAATTTATATTGCGTATTGAAGATACTGATGTAGAGCGCAGCACACCTGAAGCGGTACAAGCGATTTTGGATGGCATGCATTGGCTGGGTCTAGATTACGATGAAGGCCCGTTTTATCAAATGCAACGCATGGATACTTATAAAAAAGTGATCCAAGGTATGCTGGATAAGGGCACGGCGTATTACTGTTACAGCAGCAAAGAAGAGTTGGAAATTTTGCGTGAAAGCCAAATGCAGCAAGGTCTAAAGCCACGTTATGATGGTAAATGGCGCCCAGAAAGTGGCAAGAATTTGCCTACAATTCCAGTAGATATTCCACCTGTAGTGCGCTTTAAAAATCCGCAAACAGGCGTAGTCGCTTGGGACGATTTAGTGAAAGGCAAAATTGAAATTGCCAATAGTGAGTTGGATGATTTGATTATTGCCAGAGCAGACGGCACACCGACCTACAATTTTTGTGTAGTAGTAGATGATTATGAAATGGGCATCACGCAAGTGATTCGCGGTGATGACCATGTGAACAACACGCCGCGCCAGATTAATATGCTTAATGCTCTGGGTGCAACAGTTCCGCAATATGCACATTTATCGATGATATTAGGCGATGATGGCCAAAAGCTCTCTAAACGTCATGGCGCAGTGAGCGTGATGCAATACCATGAAGATGGCTATTTGAAAGAAGCCGTCCTAAATTATCTTGCGCGTCTTGGTTGGAGTCATGGCGACGCGGAAATATTTAATATGCAACAGTTTTGCGAATGGTTTGATTTAGATCATATTACGCCATCTGCCGCACAATTTAATACCGAAAAACTCAATTGGTTAAATGCACATTACATCAAAGAGTCTAACTTGGATGCGCTTTCTGCTGATATTGCAAACCGTTTAGCTAAAATGAACGTTAGCATTGCGGCAGCACCGGATTTAAACGCAGTGCTCAATTTGTATCGTGAGCGTGCTAATAACTTGAATCAATTAGCCGCTGATATAGCTTATTTTTATGCGTTACCACAGGCAAATGCAGCTGATGTTGAAAAGCATATAACCGTTGAGATTCAGCCTGTGCTTAAAGCTTTAATTGAAAAATTAACAGCAGGTGAATGGACAGCGGAAGCGATTCATCATGCAATTAATGTAGTTGTCACTGAAAATCAGCTTAAATTTCCTAAAGTAGCCATGCCATTGCGCGTCATGTTGACGGGCATTGCGCAATCGCCCAGTATCGATCAAGTGATGGCTTTGTTAGGTGAAAAAGAGACATTGGCCAGAATAAACAACTACTTAGCATAGATGATTTAATTTGTCTGAAGTCGATTTTTAAAGTTGTTCAGACATTGTTCCAAAAGCTATAAAGCGCCGGTTAATTAAACTGATATGGAAATATCAGTAAAATTGTGAGATTTTGCTATTGAAAAGCGAACAAAAAGCCACAATACTAATCATACGCATGGCAGTTTTAGCTTTTTCAACAAAGCTACTCCACATTATTACAACTAAAAGGAGCAAAATATGAATAACAAAGGACAAATGCTGCAGGATCCATTCTTAAATGCCCTCAGAAAAGAGCACGTACAAGTATCTATCTATTTAGTTAATGGTATTAAATTACAAGGCCAAGTGGATTCTTTTGATCAATATGTGATTTTACTTAAAAACACTGTGACTCAAATGGTGTACAAACATGCAATTTCGACCATTGTGCCAGCGCGCGCAGTGAGTATGACACTATCAGATGAGACGGAAGAGTAAGGTTTGGCAATTAGACCTTCCGCTTACGGCGAAAATACCCTAGCTAACCCAACGACTTTAACGACGCCATCAGATGGTGGCGTCGTTTTAGTGAGTATAGATTTTGGTGAGCCAGATTATGCAGAAAGTTTGCATGAACTGCGTCAATTAGTCATCTCTGCAAAAATGCAAGTGCGTGCTACCGTAGAAGGCAAGCGAAGCATTCCCGATGCAAAATTATTTATTGGCAGCGGAAAAGCCGATGAATTAAAACAGATATTAGAGGCCAGTGAGACAAGTCTTGTGGCTTTTAACCATGATTTAAGTCCTTCGCAGCAGCGCAATTTAGAGCGCTTTCTGCAGGCCAAAGTGCTGGATAGAACTGGCTTGATTTTAGATATTTTTGCGCAACGCGCGCAAAGTCATGAAGGTAAGTTACAGATCGAGCTTGCTCAGTTAGAGCATTTATCTACAAGACTTGTACGCGGCTGGACTCATTTGGAGCGGCAAAAGGGCGGCATTGGTGTGCGTGGTGGTCCGGGTGAAACGCAACTGGAGTTGGATCGCCGTATGTTACGCGTACGCGTTAAACAACTGCGTGAAAAGTTAGATAAACTCAAATTACAACGTGGCATGCAACGGCGTGCGCGCAAACGTTCTAGCTTGATGACGGTTTCGTTAGTTGGCTATACCAATGCAGGAAAATCTACGTTATTTAATCGGTTAACTCAATCTGGCGTTTATGCGGCAGATCAGTTATTTGCCACGCTGGATACTACCTCACGCAAAATGTATCTGGGTGAAGATTACCATTCAGGCGGCGGTTCCTTGGTAGTGTCTGATACGGTTGGTTTCATTAAGCATTTGCCAACTACTTTAATTGAAGCCTTTGGTGCAACATTAGAAGAGGCGGCGCAAGCGGATTTGTTGCTGCATATTGTGGATGTTGCTAGTACCAATCGCGATGCGCAGATTGCACAAGTGAACTTTGTTTTGGAAGAAATTGGCGCATCAAAAGTGCCGCAAATTTTGGTATTAAATCAAATCGATAAGCTGGATATGCCAGCAGATTTGATTCGCGATGAATATGGTAACATTTCAAAAGTAAGTATTTCGGCTGTCTCAGGCGCTGGAATCGATTTGTTGAAATTGGCATTAACTGAGCATCAGCAACTTTTAAGGCGCAAAAGCACAGAAGAGAGTGCTTATGTTTGATTGCGGTTTTTAATAAAAATAGTCTTTTAAATACGCCAATTTTTTGGCTAAATGTGTTTTTTAAATGCTAATTGTAATATCTAAATGTATGTGGAGTAGTGAATGATTAAGTTTCCTGGATTCGGCCAAAACAACAACGAAGGCCCACCTGATCTAGACAAAATATTGGGTGACTTAAACGAAAAAGTCAGCAATCTTTTTGGCAAAAAAGGCGGCGGTAATAATAGCTCGCCATCCAATCGTAAAGATTTTGATGTGCCAGTATTGCCAATCGCCGCAGTTATTGTAGCCATTTGGATGGCAACAGGTTTTTACATTGTGGATCAAGGTTCGTTAGGTGTTGTACAGCGTTTTGGTAAATACAACGAAACCACTGAAACTGGCCCGCGCTGGCATTGGCCATATCCGTTTGAATCGGTTGAAGTGGTTAACATGGAACAAGTGCGTCGCTTAGAAGTGGGTTACAGAAGTAGTGGCGAAGGTGTTGGCGGCAAAACCAAGCAGCCTAAAGAAGCTTTAATGCTGACGGAAGATGAAAATATTATCGATCTGCAATTCGCCGTGCAATACAACTTAAAAAATGCAAAAGATTATTTATTTAATAATCGCGAAACAGACGCTGCGGTGATGTCTGCTGCGGAGACGGCTATTCGCGAAGTGGTTGGTAAAAATAAACTGGATGACTTATTGCAAAAAGGTTTGGCGGACACGTCAGAGCGTATGCAAGCTATATTGGATGGCTATAACACTGGCGTAAAAATCACGAGTGTATCGTTGCAAAGTGCGCAGCCGCCAGAGCAAGTGCAAGAAGCGTTTGAAGATGTGAACCGTGCGAATCAAGACTATCAACGCTTTATCAATGAAGGTCAGGCATACGCCAACGATGTGATTCCTAAAGCGCGAGGTAATGCATCGCGGTTATCAGCAGAAGCGGCCGGTTATCAGTTAAAAGTTGAAAATGAGGCTAAAGGTAACGCCAGCCGTTTTGAGCAAATTCTAGCGCAATACACAAAGGCGCCAGAAGTGACACGCCAACGTCTGTATTTAGATGCGCAAGAGCAAATTATGTCTAGCACCAGCAAAGTGATTGTGGATCAGCCAGGCGGTAATAGTTTGTTGTACTTGCCGCTTGATAAGTTAATGGCAACGACCGCGCCTGCAGCGGCGCCTATTGCAACTCACAATGTAGAGTCAAAAGACAATCAAGCCAGTGCGGATAGTTCACGTGACTTAACGCGTGATCGTGACAGTCGCTAGTCAATAGATATACGTTAATGACTAAATTTAAAAGTTAAGAGAAGATTAAGATGAAAAATATAGGCACTTTTTTAATTGGCTTGTTTGCTGCGCTGGTGATACTCAGCATGTCGTTCTATACAGTGGATCAACGCGAATATGCATTGGTATTCAGATTGGGTGAGATTGTAGCGGTTAAAAAAGAGCCTGGACTCTACTTTAAAGTGCCGCTCGTTGATGATTTGAAAAAATTTGATAAACGTATTATTACGCTGGATTGGGAAGAGCCTGCCAAATTTAATACCAGTGAAAACAAATACATGATGGTGGATTCATTCGTGAAATGGCGCATTATTGACCCTGCTAAGTATTATGTTTCAATAAAAGATGGTGGCGAAGCAGCAGCAGAAGATAGGCTTTCTAAAGTGGTTAATGCTGGCTTTCGCGCAGAGTTTGGTAAACGTACTGTACATGATGTGATTGCTGGTGAGCGTACTGCGATTATGGATAATTTACGTAAACGTGCCGATGCGGAAGCGCGTCAAATTGGTATTCAAGTGGTGGATGTGCGCTTGAAACGTGTGGATTATTCAGAGGAAATCAGCAAATCTGTGTTTGACCGCATGATTGCAGAGCGTAAACGTATCGCCAATCAATTGCGCTCAGAAGGCTCTGCGGCATCTGAAAAAATACGTGCTGATGCGGATAAGCAACGTGAAGTGATTATTGCGGAAGCCTTTAGAGATGCACAGAAAATGAAAGGTGAGGGCGATGCAAAAGCGGCAGAAATTTACTCTAGTGCTTATGGCAAAAACCCTGAGTTCTATGCGTTTTATCGTAGCCAAGAAGCCTACAAAAACAGCTTCAAAAGTAAATCAGATGTCATGGTATTAGATCCTAAGTCTGATTTCTTTAAATATATGCGCAGTTCTAGCGGTAGATAGGTTGCAGGCGGTTCATTAACGACAATAACCTTTTAATTTAACGATAAATTGGCGCCCAATGAATACAACTTTATTAACTGCGCTGGGGTTGATGTTGGTATTGGAAGGTTTAATGCCTTTAATAGCACCACAATCATGGCGCGAAACTTTCAAACGCATGATTGCGCTTAATGATGGTCAGTTGCGTTTTGTTGGTCTGATTTCGCTACTGGGTGGATTGCTGTTGATATTCTTTAGTCGGTAATGATGTTTTTCTATTTGACGGTTAGTGCTTAGCCGTTTAGTAACGCTTCCGTGAGCCGTAAGTCAATTTACCGTAAGTCAATTGAATCGTTTGCTTGTATAATAATGGCTATGCGAAATTGGTTACTCCCCGAATATATTGAAGATGTGTTGCCCGCCGAGGCGGCACGATTAGAAGCTTTACGCCGTCAGTTATTGGATTTATTCAAAGTACATGGCTATCAGTATGTTATCCCACCCACGCTGGAATATTTAGAGTCCCTTATTACTGGCACTGGCCATGATTTAGATTTGGCCACCTTTAAAGTGGTCGATCAACTAACAGGCCGTCTGATGGGTATTCGTGCAGATATGACGCCGCAAGCCGCCAGAATCGATGCGCACATGCTGAATCATCAAGGTGTGTCGCGGCTTTGTTATGCTGGTACGGTTTTGCGTACTAAGCCAGATGGTTTGGCACATACGCGAGAGCCTTTGCAGTTAGGTGCGGAATTGTTTGGACACGCTGGTATTGAAAGCGATATTGAAATTCATCGCTTAATGATTAAAGCCTTGCAGGCTATGGGTTTAAAAGAGCTGCATGTTGATTTTAGCCATGTGGCGATATTTGAAGCTTTAGTTAAAGCTGGCAATATTAATGCTAATTTAGAGCAAGCTTTGTATGCTGCATTGCAAAGTAAAGATAAGGCCAGTGTTGCATTATTAGCAGATGGCTTAGATGCCACTGTCAAACAAGCATTGATGGACTTAACAGACTTAAATGGTGATGTAGGTGTGTTGCAGAAAGCAGAGCAGCAACTGCCAAAATTGCCGGAAGTTAGTAAAGCGTTAGCAGATTTACGCGTTGTTGCAAGCCAGTTAGGTGACCTGAACGTAAATGTTTCATTTGATTTAAGCGAGCTGCGCGGCTATCACTACCATAGTGGTATCGTGTTTGCTGCCTATGCAAAAGGTTACACAGGTCCGATTGCTTTGGGTGGTCGTTATGATGAAGTGGGTTTGGTTTTTGGTCGTGCGCGTCCAGCGACTGGATTCAGCTTGGATTTACGTGGTGCTGTGACTGCATTAACACCGGCAATCAATGCAAAAACGATTCTTGCCCCAGCGGGAGATGATCAAGAACTGCTCAGTACTATTGAAGCCTTGCGCGCAAATGGCCAAGTCGTGATACAGGCATTACCAAACTCAACAAGCAATATCGTTGAATTGAATTGTGATAAACAGTTAATTTACAGCAATCATCAATGGCAAGTTCAGGGCTTATAATCGCCAATTAGAACCATTCATAAAAAGCATTAATCTCATTCATATTTCAGTTGAAAAATAGTTAAGTTAAAGTTATGGCACAAAATACAGTAAAAAATCCTGCTAAAAATGTGGTCGTTATTGGCACACAATGGGGCGATGAAGGTAAGGGAAAAATTGTGGATTGGTTGACCGACCATGCACAAGGCGTGGTCCGTTTTCAAGGAGGACATAATGCCGGACATACATTGGTTGTCGGGCAGGGCAATGATCAGCGTGTGTACAAGTTAAACCTTGTACCGTCAGGCATTGTACGCGCCGGTGTTAATTGTTATATCGGCAACGGTGTCGTGCTGGATGCAGGACATTTATTGAGCGAAATCGCTACTTTAGAGAAAGATGGTCTAGAAGTTAAAAGTCGCTTAAAAGTAAGCTCTGGCTGCCCGCTGATTTTAAGTCATCATGTCGCTTTAGATACTGCGCGCGAAGCTAAACGTGCGATTAAAATTGGCACAACAGGTAAGGGCATCGGCCCAACTTACGAAGATAAAGTAGCGCGCCGTGCTTTGCGCGTCTATGATTTATTTTATCCAGAACGTTTTGCAGAAAAATTACGCGAAGTGATGGATTATCACAATTTTGTATTAACCAATTATCTCGGTTCACAAGCGGTTGATTTTAATCAGCAATACGATGCAAGCATGACGCATGCGATTGCATTGAAACCGATGATTGCGGATATTTCGGCTGAACTTTACGCAGCAAATACCAGAGGTGAAAATCTGCTGTTTGAAGGTGCGCAAGGCACATTGCTTGATATTGATCATGGCACTTATCCCTATGTAACTTCAAGCAACTGTATCGCTGGGCAAGCTTCTGCGGGTACTGGTGTCGGCGCTAATATGCTGCATTATGTATTAGGCATTACTAAAGCATATACCACGCGTGTCGGTGGCGGGCCATTCCCTAGCGAGTTGGATATTGAAACACAAGGTGTGCCAGGTTATCAAATGTCGACTAAAGGCCAAGAAATTGGCACTGTTACTAAGCGCAAACGTCGTTGTGGCTGGTTTGATGCTGCCGCACTGCGCCGTTCTGCGCGTATTAACGGCCTAACTGGTTTGTGTATTACTAAACTGGATGTTTTAGACGGCATTGAAAGCTTAGATATTTGTACTGGCTACGAGCTGGATGGCAAAGTGGTAGATATGTTGCCAGTAGGCGCAGATGATGTAGCGCGCTGTAAGCCTGTTTATGAAACAGTTGCGGGCTGGAAAGAAAACACATTTGGCGTTAAAACGTGGGATGGCCTACCTAAGAATGCACAGCATTATTTAAAACGCTTAGAGGCGTTATGTGGCGTGCCAATCGCGATTGTATCCACTGGCCCAGAGCGTGATGAGACCATTATTATTGAGCATCCTTTTGCCTAAATGCAAACTTAATTCATGCAAACAAAGCGATTAGCTTGGGCGATTACAGGTTCTGGTCATTATCTGCGCGAATGTTTAGATGTTTTGCAGGCGCTTAAAAATCAAAATTTAACGCCTGTAGATGTTTTTTTAAGCAAAGCTGCGAGTGAAATTATCAAGCAATATGGCTTCCAAGCGCAATTAGAAGCTTCTGCCCATCGTGTTTTTCAAGACAAAACTGCCAGCAGCATTCCTGTTGAGTTTTTCTATAAGGGTCAATATCACACGCTGGTGATTGCGCCTGCAACCTCCAACACTGTGGCCAAAATGGCGTATGGTTTTTCAGATAGCTTGGTTACCAATCTATACGCACAAGCAGGCAAGACACATGTGCCAAGCATTGTGTTTGCTTGTGATACAGTGCCGGCGCTTGGCGTTTCGTTTATCGAATCCGAAGCGCCGCGCGAAAATATCGTCAAAGTTTTTCCTCGTCAAATTGATTTGGATAATGTCGTTAAGCTATCTCAATTTGAGTTAACACAGGTAGTTTCCAGTATTGACGAACTTCAAAAAGTATTACATCAGCGTCTAAACGAATCATCATTTAAATAAACAGCCTTTAAATGAAACCAAATAAGCCAGAAAATTTACTTTTTTTAACTGGAAAATTAGCTGAAAAAAGTTTGAATAAAGTATTACAAACGATTCAATCCGACGCTAAAACACCGCAGTTTAAATATCGCATTGAGCAAATAGGCGTTTCTGTCGCTGCATTGATGACGCCAGATTTGATTGCAAGACGTTTAAAAGATATTGGCAACGCAGATAAAGTGATTTTGCCTGGGTTGTGTCAAGGGGATTTAACCGTGCTGCAAACGCAGTATGGCGTGCCGATTGAACGCGGACCAGCGGATTTAAAAGATCTGCCGCAATACTTTGGCAATAAAGGCGTTGCGCCAGACTTAAGCCAATATTCAGTGCAGATTTTTGCCGAAATTGTGGACGCGCCAGATTTAAGCGTAGATGCTATATTAGAAAAAGCGCTACGTTTTCAAGCGCAAGGTGCCAATGTGATCGATTTGGGCTGTTTGCCTGGAAAGTCATTTTTGCATTTAAAAGATGCTATTCAAACCCTTAAGTCTGCAGGGCTTAAAGTGAGTATAGACTCGATGCATGCGGATGATTTGTTGTTGGCTGGAAAATCAGGCGCAGATTATCTATTAAGCTTGACTGAAAGCACACTGTGGATTGCCGATGAAGTCGCCGCTACACCGATTTTGATACCTGCCAAGCCTGGCAATATGGCATCACTATATCGCGCAATTGAACATTGCCTTAAGCTTAATAAACCGTTTATTGCAGATGCGATTTTAGATCCTATCCATTTTGGCTTGGCTGATTCCATTGTTCGTTATCACAAGCTGCGCAAAAAATATCCGCACATTCAAATTATGATGGGGATTGGTAATTTAACTGAATTAACCGATGCAGACACCACAGGTATTAATGCTATTTTATTTGGTTTGATTAGCGAGCTGAATATTCAAGCGGTTTTAGCTACATCTGTGAGTGCGCATGCGGTCAATGCGATTGCCGAAGCGGATAATGCACGCCGCGTCATGTATCGCGCAAAGCTGGATGATAGACTGCCGCGCGGTTACAGCAATGGCTTGTTGGGCCTGCATGATAGAAAGCCTTTTCCTTATAATAAAGAGGAAGTCGGCGAAATCGCGGCGCAGATCAAAGATCCTAGTTTTAGGGTTATGGTGAGTGAAGCGGGCGTGCACGTCTATAATCGTGATGGCTTGCAGCAGGATGTTGATCCATTTGCCTTTTATCCCAATTTAGGTGTGCAAAATGATGCATCACATGCGTTTTATTTGGGTGTGGAGCTTGCGCGCGCGCAAATCGCCTGGCAATTGAAGAAGCGTTATGTGCAGGATGAAGCCTTGCATTGGGGAGTTTCAGGTTTAGTAGAAAAAGTAGACGATAGAAAAAGTCACCGTGAAGCCTCTTTAAAAGAAAAGCGACAAGAGAAACAGCAAGAAAATAAAAAACAATGATTTTTGAAACCATTATTACCACTATTAATACAAAAGGCATTCCGCATGTCACGCCCTTTGGTGTGCGTTATGAAGACGAAAATATCGTTATATCGCCTTACAAACCATCGACTACTTTAACAAATATCTTAGCCACAAAAAATGCGGTGATGAATTTGACGGATGATGTACGCGTGTTTGCGGCGGCTTTAACTAATCGTCAAGCGTGGCAACTATTAAAGGCTAACCATATAAATGGCTTTAGGCTGGCGAATTGTCTTGAGCATGTGGAGTTGGCATTAATTGAAGTGCGTGACGATGGCGTTAGGCCGCAACTCATTATGCAGAAAATAGAGACGCAACATCATCAAGCGTTTAATGGGTTTAATCGCGCGCAGGCAGCTGTGATAGAACTTGCGGTTTTGGTGAGTCGTTTGCATTTGTTGCCTATAGAAAAAATCCAGGCTGAAATGCAGTATCTGCAAATGGCGATTGATAAAACTGCAGGTGAAAATGAACTGCTGGCATGGGGTTGGCTGGTGGAAAAAGTAAATCAATTCTATGCAACACAAACGCCAGAAAAGACACATCAAGCATGACACAGTTGCTGATTAGCGTTAAGAGTGCTGAAGAAGCGTTAATCGCGTTAGATGCGGGCGTTGATATTATTGATTTAAAAGATCCTAATATTGGTGCGTTAGGTGCGCTAGATTTGAATGCTAGCCTACAAATCTTACAAAAAGTTCAGCAATATAAGCAGCTAAGCTCCAGCCGAATGCTGCCACTAACTAGCGCTACGGTGGGTGAGGGGCATGCAGATTTAGATGTAATGCTTAAAGAAATTGATGCAAGAGTAAAAATGGGCATCGACATTATTAAAATTGCGGTATCTGATTTATTCAACAATACTGATTGTCTGATTGATATTACTCAATCGCAACATGTTAAGTTAATCGCCGTATTTTTTGCAGATCAATCTATAGATTTAAATTTGCTTGAAAAATTAAAAGATAGCGGTTTTTATGGTGCGATGATTGATACACATAAAAAACAGCAAAATTTACTTGAAATATGCACGCTATCGACTTTACAAAAGTTTACACAAATATGTGAAAAAAATGGTTTAAAATCTGGCCTAGCTGGTTCTTTAAAACCACTACATATTGAAGATTTGGTTGCTATCAACCCATCCTATATTGGTTTTAGGGGTGGCGTGTGTTCAAATGAGTCACGAATAAATGGATTAATCCGACATAAAATCGTCAATGTGAAGCAAATGTTGCAAGAACACAACAAAACCAAGTGTGAGGCGCAAGTAAGCTTGGGTTTAGCGTTGCATAGTTAAAGTAGTTTAAGTATAGTTCGTACATGGATGTTTTTTGTCTGTCTTTAAATAGGAGTTTAAAAATGAAAAAGAATTTAATCGGTTTAGCTGTTGCAGCTACACTCAGTCTTACAGCTTTAGCAGTATCTGCAGAGGACATGTACCGTGGTGCTTGGTATGCCGTACCAGGTGTTAGCTATATGCACACAGATAGCGACTTAGAAGCTGACAATGGTGTAAAGGGCGGCTTTATCAGCATTGGTAAAGAATTAAGTCCAAGCTGGGACTTACAAGGTCGTTTAGGCTATAACCGTCTAGGTGAAGACACAGGTATTGCTGGCGCGAGCGGTAACTACAAACAAACTACATTAGGTTTAGACGCGTTGTACATGTTTAGTCGTGATAAATTCCGTCCGTTCTTACTTGCTGGTGTAGGCGCAGCTCGTAACAATGTAGATTACTCAGGCGTAGGTATTGGCGACAAAACTAAAACCTCTTTAATGGCTAATTTGGGTTTGGGTGTTCAGTATCTATTTAATGATAAATTTGGTTTGCAAGCTGATGTACGTCATCAGTGGAGTAAGTCAGATGCTAAATCGTCAGCGAATGATTTTGATGCAGATGAAACAATTGGCAACACATTATTCAATTTAGGTGCTGTTTTCCGTTTTGGTGCTCCAGCAGCGGTAGTTGCAGAAGCAACTCCAGAGCCAGCTCCAATCGCAGCAGCAGAGCCAGCTCCAGAGCCAGCTCCAGTTGCTTGTACTCCACAATTAGAAACGATTACTGTTGACGCAGAAAAACTATTCGGTTTTGATAAGGCAAATCTAAAAGATGAAGGTAAAGCTGCGTTAGATGACGCTGCTGCCAAAATCAAAGCAAATCCTATCATTCAAGCAGTGATTGTAACTGGTCACACAGACCGTATTGGTTCAGATGCTTACAATCAAAAATTGTCTGAGCGTCGTGCTACTCAAGTGAAAGATTACTTGGCTGCACAAGGCGTTGATCAGTCTATTATCCAAGCAGTTGGCAAAGGTGAGTCTGAGCCTGTTGTTCAGTGCGTAGGTAACAGTAAAACTAAGAAATTAATTTCTTGCTTACAACCTAACCGTCGCGTGACGATTCAAGCTGAAGCTAAAAAAGAAGTTGGTTGCAACTAAGTTTTAGTTTCAACATTTAATTAAAGTTTAATTAAGTAAAAAACCCCGCACTGCGGGGTTTTTTATTGCCTGCTGACTATTAATAGACACTTTATTAATAGCCAGTTAATTTGTCGTTATAATATGTGCATGAAACAATCTGCTGACCTAATCATTGAAGCACGTTGGTTGCTGCCAATTATCCCACGCAATAACTTGTTAGAGTATCAGGCTGTGGTCATTCAGGCTGGTAAAATTATTGATCTTTGTACTTTTGCACAAGCCAGTCAGCAATATGAGCCTAAAGAGCTTATTCAACTGAATGAGCATGTACTGATGCCAGGTTTAGTGAATTTGCATGCGCATGCCGCAATGAATTTAATGCGCGGTTTAGCGGATGATTTACCATTAATGCCATGGTTAAAGCAGCATATTTGGCCTGCTGAACAAAAGTTATTGTCCCCCAGTTTTGTGTACGACGGTACTTTGTTGGCATGTGCAGAAATGTTAAGTGGCGGAGTGACGACATTTAATGATATGTATTTTTATCCAGTGGCGGCGGCAGAAGCCAGCTTACAAATGGGCATGCGTGCTAATTTGGGTTTGGTTGTGCTGGAACTTGCTACTCAATATGCCAGCGATGCTGAAAGCTATATTGATAAAGGCACGGATGCACGCGATCAGTTTAAAAATGAATCGCTTATTTCATTCAGCTTTGCACCACATGCACCTTACACGGTAAATGATGAAACATTTAAGCAAATTAATACGTTAAGTGCGCAGCTTAATATTGGATTGCATATTCATTTGCATGAAACCTTAGCTGAAATTGCACAAAGTGAGCAAAATTACGGTATGCGCCCGTTAGCACGCTTAGCTAAGTTGGGTTTGTTAGGTGCGACAACAACTTTTGCCCATTGTGTGCATTTAAATGCGATTGAAATACAGTTGTTAGCTGAACATGGCTGTAGTATTGCACACTGTCCGAGTTCAAATTTGAAATTAGCTTCAGGCATTGCGCCCATTGCAGAATACGCAACGCAGGGCATTAATATTGGCTTAGGCACAGATAGTGCAGCCAGTAGTAATCGTTTAGATATGTTTGCAGAGATGCGACTTGCTACTTTACTGGCGAAAGGTTTTAGCCATGATGCAACAGCCATTTCGGCGCATCAAGCTTTAGAAATGGCGACGATTAATGGCGCAAAAGCATTGGGTTTGGATGAAAAGATAGGCTCAATTGAAATTGGCAAGTTAGCCGATTTAACTGCGGTTAAATTAAGCGATATCAATATGCAACCGTGTTTTGACCCTGTGTCGCATTTGGTCTATGTGGCAGGGCGTGAACAAGTCAGCCATGTTTGGGTGAATGGTGATTTGAAGTATTACAAACCGAATAGTAACGATGGTGTCTATAGTCATGTAGAGCCGCAAGAGCTGCTGGATATTGTGGCCAAATGGCAAACTAAACTTACCGAGTTTAAAACAACGACAACCAAATCATCCTATAAATCTGAACCATCATTTAATTAAGTGATTATATTTTATGTCCAACTACGATACTGCCGAACTGAACAAATTTAGTGAATTAGCCCATAAATGGTGGGATAAAACCAGTGAATTTAAACCATTACATGACATTAATCCCCTGCGGTTACAATATATTAACCAAGCGATTTCGTTATCAGGAAAAACTGTATTGGACGTAGGTTGTGGCGGTGGGATTTTAAGTGAATCGATGGCAGAAAAGGGTGCAACTGTTACTGGGATTGATTTAGGTGAAAAAGCACTAAAAGTCGCGCAGTTGCATAGCTTGGAAACTGGTGTTGAGGTCGATTATCGCTTAATAGCGGTTGAGCAATTGGCGGAAGAAATTCCGGCAAGTTTTGATGTGGTTACTTGCCTGGAGATGTTGGAGCATGTACCTGATCCAGCCAGTATTGTGCAAGCCTGCGCTAAATTAGTGAAACCTGGGGGGCATGTATTTTTCTCTACGATTAATCGCAATGCAAAAGCCTATGTATTTGCTGTTATTGGAGCAGAATACGTGCTCAATATGCTGCCAAAAGGTACGCATGATTATGCTAAGTTTATCAAACCTTCTGAACTGGCAGGTTGGGTAAGAAATTCTGATCTCTCATTGCAACATCAAGTTGGCATGCAATATAACCCCATTACGCAGCGCTATTGGTTGGATGGTGATATTTCAGTGAATTACATGATGCACACGATTAAAGCTTAATAGGTGTTATTGAATTGATTCATACAATTTTGTTTGATTTAGACGGCACCCTTGTCGATACCGCACCAGATTTAGGCCATGCGCTCAATATTCAACTTAGCCGGCACGGTATACCAACCTTAAGCGATGCGACCATTCGACCTTTTGCTTCACATGGCTCACGTGGGCTGATTGGATTGGGTTTTGGCATTACGCCAGCAGATGCCGGTTTTGTGGCCTTGCGCGATGAGTATCTCAGTATTTATGACACCGTTTTTACGCGTAGCCCAGTATTACTGCAAGGTATCGCTGCGTTATTGCAGGTGATTGAAAGTAAAGAGTTAAAGTGGGGCATTGTCACTAATAAGCCACGCCGTTTTACGCAGCCATTAATTAAAAGTATGGGTTTAGATCAGCGCGCGGCTTGTGTGGTAAGCGGAGATGATGCGCCACAACCTAAGCCATCGCCAGCTACACTGTTAATGGCTTGTGAACAGATTAATGTGAAGCCAGAAAATTGTATTTACATTGGCGATGCAGAACGCGACATTCAAGCAGGTAAAGCGGCTGGTATGCAAACGGCAGTGGCTTTATTTGGGTACATTGATATTAGCGATAAACCGGAGGACTGGGGTGCGGATATCATGTTGCAAAAGCCTGAAGACTTATTAGACTTAATTGGTTTTTGAGATTTAGGTTTTTAAACGTACTGAGAAGTTTTTGAATAAAATGCGCAATTTGCGTTCTGAAATGGCTTAAGCCTTCACGCTGTTTGCAACCAAACAATGCCAATGATTTAAAGTTGCTTTCTGCCAAGTAATGCCATAGATAAAGTCCCACTATCTACATATTCAATTTCGCCGCCCATTGGCAAGCCACGTGCAATACGACTTACTGCGATGCCACGCGTTTTAAGTAGCTCACTAATGTAATGCGCTGTTGCTTCACCTTCAACCGTGTAATTGGTCGCTAAAATCACTTCACTAATCACACCGTCTTGTGCACGTTTAATTAACTTATCCAGATTGATTTCTTTTGGGCCAATGCCATCTAATGGCGATAATCGCCCCATCAGCACAAAATACATACCGCTGTATGAGTGTGTTTGTTCCATCATCATTAAATCCGTTGGCATCTCAATCACGCAGAGCTGCGACTGCTCGCGCTTATCTGATGTGCATAGCGGGCAAACAGGAGTCTCGGAAAAGTTATTGCACAGCGTGCAATGGCCTAATGCCTGTAAGGCATTTTCTAAGCTATTACCTAGTTTTGCAGCACCTTTGCGGTCGCGTTGCAATAGATAATAAGCCATACGCAAAGCGGATTTCGGGCCTACACCAGGCAAGCAGCGGAGTGAGTCGATTAATTGCTCAAGAGCAGGCGGATTTTTCAATGCAGAAACTTTGAGTGATTAATTAAGTATTTTAAAAAGATTGAAATACAAAGTCGTTTAAAAAGGTAATTTAAAACCAGCCGGCATCATGCCGCTCATGCGCGCATTCGATGTCGCTTCTGCTTTTGCTCTAGCATCATTTAAGGCAATCAGCAATAAATCCTCTAACGTTTCCCTGTCATCCATTGCAGCATCATCAATCACTACGCGTTTTACCACGTTATTACAGGTCATGCTTACTTTAACCAAGCCACTGCTGGCAACACCTTCTACCAACGTTTCAGCTAATTCAGCTTGTGCTTTTTGCATATTCGCTTGCATCTGTTGGGCTTGCTTCATCATATTGCCCATGCCACCTTTCATCATACTTTTCTCCTTAATGTAATGAAAAATTTTAAACAGGTTTTATTGAATTAGGGATTATGGTCGCGCCAAAATCACTCATCAATGCTTGTACAAAGCTGTCTTGCATGATCGCCGCTTCGGCCGCGTTTTGCACAGTCACTTTTTCTGCTGCATTTTGTTTGGCCGGTGTAATAATTTCAGCCTCATGAACGCTGCCGACTTCAACAGTTAATTTTATTCTTTTACCAAAATGTTGGTTAATCGCGCTGGATAATTTGTCTTGATAACTTGCACTGACTAGATGTTTCTGACTTTCTGCAACGCGCAGGGTGATGCTGTTATCGTCATAAGTGACCATCTCACAATTTTGTGCCAGCGCGCGTGCAAGTCCTAGTTTCAAGTTTTGCTCAACTAATCTACGCCAATTACCATCGAAACTACTATGCGTTGCGCCAGTACTTTCTATATCTAAATCATTACTGCGTTGTTCAATGGTATTACTTTCAACAGGGATTGCTTGATTCGTTTGAACAGGCGGCTTAGTCACGAGCGAAGCATTTATTTCTAAATGTGGACTTGTTAAATCAGTGCTTGTTAAATTAGGATGTTGTAAATTAGTGCTCTGTAAATCATGCCGTTTTTCAACTGCATTAGGCGCTGCACTAATTGTTGGTTTTAATACGATAGGTTGCGTTGAAACAGAAGGTTTGGACTGATTAACCGTTAATTTCTCATGCGGCGCAAAAGCCAACATCCGCAGTAAACTCATGGTAAAGCCTGCATACTCGTCAGGTGCTAAACCAATATCGCGGCGGCCCAGCAATGCAATTTGATAGTATAGCTGTAATGTCTCTGCTGGTAGTTTTGCGGCTAAATCGGTCAACAAAGCATATTCTGGATGATCATCCGCGATGCTATTCGGCACGGTTTGTATCACGGCGATTTGCTGCAGAATATTGGCTAAATCATTTAATGCTGCCTCAAACGCAATGTTGCGCATTTGCATGGATAAGGCTTTTTCAATTAAGCCTGCACCATCCTGATTGATTAACGCATACAAAATATCAAACAGATAAGTTTGGTCGATTGCTCCAAGCATGCCGCGCACTTCAGTTTCATTCACGGTTTGATTGCCATATGCAATCGCTTGATCCGTCAGTGATAAGGCGTCGCGCATACTGCCTGCCGCTGCACGGGCAATTAAGTTAATTGCCGCTGGCTCATAATTGATATTTTCTTGTGCGAGTACATTTTGCAGATGCTCAGTGATAGTGATACTTGCCATCTGCCTTAAATTAAACTGTAAACAACGCGATAACACGGTGACTGGTACTTTTTGGGGGTCAGTCGTTGCTAGTATGAATTTAACGTGTGCTGGCGGCTCTTCTAGCGTTTTAAGCATGGCATTAAAGGCACTTTTAGACAGCATGTGTACTTCATCAATAATGTAGACTTTAAAACGGCCAACAGTAGGTGCGTATTGCGCGTTGTCTAGCAATTCGCGCATGGCATCTACTTGCGTATTGGATGCCGCATCTACTTCCAGCAAATCCACAAAGCGACCACGGTCAATCTCAGTACAGGCATTACACACGCCGCAGGGCGTCGCAGTGATGCCTGTTTCGCAATTCAGTGATTTGGCTAAAATCCGTGCGATAGTTGTTTTGCCAACGCCACGCGTACCTGTGAACAAATAAGCATGATGCAACCGTTGTTGCGTCAATGCATTAGTTAATGCGCGCACTACATGTGGCTGGCCAACTAAGGTATCAAAAGATTTGGGGCGATATTTGCGTGCTAAAACGAGATATGACATAAGCGAGACTTTAGCTTAAAAAATGGATTTCGTCTAAGCTAAAATGTAGAAGATTTTTTAAGAAGAGGCGAGCCAAACCCCCGGCACTTGCTTAATAGTTGTGGCTGCTTGCTTCCGCATCTGACCAGATTGGCTACTTTACAATGCGGGGAGGCCCGCCAAATGTAATTTTACCTTAATTCTAGAATCAACCAATAAAATTATGTAATTAAATGGATATATGTCATGCATAACCAGCACGTAGTACAGGTGGTAACGCTGCTAGCTCTTCGTCTGAATACAAACGACCTTGGGTAATAAAGGCAAACCCACTGCCACAATCCAACGAAAATGAACCGCTAGAACCGGGTTGTGCATCTAATATGGTGTGCATGTTTTCAGCGAAAGTAAAATGACTATCACCCATGTAAAAAGTGGCTTTTTTCTCTGTGCCTAGTACGCCAAGAATTACATCTGATGCGCTGGCATGAAACTCATTTTTTGGCATGCATAATGGACCGCTACCTTCGCAGCAACCGCCAGATTGTAAAAAGATTATTTCACCATATTGAGCGGTTAACTTGTCAATTAATGCTAACGCTGACGGAGTTGTGGATAAACGTTCAGCCATGATTAACTCTCCAAAATATTACCGTATGACTTTAAATAAAACACGCACGAATGCTTGAGGCTAAATGTCATGCTGAATAAATAGGGGCGAGTAAACCCGCCCCTTTTTTTGTTAAATAGACTAAAGTTCTTTTAGAAGAAACCTAGTTTATTTGGGTTATAACTTACCAATAAATTTTTAGTTTGTTGGTAATGGTCAAGCATCATTTTGTGGTTTTCGCGACCCACACCTGATTCTTTATAGCCACCGAATGCTGCATGCGCAGGATAGGCATGGTAGCAGTTTGTCCACACACGACCCGCTTTAATGCCGCGACCCATACGGTAAGCTGTTGTGCCATTTCGAGTCCAAACACCAGCACCTAGACCGAAAATAGTGTCATTAGCGATTGCTAATGCCTCTGCTTCGTCCTTGAAAGTAGTCACTGCGAGCACTGGGCCAAAAATCTCTTCTTGGAACACGCGCATTTTGTTGTGGCCTTTTAGCAAAGTTGGTTGAATATAATAGCCTTCAGCAAAGTCGCCTTTTAGCTCATTGCGGTTACCACCGATTAATACTTCCGCACCTTCTTGCTTACCAATATCAATGTAGTTCATGATTTTGTTCATTTGGTCTTGCGAAGCTTGTGCGCCAAGCATTGTATTTGGATCTAATGGATTGCCTTGTTTAATAGCCGCAACACGTTTCAATACACGTTCCATAAATTTGTCGTAAATAGATTCTTGAATAATGGCGCGTGATGGGCAAGTACAGACCTCACCTTGGTTGAAAGCAAACAGTACCAAGCCTTCAATCGCTTTATCAAAGAACGCATCATCTTCATCCATAATATCGGCGAAGAAAATGTTAGGTGATTTACCGCCTAATTCAAGTGTAGCTGGAATCAAATTGCTAGCAGCAGCTTGTGCAATCGCACGGCCTGTAGCAGTTGAGCCTGTGAAACCGATTTTAGCAATACGTTTACTGTTAGCCAGCGGTGCACCTACTTCACGGCCATAACCATTGACAATATTAATCACGCCTGGTGGTACTAAATCACCAATCACTTCCATTAAAATTAAGATAGAAAGCGGTGTGAATTCAGCTGGTTTTAATACAACACAGTTACCCGCAGCCAAAGCTGGCGCTAGTTTCCAAGCTGCCATTAAAATTGGGAAGTTCCAAGGGATAATTTGACCAACAACGCCTAGCGGCTCATGAAAGTGATAAGCAATCGTATCATTATCAATCTCGCTAATACTGCCTTCTTGTGCACGAATGGCACCAGCAAAATAGCGGAAGTGATCAACAGTTAATGGGATATCCGCATTCATTGTTTCACGGATTGGTTTGCCGTTATCAATCGTATCGGCAGTTGCAATTAACTCAAGATTCGCTTCAATCCTATCGGCGATTTTAAGTAAGATATTGGAGCGTTCCGTTGTGGAAGTCTTACCCCATTTTTCAGCGATAGCATGAGCAGCATCCAATGCTAACTCAACATCTTCTGCGCTAGAGCGAGCAGCTTTTGTATAAACTTTGCCCGTAATCGGCGTAATCACATCAAAATATTCACCTTTAACAGGAGCAACCCATTTTCCACCGATGAAATTATCGTATTGGGCTTTATAAGGGATTTTTACACCAAGGCCTTTTAGTAAATCTAAACTCATGCTAACTCCTCTAGTTTTGCTATTGATAATGTAGTATTTCTGTTGTTAAAACCGCATTGCTTCGTTGCTGTTTTTATGATGTTTGAAATTTCACTTAGTTCCGCGTATGTATTTGTTATTTAAGATTTTTTTATCTTTTTAACAAACACGTTTACCAGCAATTGGTTGTGATAAACAATAAACCTTAGTCGTGTGCAAATCAAGCAAAAATAATATTTTCATTCCAAATTTATTTTCAAGCTATGGCGGAGCGATGCCGCATACGCTATAGTTTGCGCATTAGAAGAATGTTAACTTTATACTAAAGTAAGGTAAAAACGCATTTATGTCTGATTCGTCAGCAGTTTTTGGGGTTACCACAAGGGAGTTTTGGCATAACATAAGCCATCCAACAGATTCCACCATAGGCAAAGCCATACTTTCAATTCTAGTTTTCGCTGAAAGTTTGGTTTGTATTTTTTGGATATTTACACTTTCGGGTCTTGGCGAAGGTTATGCAATTATGGCGGCCGTGCCATACGCCTATATTATTCTTTCCTACTTTAGTCTTTTGGTTTTTTACCGTACCAAAAAATTCGAATATTTCACTTTTACCCAATTAGTCATGTTGCTGGTCATGCCGTTTTTTATGCAGTGGGCGATTGGCGGATATGAGGCGTCCAGTGGTATGGCGATTTGGGCAATATTGTCGCCTATTGGCGCATTAATGATTCTAGGTACAAAGCAATCAACGCCGTGGTTTATTTTATTTGCTTTTTTGGCTGGCCTATCTTGGAAACTTAACTACTTATTTGCAGGCAATTCTTTGCCAATTCCCACGCATGTAAAAGATACCTTCTTTTTAATGAATATTATGGGTACCGCATGTATTTTGTATGCAGTAATGCGTTATTTTCAAAGCCAAAAAGAGCGTACTCTACATGAACTTGAGTTAGAGCAGGAACGCTCAGAAAAATTGTTGCTGAATATTCTGCCAAAATCCATTGCGAATCGTTTAAAAGACAATGACATGCGTATTGCAGATAGCCATGATGCAGTGACTATTTTATTTGCAGATATTGTAGGCTTTACTAAACTCACGGCCGCCATGCCGCCAGCAGAGTTGGTTGATTTGTTAAGTCAGCTATTTTCCCGCTTTGATCAGTTGGCAGATAGTTATGGCTTAGAAAAAATAAAAACCATCGGTGATGGTTATATGGTGGTAGGTGGGGCGCCAGTTAGTCTAGATGATCATGCCAATATTATTGCGCTACTGGCCTTACAAATGCAGGAAGAGTTGGCGCTATTTAATACGCAGGTTGATAAAGAATTACAAATGCGCATTGGCATCAGCAGTGGACCTGTGGTCGCTGGCGTTATTGGTACCAGTAAATTTGCCTATGATATTTGGGGTGACTCGGTCAATATGGCTAGCCGTATGGAGAAAAATGGACTACCAGGCATGATTCAAGTGAGTGAGTTTACTTATAACCTCATTAAAGATAAGCATATTTTTGAATCGCGGGGTTTAATCCAAATTAAAGGCAAAGGTAAGGTTAATACGTATTTACTTAAAGCTTGATTATTTGATGTGCTCATGTCGTTAAGTCGCTTTGTCATCGGTTGCGTATCGTATATAATCCGCCGCTCAAGTTAAGGCAAAACTTGTACTAGTATCTTCTGCTAGGAGAGATGGATGAGCGGTTTAAGTCACCACCCTGGAAAGGTGGCACAGGGTTTACCTTGTCGAGAGTTCGAATCTCTCTCTCTCCGCCAAAAGTTAGTTTCAAGCAGTATCAT
>JAZKDP010000021.1:0-69706 GCA_040387515.1 Pseudomonadota bacterium
AAGTAATAGTTTGAAGACTAAACATTAATGAAAAGCCCCTTAATTGGGGCTTTTTTAATGGGAATAACTATGATTTTTAAACTGAAATGAGTGGCTGCTTTAAGGCCGTGACTGACCATTGCCACGTCAATCTGTAACTCATTGATTTAAATAAATTAAATAAAAATTAAAAGTACACTTGCTTAAACTGTAGTGAAAAATTAGCTATCTGTGCAAAATAAAACGACCTAGAGATTTCTCCCTAAGTCGTTTTATTTTGGTGGCCCCTCTGTGAGTCGAACACAGTACCAACGGATTATGAGTCCGCTGCTCTAACCAAGCATGAGCTAAGGGGCCGATAAATTGCCATGTTTTAATTAACCAATTTGGCTAGACCAAAACATAAAAGCGTTTAAAAAATCATCTATTTACTGCGTTAATCTTGACCCGTTTCTAAGAAGCTGCGCAGGCGTTCTGAGCGTGTTGGATGACGCAGCTTGCGCAAGGCTTTTGCTTCAATTTGGCGGATACGTTCACGTGTCACGTCGAACTGTTTGCCAACTTCTTCTAGCGTATGATCGGTATTCATTTCAATACCAAAACGCATGCGCAATACTTTTGCTTCGCGCGGTGTGAGCGACTCTAACACTTCACTCGTTGCATCGCGCAAGCTGGCATACACTGCCGCGTCTATTGGCGCTAGCGTTGTGTTGTCTTCGATAAAATCACCTAAGTGTGAATCTTCATCATCACCAATCGGCGTTTCCATTGAGATAGGCTCTTTGCTGATTTTTAAAATCTTGCGGATTTTATCTTCAGGCATTTCCATTTTTTCAGCCAACAACGCTGGGTCTGGCTCAACTCCAGTTTCTTGCAGAATCTGACGACTGATACGATTCATTTTGTTAATCGTTTCAATCATGTGCACAGGGATACGAATGGTACGTGCTTGGTCAGCAATTGAGCGCGTAATCGCTTGGCGAATCCACCAAGTCGCATACGTAGAAAACTTATAGCCACGGCGATACTCAAACTTATCAACCGCTTTCATCAGTCCAATATTACCTTCTTGAATTAAATCTAAGAATTGCAGGCCACGATTGGTGTATTTTTTAGCAATGGAAATGACTAAACGCAAGTTAGCCTCAATCATTTCACGTTTGGCACGACGCGCGCGCGCTTCGCCCGTGGTCATTTGCTTGTTGATTTCTTTTAGCTCTTTAATCGGGATACCAACTTTAATTTGCAAAGCAATTAAGCGGTCTTGCTGATCAATAATTGAGTGTCTGTAACGTGTTAACTTTTCAATATACGGTTTGTCCAAGGCCAACTCAACGTCTAGCCAAGTTAAATTGATTTCGTTACCTGGGAAGCTTTTAATGAAGTGTGGGCGTGGCATGCCAGACTTTTCTACACAGAAGTCCATCACTTTACGTTCATGGCTGCGCACTTCTTCAACCAAGCCGCGCACTTGCTCACACAAGGCTTCTACTTGTTTAGCAGAGAATCGAAATACAGTTAACTCTTCTAATACGGATTCATGCAGTTTTTTGTAACCAGCATCTTGCGAACCTTTTTCCGCACGAATCACATTCATGTCAGCATTAGCTTTGCGAATCACCGCAAAGCGTTTTAATACTTCCTCTTTTAGTTTGGCTAAAGCTTCTGCAGAAATAGCGGCGGCTTTTGCACCATCTTCATCGTCGCCTTCATCCTCCTCTTCATCCGGCTCTTCCTCTTCGTCCGCTTCAGCCGCCATCGCGTCATCTAGGCCAATATCCGTATCGATTAAACCGTCGACCAAATCATCTACGCTGATTTCGTCTTTTTCTACTTTATCAACCATTTCCAACAATTGGGCGATTGTAGTCGGACAAGCTGCAATGGCTTGCACCATGTGTTTGAGGCCATCCTCAATACGCTTGGCAATTTCAATTTCGCCTTCGCGTGTCAGCAAATCAACTGTACCCATTTCGCGCATATACATACGCACAGGGTCGGTTGTACGGCCAAATTCAGAATCAACTGTAGCAAGTGCCGCTTCGGCTTCTTCTACCGCATCTTCATCTGTCACAGCAGCGGGCGCATCAGACATTAGCAACACTTCCGCATCAGGCGCTTCTTCGTACACCTGAATACCCATGTCATTAATTAAGCCGATAATGCCATCAATTTGCTCTGAATCCTGTGTATCATCAGGCAAATGGTCATTAATTTCAGCGTAAGTTAAATAACCACGCTCTTTACCCAAAATAATCAGCGTTTTCAAGCGTGTACGACGCGCTTCGGCATCTAAAGCCTGCGCTACCGGGTCAAGCGCGGCTTCCGCTGCCAGCTTGTTGCGTTCTTTTTCTAGTGTTTTGTCTGATTTTGGTCTGGCCATGCCTGATCCTATTCTATGAGTCTCGTTCTATTGAGTCTGGCGCTTCGTCACAAATGGTATTTTAACGGTGACGAACAACCCTAAATTATACCGTAAAAAGTGTCAAAATTTAAGCAAAATATGCCGCCTTTTGCCAGGCAGCATTCTAAAACGCATTTAAAATTCGAATTTAACGATTTGTTTAACTACTTGTTTTGGTTTTCTATTTTTAACAATTGAGCTTGTTATATTGCGAAATTCTAATATTTGATTACTTTTTAACCGTCAAATTCTTTAGCATTTCGCGCTCTTGCTCAGTCAACGCACTTAATGGCTTTTCTTTCAGCATATCCAACATATTGCCTTCGCGCTTTTGCTGTGTCGCTTCCATTAATTGGGTACAAGCACCTGCAAATTCAAGCTTAAAGTCCAAATTTTCATCCAACAATTGTAATTCGCGTTGAAGCTCGCGCAATAATCGCGGCTCAACTTGCGACTCTATCGTATGCAATAACGCGGCTGGTTTAGATTGCGGCTGCTGTAAGGCGGCGTTAATCGTGGCTTTTAACAATATGTCTTGCTCGCTGAATCCTAAACTAAAATCCAGATACTCAGGTTTGGCTAAACTGGGCTGCATCATCAACATCAATATGAAGCGTTTTTCAATCGATAAAGGCGCACGAGATTGTTTTTGCGTGGCTTTAGCGGGCGTTTTATTGGGCGCCGGCAGCTTTAACAAATTTCGCATTTCTGCGTCAGTCACATCCGCCATTTCTGCAACGCGTTTACGCAATAATAACGAAAATCGCGGCGCTACAATTTGGCGCAAAATAGGCTCAGCTTCGTTTAAAAACTTCACTTTATCTTCTTGCGCATTGAGCGGGTTTTGCTCACTTAAATGCTGAATAATATACTGCGAAAGCGGCATTGCATTTTGCATTTCAAGCTCAAATTTTTCTTTACCAAATTCCCGCACGTAGCTATCAGGGTCATGCTCTTTAGGCAGAAATAAAAAACGTAGCTTTAAGCCATCGGTTAATGCGGGCAGTGCATTCATGGCCGCGCGCCAGGCGGCGGTGCGGCCGGCATTGTCACCATCAAAGCAAAATACAATCTCGTCAGTTTGACGCATTAACTTGGTGATATGAAATGGCGTGGTTGCCGTGCCCAAAGCCGCAACAGCATACTCAATGCCATATTGCGCCAGCGCCACTACATCCATGTAACCTTCAACCACCAGCACGCGCCCAGCATCGCGAATAGCGCGCCTTGCGACAAATAAACCATATAGTTCATGACCTTTTTGAAACAATGGCGTTTCTGGCGAGTTGTAATATTTGGGCGTGTCTTCTGGGTTAATCACACGGCCGCCAAAGCCAATTACCTGGCCTTTTTGATCGTGAATTGGAAACATAATACGGTCACGAAAACGATCATAGCGACGACCTTGCTCATTTTCGACCACTAAACCAGCTGTTTGCAAAGCTTCATTTTCATAATTGGCAAAAACGCTTTGTAAGTTTTGCCAGCCAGCAGGCGCATAACCAATCTGAAATTTGGCAGCAATTACGCCGCTTAAACCACGCGCTTTTAAATATTCAATTGCGCAATCTGATTTTTTTAACTCCACTTTGTAATAATTGGCTGCTTGTTGCAATGTTTCCTGCAAACCCAACTTGATGCTTTTATTTGCAGCATCTGTTTCACGCGAGGCTGGTGAAGATTGCTCTTGAGGCACGATCATGCCCACATTTTTAGCTAAATCATGCACTGACTCCACAAAACTTAAGCCTGCATACTCCATTAAAAAACCAATGGCCGTACCATGTGCACCACAACCAAAACAATGATAAAACTGCTTAGTTGGGCTAACCGTAAAGCTGGGAGACTTCTCATTGTGGAAAGGACAACAGGCAGAGTAATTCGCACCCGCTTTTTTAAGTGGCACGCTTTTATCAATCACATCAACAATGTCAACGCGATTAAGCAAGTCTTGAATAAAACTATCTGGAATCAAAATGCATCTGCGCTATTTATAGTTGTACTTGCCGGAATAGTTAATAATTTTAGCCTAATTAGAAAACAAAAAAGGAGCTTTCGCTCCTTAATTTTTACTACTTACATATTGCTTAAGCCAACCGTGCTTTAATCAATCCCGATATTTTACTCATATCAGCCTTGCCAGCAACCAGCGGCTTAATCGCTGCCATTACCTTGCCCATATCTTTAACACCTTCAGCACCCGTATCAGCAATAACTTGATCTAAAATGACTTTAATTTCATCTTCGGTCAATTGCTGCGGTAAATAACCTTGCAACACAGTAACTTCAAATTTTTCAATATCAACTAAATCAGTTCTATTAGCAGATTCAAATGCAGCAATCGAATCACGGCGTTGCTTGAGCATTTTCTCAATAATAGCGATCACATCACTATCATTTAATTCAATTCGCTCATCCACCTCACGCTGCTTAATGGCAGATTGTAATAAGCGAATCGCACCCAAACGCACACTATCTTTAGCGCGCATTGCGGTTTTCATGTCTTCAGTAATTTGGGCTTTTAAAGTCATGATTTACTTGCTGAAATATTGAGCAAAGTTTTTTTCGTAATCGGCAATATTGCTGGTAAGTGCTTGCGCGTATTGATTCACAAAGTACTCAATAGCGGCCGCTTTTTCTGCTTCGAGCGCTTCAGCAGATCCACATTGAGAAGCAACTAAAAATGCAGTAAAGCGTGCATTAGCATATAAAAAACCTGCACTCGCTGTTGCAAGATCTTTCTGTTGCGCTTGCTCGTTAGCTAACGCAATAAAACGATCTGCAATATGCAAAAATGCAGGCACTTCATTTGCTGCTGTGTCAGCGGCTTTGCTGTCCGCTACATTAATTTCAGCCATATTAATTTATTAAGCAGAAAGCTTAATAAAGTTTTGCTGGTAATGTTTGATTGCGTAAACGGCGATATTGACGCTTAACAGCGGCAGCAGCTTTACGTTTACGTTCCCAAGTTGGTTTTTCGTAAAATTCGCGTGCGCGAAGATCGTTTAACAAACCTGTTTTTTCAATTAGGCGTTTAAAACGGCGTAATGCAACGTCAAACGGCTCATTTTCTTTTACACGTACACTAGACATTCGTTCTCTCTTATCGGCAATTACTTTAAAATAATACTTAAGCCTCTGTTCAGAAACCCAAGAAAAGTCCGCCATTTTAATCGTATAATTGCTTTTGTTCAATGATTTTGTGCATTTACATTGTAAATGGTGCAAGTTAATTAAAAATACCACACATATTTGCCACCCATTCACGTTAGGAATAATCATTTGTTGGTTTTAGGCTTCGAATCATCTTGCGACGAAACAGGCGTTGCGTTTTACGATACGCAACACGGTTTATTAGCGCACGCGCTACATTCACAAGTTGCCATGCACGCAGAGTTCGGTGGCGTTGTACCAGAACTCGCGTCGCGCGACCATATTCGCCGTGCTTTGCCATTAACGGAAATCGTATTAAAACAAGCCAACAAAACACTGGCAGATATTGACGGCATTGCTTACACACAAGGTCCTGGTCTAGCTGGCGCATTACTGGTTGGTACTAGCATTGCGCAATCGCTGGCTTTTGCACTGAATATTCCCACCGTCGGCGTGCATCATTTAGAAGGGCATTTACTTGCGCCTTTATTAGAAGCAAACCCACCCCAATTTCCATTTGTTGCGCTATTAGTTTCTGGCGGCCACAGCCAACTCATGCGGGTTGATGGTATCGGGCAATATCAATTACTCGGGGACACGCTAGATGATGCCGCGGGCGAAGCATTTGATAAGACGGCTAAGTTATTAGGCTTAGGTTATCCGGGTGGTCCAGCGCTCGCGAAGTTGGCAGATCAGGGCAGCGCAAAATTTAAATTACCGCGCCCCATGCTGAATAGTGGCGATTTAAATTTCAGTTTTAGTGGTTTGAAAACCGCCGTATTAACATTAGCCAATAAGAATCAACCGTTAACAGATGCTATTAAAGCCGATATTGCTTGGGAGTTTCAAGAAGCAGTGACCGAAATTCTTACCACCAAATGCATGAGCGCTTTGCGCGAAACTGGCTTGGATAGTTTAGTGGTTTCTGGCGGCGTAGGCGCTAACACAAGACTACGCGAGCGATTAAACGCAGCGACTAAGCGTAAATTATGTAAAGTGAGCTATCCGCGCTTAGAGTTCTGTACCGATAACGGCGCGATGATTGCTTTTGCAGGAGCGATGAGACTAGAAGCAACGCGCTTAGAGCAAGTTAAATCAGGAAAGCCACAACAAAATTATAGTGTTAGCGTCAAACCGAGATGGGATTTAGCTGAACTACATGCGCCATAACCTTATGACAACGAATAAAACTTAACAAATATTAAATGTTAAAAAATTAATCGCTTATTTTTTGCCAAAACCTGATTCTGTGCCTGCCAGCAATTTTTGAATATTGCTTTTATGGCGCCAAACCAACATCACGGCAATCACAAACATCATGATCACGTAATCTTTATAAGGTAATAAAACCCACGCGTACAAAGGCGACAGAACTGCAGCAACAATCGCAGCCAATGAAGAATAACGCGAAATTGCAAATACAATTGCCCAAGTGATTAAAGCCGCCACACCTAGCATTAACGAGATTGCCAGCATGATTCCTAACGCAGTTGCCACACCCTTTCCGCCTTTAAAACGGTGAAAAATCGGGAATAAATGTCCGAAAAAAACCGCTAAGCCCACTGCAGCCACAACCCACATCAACATACCAGATTGTAAAGCCAGCCAAACAGGCAGCCAGCCTTTAAATGCGTCGCCCAGCAAAGTTAGAATCGCCGGTAATTTTTTACCGCTACGTGCAACGTTAGTCGCACCAATATTGCCGCTACCCACTGTGCGCGGGTCAGGCAAGCCGAATAACTTGCTAATCAAAATGCCAAACGCAATTGAGCCGATTAAATAAGCAGCTACAATCCAAACGATGGGCACAAGGGTGACGGGAATAAAACCTAACTCATTCATATTAAGATGCTCTAAAATCTAACTACACACATTCTAAACCATCGCAAAAATCATGGACACCATATTTTTAGAGCAAGTAAAAGTACAAACCAAACTAGGCGTACCCGATTGGGAGCGTCTAGTCACGCAAACCATTGTTCTGGATATTGAAGTCAGCATCGATTTAAGCAAATCCTGCAAAAGCGATTCAATCCATGACACTGTCGACTACGGCGCTGTAGTGGCGCGTATACGCGAAACATTAAACCAGAATAGCTTTAAACTGGTAGAAGCTTTAGCAGAACATATTTGCCAATTGATTTTGAGTGAGTTTGGAGGGTTAAGTGTGAAAGTTAGAGTGGCTAAACCTGGAATATTGCCGGGGCTGAAGGCACTTGGTGTGATAATACAAAGGTATGCAAAATGATGACTATCTACAATGCGGCAAATAGCATCGAAGCTTATTTGATTAAAAACTTGTTAGAACAGCAAGAAATCCCTGCCTATGTTTTTGGCGATTACTTACAAGGTGGCGTTGGCGAAATACCAGCTATGGGCTTGGTCACAGTGAATGTCAGCGATTCAGACTATACAAACGCCAAAGAAATCGTTGATACGTGGAATGCCGCCACGATCATTGAAAATTTCGACACTGATTACAACTACATCCCAACTTAACCGCGTGGGTGATGTACGCTGTGTAATTGTTTCAAGCGTTCGCGCGCCACATGCGTATAAATCTGCGTAGTCGAAATATCCGAATGTCCCAACAGCATCTGCACCACGCGCAAATCTGCGCCATGATTGAGCAAATGTGTGGCAAATGCATGGCGCAGCAGGTGCGGGCTCATATGTTTAGTAATGCCAGCGATTAATGCATAGCGTTTGATCAAATACCAAAACGCTTGGCGCGTCATCATTTCTGCACGATTCGTCACAAAAAGCGCATCGCACACCCGTTTCTGCAAAATTTCTGGTCGCGCATATTTGAGATATTTGTCAATCCAATCGGCCGCTTCTTCGCCCATCGGCACCAAACGCGTTTTGCTACCTTTACCCGTCACGCGTACCACACCATCTTGCGTGCTGACTTCATTCACGTTTACCGTCACCAACTCTGAAACGCGCAAACCGCTAGCATAAAGCAATTCCAACATCGCTCTATCGCGCAAACCAATGTGCTGGTTAACATTTGGCGCATTCAATAAATCGGTCACTTCTTGCTCATTTAAACTTTTGGGCAAACTGCGTGGTAATTTGGGCGATTCGATCTGTAGTGTTGGATCGGCTTCGATTAAATGTTCACGCAATGCATAACGATAAAATCGTCGCATGCTAGCAATTAATCGGCTAATACTGCGTGGTTTACTTTGTGGAAATTTAATCGCTAAATATTGTTGAATATCCGCTTGGCTGACGGAGAACAATCGAGTTTGCTGCTTGCTCAACCAAGCATTAAATTGGCTTAAGTCGGCACGATAGCTTTCTAATGTATTTTTAGCTAAACCATCTTCCAGCCAGAGATGGTCAATAAACGTATCAATTTGGCTTGCGCCGTTAATCTCTGCTTTATTTTTATCGGCGGTATCAGTAGTGCTATCTATCAAGCTAATGTGCCTTTTTCGGCCACTTTTGCTTTAACTTTTTTAGTTTTTGGACTCGGTTTAATCAACACGCCTTCATGTTTAAGCAGCCATTTTTTAATTTTAATACCGTCTTTATTGCCCTGCATAAATCCGCCCAAGCCATTTTTTGCCACTACTCGATGGCAAGGAATCACCAAGGGTAAATTATTCGCGCCGCAAGCATTGGCGACTGCGCGCGGACCAGAACCAATCTGCTGGGCGATTTCGCCATAAGTGAGCACTCGCCCACAAGGAATCGCGCTAATCGCTTTCCATACACGGCGTTGAAATGGCGTGCCTTTGTAAATAAGTGGCAAATTAAAATCGTTATGTGCGTTGGCAAAATAGGCGGCAATTTGGTTGGCAACCTGCGACGTTAATTTATGTACGGCTGGTTTGGCATCATGCTGATGAGACAGCAACTCAATGGCAACTTGTACGCCTTGTATCGCAATTCCAACCGCACCAAATGGTGCAGTCACTATCGCATCGTATTGTAATGGGCGCTTGTTTTTTGTAGCTTGCGATAGGCTTTTATTTTGCATACGCTAATTTAACTTAAACCTTAAAGCGAAAGCAATAAAAACAGTGAAAGCAAATTAAAAAGCAAAAACAAAATAAAAAAGCCTTAAACAATTTACATTGTATAAGGCTTTAAAATATCCAGTAAAAACCTTACTGAATACAACAACTATTCTGCTGTTTACGCTTTAACTTCTGGCGCCAGCACTTCTCTTTCACGCACTACTAATTTTTCTTTAATACGTGCAGATTTACCTGAACGCTCACGCAAGTAGTACAGTTTTGCACGGCGTACATCACCACGGCGTTTCACTTCAATTGATGCGATTAACGGTGAGTAAGTTTGGAATGTACGCTCTACACCTTCACCAGATGAGATTTTACGCACGATGAATGATGAGTTAAGGCCACGATTGCGAATCGCGATTACAACACCTTCATAAGCCTGCACACGTTTACGTGTACCTTCCACAACGTTTACACCAACCACTACGGTATCGCCTGGGGCGAAAGTTGGAATGGTTTTGCCTAAACGCGCAATTTCTTCCGTTTCTAACATTTTAATAATATCTGCCACTTTGTGCTCCTTTTAATTATGAAGATGCTTGTTCCTGCTCTCTAATACCTTCTTGTAGCAGCCGAGCTTCCTCTTTCGTCAACGACCTTGCGGCCAATAAATCAGGGCGTTTCGCCCTTGTTAGCAACAACGATTGTTTTAATCGCCATTCTCTAATCTTTGCATGGTTGCCAGACAACAATACTTCCGGCACCTTTTTACTTTCATATTCTTCTGGCCGGGTGTAGTGCGGATAATCCAGCAAGCCGTTCACAAACGAATCTTCTATTGCGGAATCTGCATCACCCAACACACCTGGCAATTGCCTTACAACTGCATCTATTAACGCCATGGCGGGTAATTCGCCGCCACTTAATACATAATCACCAATCGATATTTCTTCATCTACCAGTGCGCTTAACAAGCGCTCATCTACACCTTCGTAGCGACTTGCCAGCAATATCAAGCCTTGCTGCTGGCTTAATTGCATCACCTTTTGGTGACTTAACGGCGTACCACGCGGCGACAAATGAATCACATGCGATTTAATACCTAAAGCCGCTTGATTTTTTTTCGCTAAATCAATCGATTTTTCCAGCGGTTCCGCCAACATCACCATGCCAGGGCCACCACCATAAGGCCTGTCATCGACAGTTTTGTGATTATCCTTGGTAAAATCCCGTGGGTTAATCACGTTTAAATCATAAATCTTGCGTTCTAATGCGCGTGATGTAATGCCATATTGGCTAATTGCATCAAACATATCGGGAAACAAGCTAATAACATCAAAGCGCATTTTATTTTAGATGCTGAATGCTAAAAATCTGCATCCCAATCGACTAACATGGTTTTTGCAGCTAAATCCACATCCAAAATAACGTGTGGCGTAAATGGAATTAAGCGTTCTCGCTCACCGTTCAATTGTCCGCTATTTACAACAATCACATCATTTGCACCTGTTTCAAACACATCAGCAATTTGTCCAAACACTACATCTTGCTTGTTTTTAACCGTTAATCCGATTAAGTCAGACCAGTAATATTCATTTTCTGCAGCTTCAGGTAGCGCATCTCGCGGTACTGCCACCTGCTGACCTTTGCAAGCAAGCGCCGCATCGCGATCATCTATGCCTTGCAACTTTACAACCAACACATCGTTATGTATTTTTGCTTCGATGACATCTAACTCGCGCCAGTTGCCGTCTTTGCCAATCCACCAAGTGTCGTAATCAAACAAGCTATCCATTGTTTCGGTATCAGGCAGCACTTTAAGCCAGCCAAAAACGCCGTAGGGCGCAACTATGCGCCCCATGACTACCAAATTGCTTGATTCTAAATTATTTGCTACCAAAGCCATCGCTTAAACCAACCTTAAGCTTGAGAAAAGAAGCTTAGTAGAAATAAAATTGAGACTAAGCGTCAGCTGCAGGAGTTTCTGCTGGTGCTTCAGCAACTTCCGCTGCTGCAGCCTCAGCCGCTTTCGCAGCCTCTGCAGCTTTTTCCGCGTCAGCGGCAGCTTTAGCATCTGCAGCAGCTTTTACTTTTGCTGCTTCTAATGCGGCTGCTTTCGCTTTTGCAGCATCTGCTTTAGCCGCATCTTTAGCTTTAGCCGCTAATGCCGCTTCTGGGCCTTTAGCATGCGTTTTTACTAAACGCGCAACAGTGTCAGACAATTGTGCGCCGTTGCCAGTCCAAAAACTAACGCGTGCAGCATCAATACGCAAACCTTCTGCATTAGCCTTAGCTGATGGGTTATAAAAACCAACACGCTCAATAAAGCGACCGTCACGACGATTGCGTGAATCAGCTACTACTACATTGTAAAATGGGCTCTTTTTAGAACCACCACGAGATAAACGAATCACTACCATAGCTATATTTCTCTTTAATAGAAAAGGTTATGCAGAAAGGCGCGGATTATACTTGAAAAACTAGAATATTGACAAGTAAAATATTTAGGCAAGCTAAACTTTACGCACTTAAAACAGTTAATTTAATAACGATTGATTAACGGTTTCTACGATATTCCAGCGCCATACTAACCAGTTCGTGTTGTTTTTGCACATCCATCTTCTTAAATGCATTCTTAATATACTGCCGCACGGTTTCAGTACTAATACCCATTACTTCTGATACTTCTTTGGTACCTCTACGCTCAGTTAATAACACAACGCACTCAACCTCACGGCGTGATAGATTAAATTCTGCACTTAATCTATCTGTCCAGTACTCATAATTTAAGCTTAAATCTTTCACTAAAATCAATACACTATGGCCATCTCTACGCTCGTCTACTTGCTTTTGCATACGACTGATTGAAAGATAATATGGCTTAGGATGCTGACTGCGATGCACGTAAATGCTTATGGAATTTTCTTGCGTGTGGTTCGCATCAATTGCAATGCGTATCGCATTTTGTAAGCGCGTATTATCTGGCACTAAATCTGCGGTTAATTGTTGATTAAGAACACGAAGACCATGCTGGTTTTTAAGTAACACCTCCGCCGCGCTTGATGCAAATAAAACTTCTGCACGGCTAGAAACAATAAGCAAGGCTTGGCCCAAATGTGCCAAGCCTTGCTCTAGCATTTTTATGCGCCAACTATCATCTTGGTTTGATTGACTGACACTCATTATTTTATTGCCACCCAGACAAGGGAAAACAAACTATAACGCAATGGAATTATTAAGCAACTTAATAATAAGACTTTAATAATTAAGGCGTTATAACACACCGCTATAACGGGTCGGATCCTGTATATTGGCTTGGACAAAACCATCGCGGCGCAAACGGCAAGAATCACACTTTCCACAGGCGCGACCTAAATCATCGGCCTGATAACAAGAAACTGTCATCGCATAATCTACACCCAGTTGCGTACCCAAGCTGATTATTTGCCCTTTAGTCATATCGATTAACGGCGCATGTATGGTAATTTTCTGGCCTTCTACCGCACTTTTGGTCGCCAAATTGGCCATTTGCTGAAACGCAGCCACATATTCACCGCGACAATCTGGATAACCTGAATAATCTAATGCATTCACACCAATAAAAATATCTTGTGCGCCCAACACCTCTGCCCAAGCCAAGCTTAATGACAGCATAATCGTGTTGCGCGCAGGCACGTAGGTGACTGGAATACCTACCGTTTCTGACACCGGGACATCAATGGCGTTATCCGTTAATGCTGAGCCGCCAAATAAACTTAAATCTAAATGTGCTGTTTTGTGTGTGATTGCGCCTAGCTTCAAGGCGACATTATTGGCCGCCTGTAATTCAGCAATATGGCGCTGATGGTAATCTAAACTTAAGCAATAGCAATCAAAACCTTGTGATTTTGCAATCGCCAAACAAGTAGCAGAATCCAGTCCACCAGAAAGTAAAACAACCGCTTTTTTTGTCATACGCCTTGCTTTTCACCCCATAAAATTTTATGTAATTGAATTTGCATGCGCACCTGCAGTTTGTCGGCCAAAACCCAAGCTGCCAACTCATTAGCAGCCAGCTCATTAAAACTGGGTGAGAATAACACAGGGCATTTTTCAACCAATTTGAGTTCAATTAGTTTAGCTTTTGCCCAATCATAATCGGCCCGATTGCACAGCACGAATTTAATCTCATCGCTAGGTTTAATATGCGCCAAATTGCTCCAAAGATTCTTTTTCTCTTCATTTGAAGCAGGCGTTTTAATATCCAATATAATGGACACGCGCTTATCAACTGGCACAATGTCCATGGCGCCACCGGTCTCAAGCGATACGCTGTAGCCTGCATCACACAAAGACTTTAATAAATCATGGCATTGCTTTTGTGCCAACGGCTCGCCACCCGTCACGGTCACATAGCGCGTACCAAATTCAGCTACTTTGACTAAAATATCCGCAACTTCCATATTGGATCCACCGCTAAAAGCATATTCGGTATCACAATATGTGCAACGCATTGGACAACCCGTCAAGCGCACAAACACCGTAGGGAGACCAAATCTGCTGGTTTCACCTTGCAATGAGTAAAATATTTCGTAAATTTTTAAAGCCATTAGTTTTAACTACTTAAATTAAAGCAAAACGCCAACATTATGTTGGCGTTATTTTACCGCGAAAAGTCTAAAAAATTGATGATTAACAACACATAGTAAATATCACCAAAAAATGTTTATTGATTATTTTTAATGTGTCGCTTTTAAATCATTATTCTGCATCAATATTTGCTGCTTGCTTTCACAGGTTTTTGATTGCATCTCAAACGCTACCAACAAGGTACAGAACACATCATCATGACTTAATGGATAATCTTTAAAAGGTTTGGCTTGATCAATGGTGAAGTCAAAATTCTTACCCATCCAAACAATCGCTGGCACGTGTGTTTGTTCTTTTGGTGCAATCGCATAAGGCGCTGCATGCAGATAAAAACCGTTTTCGCCTAGTGACTCCCCATGATCAGCAACATATAGCATGGCCGTTTCATGTGAATCATCATATTTTTTTAGAAAATGAATGACTTCAGACAAGAAATAATCGGTATATAAAATCGCGTTATCGTAGCTATTATCTATTTCCTCTTGGCTGCAATCCCTTAATTCGCCAGTCATGCACATTGGCTTAAATTTCTCAAACTCTTTCGGATAGCGTCGGTAATATTCAGGACCATGATTGCCCATTTGATGCAGCACAATCAAAATATCCTGGTCTTTTCTGGCCGCTATGTATTTATCTAAGCCACTTAACATGCCAATATCTCTGCATTCCTTATCACATGCAGGATTCAATGTTGGCGTTTTAAAGTTTTCATATTTAAGCCTTGTTGCAACACCTTTTGAATCTGAATTATTGTCACGCCATAAAATTTGTACTTTGTTTTCAAATAAAACCTCTAAAGCATTTTCGGTATGCAAAGCTTTTTCTTTGTCATATTTTTCTCGGCCTAACACTGAAAACATACACGGCACGGAAATGCCGGTAGAAGTTCCGCAAGAACTCACATTACTAAAACTGACAATATTTTCTTTGGCTAATAATGGATTAGTTAATTTTTTATACCCATTCAACGAAAATCGGTCTGCACGCGCTGTTTCACCCACCACCATAATAATCAACTCATGGTGTTTATACGTGTCTAGGTTTTTTGCATCCTGTGCGACTCGTGTGACGATTTTTGATGGCGCTGGTTTTAGTTGTTCTTGCGCATATTTAATCAATGAATACGTAAAGTAGGTAGGATTCGCATAAAAGCGTGTCACGCGGTGCTCTCGGATAAATGACGTGTAGCCTGCAGTAAATGGCACGATAACAACGATTAATAGCAACAATAAAACAGCGATTGCCAATAGGCGAGATTGAAGTTCTGGCCATACTTTTCTAGCTGCAGGTGTGTATTTAATGACCATCCAGGCGGGAATAGCGCCAAAAAATACTGCCCTTAAAATAAACATCGGACTCACTAAACCAGCAAATTCTTGTGGATTGGTTTGTGCGATATTATCCAGCATTACAACGTCAACAATGACGCCAAATTGATCCATATAATAAGCAGCAAGCGACGCTGAAAACAGGAAAAATGCGAGAACCCATCGTGTAAACCTGCCATGAGAAACCACCAATAAAAATAAGGTAGTTAGTATGCTAAAAAACACTGCCAGAGAAATCAAAAATGGCAAATTATGTAGTTTTGCTGGATACACCTCTAAAATCCTGCCGAATAACGCATAGTTACCCGTTAGCATGATAAATGCAGCGGTCAGTAGGATAGCTTGCGTTTGCGTCTTAATCTTGCTCAGCAACCCATATGGAACTAAAAGAAGTTTATTCATTACTTACATCACCCTGATTTTATTTCTGTATTTTTTGAATTATTTTATTTAATTTTTAGTTTGGAACTCTGGCTTGAATTGTTTGGTAAAACCCAACATGATGAATATGACCAATGCCGCTAACCATACAGACCATAATGTGTGAAATAAAAAGTGTGCACCGCGCATTTGCTGTACCCAACCAAGTGTGAATCCTACACTTAAGCCAGACAAAAAAACAATTAAAGCAGTTTTTGGTTTGCTTGGAAGCCAAAATACACAAAATGCAGCAAGCCACAAGCCAACCGTTGCATGACCCGCAGGAAAGCATCCACCCGCTTTTACCATGCTAGGCATATGGTCGAGTAGCCGAACAAACGGAGCATATCCGCCATAGCGCGTTACATCCCACGGGCAATGCAAGGCAGAAAAAGATTTTAATATTCCCACAAGAGAGGGGATTAAGACAGAGGCAATTACGACAAAACGTAATCGCACGCGCACCCATTGCTTAATGATGCGCCATGGGTAAATAAGGTCTAGAAGTACAACTAACCATAGCAAGCGACCGATATGAGTAATGGTATATTTCACATAACCATGCATCAAATCTTTAGCAAACCAAGTGTTATACCAAAGAAACTGCTGTGTATTTGTATCGAAGTAATAATCTTCAATGATTAAATCAATATTGGTGAACTGTCCTACCAGGATATTAAGCGCTGCAAATATGCAGAGAGCAATAGCGCAACGCTTATATATTGTGAAATGGATTTTAGGAAAAATCATTGAGCAGCATCATACATTCTTGGTGCTCAGCATTGCAATATCCAGATGATTTGCAATGCATTAAATAAATGCTATTTCAATGATTCTAACGTTTTTAACCGTTTTTGCGCATTAGGCGTTACGTCTGCATTGGGGTATTTTGCCACTAAATCACGCAGCGTTTTTTTTGCATTAGTAACTTGCCCTAGTTGAATTTGACTATTCGCGATGCTATACATTGCATCCGGTGCTTTTGCGCTTTCTGCATATAAAGCAACCACCTTCTGTTGCGTGGCAATACTGGACTTATAATTTTTTAGCGCAAACTGTGAATAACCCACGCCATACAGCGCATCAGGCACAAGTTTACTATTAGGATATTCTTTTAAAAAAACATCAAACGCGGCAAAAGCCTCTTTGTGCTTGCCAGCCTTACTTAAACTATCAGCATCAGCAAAGGCTTTAACATCTTTGTCCTCTACCACTGGCGCTGTTGTATTCGCTGGACTATCACTACTTGTTCCAGCACTACTTAACGATGACGTGGCACTACTTTCTATTTTGCGCAACCTTGTATCGGTATCGGTATATAAATCTTTTTGGCGTTGTTGCGTGGTATTAATATTATGGCCAGCAACTTCTAGCTCGCCTTTTAAATTAGCAACCTCTTGTTTTAAGCCTTCAATTTGGTTCTGCATATCAACCAAACCCTGGCCTTGTATGACGGCCTCAATCGCAACCAGTCGCTTTTCAATAGCGGCTTGGCTTTTCTTCAAATCATTAATTGATGCCTGACTTGCGGCCTCTACGTCTAAAATCTTCTTACGCGCTTCTTTGTCGTCAAATATTGCGGCGTGACTGGTGACTGCCGTTGTAGCAATCACCAGTACAATCAGATTTTTAATCAACTGATTAAGCAAAACTCTTACTCGCCAGCATGCACGATATCAACACGGCGATCTTTATCGCACGCTGAACCAGCACAATTTTGCGTAGCTTTTTCTTCGCCGTAGCTCACTGTTTCAATTTGTTTATCTTGCACACCTAATAAATTAAATGTTTGTTTAACGGCTACTGAACGACGTTGACCTAATGATAAGTTGTATTCACGTGTACCGCGCTCATCAGTATTACCTTGCAAAACTACTTTAGCATCAGCATGTGCCAATAAATATTTAGCATGCGCTTCGATAAGCGGACGATATTCCGCTTTAACTGCATCACTATCAAAATCAAAATAGATATTACGTTTTGATAAAATGCTGTTTGGATCACGTAGTGCGCTATCGCCACCATTTGCGTTACTATCAATAACAACTTCTTTCACGCCATTGGTATCAGCGCCATCGTTTGCACCTGTTTGTGATGAACCCGCGCTTTTATCTTCTACTTTAGCTGGTGTGATCGGTGTGCTTTTACAAGCAACCAATAGCACTGCCAAACTTAAGCCCAATGCTAATTTAGCGTTAATTGTTGATGGTTTATACATTTTACTCTCCCGTTTATTACCCAAATCTGGGTAAGGTTATTAAATTAAAAACTAATTTGATACAAATCGTTTAGAAATGGCGTTAACCATATCAAAACACTAACATTTTCTAGTTGAGTAACGGACCCCAAGCTGGTTCGCGCACATCACCTGTCGCATCATTTAAGCGTTGGCGTACTTTACCATCAGATGACACTGCCGCCAATGCTCCACGCCCACGTATTTTAGTCGCGTATAAGATTACACGTCCGTTTGGCGCAAAACTAGGTGATTCATCTTGACTGCCTTCACTTAACAATTGCACTTGGCCTGAAGCTAAATCTTGCAAGGCGACTCTAAACTTGCCACCATCGTTACGAATGTAGGCCAAAGATTTACCATCAGGTGAAAATTTGGGCGAAACATTGAAGCTCCCCTCAAACGTCACACGTGTTGGTGAACCGCCGTCAGCAGATACTTTGTATATTTGCGGTTTACCACCACGATCCGAGCTAAAGTAAATCGAATTGCCGTCTGGGGAAAATACTGGTTCAGTATCGATTGCATTACTTTTAGTAATTTGTTTTAAACCACCGCCACCTACATTAATTGTATAAACCTGTGAGTTTGCGCCATAGGTCAACACAATTGCCAGCTTACTACCATCTGGCGACCAAGCCGGCGCACTGTTGTTACCCTTAAAGTTGGCCAGAACTTGACGGCTGCCACTACTGAGTGACTGTACATAAACAATCGGTTTTTTCTTTTCGAAAGAAACATAAGCCAATTTTGACCCATCTGGTGACCAAGCTGGCGAAATAATCGGCTCATTCGATGACACTACTGTTTGTGGATTAAAGCCATCGGCATCGGCTACTTGCAGTACGTAACGTTTGCCTTTTTTCGTGATGTAGGCAATACGGCTAGCAAATATGCCAGACTCACCTGTCAATTTCTGATAAATAACATCTGCAATTTTGTGCGCGGTAGTGCGCACTTGACTAGGCGATATCTGATAATCCATGCCAGCCAATTGTGTTTGCTTTAATACATCCATCAATTGAAAAGAGACTTTCAATTTACCACCAGCAATAGGCTCAACGCGCCCAACAGTCAACGCTTGTGCCTGCAAAGCAGACCATTCAGCATATTTAACTTGTGCAGGCGTAGTAGGCAAATTAGCCATACCACGTGTTTCTAGCACACGGAATAATCCGCTGCGCTTTAAATCGGCCGCGACAATATCGGCAATATTATCTTTGGAATTGGCAGCATCGCCAAAAGGCACGATTGCAATAGGAATTTGCTGTGCGCCACCGCCACTGATTTCAATATCAAGCTCGGCATGTGCGCTGACAACAATAAAAAAGCTGAGGATAAAAACGATTATTTTTGATAAGTTCATTGTGACCAATATGTTGTGAATTTCACCTGTTGGTAATTCAGTTTTTAAAAAGGTTCCGTCAAATTTTACTGCAAACAGGCTTTGATACTACCGCAATTACACTTTATTACATTTTTTACGCTTTATTTACATTATTAAAGCTAACAAAATATGGCCATCAAAGCCTATTATCTCAATTATTCGTTCGGCTTAAACGTCAAATTTAAGTTTCTAAATTTGGCATAAATCGCTGGGTCAGAAGGCAGTGGCAATGGCTGGGATGCAGCAATAGCACGCTCCACGGCATCATCACAAGCGCTAATTCCGCTAGATTTTTTTAGCTTAGGAGTGCCGCTTAATTCACCCGTTGGCAGCAAGCCGATTGAAAACACCAGCTCTGGATTGCCATCGCCACACAAAGTCTTATTCACATTACCACGAATTTTGGATCTAATTTTATCCTGATATTCACCAATAACACTGGCATTGGCAGCAGCACTTGCAGCGTTTGCCTGTTTATTTTCTGATGCATTCTCTTCAGACAGCATGTCTTGCTGCATTTTTTTTAGTGCATCTTCCTGTTTTTCTGTGGCTTTTTTTTCTAACGATTTTTTCTCTCGCAACTCATCTTTGCGCGCATCTTCCTGAATTTTTTCCAGCACGTCCTTTTTGCGTTTTTCATCTAGCGCTTTTTGTTTTTGTTCTATTTCTTTTTGCTTCAGTTCTTCCTTTTTTTTCTCAAGCTCAATATCTACTTTTGGCTCTTCTGGCTTAGGCTTTTCTTCTACAACTGGCTTTGGTTCTGGCTTGGGCTCAGGCTTAATTTCTGGCTTTTCTTCAATAATAGGTTTGGGTTCAGGTTTAGGCGGCTCGCTAATCACGGGTTTAGCGCTAGGTAATTTATCCCACAACTCAACTTCTGTGACGTTCAACACAGGATGCGCCGCTTTCCAATTAAATGAAACCAGCATGGCGCCCAGCAAAAACACATGCACAGCAATTGCCAGCGCACCTGCTTTCCATGAGTCGGTACTTTCGTGAGGTCTTAACATTTGGTGATTAATTTTTGCATTAACTATTTAAGCTAGTCGTTGGTGTGGAGATAATTAAGGTGCCGGCTTGAATAGCAAACCCACTTTATCGACTTTGGCTTGTTTCAATAAATCCATCACCTCAATGACTTTGCCATACTGGGTTTTTTCATCAGCCGCGACCACTACTGGACGATCTTTACTTTCAAGCTGTTTTTTAATTTCAAACAACAGTTCGTCTCGCTGCAGCTTTTTACCTTCAATTTCTGCCATGCCGTCTTTTTTAATCGTCACCACTATCGGCGCGCCAGTTTGTTTTAATGCTTGGCCTACTTTAGGCAAATCAACCACGCCAGGGTTAGTCATTGGCGCAGTCACCATAAAAATGACTAGCAACACCAAAGTAACGTCGATATAGGGCACAACGTTAATTTGATTCATCATGCGGCGTTTACGAGTGCGCATTTTAATCTCCTAACGTTAAGACTTGCGTTGCAAAATATTGGTAAATTCTTCCATAAAGCTTTCGTAACGAACTGACAGTCTATCAACGTTGGAAGCAAAACGGTTATAAGCAATCACAGCTGGAATCGCCGCAAATAAGCCAATCGCCGTGGCAATTAACGCTTCCGCAATGCCTGGCGCCACTTGGCTTAATGTGGCTTGAGCTACGCTGGACAAACCTCTGAACGAATTCATAATGCCCCAAACTGTACCAAACAGGCCAATATACGGGCTTACTGAGCCAACCGAAGCCAAAAAAGGCAAATGCGCATCCAAGTCATCAAGCTCGCGGTTATAAGCAGCACGCATGGCTCGGCGCGAACCTTCCATCACATCACTCACTTCCATTTTACCTTGCTGCTTGTGACGAATATATTCTTTAAAACCAGCCTCAAAAATACTGGCCATGCCTCGTGGCTTGCGACGACCAGCAGTGATGCCTTCATAAAGCTTATTCAAATCACCGCCAGACCAGAATTTATTTTCAAAATCCTCCGACTCAGTTTCAGCGCGTTTAATAGTGGCCACTTTAATGAAAATGTACCACCACGAAAATAATGATGTAATCAACAATATCACCATCACTAGCTGTACAGGCAGACTTGCGCCTGAAATTAAGGTTAATAAAGACATATCACTTGCTACACTCATGCTGGCTCCATTTGATAACTACCGCTTACAGCTGCTGCAGTTTTAATTTAAGTTGATTCGGAATCTTGCTGGGTTTAAAGGTTAACGCATCCACACACGCAATTTTTACATTGGCTTCAATTAAAACTTGTGTGCCTTGATTAATTTTTTGTAAAAAGACCAAACTACCATGACCTATCATGGTTAGTTCACTTGAAACAGTCAGTAAATCGTTAAATTTTGCGGGTTTTTTAAACTGAATTTGCATACTATGTACCACAAACAGTGAGTTTAACGCATCTTTTAAGTCTGTTTGCTCAAATCCTAAATGGCGTAGCCACTCAGTACGGGCGCGTTCCATATATTTCAAATAATTGCTATGGTAAACCACACCACCACTATCTGTATCTTCGTAATATACACGTACTTGCCAATTAAACTGGCCTTTTGTTTCAAATTTTACTGCTGCCACGCTTCACCTGTTGCTAATGTTTTCGGTACATCCAAGCCAAAATGTTGATACGCTAAACTCGTCGCCATGCGACCACGCGGCGTACGCATCAAATAGCCTTGCTGAATTAAATAAGGCTCTAGCACATCTTCAATCGTGTCGCGCTCTTCGCCAATCGCAGCCGCTAAATTATCTAGCCCAACCGGCCCACCACCAAATTTCTCTAAAACTGCCTGCAATAATTTTCTATCCATCACATCAAAACCCAAACTATCGACATCTAACATTTTCAGCGCCGCATCCGCCACTTCAGAACTCACGATACCATCGGCTTTCACTTGCGCATAATCGCGCACGCGGCGCAATAGTCGATTGGCAATGCGCGGTGTACCGCGTGAACGTTTCGCGACTTCAAATGCACCAGTCGCTGTTATTTGCACCTCTAACAGTCCAGCACTTCGATGCACAATACGTCCTAATTCTTCTGCAGTGTAAAATTCCAAGCGCGATACGATACCAAAGCGATCTCTTAGGGGGTTAGTCAGCATCCCCGCGCGAGTAGTTGCACCCACTAGCGTAAATGGCGGCAAATCCAGCCTTACCGAACGCGCGGCTGGACCTTCTCCAATCATAATATCCAACCGATAATCTTCCATGGCGGGATATAAAATTTCTTCTACCACAGGGCTTAAGCGGTGGATTTCATCGATAAATAAAACATCATTGGGTTCTAAGTTGGTGAGTAAAGCGGCTAAATCACCGGCGCGTTCCAGCACAGGACCAGAAGTTTGGCGCAGATTAACGCCCATTTCACGCGCAATAATATGTGCCAACGTCGTTTTACCTAAGCCTGGCGGCCCAAATAATAGTACATGGTCTAATGCTTCGCTACGGCCACGCGCAGCGTTTATAAAGATTTCCAACTGACCACGCGCTTTTTCTTGCCCCACATATTCATCCAAAGCCTTAGGGCGAAGGGCGCGTTCAATCGCCTCTTCTTGTGGGCTGGCAGCGGCAGGAGCAATTAAGCGATCGGTTTCAATCATGAGATTTAAAGCTTACTAACGTTAAAACACCCTATTATGAGTTTAATTGCGAAAAATTCTCAATTAATTTTTTAATAGCGACTGGCGGACCGAGATGCATGCCTTGACCATAATGCACGCCGATGGTTTTTAATTCTTTTAAAATCGCCTCGTTTTCAACAAACTCCGCGACGGTTTTTATGTTCATGGCTTCCGCCACACTATGTATTGAGCGCACCATGGCATGATCAATTTTATTAATGTGCATTTCTTTTACAAAAGCGCCATCAATTTTCAGAAAATCCACCTCGAAGTTTTTTAAATAGGTAAATGATGACATGCCGCTACCAAAATCATCCAATGCAAAACTACAGCCCAATTTTCTGAGCGCCGTAAACAATTGAATGGTGTTTTTGAGATTAACAATCGCAGAAGTTTCAGTGATTTCAAAACAAATGGATGTTGGCGGGATAGCATAAACCGCCAATTGCTCGCGAATAAACCCCAACAAACTTTTATCACCAAGTGACGTACCTGATAGGTTAATCGAAAAAACATAATTACACTTTTCATTACTTCTATCCAACATATCACGATACGCTGCGAACGTATTCCTAATCACCCAGCGATCAATATTAGGCATTAAATGATAACGCTCGGCAGAAGGAATAAATGCAGTTGGCAGTATGATTGTGCCATCCAAGCTTATTTTTCTAATCAGCACTTCATAATGATGTTGTGCCGGCACATTAGACGAAAGTGGCACGATTGGCTGGCAATACAACATAAACTGCTCATCATCAATTTCATCGGTAATATCTGAAATAGCTTCTACTTGTCTGCGTCGTTGAGTGACTTCAATATCGCCTGCGCTAAACAAGAAACTTTGATTACGACCCGCTTTTTTAGCCGAATAACAAGCAGAGTCGGCCGCGTGCATAATTTCACTCACACTAGCAAAGCTAGCATTAATGACGACCATGCCAATGCTGACACCGATATTAAAAATTTTATCATCGTGCATAAATCGATAATCGTGCACTATTTTCAATAGGGTATTCGTGATTTGGCTGGCATCAGACAAGCTACAATTTTCGAGCAGTAAACCAAACTCATCTCCACCCAAACGCGCCAACGTGTCTCTATCGCGCATTCTATTGGCTAAGAGAACACTAATTTGCCTTAGTAGCTCGTCACCCGCTGCGTGGCCACAGGTGTCATTCACCAACTTAAACTGATCCAAATCCATATAACAAAATACATGCTGCGCGTTCACTTCATGCACGCTTTTCAAGCTACGTTCTAACCTAACTTCAAACTCGCGCCGATTCACCAAACCAGTTAAATCATCATGCTGCGCTTGATGACGCAGCATACTGGTTGCATCGTTAATCCTATCCTGCATACTTTCATAAGCATGTTTAAGGCTAGTAGACATGGAATTAAAACCTTTTTGCAGGGTTTTTAATTCACCGCTGGAATTTTCAGTGATGGTTTGCGCAAAGATTCCTTCGCCGACTTTATTCACTGCATGCGCAATTTCTTGAATCGGTTTAGTGATATTGCGGCCAATACGCCATGCGATTAAAGCGCTCATCATCAATCCAAATAAGCCAATTAAGAGGATTTTAGTAATTAAGTCGAGCTTGATATTTTGTAACGTCTGATTGCTTAAATCCACATAAACATGCCCAATTGCTAGCTGATTACTCGCTATTTCTGCGCCTTCTTTTGCATCGTATCCGCTGGAAAAATCCTCAATTTCAACCAAACTGCGGTAAATAGGTGAGGTAAAAATAATGCCATTGCGCAGTTTGAATTCGTTCAGATTATTTTTATCAACGCGGTTAATTAAATCTTGTGACAATGGGCGGCCACTTAATGCCAACACCATGCCTTTATTATCGACTACTAGCACAGTCCTGACTTCCTGCTCATTAGATAGCGCTTGCTGTACTAGCTTCTGTAATATCTGGCGATTACCCGATATTACGCCATACTCTGCCGCTGGCGCTAATTGCGATGCCATGATGCGGCCGCGGTCACTTAGTGATTGATTCAACACGTCAAAAACATTAGAAATAGCGTAACCAGCTAAAATAATCGCGAATAACAAGGCAGGAATAGTCCCCAGCAAAATTACTCTGGATTTAATGCCTAAATTATTAAAGCCTAATCGACCCGTATCATTTTTCATATTGTGCTAGTTCAGCGTCAGCTATTTTTTTCTGTAATTTGTCTTTATCTTCCACCACAATATTCAGTGAGCGCGCGACTTGATAATTGACGGCTATTGAAAAATATCGCGGCGTCTGTGGTGGTGGTAAAAGACCTGGTGACGCCTGTGAGTTCACCGCAATTTCTGTCGCCTGTTTAGCCAGTTGTTTAGTTGTGCTATACACAGCAGCCAACGCACCCGCTTGTACGTACGACCGAGAATAACCAAACACTGGCTTGAGATGTCGGTATGTCGTCAATAAAATAGGCTGCGCAGTTTCACGGCTATACACAAATGAATCTGGAATCGCCATTAACGCATCGTTGTTATCTAATATTTTATTCAGCTTAGGGATTAAATCAGACTCTTGCGCAATGCTTTCCTCAGTGACATTAATGGCGGTTTTTTCACCTGCATCTTTAATTAACTCGGCATATTGAGATGAGCTGGTACCCAGTAGAACACCTAAATTTTTGATATTTGGCATCACCGTCTTAATGAGCATCATTTGCCGCATATAAGGCTGATCTAATACGATTGCACTAAAGTTGCCCAAATCGCGCCTGCTAGAAGCAAGTAAACTATTAAATGCAGGCAAAGGTGTAAATACGCCAACAACAGGCGTTGTGTGTTTCAATTTACTGGCAGCCTGTAGCGCATTAACACCCAACGCAATCACTAACTCACTATTTTCGGCGACTACTAATTTATCCGTTTCTTGTAAATCGATCACCTTTACACGCAGCGCCGTGTTCTTAGAGCTGATGAGCTCATCTCTAAAATGCTCTACAAACTCTAAATTAGTTGGCGTGGGTGCACTTAATATAATAGTGACGCCCGTGTAAGCAAATGAAAGTGTGGGCGCAAAAAAGCCAATCATTAACGCAATAAACATTAATAATTTAATAAAACTCCTGCTTATTGTATTAGTGCGCAAATGAATCACTTTAGCGTCGCAAGCCCAGCCTTAAAATGCATTAAAAATCTAACCTAACATTAATACGCGCGCGCCGCTTAAGCGTGTTGTAATCAGCAAATTCCTGATAATGATCATTGAATAGATTTTCAACAACAATCGCAACCTCGCCATTGCGGCGACCATAATCAAATCTTCGCGCCAGTCTAACATCACATTTTCTGATTAAATCGACCGGGTCGCCATCCCCCAAAAGGGTAGTTGCACTTGTTTGATAATAGGCAAAGCTCCCATCCCACTGATGATTAAAACGATGTGTAACAAGTGTGCTGGTTGTGTTGCGTGGCATTGATTTTATATAATTACGCTTTAATCCATCCTGTGTCTCCCGAATATGCACATAAGCGTGATTAAATAATAATCGGGTACTGCGGGTTAGTGGCCAATTTGCCTGAAACTCAATCCCTTCAACCCTTGCGCCACCTTGATTATCGCTTGTTGTTACATCTGCATCCAAAAATGGATTGAGTAACAAGGTATTTGCAGGCACGGTAAAATCGGTACGGTCAACATCCCTGACTACATGATTGATACGATCACTGAACAACCGAGCATCTAAATGCAGGCGGCCAATTTCACCAACATAACCAAGTTCAGTTGAGACAATTTGCTCGGGTTCTACGTCGCCCTTATTGGCTCTATATTGATAAATGAGCGCGCTGGGATTTGCCAATGTAGTTGGTATGACCAACCGATTTTGAAATTTTTCTTCCACATAATTAGGCGTGCGTAACGCACTAGAAACTCCAAACCTAAAGCTATGATCTGGATTCAACTTAAAGTTAATACTCGCTCTGGGTGAAATATCAGTCCCCGTAAAATCATTATGTTCCAACATGGCACCGGCATTAATGGTTAATTTTTCATGCGGCCGTAACTCTACATGCCCAAACAAACGCAGCAGATCAAAATAATCGGTATTTTTGCTGGCCAAATAAAAAGGTGCATAAGTTGAATCTCTTCGCATGCTTGCACCCCACACCGCGCGCGCATTACTGGCAAGTGTAAAAGTATGTTGTGCTTCAATGTCGGTACGTTTTTGCACGACTTCGTTGTCAATCACTAATCTGCCATTCACCAAATTTGGACTTAATGCCCCAATCAATGGCCTTAAATCAACCGAGGTCGCCGTATCATCCGATTGATCATAACTGTGATACGCCTGCAGCGTTAAATCACTGGTATCTGAAATGCTATGTCGCCAGCGAATTAACCCAAAATGGTTATTAATTTGCTTGGTACGTGGCAAAAATACAATATTGTCTTCGTTAATATTACCTTCACCGCGCGCGCCATCGGTAATACCAAACTCAAACTCAAGGTTATCATTTGAATCAAGCCGATACTCCGCTTGTGAGCTAATAAAACGGGTACGTTTAAAATCGTTGCGGTTATCTAAACCGTCATCTTGCCGATATCCAGTCGTCAATCGATAACCAAAATCATCCACCTTGCCTGCATGGCGATAAAACACTTCGTTACGCCCATTACCATGAGTTGCAATAACACTGTTATTCGGCGTTTCAGATGGCGTTTGTGTGATGATATTAATCACACCAAAATAAGAATTTGCACCATAACTAGCGGCGTTAGGGCCACGCGTTACTTCAATACGCTCAATATCAACAAGCGCAATTGGCAATTCGCTCCAATTAACACCACCAAACAGCGGGCTGTAAACCGACCGACCGTTAATCATCACTTGCATCGTACCCGCATAAGCCGATGTCATACCATGATAACTAACCGTATGATTGGTGTTGTAAACGTAACCGGCATTGGTTCCTACGTACATGCCAGGCACTAGCCGAAAGATCTCTGGCAAATCGACGATACCACTGGCGCGAATGGTTTCACGACTAATCACTGTGACCGCAGAAGGCACATCAGCAGGTGCTTGTGCTAAGCGCGATACCGTCAGCACTTTTGGCACTTCACCCATATAATCATCTTCAGACAACATATCCGAAGACGATTCTTCTGCATATGCCACAGGCTCACAGGTGAGAAATGCCGCCACAAACAATAGTCGATACAGGTAACTTTTCATTGTTTTAATACTCTCGGGTTAATCTCACCGTGTATGTAGATGCTTGCACCTGACGGTTACATCGTGCTTTGTTAAAATTTTAATTAATTTTATTATTTATGAGTCTTATTATTTAATAGCTTTTAAAACAAACGTCTTAATATGATTATATTATTTGGCTTTAAGCTTAATCCAGTATTTACGTACCAGCCAAATCACGGGGATGCCAATCAATAGCCAAGGAATTAAACCAACGACAAAAGTAATCACAGCACCGAAGCTTTCCATCATCACCTGCCCTGCATTTTTCAGCGCGCGGGCTACCGGTGCAAAAAAACCTTGTTCTGTAATGCCTTGGCTGGCAGTGAAATTAATATTCACAGCGACCAAATCCGTTTCTAATGCCAACACTTTACGAATACTGGCAATGCTATCTAACTCACTTTGCGTATTCGCCAACTCACGCTCTACATCGATAATATCCTTAAACTTCGCCGTTTTATCACCTAACATCAAACGCAGTCTATCCCTCAAATCAGTTAGATTTTTAATTCTAGCATCCGCATCCATCACCTGAATTGTTTTATCTTCACTATCTCGGCCATGCTGCATCACTTCGCCGTTTTCTGCCAATCCAGTCAAAAATATACTGACATTTCTAGGCGGTACACGCAGGCTTAAAGACGCAGATGGCGGACTATAAGGCGTTTCGCGATTGTAATTTGCACTGAGCAATTGGCAGCCTAGCGCTTCACAATGTTTGATGGTGGCATCAAAACTCGCCTGCATTTTTTCTGGTGCCGTTTCAATTTGTAAATGATGGCGGAGCGCAATGTATTTTTTAGCGGCCGCATTAATTGGCTCGCTAATTTCAGTCAAACCTAATTCAGCGCCACCTGCTGAGTCGGCAGCCATTTTTGCCGTTGGCGCAGACCTTGCCATTTCAAAAGAATTAGTGGCAGCATCTTGCTTATTGCAAGCCATTAACAGCAACGATAGTAGTGCAATTAAACCGTACTTCATGTGCAAATCCTCTTTCTCGTTGCAAAGCGAATCACGCTTTTAATATTGCCAAATTGTACCTTTTTAATGCGTAAAAGCCAGCAATGCCAATACATATGAAAAAGCCACCACTGTTGTGTGATGGCTTTTTTGTAAACATATGGTTAATTAACCCGAAATTAACTTGATTTAGAAAGTAATTTAAGCGATTGCCTAATACCTTCTGAAACAGACAAATCTTTTGGTAATAATTTAATCGTTGCTAGCGCTTCTTTATCGTTATAACCCAATGCCAATAAGGCATTTAATATATCGCTAGTAGCAGATTTTGGTTGAGCAATACCAACACTATTGACACCATTAATAGAGAATTTATCTTTTAACTCAAGCAATAATCGCTCTGCGGTTTTTTTGCCGATACCTGGAATACGCGTCAGCATCGTCACTTCCTGTAGATTAACCGCTTGAATCAAATCTTCAATACTCATGCCGCTTAAAATAGATAAAGCCGACTTCGCGCCGATACCATTTACTTTAAGCAATTGTTTAAACGTACTTTTTTCTTGCTCAGAACCAAAGCCGTACAATAGCTGCGCATCTTCACGCACCACCATATAAGTCAGCAACTGTACTTTTGCGCCAATGTCAGGCAAGTTGTAAAAAGTGCTCATCGGCACTTCCACCTCATAACCCACGCCTGCGCAATCAATCACCACTTGTGGTGGCGCTTTTTCAATCAAAATACCGTTTAATCGTGCAATCATAATTCTGCTTTAAATAAATGTGTGTAAACCGCTTGAAATCATTATAGCTAAAGGAGGCACGGCGTAATTTGGTTTTATACAAGCCGCCCATTCTTAACCCGAAAACCTGCGGTCGCTAACTTCCCCAAACCCTGCCCGCCATGTGCATGACAAATCGCACAAGCCAATGCATCGGCAGAATCTGGTTTCGGTGCTGCTGGTAGATTCAGCAAGCGCTTGACCATTTCCTGCACTTGCTCTTTTTGCGCATGACCATTGCCGACAACGGCCTGCTTAACTTGTAATGCAGTGTATTCCGCCACGGTTAAATCACGAATCACCGCTGCGCTAATTGCTGCGCCACGCGCCTGACCGAGCAATAAAGTCGATTGCGGGTTGACGTTTACGAACACCTTCTCAATCGCCACTTGGTTCGGCTGGTAAGTATCAATGACTTCAAACAAGCCATCCAGAATAATTTTTAGCCGCGCCGGCAACTCTTCCCTGTCGTCTTCACCTTCTATTTTGTTCTTTTTGCCGCTGGCGGTTTTAATGGTACCGCTGGCGATATAAGTGATTTTCTCACCAACCTTTTCAATCACGCCAAAGCCAGTGTTACGTAAGCCAGGGTCAATTCCGAGTATGCGAGTAATCACTATTCTTCAATTAACGCGGTTGTGTAGACATCTTGCACATCATCTAAATCTTCTAATGCGTCTAAGATTTTTTGCATTTTAATCGCATCATCACCAGTAAATTCAACTTCATTCAGTGGCTTCATAGTCACTTCACTTAATACGGGTTTTAAACCAGCTGCTTCCAGCGCTTCTTTTACGGTAATAAAGTCATTTGGTGCTGTAATCACTTCTATACTGCCATCTTCATCTGTTACGATGTCTTCTGCGCCCGCTTCCAGCGCCGCTTCCATCACTTTATCTTCAATGATTCCCGGCTCAAACACTAAGCTACCACAATGCTTAAACATAAATGCCACTGAGCCATCTGTGCCTAAATTTCCACCGAATTTAGTCAAAGCATGGCGCACGTCAGCCACTGCACGTTGTTTGTTATCAGTTAAGCAATCAATAATAATCGCCGCACCATTAATGCCGTAGCCTTCATAACGGATTTCTTCGTAGTTCACGCCTTCCAATTCACCCGTACCTTTTTTAATGGCACGTGTGATGTTGTCTGCCGGCATGTTTTCTTCTTTGGCCTCAGCAACTGCAGCGCGCAATCGTGGGTTCATGGTGACATCGCCACCACTTAAACGCGCTGCGACAGTGATTTCTTTAATGATTTTGGTGAAAATTTTGCCGCGTTTGGCGTCTTGGCGACCTTTGCGGTGTTGGATATTTGCCCATTTACTGTGTCCTGCCATGCTATTTCCTTGATATTTTTAGATTCTCGGGCATTTTATCATAGGCTTTTAATGTGCGAGAAATGCGGCAAAAATGACTTGTTAATTTAGTAGTTAATCCATTTTAACCGATTAAAATTGGTTAAATAAAAGCGTTAACTATGCGCTCTTTATAAAGGCTCAAGCCGTGAATAACCAATTAATGCGCTCTTATTTGCTGCGTCTAGTGTTTTGGATAAACCCGCACCAACAACACACGTGGACCGACCATTTTCTTTACTACTACTGAGAACTGATCAAACTCGATACGTTGCCCTTCTTCTGGCAACTCGGTTAATTTCCACAAAACCAATCCCGCGACCGTATCTGCATCATCCGATTCGATATCGATGCCCAGCGTACGCTCAAGTGTGTTAATGGATAATGAGCCTTTACCAAGTAGCGACCCATCATCTAGTTTTGTCCACTCGCTTTGCGATTGCCTGAACTCGTCATGAATATCCCCAACCAGCGCAGACAATAAATTATCCAAGGTAATAAATCCGACTGGCGGATTGTCGGGATACGCAACCACCGTAAAATGCGGCGCACCGCGTTGCAATTTTCTGAAAAGCTCTGTCGCTAATGTATCAGGTGAAACCATTTTCACTGGCCTCATCAGACTTTGAATATCGGTAAATTGGCTGTCTTTTGTGAGGGCGATAAAAATATCTTTGATATGAATAATACCAATCACTTGCCCATCGTCCGCCACCAGCGGATAACGGCTGTAGCGATGTTGCACGATGCGCTCCATATTTTGCTTAAATGTTTCATCTGCCTGCAAAGCGATTGCTTCATGAAAAGGATGCATCAAATCTGACACGGCTAACTCTCTAAAATCAATCGCCTGCGCCAGCACTTTCCATTCGGATGAGCTAAAACTTTCGTTGGGGTGCGAGCTGCGCAAAATAAGTTTCAACTCTTCATTGGAGTATTGCATCTCATGCCCAGCTTTGTTTTTTAACTTTAGGACATTAATGATCATATTTGAGCTTTTATTCAACACCCAAATAGCAGGGAACATTACCCAGTAAAATCCATATAATGCCGGCGCAGTCCATAAGCTCACACGCTCTGCCATGCGGATAGCCAATGTTTTAGGCACTAATTCACCTAGCACGATATGCATATAAGAAATGGTAAAAAAGGCGGCGATAAACGCGATGCCATGAATGAGTTTTTGACTTTCCACCCCAGCGCGGATTAAGGCAGGCTCAATTAGTGCCGCAAAGGCGGGCTCGCCCACCCAGCCTAATCCCAGCGATGCCAAGGTAATGCCTAGCTGACATGCCGATAAATAAGCATCTAAACTGCCATGCACTTTGGCAAGCATTTTGCCACGCCAGCCCAAATTTTTTGCAATGGCACGTACGCGCGTACTACGTAGCTTGACTAAGCCAAACTCCGCCGCAACAAAAAACCCATTCAATAAAACTAGTAGTACGGCGAGGAAAATTAAAAACAGATTGGCGCTCATGGCTGGTAGAAATATTTTTTATTATGCGAATAACAGCCTTCAAGTTTAGCATGAAGTGATTATTCGGATATGACAGCTACAAAACAAGTTAATTAAAGTCGTTAAAAGACTTGGTGCATGGGCACTTGGGCGATAATTTAAGACTAATCATCCAATTAAACTTGAGAAAACTTCTTACTTAATCTAACTTGATTGGTTAAATTTTTAATATTTAGCTATCTTGCGCCATTGCAGGCTCTACAGGTTTATGTTGACGAATGCTGATGTAAGAAATCGTGATGAGTGACAAACCGATTAGCAACATGCCAATTGTTTCCATGTGATCAGGCACTTCATTTAGCTGTATCCAGGCTGCTATCACGCCAATTACTGGCGCCAACATAGACGCCATACTGGCTACGCCTGCAGGCAAGCGTTGTAGCGCATATAACCATAATAACCAAGCCAATGCGCCACTTAAAAACACGTTGAACAATACCGAGCCAATAAAATAGCCTGTCCATTGAATGGGCGCCGCGGGTACGATAAGGGCAATTGCCACCATCGGTACTGAACCTAACAGCATTGGCCAAGCACTTAAATTGAGCAAATCTAAATTTGGGCGCCGCTGATGCAGTTTTTTAGAAATAATCGCCGATAACGCCCATGAAACGCCTGAACATAAGGCCAAAAACATGCTAAAGCCATCGGCCTTGATATGTAGCGGATCAAAAATCAACACCATGCCAAATACACCTGAGACCACCGCTAACCATTGCCAGCCTTGAACTTTTTCGCCCAACATTGGCCATGCGAATAACATTACCCAAAATGGCATGGTATAAGTCAAAACAGCAGTTTTACCAGCTCCACCTTCTACCAACGCCCAAACCAACAGCCCTGTAAAGCCAATTGTTTGTAGCAAACCCAGCACTAGCATGGTGGGAAATTCTTTTAAACCCATTGGTCTTTTGCTAAAAAACATCACTACAAATAGCACAACCGCGCCAAAAAAAGTGCGTATCGCAGCAAACTGAAAAGGCCCTGCGTATTGCAGCGCGCTTTTCATCACCACCCAGTTATAACCCCAAATAATGGTTAATACCAGCAGCGCGATGAACGCGCGAATAGTCACTTTTGTGCTGTTTTGCATGGTTTTATACCTTGTTTACGGTCTTAAATTTAACTGCACTTTAAGAACTCTACTAATTCCAAATATGCGTTACTGCTTTCCAAGCGCCATCAGCTTGTTTACGATAAACAAGGTGTACATTGCCACCGAAAGTTTGGCGCGCACCTTCTGCATCAATCATAGCACCTGCCCAATTACCGCGCTGATAGGCTAAATTGCCATCTGCTACCGCTTCAGTTAATGTCAATTTATGATCAATAACACCTGCTTCAATCAACCCCGCAAAGAATGCTTGAATTGCCTCTGTTCCAATTACTGGTGCACCAGCTGGCGCTGGCATTACCGTTGCATTGGCATCATATAGTTGCGCAATATCTGCTGGTTTTTTTGCATTAAATGCTTGGTCAAATTTTGCGTTGATTGCGGTTATTTCTGTTTGAATATTGCTCATTTGATTACTCTCCTAAAAAATTTAATTACTCATTAACGTTAACTGATATTAAGCAGTGCGTTAAATAAGCGCAGGAATACCCATATTTATTAGCCCCAACAACTGCTGAAGCTGCACGCGTTTTTCTTCATCTAAAGCCTGCATACACTGCCTTAGGCGCCGATAATAATCCGGCATCACCACGTCCAATTTAGCCTGTCCCGCACTGGTTAACTGTATTTTCACGCTGCGTCTATCTTCTTTGGCAAACACCCTAGTCACCAAACCGTGTTGTTCTAAACCGTCTAACAATCCAGTCATGCTCGCGCGCGTCACACCTAATTTTTCTGCCAAAATGGATGGAGTAGAAGTGCTTGATTCTTCGCGCATTAATAGAATTAACACCCACCATCTACCCTGCAATAAATCGTGTTTGCTTAAGCATGCATCCAATGCAAGCGACAAATCCGTCGCCACACGTAGCAAATATAAAAAGCCAGAAATTGCCGTCACATCCGCGTCAGGATAGCGGTCAGCGAATTTGCCTAATATTTCTGGCGTTGGAAGATCTCTTAGTTGTAGCATAGTTAGGTATATTATAGTTAGCCAACTAACTATGTCAACAACTTTATTATTAGTTTATTTATGGGCTTAGATATTGGCTAAATTATTTATCGGAGTATATTTAAACTGCTAATAAGCAGGAGAAGAACATGAAAACTTTACAACAAGTGTTAAATGACAAAAAGCATAAAGAAATCATTAGCATCGCGCCAAATCGTCCCGTTTTTGATGCGTTGGTTATTCTGGCTGAGTATAAAGTTGGCGCTTTAGCTGTCATACAAGATGGCCGATTAGTTGGTATTTTTTCAGAACGTGATTACGCGCGTGAAGTGATATTAAAAGGCCGCTCATCCAAAACGACCCAAGTATCCGAGGTAATGACGCACAAGGTGATTACAGGCGAACCCAATGATTTGGTTGAAGCAACGCTGAGCATGATGAGTGAAAAGCGTATTCGTCATTTGCCGGTGATGCATGACAAAATGATATTAGGCATGCTGTCGCTGGGTGACTTGGTGAAAGAGACAATCGCCTACCAACAACGCTTAATCAAAGAGTTAGAACAATATATTTGTGGCTAATTTAGGTATTTAACCTGATTAATGATGCCAAGCTCATGAAAATACGTAAGCAGAGTTAATGTCTAACCGTAGGTACTAAACCAAACACCACGCGCACAATGCAGTCATACAAACAAGCAACGAATTAAAGAAATTTAATTATGCTTGTTGTGAATATAAATTTGTACTTAATTTAAAAAGGAGATTTATCATGTGGACAACACCAGCAGCGACAGAAATGCGTTTTGGCTTTGAAGTGACCATGTACGTCATGAATAAATAAGCTGAAATTAAGTCCTTAAAAAGGGAGCAATTGCTCCCTTTTTTATTTTACCGATTCTAATCGCCAATAATTTTAACTAACACACGTTTTTTGCGTCTGCCGTCAAACTCACCATAGAATATCTGCTCCCAAGGCCCAAAATCCAAGCGTCCTTCGGTAATCGCTACCACCACTTCACGCCCCATGATTTGCCGTTTCATGTGTGCATCTGCGTTATCTTCGCCTGTATCGTTATGCCGATAGCTGCTCACTGGCTCATGCGGCGCAAGGCGCTCAAGCCATTGAGTGTAATCGTGATGCAATCCACGCTCATCGTCATTAATAAACACGCTGGCGGTAATATGCATTGCATTCACTAAAACCAAGCCTTCGCGCACACCGCTTTCTCGCAAGCACTCGTTAATCTGCTCTGTAATACGAATAAATGCCACGCGGGTTGGCGGATTAAACCAAAGTTCTTTACGATAGCTTTTCATATTTATTCCTTAATTTTCCCATTATTGCGTCAATTTTAGCACCGCCAGTTGCTAACACACACGACATTAATCATTATTTAGGCAATAAAAAAGGCTTCTCAAAAGAAGCCTTTTAAACAAGATTTTTCACGTAATTTAGCTGGTTAACTTTTCACTTCAACTACATGCGTAAAGCTTTTACCTTCATTATCAGTCGCTAGCACTTCTAGTTTACCTGGCTCTTTTGGCACAAAATTAAATTTAAAATAAGGGTCTTCCGCTGTGCCAACACCCACATCTACTGTCATCACGGGTTTGCCATTATAGGTAAATTCGGTTTTTTTAATATAAAAAGCCGGTACAAAACCTTGCGAAACCAAATCACGCTGTAAACCAGTGCGCATAACGTGTTTGATATTAAATGTGGCTGGCGTTGCCACACCAAATTTCGTTGGCGTTTGTACATTCATTTTAATTCTGCCCGCTGCTGCACGCGTTGCCGCTTCATCATTCTCTACCGCGCCACCACAACCGCCAGCTGCACGCACTTCACGCGAAGCTAAATACAATTTTCCATCTGCTGTTTCGCCCACTAAACGCACAAAACCGTCTGTCTCAAAACGAATCCGTGTCGATAAATGAAAGTCGTTCAGCGCATCCGTTAAATGATAAGTAGCAGTTAATGGAATAGGATTTGAATCCACAAAAGCATACAATTTTTTAATGACCACACCATTAGCCGCTGCGCTATCAATGGTGTAAGTAACTGGCACCTGCGCACCGCTTTCAGCGCGACGCGGCGCATCAACCTTCATAAAAGTCACTTCTTGCATATCGCGTTTTGCAAAAAATGCTTCTTTCATCACAGGCCATAATTCCGGGTTGGACTCAGCTATAGCATTTTGCGCAGTCCCAATTAAAATGCTGGCGGCAATCAATGTGCTGAATAAATATTGTTTTGTTTTCATGGCTTATCTCCACCCACTTCATTGACCTACGTGAATATGCAAAATTAACTGAATAAATAACGTATTTAATATAAATTTGGACTGCTGGCGACCATTTTAGTTTTTATCAATCATTAGTATGTGACTGGCATCACACAAACCAACTCCACTCTTACATCCAGCTAATTCAACTTAGCTGCTTAAACGCAAGCGCTTAATCTAAAGTGCATAACCCTAACGACTTAAACGTTGCGAAATTCCTCAAAATTTAGCTCAATACCATTCCCAGCTGGGTCTTTAAAATTTATCTGCTTAACACCATTCAATAATGTGCGCGTGGTATAAGCGATTTGGTGCGCTTGCAAATGTGCTTCCATCGCAGGCATATCGGTGAAAGTGAACGATACGTGATCATAAGTACCATTCACATGCAAATCTGGCGCGCCGACACCTTTGTTATACTCAGCAATATGCACCACATCGTTATCGCCAATATACAACCAAAATCCGTAACTAGTAGTTGCTATGCGCGGCCCAACTTTTAAGCCGACAATATCGCAATAAAAATCACGCAACACATGCATCATGTCACGATTTGCGCGGAGGTTGATATGATTGATTTCGGTAACTGGCATAATATTCAGACTCTCAAATAAAATCGTAACTAATATCCGGCTCGCTATTCATAAATCTGCTGAATTTCCAATACTAAAAATACAATTCACGATGCGAGAACTAGGCACATCTGCGTAGGCAGTACGATTAGTACGGCAAGCGGATGTAACAACGTTATCGCGAAGTGAGTGCATTTTAAGCGGCTGGATTTTGTGACCGCACTCTAATATGCAATTCCCTCAACTGCTTCTCATCCACCTCATTCGGTGCATTCGTCATCAAGCATTGCGCACGTTGGGTTTTTGGGAAGGCAATCACGTCTCGGATGGATTCTGCGCCAGCCATTAATGTTACCAAACGGTCTAAACCGAATGCCAGGCCGCCATGCGGAGGAGCGCCGTATTGCAAGGCATCTAGCAAGAAGCCGAATTTTTCTTGTGCCTCTTCTTTGCTGATTTTGAGTGCATCGAATACTTTTGATTGAATCTCTTGTTTATGGATACGCACTGAACCGCCGCCTACTTCCCAGCCGTTTAATACCATATCGTAAGCTTTTGAAAGCGCCGCGCCAGGGTTAGAAGTTAACAAGTCTTCGTGACCATCTTTTGGTGCGGTGAATGGATGATGTAACGCTGTCCAGCGGTCGTTTTCTTCATCGTGTTCAAACATTGGGAAATCGACTACCCACAAAGGCGCCCAAGCGCGGCCATCAACATGACCTTTATCGTGACCGACTTTTAAGCGTAATGCGCCCAATGCTTCATTCACTACTTTAGTTTTATCTGCGCCAAAGAAGACGATGTCGCCATTCTGTGCGCCAGTACGGTCGATAATCGCTTGCAATGCTGTAGCGTGAATATTTTTAACGATTGGGCTTTGCAGTCCTTCTTCATTCAATTTAGTGATGTCGTTAATTTTGATGTAAGCCAAACCTTTTGCGCCGTAGATTTTGACGAATTCGGTGTAAGCATCAATCTCGCTACGCGCAATTGCAGCGCCATTTGGCACGCGCAAGGCAGCAACACGACCACCAGCCATATTGGCCGCGCCTGCAAACACTTTAAAATCCACATCTTTCATCACATCGGAAAGCTCAGTGATTTCTAAAGTCACGCGCATATCAGGTTTATCTGAACCGTAACGATTCATCGCTTCAGCAAAGCTCATACGCGGAAAAGCGGCTGGCAAATCGACGTTTTGTACGGATTTAAGCATTTGTCGAATCATCTCTTCGACAATATCCATAATCTCGTTTTCACTCAAAAATGAAGTCTCAATATCCACTTGAGTGAATTCTGGCTGACGATCAGCACGTAAATCTTCATCGCGGAAACATTTTGTGATTTGGAAATAACGGTCGAAACCTGACACCATTAACAATTGTTTGAATAATTGCGGTGATTGCGGCAAGGCAAAGAACTGACCAGCATGCACACGGCTTGGCACCAAGTAGTCGCGTGCACCTTCGGGCGTACTGCGCGTTAACATAGGCGTTTCCACTTCAATAAAACCGTTTACATCCAAATAATCACGCAAAGTTTTAGCCACGCGATAACGCAACATCATGTTTTTTTGCATCGCTGGGCGGCGTAGGTCAATGTAGCGATGTTCAAGCCTTACAGTTTCAGTCAGGTTTTCGTCATCTAACATAAATGGCGGCGTAAGCGATGCGTTTAAAATCTCTATTTCAGTCGCAATCATTTCTACTTCGCCAGTAGCTAAGTTAGCGTTCACTGCGCCGTCTGGGCGTGCGCGTACAACACATACAATTCTTAATACATATTCACTACGTACACTTTCAGCAATCGCAAATGCAGCTTGTGTATCTGGATTAATCACAATTTGCGCCATACCTTCACGGTCGCGCAAATCGATGAAAATCACGCCACCATGATCGCGACGGCGATGCGCCCAGCCGCATAAACTAACAGTTTGGCCGATGTGGGTGCGGTTTAAGTGGCCGCAATAATGTGTACGCATAGTCATAAAAATAGATTTCGTTAATCAGTTAAATGTAAAAGTTAGTAATTCTTAAATAGCAATCTTAAAGCGGTAATTCGCGTGTTTTGCGGTCTTTTGGCGTTACAGTACCCATGCTGATGATGTACTTTAAAGCCTCGTCCACGCTCATATCCAGTTCAATTACATCTGCCCGAGGCAGCATTAGGAAAAAGCCAGAAGTAGGGTTTGGAGTAGTAGGCACATAAACACTGACATAATCACCCACTAAATGATTGCTCACATCGCCACCAGGCACGCCAGTTAAGAAAGCAATAGTCCAACTGCCTTCGCGTGGATATTGAACTAATAATGCTTTGCGAAACGCATTGCCAGAATCTGAAAATAAAGTATCAGACACTTGTTTAACACTGGAATAAATGCTTTTTACAAACGGCACGCGTGAAAGCAAATTCTCCCACAAGGCAATTAATTGTTGCCCAAAGATATTAGTCGCAATAAGGCCTGTGACAAAAATAATCACCAAAGTGAGAATCGCACCCAAGCCGGGCATATTAAAACCAAATACATTTTCAGGCTGCCAAGCTTCCGGTAGCAGTAGCAAGCTTTGATCCATGGTTTGAATCAGCGTGGCCACCACCCAAATGGTGATAAACAACGGCACTAATACCAGCAGGCCAGTAATAAAATATTTTTTCATGTTAATTCAATGGATTAGATTAATGGCAGCTGCTTTTAATGGCAGGCGCAACCAGTTTTGCAGGCAGCAGGCGCATCCGTTTTGCTGGTTGTAGATTCTGTGGATTCACTTGAAGATGGCTTACTTACTTTTTTATCTTTAAAATCAGTCGCATACCAGCCACTACCACTCAGCTGAAAACTAGGCGCAGAAAGCATTTTGCAAAAAGTTTCTTGATCGCAATTAGGGCATGTGGCGGTGCTTGAATCACTTATTTTGCGCAGCAACTCTAGTTTGTGGCCACAGCTGGTGCATTGGAAATCATAAATTGGCATGATTTTGGCTTATAAATTAACGTTTACTTGAAAACAAAATTATAACTGATGTGCATCAATAGTTTAACGACAAATGTTTAATTGACTGTTTTTAACGCATAAAAACAATCCATATCAGTTACTTATTATTTTTATCATCGCCATACCAAGAGAATTTAGAGAACAAATTGCAAATTTCAGAGGCATTAAAACTACAAAGATACTAGCATTTCTTTGTCGCTCAATTTTTACAAAATTAATATAAGTAATTATCTTATAACCTGATGTTTCAAATAAAAAGACCCCAATTACGGGGTCTTTTCTTTACATATACAATCTATTCCTTATCAGAACGGTTGTGTATACCAATCAATATGTAAACAAGTATTTTATAGTTATATATCAATAAGTTAAAATATATAATACGGGTATTTTTGTAAACAATATCTGCTTTCTAAGCAAATTTTAGTGCTTACTATTTACACTTTTGATGTCTAAAATCGATTGATACTTTACTTGAAATGCTTAACTTTTATAGCGTCTATTTAGTTAGCCACGAGGCATAAGCCTTAATATCAATCATCGGTACGGTTCCGCAGCTCTGCAATCTTGAAATCAATTCAAACAAAAATGTCGCTGCATGTTTTGCATGGTCACTGACTTCATATGATTTTGTCAATGGATCGTAATTAAAGGCTCCGTGCGCAGCAACACAACCTAGATCTAAATGCCCATTAATAACATCATTATTTAAAGCCTTCATCAAAGGCTCCCCCAATGGCGGATTCCATGTACTCTCCAATGCCAGAATACCACCTATAATTCCAACCAATGGTTTTGGTGGGTAAACTCCACCTACATAAGGCACTGGGATACTAGTCCTATGTAATACTCTCACGCTTGCTACTTTTTCTTGTGCATATTTTATAAGGTCAGCTGTAATTTCTTGCTTGGCCTCGAATACAGCATACACACTCTCTGCCGGAATTATGAGATTTCCTTCATAATTGAAAATGAATGGAGAGTATTGTCGGTCAAATACTACTACATCTATTTGTTGACTAAAGCTTCCTTTGCTATCTACGACATGCGCCTTCTCACACTGATAACGCTTTGGTAAATATTTTTGCAATAAATCCAGCCAAATCCCTTCGCTAGCATCCCCTTTAGTACCAGGATGAGCAAAGGCTTTTCTTGCGGTTGTTAAGCGCTGATGAATATCTTCATGCAAACTTGATAACAAAACATCTAATGACCAATCAGACATATTAAAGTCCTTATTATTTATCGTTAAAAGGCGGAGTGGCAGACATTAAATTTGCAATCTCTATGGCTCTAGATGCCATTATTGGTTTATCTGGATAGGCATCCAGAATTATGGTTGGAATTAAACGTTGCGTTAAATCGGAATAAGTAAATCCATAACTCTTAGAAGTAGACTTACCTGTAGCATCTACTAAAGCTTTAATATCAGATTTATTAAACCCAATATTGGAAAATGATTGCTCTAAAACAGAGTTACGTTGAGAATCATCAGGTCTGTGAAACTCCAATATATCAGCAGCTCTTCGTCTTACAGCCGGATCCAAAGCGTTTAATCGATTGGTGCACATTATTACTGTTACTGGCAATTTTGCATTTGCAAGCCTATCAATTCCACGAATAAATGCATTTACGCCAGCTCTATCCTCATGATGCATCTGATCAGATTCTCTTGACTGTGCAATAGCGTCAGCCTCATCAACTAAAAGAATAACTCCCCCCCTTGCTGTCCCGGTTGAGCTTTTAAATTTAGATGCTTGATTAAATGCCTCCTCAAATGCAGAACTTACCAGCTGAGTCATCTCACCAACACGACCTTGTCCTCTGGAGGACAAACTTAATGGCAACAAAGTAATATCAATGTTTTCTTGCCTAGCTACTGCGTCACCAATAGTTTCCGCCAACTCTGTTTTACCAGAACCAACGTCACCGGCCAGAATGACTAAAGGTGGTCGTCGTAGAACTAAGGTCAATAAATTCGCAGATTCAACATGGTTTTTTCTCATCCATTTTTCTAGTCCTGCAGGATTAATCAATACACTTATGGTATTTTTGAGGCGATTAATTTTCTCATCCATTCCCACGAGTCTATTAAGCCTCTCTCGCGAGTCAGTATTAGGTAAAACAGTGGAGTTTTCGAACAATCCATTAGTAAGCTTCGTATCCATATTAATATTTCCTTATAGTTGCTCGTCCAAGTGAACGACCACCCGACGTGTATGTTTTATCATCCACAAAAAACCCGTTTAAAACTGTTGGTGCTGAGGCAGTACCACGTTGCAAGGTAAATTTGGCTTTAATTGCCGCTTGTTCAGCTGCTGATAACTTGTCCCAGTTATTGTTATATGTAAGAAAGCTATAGAAGCTCGCATTGCTAACATCCATCCCCGGTGGCACTCTACCTGGATCATCGTCACCTCCCATACCGAATAAATCTTTCGGCGTATAACGCAGCGCTGGCTCTATCCAGTTATCATTCTTTTTGTAACCATAGGTGACTTCTTCCAAACAATTTGCCTTGAGCAGCTCAATTAACTCTTCTTCATACTGAGCAATGCTTACGTCTGATGGGTCTCCATAAAATCTTTGCATACGCTTCAGATCTGTCGCGACCTTTGAGGCCAGATGCCTTGCATGGGTAATGGTGAAGGTTTCTGTTGCTGAGAGAGTGAAGCTTGAACTCATTTATTTATCCTTTGAATGAAGAGCCAAAAACTTTTTGCCAGTAATAGACGGTTAGTTCTTTAGTAGTTGCTGCCAAAGCTGAATCTATGGCGTCCCCAGCATCCAAAGCCGCCTCATTTATAACTAATGCGTTATTGCTTGTATATAACTTAGCAACATTGTTTGTTGAATTAACTGGGTCAATGATTCTCACAGGTAAGGTTGATGTCGGCACAGATGAGGCCGAGTAGTTATCTTCAAACACAATTAGCTCTTTTAAATTTGTTTTAGCTAGGTATGTAAAGAAGTGCTGTAAAGCCTCCGGGTAATCAGAAAAATCTACCCCTTGATCTGCAAGGCGAGCTAATATCAATTCAATCATAAAGGATTTGAATCTAAATCCCTCCTGCTCCTGTTTCATACGTCTTGCCCAGAATTTAACTAGCCTTACAACTTGTGCAAAATGCTTAGGATGTGCATTTTTTCTTTTTTTAGCAAAATCTAGATGCATAGGAATGCTTGTTTCAAGAAATGAACCATCATCTTGACTAATCAAGTTTCCTTTCCAATCCTTATCACCGTAATACAGGATCGGCACCACATCCACATCCAATCCACTGCCAACAAATGACACTGTGACTGAATACGTTTGCGGTTGAACTTGTTCTGGCTTAAAGTTAGGAAAGGCCTTTCTAAGCTTATCGGCTAAATAAGTAAGCAACTCTTGTATATCGGTAGGGGCTTCTGACCCGCTTATATAGACGGCAACATCAATATCATTAAGGCTATTTAAGGCAGTACCTTTCGCTAAACTGCCTGCTACCATCATTCTTTTTAAACTAAAGTCTGGATGATCTTCTAAATAGCCCTCCAACTTATCTCTTAGCCTTTTTGCCTGTGCACGATATTCATCAGCTTTATCTTTAGGGAGATTTACCCTTTCCTCGGCAAACTTAACAATATCTTTGTGATCTATATGAAGACGTGACACGTTTACTCCTTTATTAACATTTTTAAGAATATCTTTAACGCAATTAAGCAATATAAAATATTCGGAATAGCGAACTTTAAGTGAGTATATGCCTTATTTAAAAAATGTCAAAATAAATTCGGTATCGTGGTATTATTATTTACGATAATTTTTTTTAAAGGATGGATAAGATGGCTACCCGTCTAGGCGAAAAACTTTACGAACTAAGAAAAAAAAGAGTGTTTACTTTAGATAAGTTGGCAGAACTCTCAGGGTTAAGTAAAAGTTATATATGGGAATTAGAAAACAAAGAGTCGCAAAGACCATCAGCAGAGAAATTAACAGCGCTGGCTGATGTTTTGGGTGTAAGTGCGTCCTACTTCATTGAAGAAGACGTGAGACAACCCGAAGAGCGGCATTTAGATGAAGCTTTTTTTAGAAACTATCAAAAATTAGAGCCGGACTCTAAACAACAACTTCGGAAAATCTTGGATACTTTCAAGAAGAAACCGTGACCGCAGAAACTTTAACTCCGCCTAAAGCAGCTAATCGACTAAATCGAATACTGGAAACTGTTAGTTCAGCACATGAATTAAATAGATTTCCAGTAAATATTGAAGAGCTAGCATTAGGGGTAAATGGTGTTTTCGGCTGGCAGGATAAAATCGCTGAGATTCAAGCTGCTGACATTCCGGGTTTTGAAGGATGTTTAGTATCAAACGATACGAAAACAACTTGGTTCATACTTTACAATGACTCAATGAAATCACCGGGTCGTGTTAGATTCACTCAAGCTCATGAGTTAGGCCATTATATTCTGCACCGCTTTCAAAAAGACTCTTTTGAATGTCCAACTGCAGGTGATATGTGCAATCTCTCTACAGAGGAAAAAGATATAGAATCGGAGGCAGATGAGTTTGCATCTTACTTGCTCATGCCTTTCGATGACTTTAGAAAGCAGCTAAATGATTCTGTAGATTTGGATCTTTTAGGTCACTGCGCTATTAGATATGGAGTGTCATTAACTGCAGCAATTCTAAGATGGCTTGAAATTACTGAAGTAAAGGCCGTTCTGATTATTTCTAGAAGCGGCTTTATGAAGTGGGCGTGGTCTAGCAAGACGGCGTTCAAGGCTGGGGCTTTTTTCAGAACAAAGCAAAATACAATCCCAATTCCTTTAAACTCATTAGCTGCTAATGAGTTAATAAAACAAGAACGTAAAGGTGTAAATATTCCGGGCAGAACTTGGTTCAGACATGCAGAAGCTACGATGGACTTAAAAGAGATGAAAATCATTAGCGATAATTTTGATTATGTTATTACATTATTAATTTTACCGTCTGTTTCAGATGTCTGGCCTGATAGAACTTTTTAGGTTCAAATACCTAAGCAGTATTTAGATAATTTTCGCGGACGCGAAGATAATTAAGCGAAAACTTCCAATAACCAACGCGAGATTAACTTAATTTATGCCTACAATCCATTATGTTGCATATGGCTCGAATCTTCACCCGACAAGAATGACTGAACGAGTCCCATCTGCTCGTGTTCTAGGTGTAATAGTATTACCTGGTTATTTATTGGCATTCAACAAACGTAGTACAGATAAATCAGCAAAATGTATGTTGTACTCTCAACAAACTCAGCCTTCGCAAGCCTATGGTGTTCTTTACGAATTCAATTCAAATGAGAAAAAATTACTTGATAATGCAGAAGGACTTGGAAATGGGTATTACGAACAGCAAGTAAATGTACCTTTAAATGGTATCGATTACATCGCATATATTTACATGGCTAACTCTAGCCATATAGACACTTCACTTCCACCATATACTTGGTACAAAAATCTTGTGCTCGCGGGAGCGGTATACCATAATTTTCCAGCTGAATACGTGCAATACATTATGGATATAGCTTCACTTGAGGACTTTGATATTGATAGACGAGAGAAAAATAATGAGTTGTTACGTCAAATAGGATGGGAATTTATTTAGTAAAATTTCGGCATACGAATACGCAACGAGAAGGGGACAATTCCAATTGCTTTAATAACATTGTTATTAATTGAACTGCTGAAAAGCATTAGAAATGCCACAACTCTGCGTGGTGATATGTGCATTATGCAGATTTAAGAAGTTATTACTAGGCAATGTGGATGAAGCGCTGGGTTGTTTTTAACTGATGATGTTTATGACTTTTTGTTTTGCTTAGTCGATGCTATTTTTATATTTTAATATCAAAGCATCATGCAACTCTTTTAAAGCATCAGGATATTGGTTTACTGGCAAACGGTTAATGTCAAAATCAGTGCAGATATCCACATCTTTTTGTGATATGTAGCTTCTATGAATTAAGTTCGCCTCCATCTCATCTTCTGGAATGGCATATTCCCGCTCATCAATGTCTGAGCTATTAACTAGAAAGCGACTATAAACTTCCAAGATAATAGGTCGCATGTGATGCTGTATGTTAACAACTTCCACCATCATTTCTGAAATTTCCTTATCAATGCTGGCTTTATCATTAAAAAATACAGTTCCACTTGGGTGAGCTATTTTGTTACGTCGTTTAACAAATTTAGCAAACTCACCCACATGCTCGTTGGAGCAGCCAATAAGCTTGAGAAATCGGAATATCTGCGATTCCTTTAGTTTTTCGTAGAATTTAAAAGGTGTGTTAGCTTCAAGTAGAATATTTTCAGAATCGCTTTGAAAGCCAACGAGTGCATTCTTAAAATCTTTCTCCCGCGCCAACCTGATTTGCCAAATAGAAAAACTCACAAAACTCATGTAAAGTAAATGAAAAGCTAAACTCGCAAATTCGTATTTTTCACTTGTATAGTTGCTCTGAAATGCATCCCAAAGAAATGCAATATACTCCTCCTCTGACCTTGACTTGAAAGAGACTGGCAGATAGCCTGCAAGCTCCAGTGCATCATCCATTACTTACCTCCGTGGCATACTGCTCATCATCTCCCCAGATGCGAGTAAGGGTGGCTTGGATCTTTTTTTCGAAACGAGCAATGAGTTCACTGTTAGCTGAGACCAATGCTTGTTCGGATTTAATTTCGGCGATAATCTGTTGTTGCGTTTCAAGTGACGGAATGGGAATTGTATATCCTTCAACAACTGCTCTTGGAACGCGCTGGAGCCCACCTGTTCCGGTCATTTGAGCTATAGCAGTTTCACGAAACTCCTGAGTTTTTATGCAAATATATATCCACTCTGGCAAGAGACGCCCATCTGAACGCAAAACATAAAACTCACTAGAACCAAAACCTATGCCATTAACTAGGTTCTTTGCAATGCCGGCCTTCCCGTTTTCAAAACAGGGCGTAACCTTTGCAAGCAAAACATCATCGTTCCGGAAGTAGGTATAGCTACTTGTTACTTCAGCTAGTTTCTTGGTGTCTTTTTGTTCAAAATACATCTCGTTTTCATTCAAATCTGCCATAGGAACAAATGAAATAACAGTATTGTCATCCATTTCATTAAGTTCGCTTTTTCTAGGATTTACAATACACGCTTCCCCAATCGGTATTAGCGGCCAGTCGGGGTGGATTGGGATGTGAGGACTGTAGTTATCGAGTACGGCACGAGCGCCGTTGATTATTATTTGGTAACCCTCGATCTCTGCCACAATTGCCTTCTGCAGATCAAGTGGTGGCAAAGGGATAATAAATTTCGCAAGCGCTGACAAATTTAGGTTAGAAATATTGGTTGTGGTGTTCGCATTGCGAACAAAAAAGTCAGCAGCATAAGCCGTGCGGAGGCAGTGAATTAGGTAACCATCAAGAACCTGGTCATTCGCACGTATTACCGACATAAACGCTCCGAAAGACATAGGTTGCTCGACTTTAGGTACGTGCGTTGTTCTTCCCAGTAAATTAAGACTGTTGGCCGTGGAAATCAGTATGTCACCCGAGCGTAGTAGCTTAGTTTCATCTTTCAGCAAATTTCGTGGAATGTGGTAAAGATCGTTTTCGACAATCCCAGATGCTTGCGAGGCTTTGGTGGTCGCAACTAGCAAGGAGTTTTCTGAAGCACTTTCAAGTTGATCAGACCTCCCAAAAGTAATCCCTCTAAGTAACTCGGCCACATCACCCAGTGGGATCATGGGGAAGCTAGTATGGCCCTTGAGGGCGGTTTGATATCGCTCCCCGCTGAGATTGTAGTCGCCATTTGCGGCAATTTTTTCTTTCGGCACTATTAGCCCCAGTGAGGGCTGAAAGTTATCAATTGGTTGTTGGCTACGTAGCAAATGAAGGTATTCGGCAAGCTCAAGTTGTACTTGTGTTAGCTGCTCACCAGCATTCGCACGGCGCTGGGCACCGAGGCCGAAGCCATCGTTATCAACTTTAAAGAAAGCCACACTGTCACTTTGTTTAGCAAGAGATTTATCTAAAATGAGTATTGATGTTTTTACACCAGAATATGGGTTGAAAACACCTGCAGGTAGAGAGACTACGGCGACTAAAGAATTTTCAACCAGCATTTTGCGCAAATCTTTGTAGGCGGTCTGGCTCTGGAAAATGATGCCTTCAGGCACAATAATGCCTGCACGGCCAGTGGGTGTAAGGTGTTCTGCAATGTAATCTACAAATAGAACTTCGCTACGCTTGGCTTGAATGCTAAAGCGCTTATGTGGTTTGATACCCCCTTTTGGAGACATGAAGGGCGGATTGGCGAGAATGACATCAGCAAACTCGTTCCATCGGTCCTCAGATGTCAACGAATCATATTCAAAGATATGTGGATCGGTGAAGCCATGAAGATACAGATTAACTAGTGACAGGCGCACCATGTCTGGCGAAATGTCGTAACCTTTGAAATTTTTAGCGAGGTTGCCCTTTTCGTCTGGGGTCAGTGTACTGATATTCTTGGTATCTGTATTGGTGCGCAGAATGTGTTTGTAAGCAGAAATGAGGAAGCCTGCTGTACCGCAGGCAGGGTCAAGAATTACGTCACCCTTTTTAGGTGCTAAGACTTCAACGATGAAATCAATAATATGGCGAGGGGTACGGAACTGCCCCGCATCGCCTTGTGAACCTAAAACTGAGAGCAAATACTCAAAAGCATCGCCAAGGCGCTCACTATGATCATAGCTAAATTCATCAATAATCTTAAGAAAGCTTTTAAGCGTTTCAGGATCGCGATAAGGCAGGTATGCATTTTTAAAAATATCGCGAAACAGTGGAGGAATGCCAGGATTCTGTGGCATGGTACTAATGCCTTCACCATAGAGACCAATCAATTCGTGGCCGCCAATTCCAGCACTCATTAGCTTCGCCCAGCCATAACGGGCAAAGTCACCGGTAAAGAATTTACGCTTGCCGCCAAACTCCTCTGCCTCAGCATCCATGTCATCCATGAATTTGTAAATTAGGGCGATGGTAATCTGCTCGACTTGTGATTTAGGATCCGGCACTTTCCCCACTAAAATGTCTCGGGCGCTATCAATGCGGCGTTTAGTATTAGTATCTAACATTTACTATTCTTCATTTTAATCTTTAAGTTTGAAATTGGTTTTATGCTGCAAACTGATTCAAGGACACATAGTCCTTAATATAATTGGGTATAAGTGTGCGATATTTCTCGGGCACCGCTCTAAAGTCACGCGTTGAGAAAATTGAATTGGTGGCGAGATCAGTATAGTCCTTGACCTCAATGATATGGCGAATCTGATCACTGGTGACATAAGCTTTGAAATAATTCTTGATTGCAGGGATTGCCTCAGCTTCTTCTGGTTTATAGTCAGCGACAAATTTAGAAAACTCTTCTTCAAGCAGTTCATCCTTGGATTTAAAGCGCGGGATTAACCCAAAGATTTTTTCAAGAATTTCGCGCAAGCCTAGGCGACGATCTACGGCAGCCGCTTTACGCAACTTATCAAGCGTATAGAACTCATTTGGCTTGTCGAAAACTTCGCGGTTGACGTATTCAATCACACGATCCCACTGACCGGCCTCAACAGCCTCAACGATGGTCGAATTTTCGCGCATGGTGTCTTCGAATTTCTCATAGAACATGCGATCAATTTTCATGCCTTCATAACCGACGGTTTCTTGCTCAACGCTCAAGATGATGTCTGAGCCGAGGTGCTCGTAGCTTTCAATTTCTCCGCCACCGCCACCGCCTGTATCTTCGCCACACTTACCTTTAGGTTTAGGTAATTTAAGAATTTCGTCGTATTTGAACTCTTCTTCAAAGTATTCACAATTGGCAAAAAAGTCGAATAGTTTGTAGGAGGTTTTACGCGGCTCCTTAATAATTTCCTGAAGCTCATTATCAAATAACTGTTCAATAAAGTTGTGTTTGCGCGTACCTCGACCTTTGATCTGGATGAAATCTGTAGGCGAAAAGATAGGACGAAAGAGACCAAGATTAAGTAGATCAGGGCAATCGTAGCCAGTGGTCATCATGCCAACGGTGACACAGATGCGCGCTTTACTGGTTTTGTAAGTAGGTAGGAAATTGGCAGAACCAAGTAGGTTATTATTGGTGAAGTTAATGGTGAACTGCTGCGCATCTGTAATTTCCGATGTCACTTGCACAGCAAAATCAGATTGGTATTTACCAGGAAACATTCTGTCAGCCATCAGGTTTAAAATCTGCGCAATTTTTGATGCATGGACTTGGCTTACAGCGAAGATGATAGATTTACCAATCTCGCCACTGATAGGATCGCGGAGTGCATGCTCTAAAAATGTCTTACAGAAAATCTGATTGGTAGCGTCTGAAAAAAAGCGCTTCTCAAATTCGCGTTGCTTGAAGGTTTCTTTCTGATCGTCACCTTGATCGTCTTTAAATTCAACAACAAAACCATCTTCCGACAGAAGCTGTGTTGTAATCTCGCTACGAGCATCCACAATGGTAGGATTAATCAGAAAGCCATCTTTAACACCATCCAACAGTGAATAACGAAACGTTGGTTGGCCATCATCGCAACCAAACGTTCGATATGTATCAAGTAACAAACGGCGCTCAAATTCGCGCGGATCTTTAGTAGTAGGTTTAGCAGACTCAAATTTCTTGAGGTAATCGCGTGGTGTAGCAGTAAGACCCAATTTGTAGCCAATGAAGTAATCGAATACGGCGCGGGCATTACCGCCAATTGAGCGGTGCGCTTCATCTGAAATCACCAAATCAAAATCAGTAGGCGAGAAAAGCTGCTGGTATTTATTATTGAACAGCAGTGACTGCACTGTAGTGACCACAATCTCAGCCCTGCGCCAATCGTCTCGATTCTCTTTATAAACGACAGTTTTATAGTCATTTGAGAGTACCTTGTGAAATGCCTTCTTTGCTTGATCTTCAAGCTCTAAACGATCTACTAGGAAAAGCACTCGGCGAGCATTGCCTGTCCGTAGAAATAATTTAATTACGGCTGCTGAAGTAAGTGTTTTGCCTGTGCCTGTTGCCATTTCAAACAGAAAGCGATCCTTACCATCTTTAACAGCGCTTTGTAGGGCCGCTATGGCTTTCTTTTGATAAGGTCGAAGGAAACGTAAGCTGTTGGCATCAATGAAGCCTGAGCGCTCTGCTTCATTCTTCCAAGCCGCCTCTGCAACGTAACCAGGGCGCTGAGTAAGAACAACGTAGTCGTCGTTAATCATCTCTTCAATTAGGCGCTTAGGGTCTGGAATCGTTTTTTGATAACCCATAACCGACGATGGGGTTGGAAAGGTTGTTATAACATAAGGGTTGCCACGCTCCAGATCCCAGAAGTAATGCAAGTTTCCGTTAGAAAGAATAATAAAACGGCAGTTCTGTGAACGCGCGTATTTTCTGGCTTGCTCCTTACCTATGAGAGGGCTTTTGTCTTCGGCCTTGGCCTCAAGAACTATTAACGGAAAGCCTTTTTCGTTTAGTAAAAGAAAATCAATGAAGCCCTTTGATGATTTCTCAAAGTCTTCACCGAGAGCATCAAGGTCTTGTGCTTTGATGTTAATACTTGGTTCTAATTGAATATTTGCCGGAAACTTTCCTTCGGCAAAGAAACGCCAACCCGCGACTTCAAGTAACTTATTTATCTTTATCCGGGCAGTGGCTTCTTTGACTGACATTATATTTTTGCTATTATTAACCAGACAAAAACATACACTTTAGTGGATTTACTGGCAAGCGATTAATTATGTGCTCTGCCATTTCTTTTATGTCAGATAGCAATATCGAAGTTCACTAAATGCTAAGGACGCCGTGTAATGAGTTTAATCGGAAATATTTTATGGTTCGTTCTAGGCGGTGCAATCATGGGTTTAGGCTGGTGGTTAGCAGGCCTGCTGGCATATATATCAATCATATGTATCCCATGGGGTAAAGCTTGCTTTGTAATAGGTAAATTTGCATTTTTACCATTCGGTAAAGAAGCCGTCAGTCGTAAACACATCAATAAAAAAGATGATATCGGTACAGGAACGCTAGGCGCCATTGGCAACGTCATTTGGTTTGTCTTTGCTGGCGTTTGGCTTGCTATTGGGCACATGCTTGCAGCGATTGCATGCTTTATTACAATAATCGGTATACCTTTTGGAATCCAACATCTAAAACTTGCTGGCATTGCAATTGCGCCGATTGGTAAAACGATTATTGAGAAATAAGCAATTATGGTGAAAAGGTAATATCACTTTAATTAAAGCTGCTAAATTTCCACAATCAAACCTGGGTTAAACTTTAAGTTTTCTTGAATACCTCTAAAAATATAGCCCCGAGGATTGCAAATAACCCTTGTTCCGTTTTCAGTGTAATCGAAACTATCGTGCGTATGACCATGTATCCAAAGGTCACTATGACCAAGCAGCTCATCCAGATTACTTGCAAAACATGCGCTTAACAAGTCGCGTTTATACCTATCTGCAACTGACTTCATTGATGGGAGATGATGTGTAATCACAACTGTTTTACCTTCAAATGGCTCATCATGTAATTTCGACTTAAGCCACCGACTACTTGTATTGCATAGCGCAATAGCATCAGTTGGATTGAATACAATCCCACCTTCATTTATCTTACGAAAATCATTCAGCCCAACCATACCGGCCATCTTTGCATCATGATGTCGTCCGTGACCAAAGAGCAGAAAGTCTGTCCAAAGAGTAGCCCCTAAAAATCGCACACCATCAATCACGACTTCATCGTTATCTAAAAAATGCACTCCGGTATCTTCTGCTGCTGATCTTAGCAAGCTTAGGACTGCATTTCTGTCACTGTTATAAAACTCGTGATTGCCTGCAATATAGATGATTTGGGTATTCGGCCAAGTCTCTCGTGCCCAATAAATTCCCATCTCTTTTTTCCAAATATCGCCTGCAAGAATTACTAAATCCACCTCATCAGAAGGAGGTGTAAAATTTGTGAACTCTAAGTGCAGGTCGCTTAGGATTAATATTTTCATAATTTAAGGTGCTTCAATTTATTGCATTACCCAGTCTTCTGAATAAAACAATTCAATGAGTACATTTTTGATAAAAAACAAAAAAGAATAATACACTTGAAGGTGCTAGAAATTTATTCATATTGATTTAGAACTCCACCCGACTACAAATGCGAATTAGAGTTAATTAATAAAATTTCTTCTCGAATCAATTTTTCTAATTTATCCATATTCATCTTTTTGTCTTTATTTAAGTAAGTAAGGGTAAGCAGCGTTAACGGATGTATGTTCATATAATTAGATAAATCATCAATTTTATCAATAGTAGGTGAAAAAATTGCCCGCTCCAGTGTGCTTATATAAGTTCGACTTGATACATCAGAAAAGTCTTCTTGTGTAAGTCCTTTTGCTAATCTGGCTTGTTTAAGTGCCTGACCAAAAGCTTCATTGATTTCCATATAGAATCCTTGACTAAAGGACTCTATCTAGCCAAAATGAACTATATATAACTACAATGTATACTGTTCATTAGGCGTATATCATGATAGAAACTTTCCAGCAGGCTGAAATACCATTTATTTTTGATGCTGACGGAGCGAAGCTATGGAGTTTTGCCCACATGAACCTAATTATCCCTTGGTTCTTTGTACATTATGTGATCAACGTAGAGGGACAGATTGTTAGCTGCCAAATTATGCTCTTCAACATTGGTCAAATAGAACAACTAATAATTGATCCAACAATATCAATCAAAGCTATATATCTAATTTCTCCTGGATATTTGAATCAGACTAATAAATGGTCAATGGATTTGATTAAATCACTTTCAACTGGCATCGATGAGAAAAGTTTTCTTGAGCAGAGTGTTACAAGGTATGAGTTAGCAAATTACAAATTTTATTATTACCCTGAAATCACTTCTCAAGCCTCATTTAAGAAAATTGCAGATATTTACGTTCACTAAACAAATAAATTAAATCACTAAAGATTAGCAATATTTCGATATCAAATTTGATAAAAACATTTTTTGGAAAGGTTGGTTAATGACTCCAACAACTAAAAAAATTGGTAGCGACTACTTTGTTGTGTACCCGACGTCGTTATTGAAGACCATGCATTTAAAAATCGGTATGAAATTAAACTTGAATGTTGAGAATGGGTGGCTAGTTGTCGTTCCCGTAACAAAAAAACGTCCGGTTTATAAAAGAAATAAAATGAAAACTCGCAAGATTATGAATCAATCAACTAGGTATATGAGATATTTATTGCACATACAAAAAGTCAATGGGACTTGTCTATCTACTTAAGGGAAAATATTAGAGAAAGCTTTAAATTTTCATATCAATTATTTCTAAAATTTAAAATTTCCATTTATCTTGTTTACTGAAGCACATATCAAATCGATGGAAGCGATTTCTTCCTGTTGCCAACCTTTGGCAGGTTTTCATTTAAAACATTAAAATCATAACCTTTCGCAGAAACGTTGTATGCCCACCTAGCAAACTGTTCCAATAATTGTTGATTTTCTGACTCCAGTCGTTTATTTTCTGTTTCCAACCTTGCAATTCTTTCTAAAGCTTTTTGCAATTCTGGCGAACGAACAATTTGTATATGTTCATCTCCGTCGGTGAGCGAAATTTTACGAAGTTCGAAAGCATTTTTAATTCGCTCGTGCTTATGGAGTGTTTGGCGCGTATACCGATTATGCAAGCGCAACTCCACAGTATCAATCAATAAATCCCAAGTAAGCTTATCAGCCCATCCATCTAATATTTCTACTATTTGCTTGATATTTGTATCATCTAAATTTTTAGCCCTACGTTGTTTCATGCATTTCCTCTACTGAGATTTCAGGCGACATAGTTAGGTCACTTGTGACTTTTACTGACTTTTTTTATTTGAGGTAATACCGAGATTTTTTGAAAGGATTTCGGTGGTGATAACTGAATAATTGCGCCAATCGGCACTGAAGTGTTATCCATAATTGATACAAGCTCAGACAACCTTTCTACGGTTACTTTATGGTGCTCAAGCCATCTGTCACTGCCAAAGTATTGTTTTTTTGTTGCGTCTTCAGCCTTTTGCAATAAAAGTTTTGCTTCGTCCAATTGAATTCGCAATGCTTGTTCTTTCTGCAAGTCACCTTTTATGCAAACCAAATCACCGCAATTAATGCAATCCATATGAATTTTACACGGAGACATAGTGTAATCATGAATGCAATATCCTAATTGCGTAGTATGAGCAGTTGGTACCATCAGCCTTGCGAATTCATCTCTAGGAATAAGATTTTTCTTTGATAATTCAGCAAGTGGGCCAAACATCTTACTGTCATCTCCAATAGACTCACGAATTTTCTCTATCATCTGACCTGGTGTCACATGGTCATATGCAGCATTCTGATTTAAATGAGTCCGACCAGACCATTTGGCGATATCAATCTGACTCAACCCCCCAGCTTGAGCTAACGTATTAAGGTAGTGTCTGAATTGATGAGTCGATATATTTATATTGCTGCCATCAGGTTCTAAATATCCAAATTTCGAAAAGATTGAGTTAAACCCCTTATCAACCCTACCACCAAGTCCAGTGTTAATTTGATTAATGGTTACAGGTTCAATCATGCAATTATATGTAGCTCGCTGACCACCCAGTTCATTGATACGGACAACGAACAAAGCTTCACTATATTTACAACCTGTATTTTGATCCATTACCGGAAAATATTTTGGTAACATGTCACTCATTACTCTCTCAATGTCTGAGAATCGCACATAATTTTTATTTAGTTTTTTAGTAATCTGAATATTATTATTGTTACACCAGATAATGGCGCTTGTTCTCTCAGTGAATCCCAATATAGACGTTACTTCTTTCATAGACAACCATTCTAGCGAGCGCAAATACTCATTACTAGGTAACAAAAATAACTTGCCAGGATTGTCCTCATACCACTTAGCAATGCGGCGTGCTTCATCAGTTACATTGCGAATTTTTGATATCGCTTCTTGCACGACAGTCACCATTGATGGAACAATCCATTTAATCATCGGATTGGCACCTTTAGCGGGCCACCATCTTAGGCCATAAGCTTCAATGCCTGTCTTTACATTTTTCTGACGCACTTCACAATCTAAAGGTAACGATAGAAGCTCACTGATTCGATCAGGCGATGAGCACAACATCGCTGCCACAGAACTAACTATGACATCAACTGGGTCCACAGCCCTCCTAAATATTTCTGGCAATGTATCTAAAGCCGCCTGGGTTGGCATTTTATCGTTACGTCGTTTATCAAACTCTTTACCAACTCTAACGGCATCACCTGGACGATTTATGAAATTTCTCCAGCGAACAGGCTTGCTTAATAATTTGTTATCAGATAAAAACTTTGCAAGCATTTCTAATTGACCACCTTGTCTATAGGCGGCAGCGGCAGAATATTTCTCTACAATCTTCTGAGCAGCACGGTTAAAGATAAGTATGTCAGATCGAATTGGATTAGCATCGCCTCCACACTCCCTTAAAGAGACTTCTAGTGCTCGCAATGCAACGAGCCTTGGACCAATACCATTTATTGGTCTAAATCCTTGCATATATCGAAAGTAGGCTTTGGCAAAGGATAGAAATGGCTCAACCATAGGAGTTGGTGAATTATCATTAACGGTCTCAAAATTACTAAATACCAATCTATGTCGCTTATTTCCATGACCTTTAAGATTTATGAAGTCAGAAATATCCCATATATTTTCAGTAAAAAGTAAATCTGCGCCAAACACCGTCAACTCATTACGACATGAATCAATAAAACCTTGCAAATTTTCTGCCGCATCAAGCTCAGCTTTAGATTGAAATAATACGAGATCAGGCATATACATCCCCACTCATTTCACTTTAATTTCTTCGCAACGCCTTATGACTTCGGCTACTGCGAGAATTGTCCTGTCATTTATTGAAGCAATACGTAAGTCACTTGCGACCATTAAATGATCACGTTTTGAAATAAGGTAACTTAAAACCGCCTCATGCGGACCATCTAACCACGGCTGAAAGCTACGGCAGGTATAACATGAAATTGGCGCCAACTCCCCACAGAATCCATGATGGCCACAGTTACCAATTGGCTTCATAGTTGGTTCAAAACGCGGGTCGCAAATTCGACTTGTTGGATCACCATTTCTCCTTGCCTCAGATTCAGTTTTAATAATTAAGCCTGCGAAAGCCTGTGCAAGTGGAGCAAGGTGTAAGGCCATTGCCCTATCAATTCTCCCCACAATTTCGGGAGTCGCTTGTACATAAACACCAACATTCTGGGTGTCGGTATGAACTAAAAGCTCAGCAATTACTAGTTCGCCATGTCCTTCCATGGCCGCACGAGTTCCCAAAGTACGGCGGAACCTAGTGGCAGTTATATGTAACGGCTTTCCTGTACGTTCAGACACTATATTCAGCTTATTTAATACATTTTGAAGATACTTTCCCAACGTATGAGCAGTTCGGTGATATTCAAATCCTTTCGGCTCATCTTTATTTGAACGTTTAGCAGGAAACATTGGCGCAGTGGTTAAATCAGGGAGAATGTTAGAAAACTTTGCCTGGACTTCTGCCACATGCTGCACGACCTTTTCACCAATTTGTGGAATTAAAACTTTTTGACTAAATGTTGTCCTAGACATTCGCTCACGCTGCTTTGCCCGAGGTAGATTTAAGATATATATAGGTGTCCCATCCTTCGTCTGACTCATTTCGATATCGCATACTTTAAGCGATGCATATTGAATTGGACGAGGTCCCAACGCCATAAACAACCAGACGAGTATATAGTCAACTAAGTTAATAACGCCGTCCGCATACGCTTGATCAATCGAGTCATGTATCGCCACAAACTCAATTTCACTAAAAGGTCCATTCAACACATCCATTGTCAAAACTGCCTCACCTTTTCGGTTTCCCACAAGGCGCAAATTCTTAAGTAGAGCGATTGCATCATCAGACACACCAGGAATGTCTAGTGCATGCCATTTTTTCAACAATCCTGACAAGCTCCCAAGATACCAAGAGTTTTTATTTGATAAACTTGATCTGTAATTTATTAGATGATTGCTTGTAATCATTTCATAGTTACTAGTATTTATTTGTCTGCTTTTTAAAAAATGCTTTAAACGAACAAACATATTAGTAAGATGATCAGGTGACTTATTTTCTGCATACCACATCAAAACTCTTTTAACCGATAAAAGTAATTCCGAAGATATTCCCAACTCAGCAAAATCTAAATTGATACTTTTAGTATCGTCTCGGTAAGACCATCTATCTAGTTTCGGATTGACTCTCACGCCGCTTCGTGTCGTAAAGCTTTCAGGAAAATTATGCTGAGCATTATTTAACGTTGCTAATGACATCACATCATTTAACATCTCTTAAACCAATCATATTTTCTTGAAGTTGCTTCGATGCAGCCTGAGCTTTCTTTTTAATACGACGACGTGTGTACGTTGCAGCAGTTCCTGAAGTCTCTGACCAGCCCATTAAATAAGATCGAGCTTTCTTTTCTTGCTCTTCATCAACATTATTTCTATCCATTTCTTCAGAAAAGTTATCATTCCAAGTGTGACGCATTATGTGAGGAAATAATTGCTTTGAAACTTCTGGAAATTTTTTCTTTAATACATCGAATACTTTGTTTAATGAAGGAATTGATAAAGGATTACCCGTGTCTCCTGCAACAAAAAGAAAATCATGTAACCTTGCACCTCGTATCGCTGAACGATGATTCATTATGTAAGAATTAGTTTTATCTAAGAGTCCTGCTGAAAGTGGAATTTCCCTTCCTCTAGTTTTAACTTTAGGCTGGTTTGCTCGCGGGTCGTTTACATCATCAGCTCGGCGGACTACAACTACTGTTGATGCCCTAAAATTGAGGTCACTTATTCTTATATTTAAGAGCTCACCACGCCTTAAACCACAGCTCAATAACCATAAAATTATCAACTCATTTCGATATTTTGAATGCCCATCAAACCAAGGATTCTCTTGTGATTGTGGATCTACCACTTCTAAAATCTGGTTTACCACTTCAGGTTCCAATCCTTCTCGCGGTTCGATTACGGAGTACCTATTTGATGGCAACCGAGCTTCAATAGCATTCGATGTATGCAGAATTGATGACTCTAAAGATACTCGAAGTGTCGATGTTATCTCATGTTTTGAAAAACGATCTGAACAAAGCCATTTTAAATAATCACGAATGTTTCTTAACTTAGTAGCTACTGAAATAGCGTCAATGGTAATTTCTTCAATATTGGAAGAGGATTTTCTAAATTTTTCAAAGGAAACGACAGACGAGAGTTTATGCTTTGGTAATACTTTGGCTTCATCAACCATGCAATGTATTTTTCCAACAGGTAATCTACATATTCCAGCCAGATTTTCAACCTCACTCAAAGTAAGTAACTTACCAACCTTCAAGCGCTCTTCTAAATTGATATTTCTTAAATCAAGAAACAATAAAAATACCATAATCGATCTCAGATAGCTGTCGATTGTGTTTGAAGCCCTATTTCTCGCGCGCACCTCAGATAATGAAAATATAGTAGGTTCAAGGATTGGCAAACCATCACGATCCAACAAAATGGGAAGACGCTCGCCTGAAGATGTAACAATAGTTTTTACCCTATATTTTTTAATCATTGTTTACACTTCCTAAAGGTATACTTTAATACCGCATCTTAACAAGATTAAAAAATTACGTAAACAAAGAAAAACCCCTGTAGATTATTAGTCTACAGGGGTTTTATTTACACTATTATTTCAGGTAGTCCCTAAAATGGAATGTCGTCCTCAAAATCATCAAAATTACCGCCACCAGTTTGCGATGCTGCAGGTTTAGCAGCAGGCTGACTTGCTGGTGCTGATTGACGTGCAGGTGCTTGATTAAACTCATCTTGCCCACCACCTTGATCTATACCGCCATCATAATTAGCGTTGCCACCGCCATCGCGGCCACCTAGCATTTGCATGCTGTCTGCAATAATTTCGGTGCTGTAACGTGTCACCCCATCTTTTTCCCATTTACGTGTTTGTAAACGGCCTTCTACATAAACTGGGCGGCCTTTTTTAAGGTATTCGCCTGCAATTTCGGCCAACTTGCGATACATCACAATATTATGCCATTCGGTTTTTTCTTGTTTAACGCCTGATTTATCTTTCCAGTTTTCGGTTGTGGCGATACTAAAATTTGCCACCGCTTCGCCGTTCGGCATATAGCGCACTTCTGGGTCACGGCCTAAATTACCCACTAAGATCACTTTGTTGACTGATGCCATTATCTGCTCCCTATCAATTTTAAAATATTCTGCTCTATTAACGTTTGGCGCTCAACACTTTGCTGATTGTTCACTTTCACAATCAACATATTCTCTTGGGCAATTGCGACTGCTTCGTATACACCACCCATCTGCGCGACTTTGTTGGCTAAACCCAATGCTTGCGACTCATCAAATGCGTTTAAGTGATACATTTTTGTGCGCACAGCGGGTGGCGTTATCATACCAAAAGTTAACAGTAACCAAATGCCAATAAGTATGGAACAGAAAATAAATACTGCAGAATAATCGAAGCGATGCGATAAATAACCACCCACAACAGCGCCCAAAAATACGCCAAATGACTGTGCTGTGCTGTGAATACCCATCGCCGTGCCTTTGGAAGCGGCAGGTGCCATTTTCGAGATTAATGACGGCAATGACGCTTCTAAAATATTAAAAGCGGTAAAGTAAATCAGCAACGAAACTACGATGCCCCAAAAATGATGAATGGCATTCGCAAACATCAATTGCGCCACTAACATTAAAGCCACTGCGCCGATAAACACCAATTTCAATTTCGCGCGTTTTTCACCAATAATAATCGCTGGCAACATCAGTACAAATGAAACCACCAATACTGGCAAATAAATTTGCCAGTGTGAATTGACACTCATGCCGCTGGTTTCAGTTAAGGCAAATGGCACTACGATAAACATCGCCATTTGCGCGGCATGTAAAGAAAAAGTACCAAAATTTAAACGCAATAATTGTTTATCTTTTAAGACTGCTTTCATTTTGCTTGGTGCCGTTTGTGCGTCTGAATGAAAGTGGCTAGCGACTGGATCAGGCACATAATACTTAACCACTAGAATAGCCAATAAAGACAAGATTGCTGTCATCCAGAAGATACCAGATACACCGATCCATTGATTCAGCAATGGGCCAGCGACCAGTGATAATGCGAACGTGATGCCAATCGTACCGCCAATCATCGCCATGGCTTTAGTGCGATGCTCTTCACGGGTCAAATCGGCGACTAACGCTGTCACGACCGCAGAAACTGCGCCCGCGCCTTGAATTGCGCGGCCAATAATTACCATATAAATATCAGTCGCCAATGCGGCGATCACACTACCGATAATAAATAGAATCAAACCGATATAAATTAATTTTTTACGGCCAAATTTGTCTGAAGCGATTCCAAAAGGTAGTTGCAGCAAAACTTGCGTTAAGCCATATGCGCCAAGCGCCAACCCAATCAGCGTATGATTGCTACCGCCTTTTAATGTTTCTGCGTACACTGCAAAAATGGGTAAAATTAAAAACATACCCAACATGCGCAAACCATAAATTGAGGCCAAGCTGATGGTAGAACGCAATTCAGTTCGCGTCATTTTGTCGGAAAATTGCATGAAACCCTATTTTTAATACAGAATAATTTAGCTGAAAACACAATAATTGCGTATATTAACAGGTTGCCTTAATTTTCGATAAAGCTAGATGGAATATATCAAAATACGCGGTGCGCGCACCCACAATCTTAAAAACGTTTCGCTGGATATTCCGCGCAACAAATTGGTGGTTATTACTGGGCTTTCTGGCTCAGGTAAATCCAGTTTGGCGTTTGATACATTGTATGCAGAAGGTCAGCGACGCTATGTAGAATCGTTATCTGCATATGCCCGCCAGTTTTTGGCGCGTATGGATAAACCCGATGTCGATCTGATTGAAGGCTTATCGCCTGCGATTTCAATTGAGCAAAAATCTACTTCGCATAATCCGCGTTCAACGGTCGGCACCGTGACTGAGATTCACGATTATCTGCGTCTTTTATACGCACGCGCTGGCGACCCTGAATGTCCTGATCATCACATCAAATTAGAAGCACAAACGGTTTCACAAATGGTCGATAGCGTTTTGCAACTTCCAGAAGAAACCAAGTTGATGATACTGGCGCCTGTGGTTGCGAATCGCAAAGGCGAGCAAGTCGATTTATTCGAGCAATTGAAAGCGCAGGGATTTGTGCGTGTGCGCGTAGATGGCAAGATTTATGAAATGGATGATTTGCCGAAGTTAACTAAAACGGTTAAACATTCGGTAGATGTGGTAATTGACCGCATTAAAGTTAAGGCCGATTTAAAACAACGTATCGCTGAATCATTCGAAACCGCTTTGCGCTTAGCTGAAGGCAAAGCGATTGCGGTTGAAATGGATACTGATAAAGAACATCTATTTTCAGCTAAGTTTTCATGTCCTGTGTGTGATTACTCACTAGCTGAATTAGAGCCGCGCTTATTCTCATTTAACAATCCAATGGGCGCGTGCCCCAAGTGTGATGGTTTAGGCAATATCAGCTTTTTTGATCCTAAACGTGTGGTGGCATTTCCTACGCTTTCACTCGCAAGTGGCGCAATTAAAGGCTGGGATAAACGCAATCAATTTTACTTTCAAATGTTGCAAAGTTTGGCTGCGCACTATAACTTCGATTTAGAAACGGCGTTTGAGGAACTGTCTGAAACGATTCAAGATGTATTGTTAAATGGTTCTGGCCGCGAAGTAATCGCGTTCAAATATTTAAATGAGCGTGGCACTTTTTTTGGCAAAACCCATACTTTTGAAGGCATTCTAAACAACCTGCAACGCCGCTATCGTGAAAGCGACTCTACGGCGGTACGTGAAGAGCTATCTAAATATTTAAACAATCAAGCTTGCCCTGAATGTAGCGGCACACGCTTACGTCGTGAAGCACGGCATGTCAAAGTAGGTGGGCAAAACATTCATCAAGTCTGTGAAGTGCCACTAAAGGTAGCGCTTAAGTTTTTTGAATCCTTACAATTAGAAGGCGCAAAATTGGCAATTGCCGATAAAATCGTCAAAGAAATTGAAAATCGCCTTAAATTTTTAACCAATGTTGGTTTGGAATATTTGTCGCTTTCACGCTCTGCTGAAACGCTCTCTGGCGGCGAAGCACAGCGCATTCGTTTAGCTAGCCAAATTGGTAGCGGCTTGACTGGTGTGATGTATGTATTAGATGAGCCGAGTATCGGTTTGCATCAACGTGATAACGATAGATTACTGGAAACCCTAAAACGCCTGCGTGATATTGGTAACAGTGTGATTGTGGTTGAGCATGACCATGATGCGATTTTAGCAGCCGATTATGTCGTAGATATTGGCCCAGGCGCAGGCGAGCATGGCGGCCAGATTGTCGCGGAAGGAACGCCAGCCGAAATTTTAGCCAACCCAAAATCGTTAACTGGTCAGTATTTAAGCGGCAAAAAACAAATTGAATATAAAAGAGCCCGTACAAAACCAGACCCTGCACGCTGGTTAAAACTTTCAAACGCCACAGGCAATAATTTACGTGATGTATCGGTAGAGATACCTGTTGGCTTGCTCACTTGCGTAACAGGCGTATCAGGTTCTGGCAAATCTACACTTATTAATGACACCTTATATCGTGTGGTTGCGCAGCATTTATACGGCAGCAATGCAGAACCCGCGGCATTTGGTGAAATAGACGGCTTAGCTTTTTTTGATAAAGTGGTCGATGTAGACCAAAGCCCGATTGGCCGCACGCCGCGTTCAAACCCTGCCACTTACACAGGTTTATTTACGCCTATTCGCGATTTATTTGCAGGCGTGCCAGAAAGTCGCGCACGTGGCTACGGGCCAGGCAGGTATTCATTTAACGTTAAAGGTGGCCGCTGCGAAGCTTGCCAAGGTGATGGTGTAATTCGCGTCGAAATGCACTTTTTACCTGATGTTTATGTGCCATGCGATGTGTGTAAAGGCCAGCGCTATAACCGCGAAACACTAGAGATTAACTTTAAAGGCAAAAACATCCGTGAAGTGCTAGAAATGACAGTGGAACAAGCGCACGATTTTTTCCAGGCGCAACCGGTTATTTCGCGCAAGCTCAAAACCTTGCTAGATGTGGGTTTGGGCTACATTACACTCGGCCAATCTGCAACTACGTTAAGCGGTGGTGAAGCGCAACGCGTCAAACTCTCACTTGAGTTGAGCAAACGCGACACAGGCCGCACTTTGTATATTTTAGACGAACCTACCACTGGCCTGCATTTCGCGGATATTCAATTGCTGTTAGATGTGATTCACCGCCTACGCGATGCTGGCAACACAATTGTGATTATTGAGCATAACTTAGATGTAATTAAAACTGCCGACTGGCTAATAGACATGGGGCCTGAAGGCGGCGATGGCGGCGGCGTAGTTGTAGGAGTGGGCACACCGGAAGCTTTAGCTGACAATAGACAAAGCTACACCGGAAAATATTTAAAAACGATGCTTGAGTAAAGTATGGATACCAGACTGCTTAATTAATTGAAAAACAATTATTTATAGTAAGCGTAAGCAAACACAGCGAGCATTGTTAACACTAGCACAATTTTTATTGCCAGTGCCAACACAAAGCCCAATCCAGCGGCAATGCCAACAGTTGTGGCTTTGGTTGCATCTTTATGTGTAATCAGTTCGCCAATAATTGCGCCTATGGCAGGGCCAATAATGAGTCCCGCAATACCACCCACTATGCCCACCAAGGCACCTATGGCGGCACCCCACAACGCATACTTACTAGCACCAGCTTTTTTGGCAGTTAGGATTGAGGCAAAAAAATCTACCGCCCAAGCCATGATAGCGATAGCGCCTATCATTACCATCGTAAAAATACCCACTTGGTCGAATCCGCCATGCCAAGCGACCAGCAACAAGCCCGCAAAAACCAACGGTATGCCAGGTAGCATGGGCAACACCGTGCCAGCAATACCGACGGTAATCAATAATATCGCTACAATGATTTGCCAATCCATGCCTGTTCTCTCTATTGATAAAATTAAGGTACTGCTTTAAGACACTTTTTCTTAAGGTACTTTTTAAGGCACTTCGGCAAAACGCATTCTTGCCTGTATGGTGGCGGTGCGTCGATTTAAATAGCGTGTGTTACGGTGATTATCGTAGAAACGTGGATTAGGTATCATCGCGGCTAATTTGGCAGATTGGGTTTTACCCAAACCACCTGCGCTGGTTTTAAAATAGTGTTTTGCGGCTGCCTCTGCGCCGAAAACACCATTACCCCATTCAATCACGTTTAAATAGATTTCTAGAATTCGGCGTTTAGTGAGTATTTTTTCTAGCATTAGGGTGATGACAGCCTCTTCCGCTTTGCGCCATGGCGTGCGGCCACTGGATAAAAATAAGTTCTTAGCAAGCTGCTGGCTAATAGTAGAGCCGCCGCCGACAATTTTGCCTTTTTTCAAGTTCTTTTCGTAGGCTTTTTCGATACCTTCCCAATCAAACCCTTCGTGGTTGTTAAATTTAGCATCTTCACTTGCGATCACAGCGCGCTTAAGATGATTGGAGATTTTGGTGTAATCCACCCATTTATATTTAAGCTCGGCATCTGGTTTAGTTTCTTGAATAATCTCCAGCCTGTCTTGCATAAATGCGGTTGAGCTTGGATTAAACTTAATCCACCAGCAAATATGTAAAAAAATCCATAACTGGTATAAGACCAGCCACGCAAAAAATAAAAATAATATCCGTTTAAAATAGCCGCCAAAACCCAATGGACTGGCATTTTTTTTATTATTAAATAGCCATCTTAGCAATTAAAGTGCTCTCATCATCTCAATAACGGGCTTAGTATCAGGCCTGACCCCACGCCAAATGTAAAATGCTTCAGCGGCTTGTTCGACCAACATGCCCAAACCATCTGCAACTTGCGCGCCATTCGTGCGCGCTTGTGTCATGAATGGTGTTTCTCGACCATACATCATGTCGTAAGCCAAACAATTTTTAGCAAAAATAATATTGGAGATGGGCAATGCTGTATCGGTTAATCCTGCAGATGTAGCATTGATAATAATATCGAATGGATTGTTTAAGCCTGCGTATGTGCTTGCACTTATTTGATTCAGCGCTCCAGCCTGCCTGCTAATCATACGCTCCGCTTTCTCAATGGTACGATTCGCAATCACTAAGCCGTCTAGCTCGCAAGCCAATAAAGGCTGTAATACCCCCTGTGCGCCGCCGCCGGCTCCCAATAGCAGTGTGTGCTTGTTATGCAGAATATGTTTTAAGTTATGAGTGATATCACGGACCAAACCTGCACCGTCTGTATTATCGCCACTAATTTGGTCATCTTTAAACGTTAAGGTATTCACTGCACCAGCGGCTTGAGCACGATCAGTGAGCATGTCGCAAAGATTAAATGCCTCAAACTTAAATGGCACTGTCACATTCGCGCCTTTATATCCTTGCGCAATCAACTTTTTAATTGTTGTTGCAAAATCGTCCAAAGGCGCAAGAATACGTTCATAGCTCATCTCTTGGTTGGTTTGTTTTGCAAATGCAGCATGAATCAGCGGTGATTTGCTGTGTGTAATTGGGTTGCCCACGACCGCATAGCGGTCAATATTTAGTTCAGGCTGGGCATATTTATCGGTCATACTTTAATTAATCTTTTGTATTTATTAAAAATCGCCTAGTTATTCCAAGGCAAACCAGCTTGCTTCCAGCCATTAATCAATGTGCGTTGTTTTTGTGTGTTAGCCTCGCCTTCAAAGCCTTCCGCCATATTGAACACGTGACTATATCCCAATTGCTGTGCCAACACGGCTGCATTGTGGCTACGGCCACCTGTACGGCACATAAATATAATGCTTTGATCAGTCTTAACTTGCGTTTGTAATTGCTGGCCAAACTCTGTATTTGCAATCATGCCGGGATAAAAAGCCCATTCAATATGTGTCGCTTCAGGCACGCGGCCGACCAAATCAAGCTCTGCTTGACTGCGCACATCCACCAATAAGGCAGACCCTTGTTGCAGTAGCACAAAAGCTTCTTTTGGGGTTAACTCGCCTAAGTATGGCAATTTTTTTTCTGCTGCACGATTTTTGGCTACCCTTAAAACATCGTCAATATTTTGCATAGCTTGCTCCAGCATCCGTTAATTTAAAATAAATTATAACGCGAAAAACTGACTACCTAGGCGCCAAACTCTTTCGCACCAAAACAGTGCAATTTTAGTTTAAATGCGCCTTTTTTGTGCGTGCTATTTTAACAATATTTGCTAAGTGAATGATACAAAGCTATTTTTTGCTGGCACAGTTCCTGCTAGAATACCTCGTTTAAAGTTATGCAAAATATTGACGTATTTTGCATCATACAATTTGTGCAATTAATCGCCACGCGTTACGCATTATTTAAATCTGTTATTTCAATTTAGGAGAGAGCAATGTCGGTTGCAAATGTAATGAAAATGGTAAAAGAAAACGACATCAAATTTGTCGATTTTCGTTTTACCGACACTCGCGGTAAAGAACAACACGTTACTGTGCCTGTTTCTGCCTTTAACGAAGAAAAATTTACCGAAGGTCATGCATTTGACGGCTCTTCAATTGCTGGTTGGAAAGGCATTCAAGCTTCTGACATGCAACTAATGCCTGATGCATCAACGGCAAATATCGATCCATTTATGGACGAACCTACATTGATTTTAACCTGTGACGTTATTGATCCAACAGACGGCAAAGGTTACGACCGTGATCCACGCTCTTTAGCAAAACGCGCTGAAGCGTATTTAAAATCAAGCGGTTTAGGTGATACGGCTTACTTTGGTCCAGAGCCAGAATTCTTTATTTTCGATTCAATCAACTGGTCAGTTGATATGAGCGGCAGCTCAGTTAAAATCAATTCTGAAGAGGCTGCATGGTCATCTGGTGAAAAATTTGAAGGTGGCAATACTGGTCACCGCCCTGGCGTTAAAGGTGGTTATTTCCCAGTGCCGCCAGTCGACTCATTACACGATGTACGCTCTGCAATGTGCTTAACACTAGAAGCGATGGGCGTGCCTGTTGAAGTGCATCACCACGAAGTAGCAACTGCTGGCCAATGTGAAATCGGTACACAATTCAGCACATTAACGCAACGTGCTGACTGGACTCAAATTTTAAAATACGTAGTGTTGAACACTGCACATGCGTATGGCAAAACAGCTACTTTTATGCCTAAACCAATGTTTGGCGATAACGGCTCTGGTATGCACGTACACCAATCTGTATGGAAAGATGGCAAAAACCTATTTGCTGGCGACGGTTATGCTGGTCTAAGTGAATTTGCTTTATATTATATCGGCGGTATTATTAAACATGCGCGTGCATTAAACGCCATTACTAACCCTGGCACTAACTCATATAAACGCTTGGTTCCTCATTATGAAGCGCCGGTAAAATTAGCTTATTCTGCTAAAAACCGTTCTGCTGCTATTCGTATTCCATTTGTACATTCTGATAAAGCCCGCCGTGTTGAAGCGCGCTTCCCAGATCCTATTGCTAACCCATACTTAGCATTTTCTGCATTGCTGATGGCTGGCCTTGATGGCGTACAAAACAAAATTCACCCAGGCGAGCCAGCAACTAAAGATTTGTACCATCTTCCACCAGAAGAAGATGCATT